>JAZUDH010000001.1:0-5152 GCA_045639565.1 Lachnospiraceae bacterium
TTGCCAAGGACTCTACAACGTTATCCTCTATGTATATTTTGTCAAAATCAGATACTTCAAGAGTAATGTACTCCTCTCCCTGCCAAAGGGCTTCGTTTGCTCGTTCATATTCTTCTTTTGATACCTTGTTTCCATAAACAACATTCGGAATGCTTTCTGTATTGACACCGGTAACATTTATATAATATTCTTCAACGAAGCTTGCGTTATCCCATGCCCGCATACCGTTTAAATCCGTTTTATCTATGATTCGATGCTCTATATAGATATTAGATTTGCTTTGAACACAGGAAGAAAAATCTGAATTCCATACATCAACTCTTGTTAATGAATCTGCTGGAATATCTTCTTCGTCGTCACCAACTTCAAGTGTTACTAAAGGCTGCTCACTATAGGAATCCAGGTAAACCATTCCTTTTCTTTCTACATACTTGAACTTGCCGTTATCATTATATAAATCCCTTAACTCACTTTCATTAGCATCAATTTTTACAGCTTCTCCGTTTTTGTAGGTGTATATTATATCTCTATAATTACATCTGTCATCGTAGTCAAAATCCGTAATTGACATTTTGAAGAGCATTTCAGGGATATCATCATCATTAAGAAAAATAAAGCATACATTAGCATAATATGATGAAGCATCCTCCGGCCACAATGCCTTTGTTTCATCAAATTCTTTTTCTATAACCGCACTATATGCTTTTACCCAAGGAAGCTCCACTATATCCTCATCTGCTTCCATTAAAGAATCGATTGTTATAATTCGATTTCTGTGAACCGGCTCAATAAAGGGACGTTCTGTTCTTAATCCGTCTTCGATTTCTTCGTCCAGGCGAACCAAACTATATTCTGCTTTAATTTCCCAGTCCAATATTTCCAGTACTTCTTCTGCTGTGAGTTCGCTGTCCGGAATGTAGAAGCAACAGGTTGTTTTGCAAAAAGCCACACCACTACCTGTATACTCAGTTTCATCACTGATGACTGAAATTAATTTCTCCGGTTTTTTATCCGAATACTTATATAGTTTTCTATAGTTTCTCAGCATTATACTTTCAGAAGTTGTAAGTTCTCTGCTAAATAATGCAGTATCTGTGCATGCTCCAAAATACGCAAGATATATTTCCTCAACTTCTTTGGAGGATAACGCCCATAAATCATTTAAGTAATAATTCGAATCTGTAGCTGCTCTGTATCTTTCATAATCTATATATAAAGAAAACTGTGCAAACTCAATGCATTCCAGCATTTGTTCTTCATCTAATTTTTTATCCGGAAGGTAAATAATTCCGTCTTCTTTACAATATGCAACTCCCTTACCCTTATATTCGGCTTTAGATTCAATAATTGTTATTTGTTCCTTAGGCGATTCCTGACTGTTAACATATTTATCGTAACATTCATTTTCTAACAGCAGTTCATCCTCTGTAAGTTCTCTTGAGAACATTCCGGTATAATCCTTAAATATGTTTTCATATAGTGTAATCACTTCTTCATCCGGAGTGTTCTTAATCCTAAGTCTGTTACTAAGAAATGCTTTTGTAGACACACCCGCCAATGTAAAGATAGCAACTGCAATAATAACTGCCGCAACTTTAATTACTATATCTAATGCAGACAATTTCCATACATTACGATTAATGCCTTTCTTTGGTTCCTCGCTCTTTATCACGTTCATTGTCTCTTCAAAACGATTAATAACTGTTTCAGGGACTTCTATATTTTTACTTATATCAGTATATTCATTTATATTCATTACGCCCTCCTAAACACTTTTTCCTGCATAAGAATCGCCTTCTCAAGCTGTTTTCTCCCTCTTGACAGCCTAATTCGAACATTGGCTTCCGAAATATCCATTACTTTTGATATTTCACGAGTAGATAACTCTTCCACATAGAATAGTTCAATTACTGTTCTGTACTTTTCATCCAGCAATCCCGTTATTTCCTTCCACTCGTTATTATCATAGCTATCCGTAACAAAAAGCTCCCCTACTTCATCAAGTGGTACTGTATGCTTTCTCTTTCTCAAAATGTCATTGCTCTGATTTATTAATATTCTGATTAACCACGTTTTGAAAAAAGCATCATTCTTAAGTGTTCCAATTTTTTCCCAGCATATAAGGAGTGTTTCCTGAACTGCATCCGCTACATCTTCATCATTTTGAAGGATAGATGCTGCAATACGGTACATACTCGGAAGTTCATTACGCATCAGTATTTCAAATGCTTCAGAATCTTTTTCCTTAGCTCGTTCTACTAGATTCATCCTATCTCCTTTCATATCCATGCCATGTTTTACTGGGCCCATATGTAATCCTAACATGTTGTTCTATATATTAGACGTATAATTACACCGAAATGTGACAAAAAGGACTGATATTTCTATCAGTCCACATAAACATATTGTTAAGATAAAGCAAAGGCTCATCTTATATATCTCTTCAATTCCTGCTCCAATCTTATAAAGATGGATGACCGATTTACAAGATTCTTACTTTTCTCCGGATTATTAACAACCAAATCAAATACTTTATTTGCACGATTTGTAATGACGTCCGCATTTGAAAGATTATGAATATATTTCAAATCTATATAATATAAATCAAGCTTATCCATTCGAGTGCTATCTTATTAAATTACTTTTCCATCATTCATCATCTTTCTCATTTCCGCAAGGCCATTCCTTTCAATAAGCCTCATGTATTTTTCTGAGAGATAAAGGTCACCCCTTTCACGCGAAAACTCCGGTCACCCCTTGGTCACCCCCAAAACATCATTATTTTTCCACAGAAAAAAAACCGAGAACGGCGAATTCTCAAGCTTTTCATTAAAAACATATAGAGGTGCGAGTCGGATTTGAAGCTTTAAAAAATCATAAAAAACGTTGAAAAAAGGAGGTTTTTACGATGTCAGATATCAAAAAAAGCCCCTTGGTCACCCCCTGAGTGGTGACTTGATATTTTATACGTTTGCTAGTGTCGGCATATTGGTAACACCTGCAGTAACACCTATTTTATATATCTTAAGAGAAAATCATTTATCCCAATGACAACAAAACCATTTTCATCAATTGTCTCATTAATCGGTTTATTAATTACGATAATCTTCGTTATCTGATCATTAAGCATTAAAAAAGGTCTATATTCTCTCGCTCTTGTTTCAGCATATGAAATGTCCGCAGAAACCTGAACATAAAACTGTTTATTTCCTCTTCTTGCAAAGAAATCAACTTCATTCGTTTTTCTAACAGATTTTCCCTCTTTATTCTTCTCTACGGTATCAAACGTTCCAACATTAACAGAATAATTGTTGTAAAGAAGCTCATTATATACCACTGTTTCCAGAAGTTGGCCCTCATCTGTATATGCAAAGTTAAGTCTTGCATTTCTTAATCCCGTATCTCCGAAATAATATTTTCGAAGAGCTCCTATTTCAGATCGGCCCTTTATATCATATCGTTTTGCTTCTTTTACAAGAAATGCATCTGTGAAAAAGCCAATATATTTATCAATGGTGGCTGCATCTATTGTCTCATGCTTAACACTCTTATATGTATTCGCTATTTTCTCCGCGTTTATCAGTTCACCTGTTGCAGAACTTATGATATTACATAATTCATCCAGGGATGAACCTTTTTTTATAGTATTTCTTTCAATAATATCCCTGAAATATGTCGTTTCAAAAAGACCTTTCAAGTAATCCTTTTTTTCGGATTCTCCTTTCAGTACAGCAAGTGGCATTCCGCCATATTGCATATATTCATATATAGCCTCGGTTTTAGAGCCTCCGACATACTCGTAAAATTCTTCATATGAAAGCGGCGCCAGATGAATATTAACTGCTTTATCCCTAAACTCTGTAATAATATCAGATGAAAGCATTTTAGAGTTTGAACCAGTTATATACAAGTCAATATTCTTTTCCCTGGCAAGCCCCAACACAACATCAACAAAGGTAATCACCTCTTCATCATTTTTTCTTGCCAAAACATGTTTCCCATCTGTAAGCATTGGATTTACGATGGAATATACCTTTTGAATTTCATCCAGGAAAACATAGCATTTTTCTTTTCCTTCACAAAAATCGCGTACATGTCTTCCTAATTCAATGGGATCCCTATATTGGCTGCTTGTGTCATCATCCAGCTCAATACTCAATATATTCTGCTCGGGAATTCCTTGTTCCACCAAATAATCTTTATATATTTCTTTTAAAAGATATGACTTTCCACATCTTCTAATGCCTGTTATTACTTTAGGAAATCCATTGTCTTTATTCGCAATAAGCTGATTTAAATACTTGTCTCTTTTAATCATGTAATCCTCTTTTTTGTAGAAATCTACATTTTTATCGATTACATTATACCATACTTCACTACAGTTTCAATTTTTATTCGCTTTTTTTGTAGAATTCTACATTTTTATCGATCAGACATATGGCGGGCGACCCCCAAACGTGGTGATACCAATAAAAAAACCCGAAACCTTAAAGTTTCGGGCATTTCTTAGAGGTGCGAGCCGGATTTGAACCGGCGATAACGGTGTTGCAGACCGGGGCCTTACCACTTGGCTATCGCACCATATTAAGTTGTTAGTGACTCCGACGGGAATCGAACCCGTGTTACCGCCGTGAAAGGGCGATGTCTTAACCGCTTGACCACGGAGCCAGACAAATCAGACACGAAGATTTCTGTTTTCTAACTTCTCATGATCAAAAAACAACTAACGTATCTTGAGCTCCCCGAGTAGGGTTTGAACCTACGACCCTTCGGTTAACAGCCGAATGCTCTGCCGCTGAGCTATCGAGGAATAGATAAAAATTTAGGATTACATTGTAATCCTTGAAAATTATATACCATTATTAAACTAAAAACAAGAACTTTAAAAATTTAACACAAAACAGAAGAATTTTAATCCTAGGATAACACCTTTTTGGTTAAGCTCTCGACCTATTAGTAACCATCAGCTGAATACATTACTGTACTTACACCTTGGCCCTATCTACCTCGTCGTCTTCAAGGGGTCTTATGTATTGCTACAGGGATATCTCATCTTGAGGGGGGCTTCACGCTTAGATGCCTTCAGCGTTTATCCCTGCCGGACACAGCTACTCAGCCATGGGATTGGTTCCCAACTGATGCACTGGAGGTC
>JAZUDH010000002.1:0-57957 GCA_045639565.1 Lachnospiraceae bacterium
ATAGCGTCATCATCATCTTCATATACATCATATTCATCAAATATTCGAGCTACCGCATATCTTATGCCATTTCCCGTATTAATGAAATTTTCATATGCTAATCTGATACATTCAAACATTTCATCTATTTCGTTAATCATTGTCACCCCATTATAATAACTTTATTCTTCCAGTTGCTGCACGATTACCTCTTAATTGATTAGCTATTTTATTCATGATTTTATATTCTGTACAACCATCTCTAAGATACAATTCACCGTTTGCATTTGGTGTTTCAATTGCATTATACACTGGATTACTTGGTTTTATAGATAAATTTCCTAATTCTCCAGATAAATTCGAAGGTATTTCATTTATACCACTGTGGGCACAATATTCATTCTTAGCTATTCCATCTATATTAAATATAAGAGAACGGTTATAGAAAAATATATTCCGCTATGCAAAGAGTGGGTATTAGAACTTTTTACGGAACCAGAAAGTATTTTGTTGACAGCTTTGTAACTATTGTAATAAGCTACTATTATTGAGAGAGGAGGTGCTTCATTATGATGATAACTAGAATGAATATTTTATCTGAATATCTCATGAAGACCTCGGTGATTTTTGTTTAATTTATTTTGATTAGATGCCGTGGACTTTTGCCACGGCTTTTTTATTGAAAAAGAGTCATGGCTTTCGTAGATATTCATACAAGCTCAAAGGAATCAGTTAACTAGAATATTTATGGAGGAAAACTATGATTAGTTTGAAGGTAATTAATGAGGAGAATTTTGTAGATGCATTTAATCTCAAGTTAGCTAAAGGACAAGAGGAGTACGTTTCTCATCCAATACGAAGTTTAGCACAGGCTTATGTATATAGAAATCAATGCCAGCCCTTTGGGATATATGCTGATGAAAAGATGATTGGGTATGTCATGGTGATATATGATTATGATATACCGGAGTATGATATTTGGCATATGATGATTGATGAATCTCAGCAGGGGAATGGTTATGGTAGAGCTGCGCTTAATCAAGTCATCGCATATATAAAGACAAAACCATTTGCTGATACTTGTAGAATTGCATTAACCTGCAATAAAAAAAATTACATAGCTAAAGCGCTATATGAAAGTATTGGTTTTTCCGCTACGGGAGTTGAGGATGAAGATGAAATTGAACTTGTTATGAATGTATAATAATCAGTAGCAAAAGTCTATAGGATAAAAAACTATAGGCTTTTTTATTGTACATATTTGATACTTGACGGCTAATGAATATTAGCTTATATTGAAGCTAATATTCATTAGCCAAAGGAGAACGACTATGGAACTATCAGGAACAAAGAAGAAAATATTAGATATTTCGTTAGACTTATTTTCAAAATATGGCTACGCTCAGGTAAGTATGGAGCAGATTGCAGATGCAGTAGGCATCAAAGCTCCTTCTGTATATAAGCATTATAAGGGAAAACAGGATATTTTTGACTCCATATTCGCACTGATGGATGAGCGTTACAGACAACAAACTGAGAAAATGCAAATGCATTTAGATGAGGGAGAAAAGGACATAGATATTTTTGAGAAAATAACAGAGGAGTTTTTGCAGGAAAAGGTTATAGAACTTGTGCAGTTTTCTTTACATGACGAGTACAACTGCAAATTTAGAAAGCTGTTAATGACACATCAGTTTAGTGATTCAAAAATAGCAGATATTTATACGGAAAGGTATGTTGATAATTTTTTGGATTATCATAAAAAACTGTTTGAGGTTTTAATCAAAAAAGGAGTTTTGATTTCTGGGGACGTAGATTCAATGGCGATGCAGTATGTAACACCGGTATATACTCTGATAGGAATATGTGATCGCAATCCAGACAACGAAAGCGAGTGCATGGAAAAACTAAAAAGACATATTCATCAGTTCAATGAGGTTTACAGAGTGGATAGGAGGTAGAAATAATGGAGAGGCAGTACAAATATTTAAGGTTGTGTGGGATTTTTGGCATAATCAGTTTTTTGTCATATTTACTAGCTGTAGTATTTTCACCTTACGCATATCCTGGTTACGATTGGATGAGTCAGGCGGTGAGTGATTTGTCTGCTGTAAGTGCTCCGTCTCTAGGTTTATGGAATCAGCTTTCATGCCTTTACGGAAAGTGTGGCATTGTTTCCATAATGGCAGTTAGTATCTATATTGCAGAAACCAAGGCATTAAACAAGCTGACAAGAGCTGGCATTTATGTATTTGCAATTATGAATTGGATTTCGTCGGTAGGATATGAGCTTTTTCCACTATCTGAGGCTGGAAAAGGTATGACTACATTTTCAGATATCATGCATGTTTACGTGGTTACGGCAGCAGTTGTTATTACTTCGATTGTTTCACTATGTTTTATCATAATTGGATGTCTGAAAAGCAATGGATGTAAAAGTCTTGCTATATGGGCAACAGCTGCACTTTCTATGATGTTTATTGGTGCAATTGGAACAGGGATTGTGCCGGAGGCGTATTTTGGAATTGTAGAGCGATTCAGTGTTTTTTCTGCAATAGGGTTTAATGCAGTGCTGGGGATATATTTGGTTCGTGGTTTTGAATTACGCAGAAGAACCGCACAAAATAAGTAACAAGAACGTTATATATACAAAAGTTATATTTATAGGTCACTCACCTTATCATTTTTATTATCGTATTCAAAATTATCAATAATACTAGAACAAACAAGAATAAATAATAATAAAAAAGCGAGTCAGTACTATTTTGTCTGATTCGCTTTTTGTGATATAAGAGGTTCCTCCCCTGGGATTTTGTGTAAAGATGAAATGATAACACATCACTACAGCTTTTCGTTGACAAAACTAACAATATTAGTAAAATAAAACTAATCGTGTTTGCATATTGAAGATAGGAGATATTATGCCAAGAACAGGATTATCAAAGGATAAAATAGTAGAAAAGGCAGCAGAACTTGCTAATGAAAAAGGGCTGTCATATTTGACTGTTACGACACTATCGGAATATTTAGGAATCAAAAAACCATCGTTGTACAATCATGTGAAGACAATAGATGATTTGCATTATAAGCTTATGCTTTATGGCTGGAAGAAGGTTTCAGAAGAGACAGTAATATGTATAGATTCACCAGATCCCAAGGAGAATCTATTAAAGTACAGTAAAGCATTTTATCAGTTTGCCATAAAGAATCCAGGGGTGTTTGAGGCGATGCTTTGGTATAACAAATATTCTGATGAGGATTTACTTGAGGCAACGGAAGGCTTGTATTCTTTTTTCTTTGAACAGACAGATCAGCTAGGAATTGAGAGAACAGTGGCCAATCATCTGCTTAGAACCTACAGAGCATTTCTTGAGGGTTTTATTATGTTGCAGCTACATAATTCTTTTGGCAATCCGATTTCAATTGATGAGAGCTTTGAGATATCCATTAATGTGATGATATCAGGAATAGATCAATTTAGAGAAAATACGAAGTGACAGACAAATGATATTCGGATGAAATATCACCTGTCAATCTGCGAAAGAATGGATTCGATTGAAGCTACAAACATTCCTGAAGACGAGATTTATATGTCTGTACACAAGGATAATCCTGCTTCATTAAAGGTTCAGTTGAAAAATGGCGCATACATTCACCATGAAAATGATAAGGAATACTATACGAGAATTAAGCGATGAATGTAATTCTAATGAAATGATATCATCTCTGATAGCAAAAACGCCCGGTGGTAAAAAACCATCGGGCGTTGTGTTATTTATTAAAGAATGCATCAAGTTTAACCAAACATTTATATAGTGATCTTTTCTCGTCATCGTCAAGTCCCACAACGATAGATTTAATCATATTTTTGTGAAAATCCCTATGATGGAAGAAAGCCTTTTTGCCTCGCTCAGAAAGGGTTACGTAGACAACTCTCTTGTCTTCGTTACTGCGTTCTTTGATAATATATCCTTTCTTTTCAAGGCCATTCATATTAGTGGTAAGAGTACCTACAGTTACGCCTAAAATCTTAGCAATTTCAGAAACTTTTCTAGGCTCATCGATACCAACTGCTTCAATAATATGCATATCATTATTTGTAATGTCTTTAAATTCTTCTGTGATAACCGCTTTAGATTCAACATCCATAACATGGTTAAAAAGGTTTACGAGCATCTCGTTAATTCCGTTGGTATGCCTTGCCATAATACATTCCTCATAGTTTTTGACTTTCAAATAATTATAACACAACAGCTAAAGCATTAGCTATTATTACATATAAAATATGCGCTTATCATAAGGTAATGATACTAGCTCCATATGTAAGGCCAGCACCAAAACCTGATAACACAATCCTATGTCCTTGCTTAAGAGTTCCATTTTCAATACATTCATCTAAAAGAACAGGTATGGCAGCAGACGACATATTTCCTACCGCGGAAACATTAGATGGAAATTTTGAAAGGTCTACCTTTAAGCGTTTTGATATTCCTTCGATAATGCGCATATTAGCTTGGTGAAGTATAAAATAATCAATGTCTTCTTTGCAGACATTACTCTTTTCTAAAAGCTCTTCTATACATGCTGGGATTTGCCTTATTGCAAAAGAAAATATTTCTTTTCCATCCATTGCAACATATTTTTTTATAATTTCCTCTTTATGAAGCGGATTATCAAGATCTCTTGTTCCACAAGTAAGTACCATACCTTTAGCGCCATTGGCATGCTGGACAAAAGAGTAATTATCTTCTTTTTCAAGGTTAGCTTCTATATATACTGCACCTGCTCCGTCTCCGAAAAGAATGCAGGTTCCTCTGTCAGTCCAGTCGATTATTTTAGATAAGACCTCAGCTCCTATGATAAGTGCATTTTTGTAAATACCCGAAGCAAAGTATGAATATGCAGTATTTAAAGCGAACAAAAATCCTGAACAGGCAGCATTTAAATCAAAAGCAACAGCATTTGTAGCTCCAATTCTGTCCTGAACCTGACAGGCAACGCATGGTAGGGCCATTTCAGGTGAGCAGGTTGCAACTAAAATAAGATCAATATTTTCAGCCGCTATACCGGCTTTTTTAAGTGCTTTTATCGAAGCTTCCGAAGATAAAGAAGCGACAGTCTCGCCAGTAGAAACATGGCGCTGCAATATTCCTGTTCTTTCTCTAATCCATTCATCAGAGGTATCCATATACTGCTCTAATTGTTTATTTGACAAAATAGCATTAGGAAGAGCTCTTCCAGTTCCTTTTATTTCTATATTCATTGTCCATTTAGAAGTTTCGAAATCTTGCATAGCGTTCAGCCCTGATTTCTTCTTCGCTTACTCCCTTATATTTTTCTAAAAAAGTGCATATGCTTTCTCTCAAAAAGCCACCAATTGCATCTTTAGTAAGATCGTTAGCACCACCGAATTCGGGAATAACCTTATCGATGATGCCTAGGTTTAATAAGTCCTGGGCAGTTATTTTCATAACTTCGCTGGCTTCTTTTGCTCGGCTTGAATCCTTCCATAGGATAGAAGAAAAGCCTTCTGGTGAAAGAATAGAGTAGATTGCGTTTTCAAGCATCCATACCTCATTGCCTACTGCGGTGGCAAGCGCGCCACCACTCCCACCTTCTCCGATTAAAATACATAATACCGGAACACTAAGGGCAGACATTTCAAGCAGGTTTTTTGCAATGCTTTCGCCCATACCTCGTTCTTCGGCTTCCGTGCCAGGAAATGCGCCTGGAGTGTTTACAAAACATACTATTGGTCGATGAAATTTGTCAGCCTGTTTCATTAATCTGAGCGCTTTTCTGTAGCCTTCTGGCATAGGCATTCCGTAGTTTCTCTTTTTACATTCAGCCATATCACGGCCCTTATGGTCTGCTATTACTGTAACGGGCTGCATACCGATGAAGCCTATTCCTGCAACGATTGCTGGGTCATCTCTGAAAGCTCTGTCACCATGTGCCTCGACAAAATAGTCAAATATTACTTTCATATAATCAAGAGCTGATGCTCTATCAATGCTTCTGACAGCCTTCACTTTATCCCATGCTGATAGAGGAAGGGACAAAGCCGCCTGTTCTTTAACGATTTCAGACACTTTTGGGAGTGCTTTTAATCCAAAGAAATTGCTATAATTGCCAGAAACACATTTGTGAGCATTTATAAGAAAATGAATTGTTTTTCTTAGGTTTTCTCTTTTCACTATACCGTCTATGATGCCGTGCTCTACTAAAAATTCAGCGGTCTGGAAACCTTCCGGAAGCTCTTGACCTATTGTCTGTCGAATAACTCTGGGACCAGCAAAGCCGATAAGTGCCCCTGGCTCAGCCATAATTACGTCGCCAAGCATGGCAAAACTTGCTGTAACGCCACCTGTTGTAGGGTCTGTTAGTATAGGACAGTAGAAAAGACCGGCATCGCTATGCTTTTTTATTGCAGCAGCAGTCTTAGCCATCTGCATAAGAGAAACGATACCTTCCTGCATTCTGGCGCCGCCTGAACAACAAAACAAGAATACTGGCAAACGGTATTCTGTAGCTAACTCGAAAGCTTTTGTGATTTTTTCACCCACAATATGCCCCATGCTGCCCATCATAAATCTTGAATCACAAACACCAAGTACAATATCCTCACCAAAAACTTTGCACTGACCTATTGTAATTGCTTCATCGAGACCTGTTTTTTCACGTACAGCGATAAGCTTATCTTCGTAGCCTTCAAACCCTAGTGGATTTGTAATTTCAGTTTCACTGAACCATGGCTTGAATGATTTAGAGTCTGCAATCATTTTGATTCTTCTGTTAGCTTTAATGCGAAAATATCCACCGCATTCGTAGCAGGCATATTTCTTTCTAATAACCTTTTCGCGGTTTAACATTTCGCCACATTTGGGACATTTAATAAAAACTTCTTCAGCATCAGGTTTTGCCTTTTCCAAAGAAGGATCACTGGTGGAATCATTTTCTTTAAATAAACCAAAAGAAGTATCCTTATGTTCAAAAACAAAAGGTATTTTTTTACGTATTCTTCTGGGAATTAGTAGTTTTCTCATATTAACTCTCACATTCCACATTCATATTTTGAAGCTACACACCACATTATTGTGGAATGTTGCCGTGTGGTACAAAGTGCCAAGTGACAAACTTTTTAATTGTCACACTATTCATCCTAAGCTATTGCAAATTTTAATTCTGCCTCAACAACTATTTGACCGTTGACGGTAGCAACTGCCTTACCTACTCCTAGGGGCCCAAATACTTTAATAATAGAGGTTTCAAGCATTAAAACATCCCCTGGAACCACCTTTTGACGAAATTTAGCTTTGTCGATGCCTGCAAAATAAGCAGTTTTTCCTTTCATTTCAGGTTTAGAAAGCATTGCAACAGCACCAACCTGTGCAAGAGCCTCAATAATTAGTACACCAGGCATAACAGGGTTTCCAGGGAAATGACCTGCGAAATAGGGTTCGTTCATACTTACACATTTCTTGCCTACAGCTTTTATTCCAATTTCAAGCTCCTCAATCGTATCAATTAGCAAAAATGGGTGACGATGAGGAATTATCTCCATTATTTCTGAAGTTGTATATACTGACATTTCTTTGTCCTCTTTGCATAAGGGGGATTACCCTTTATATTTTCCCACAAGGATGCTAGCGTTATGCCCACCAAATCCAAGTGAATTGGAGAGAGCATACTCTATATTTTCGTTGTAGCTTTCCTTACAGTAATTTAAATCCATTTCTTCATCGGCTTCATTGAATCCTACGGTTTTGTGGATAAAGTTATTTTCAATTTCTTTTACGCAGGTTATGAATTCAACGGCACCAGCTGCTCCTAAAAGATGTCCTACCATCGATTTGGTTGAGTTAACTTTTATGTTTTTTGCGTGTTCACCAAATGTTATCTTAATTGCTCTTGTTTCAAACAGATCATTGTGATGAGTGCTTGTTCCGTGTGCATTGATATAGGTTAGGTCCTCCTTTTGTATTCCTCCATCATTGATAGCATTTTCCATTGCAGTAGCTGCTCCCATACCATCTTCCGCAGGAGAAGTTATGTGGAAGGCATCCGATGAACATCCATATCCTAGAACCTCAGCGTAGATATGGGCACCTCTTGCTATAGCATGTTCTAGTTCCTCTAAAACAACGACTCCTGCGCCCTCGCCCATAATAAAACCGCTTCTTTCCTTATCAAAAGGGATAGAGCATTTTGCAGGGTCCTCGCTTGGTGACAAAGCTGTCAGTGTTGTGAAACCTGCAATTCCGATTGGTGTGATACAGCTTTCTGTACCACCTGCTACCATAATATCTGCATCACCGTACTGAATCGTTCTAAAAGCTTCGCCAATTGAGTTGGTTCCTGTCGCACATGCGGTTACAACATTTATACTTTTTCCTTTTAAGCCAAAAGCTATACTTACATTTCCAGAAGCCATATTAGAAATCATTAATGGCACGAGCATAGGACCAACCTTGGAAGGGCCTTTTTCGAGAAGTCTTGAATGTTCACGCTCGATGGCCTGCAGACTTCCGATTCCGCTTCCTATAGCACAGCCTACTCTGTAAGGATTTTCAGCATTCATATCAATCTTTGCATCCACTAAAGCTTCTTTTGCTGCTGCTACAGCAAATTGACAAAACATTTCCATTCTTCTTGCGGCCTTTTTGTCCATGTAGTCTTCAGGATTAAAATCCTTGACTTCAGCTACCATCTTGCATTTGTACTCTGATGCATCAAAATGAGTAATAGGTCCGAACCCTATTTTTTCAGCAATGATAGCGTCCCAAAATGCATTAACGCCGATACCGATAGGGGTAATAGCACCCATTCCGGTTACAACGACTCTTTTTTTCATGTCTAAAATAATCCTCCTAAATTGCCATTCCACCGTCTACACAAATAACTTGGCCAGTAATGTAATTAGCCATATCGCTTGCTAAGAAAGCAACTGCATTCGCAATGTCCTCAGGTAAGCCGATTCGACCAAGCGGAATTGATTTTAAAGCATTTTCCAAAACCTCATTAGGCATAGCCTGAGTCATTTCGGTTTCAACAAATCCAGGCGCAACAGCATTAACACAGATATTTCTGCTGGATAATTCTCTGGCAATACTCTTTGTGAGGCCGATTAATCCTGCCTTGGAAGCAGAATAGTTAGCCTGGCCAGCATTTCCCATGACACCCGAAACTGAAGAAATGTTAATTATCTTTCCGCTTTTAAGCTTTAAAAAATTTTTGGTAAGATGTTTAATTGTATTAAATGCGCCCTTTAAATTTGTTTTGATTACGGTATCAAAGTCATTTTCTGACATACGAAGAATCAGATTATCTCTTGTAACCCCTGCATTGTTTACTAAGATGTCGACTTTTTTATACTGTTCAACAATCTCTTTAACCATTATTTCGCAAGCTTCATAATCTGATACATCACATTGGATACTATCAGCTTTACCACCGAAGCTGTTTATTTCATTGACAACCTCTAATGCTTTTTCTTTTGACCCGTTATAATTTACTATTACTGTTGCTCCAAGACGTCCAAGTGCAAGACAGATGGCTTTACCGATGCCTCGACCTCCGCCGGTAACAAGAGCAACCTTTCCTTCTAATTCCTTTTCTCTTAACATATAAATCCTCGTGTTAAAAAGTCGACTGGTAAATTGATTCAAACTAGTTCCTTGAGTTTATCCAAATCATCAACAGATGAAATATTAATGACATTGAGATCCTTATCAGTTTTCTTGACAAATCCAGCAAGAGTTTTGCCAGGTCCTATCTCTATAAAAGTATCTACACCAAGATTTTTAAGAAGTTCTATTGATTCTCTGAATCTGACACGGTTACATACTTGTCTTGCGAGAAGACTTTTTATTTCACTTTTATCTGTAACAATCTTGGCTGTGACATTGCTAATATATGGAATTGATACGTCACTTAACTCGACTGGCTCAAGGACCGCTTTAAGCTTGACGCTAGCATTTTGCAAAAGTGCAGAGTGAAATGGTCCACTCACATTTAGCCTTATACAGCGTCTTGCACCATTAGCAGCAAGTTTCTCACCAGCTTTTAGTACCGAAACTTCCTCACCTGTAATAACAATTTGCCCAGGACAGTTGTCATTGGCTATAGACACAACACCGTCGATTGTTTTTAAAATTTCATCAATATGAGCTGTATCCATACCTATAATTGCCATCATAGCGCCTCCTACAGGATAGGCATTCTGCATATATATTCCTCGTTTACGAATTATGCTGAACAAATCGTAGTCAGTCATAATCTTAGAAGCAGCCAGCGCTCCGTATTCACCTAGACTTAATCCTGTACAGTAATCAGCTTTTATTCCCATAGCTTCAACGGCTCTTAATATGGCTACTTCTGTTGCAAGCAACGCAACCTGGGTAAATTCAGTTATATTTAAGTCATCATTTTCTGTGAAGCATAGTTTTTCAACATTTAGTCCTGATGCTTTTGATGCAATTTCGAATACTTTTTTTGAAACTGCTATTTTGTTATAAAAATCTAGTCCCATGAGGGGAACTTGTGCCCCCTGTCCAGGGAATAAAAATGCAATTTTTCCCATAATAGTAAAATCCTTTATTCGCCCAATAAATCTTTTGCCTGATTCATGATCTCATCAATTATTTCAGCCGAAGTTTGTTCCTTGCTTACAAGACCACTGATCTGGCCGGCCATTAGTGTGCCGTTTATAACATCACCATCTATAACCGCGGCGCGAAGTGACCCTAGAGTAAGCTTTTCTAACTCCATAAAATCAGCACCAGAGCGCTCGAGCTTAAGGTATTCTTTTGTCATCTTGTTTCTAATGCATCTTACGGGATGTCCAGTAGAAAGTCCGGTTACTTCGGAACTGATATCTGATGAATCTATTACTTTCTTTTTGTAGTTTGAGTGAACAATTGATTCTTTAGCAACTATGAATCTAGTTCCCATTTGAACAGCTTCGGCTCCAAGCATTCTTGCAGCTGCGAAACCACGGCCATCTGCGATGCCACCTGCTGCAATGACAGGAATGGACACTGCATCAACAACCTGTGGTATAAGAGCCATAGTCGTAGTGGAACCAATGTGCCCTCCACTTTCACAGCCTTCGGCTACTACAGCGTCTGCACCACAACGTTCCATCATTTTAGCCATTGCAACACTTGCGACTACGGGAACGACTACTACACCGGCTTTTTTCCAGGCATCGATATATTTTGCAGGATTTCCTGCACCAGTAGTAACAACCTTAACACCCTCTTCGATTATTATGTTTGCTACCTCATCAGCGTTTGGGTTTAAAAGCATTACATTAACACCAAAGGGTTTATTAGTAATAGCTTTACATTTTCTGATTTCATCTCGAACGACTTCAGGCGGAGCAGATGCCGCTCCGATAATTCCTAGCCCACCGGCGTTAGACACTGAAGCAGCAAGATTGTGCTCTGCTACCCATGCCATACCACCCTGGATGATGGGATACTTAATATTCATTAATTCAGTTATTTTTGTATTCATATTTATACCTTTTCCCCAAGTAGTATGAGTTATCAATAACTAAAAGCATATGCAATGGTCAAAAGAAACATTACTGCTTGCTTTCGATATAATTAATTACTGAGCCCACTGTTGTTAGCTTAGTAAGTTCTTCTGTTGGAATTTCTGTACCAAACTCTTCCTCTAGAGCCATTACAAGCTCAAACAGATCAAGGCTGTCCACTTCAAGATCTTCTTTGAATCTTGTTTCTGCAGTGATATCTGCACTTTCAAGGTTTAATTTTTCTTCAATAATTGCTTTTACTTTCTCTAACATGTTTACTCTCCTTTTTGTGTTGTTAATTTGAAAGTCAAATAATTTGATAATCAAACTATCCAAAGGGGATGTTATTACAGAATAGTTTGAGTGTCAAGATAATTTCGAAAAATAATTTGAGATTCAAACTAAATTAAGACAATAATAGAATATGCATAAGATGGAATTGGCGCAGAGAAAGGTAAATGTATAGCTTTGTTAATAGCAAAATGTTTAAATTTATATAAATGGAATATTAAATAAAGATGATTATAATCAGCAAAAAGCAGGAGCTATCATGGGTAACAAATTGGCAATCATTTTCCCTGGAATCGGATATACTAAAGACAAGCCGTTATTATATTATTCAAGGAAAATATTACAAAAAAACGGATATGAAATATTGGATATAGAATATACTGGTCTTGCCAATGATAATGTACTTGAAGTTATTCGTAATGCTTCATTATCAAAGGGCGATTTTGCTAATCAAGTCGCCAAAGAAAAACTTATGCAGTTTGTTACAAAAGCGGAAGCAGTCGTTAAGAAGCAGTTAAATTCAGTAAACTATTCAAACTACGATAAGATATGCTTTGTTTCAAAAAGTATAGGCTCCGTGGTCAGTGCAGTGTATGCGAAACAGGCTGGAATAAAGCCCTATCATATAATGATTACTCCCATAGAATATGCTCTACAGTTGATAGATGAAAAATCTGGAAGTGTCTTGGCAGGAACAGAAGATCCACTAGTAAACTATCAAAATATATATGGTATGTGTTTTGAAAAAAGATTAGAAGTGTTTGAATTCAAATCTGGAAATCACTCTTTAGAAACAGGCTCTATTAGCCTCGATATAGATTATTTAAAACGATTTGTATCTATTTTTGAAGATCTAGTGTCTGATACAAACAGTTCACTAACAGATGACAATGGAAGAATATATTCTTTTGACATTTTATGTAGAAATAATGTGATAAAGAGTATGGCCGAATATAGAGGAAAGGTCTTGCTAATTGTAAATACTGCTACAGGCTGTGGGTATACACCACAATATCAGATGCTAGAGCAGATATATAGAGACTACCATGAGCATGGACTCGAAATATTAGACTTTCCATGCAATCAGTTTGACAATCAGGCACCGGGAACGGAGGATGAGATACATTCATTTTGTACGTCAAGGTATGGTATTACCTTTGAACAGCTTGCTAAAATAGAAGTAAATGGAAGTAAACAGACAGCTTTGTATTCATATCTTAAAAGCAAAATAGGATTCGAAGGATTTGATATGAGTACTCCTGATAGTGTGTATTTAGCCCATAAGCTTGAAAAGATGTGTCCAGATTATGAGGCTTCAAGTGACATAAAATGGAATTTCACAAAATTTCTTGTTAATCGGCAGGGCCAAGTAATAGAGCGTTTTGAACCAACGACAGATATGAAGCTTGTAGAGACAGCGATTAGACAAGCTCTTTAAAGAACATAGAACAGGTGATAAATTAATTTTTTTTATCACCTGTTTTTAATAGTCTAATTGTATCTTCAAAGTCTTCTACTGCCTGTAGACCCGACTCCTCAACTTTGTAAACACCCTGACTACACCTTGAGAACCAGCCATAGTGATTATTGTATAATATTTGAGTGGTATTACTAATATTTGTGATTGCCTTGATGTCCTTGGTAGAAGCTTCGCCGCCTAACTCTAATAGAGCATCTAAGACTAATAGCGCATCTTCTCGATAACTTGTGATAAGCTTTGTTCCAGTTACGCCACCAGTATTACTTTTCGTCTTTCTTTTCTGAAATTCCTTAGATAAAGCTACTCGCTTTCCTTTGTTGCGAGTCTGAAATAAAGTTAGTTCAGTAACAACTGGTTCACACACTATTTCTACAGTTTTACTTTTTTTAGAAACTACAATTAGTCCGATTCCCAAACGTTTAAGAAGATACAATTTATCTTTGAAGGAACGACTGAAAAGGTCTCTGGGTTTGAAGATTCCTATATATACGTAATCCGCAATTTTCTGTCTAAGTGCGGCTTGTTGTAGAGCTTTGAAATCGAAGGTTTGCTTTAATTCAACTGCAACGCTTTTCTCGCCCTTTTCCATATATAGATCAATATCATTTACTTCCCCATCGCATGTATATCCAAATTCTTCAAAATATGTTTTTATGGGTAAAAATAAATCTTTTTCCACGATTAGTCCCTTTCTAGTTTATAATGTCAGTATATATTATTTTTTAGGCCAAAGAAAGGAATCAGTAAAAATGGCTAAAAACGGTTTTTTACCAATAGCAGTTGAGGATATGAAAGCCAGAGGATGGGATAAACCTGACTTTGTCTATGTAATAGGCGATGCATATGTCGACCAGTCGACCTTTGGGCCTGCTATAATAAGTCGTGTGCTTGAAGCCCACGGATACAAGGTTGCCATTATTTCACAGCCTGACTGGAAAGATGATAAGAGTATTACTACATTTGGTGAACCGAGACTGGGTTTTTTAGTCTCAGCCGGAAATATGGATTCCATGGTAAATCACTACACGGTAAACAAAAAAAGGAGACATGAGGATGCATACACTCCAGGAGGAATTTCTGGAAAAAGACCAGATTATGCAACTATAGTCTATTGTAATCTAATAAAAAGAACATATAAGAATTCACCCATAATGATAGGTGGTATTGAAGCAAGCCTTAGGAGAATGGGGCATTACGATTACTGGTCAGATAAAGTTAAAAGAAGCGTATTGATGGACTCGGGTGCTGACCTATTAATGTATGGAATGGGTGAACTCTCAGTTGTTGCTATAGCAGATGCACTTGATAGTGGAATCAATGTAGAAGATATTACTTATGTTCCAGGAACTGTTTATAAAACTAAAGACATAACAACTGTTGTAGAGTCTTTAGGAGGAATAATACTACCTGATTTCGATGAAGTACAAAATGATAAGCGAAAGTATGCTGAAAGCTTTGCCATTCAGTACAAAAATACTGATTTTGCCACTGCCAAGCCTCTCATTGAAAAGTACGGAGAAAAAAGATATATAGTACAAAATCCACCACAAAGACCATTAACATGTGAAGAGCTGGATGATGTCTATGAGCTTCCATATATGAATGCATATCATCCTTCATATAATGCTCTAGGTGGTGTTATGGCATTAGGTGATATGAAATTCTCTCTTACAAGCAATAGAGGGTGTTTCGGAGGCTGTTCTTTCTGTGCTTTGACATTCCATCAGGGACGAATTGTACAGACTAGAAGTGAAGAATCATTAGTAAATGAAGCTAGAAGGATGACTGAGGAGCCTGATTTTAAAGGCTACATATATGATGTGGGTGGTCCTACTGCTAATTTCTTTAGACCTGCATGCGATAAGCAGCTTGCAAAGGGAGTCTGTACAAATAAGCAGTGCCTTTATCCGGCACCTTGCAAGAATATGAAGGTCGATCACACAGGATATATTAATGTACTTAGAAGGCTTAGAAATCTTCCTAAAGTAAAAAAAGTATTCATACGTTCAGGAATTAGATATGACTATGTTTTGGCCGACAAAGATCAGACATTTTTGACAGAGCTTTGCAAGTACCATATCAGCGGACAACTACGAGTAGCACCTGAACATGTCACTGACCATGTACTTGATCTAATGGGTAAACCTAGAGCACAGGTTTATGAAAGATTCGTAAATGAGTTCAACAAAGTTAATGAAAGTCTGCACATGGATCAGTACATCGTGCCATATCTTATCTCATCACATCCTGGATCAACTCTAGAGGATGCGATTGCACTTGCCGAAAGTGTACGTGATATGGGTTATATGCCTGAGCAGGTTCAGGATTTTTATCCTACTCCTTCAACTGTTTCGACCACTATGTATTATACAGGCTTAGATCCTAGAACAATGGAGCCAGTTAACATTACTAAAAGCCCTCATGAAAAAGCAATGCAGCGAGCACTTATTCAGTATAGAAAGCCTGAAAATTATGAGCTTGTAAAAGAAGCACTGCTTAGATGTAAGAGGCAAGATTTAATAGGATTTGACAAAGAAAAGTGTCTGATTCCACCTAGGCAGATTGCTACTACTCAAGGTAGAATAGCAAATGCTTCGAAAAAAGCAAATTCTGCAAACCAGGGAAAAAATAGAAAGAATAATAATACTCCTAATAAGAATAATCCATCCCCAGCAAAAGGAGGTAAGCCTGTTAAATCAGAAAAAAATCGCAAAACTCCAAAAGGGCATTCGTAAGATTACAAAAATTATGTAGAAGGCAAGACTTTCACAGTCTTGCTTTCATTTTTCTTAAATTGAAACATTGTGTGTTTTGTAATATGATATATAGTATCTATTCGTATGTGAGAAAGAGGTATCACCTTGAAGATAATGACAAATAGACTGGACAGAGGATTTGAAAAATATCAAAAAGAGTTTGAAGATAAAGCGCTTGAGGTGCTTAGATCCGGATGGTATATTTTGGGTTCTCAGGTTGAAAATTTTGAAAAAGAGTTTGCTGAATATATTGGTTCGAAATATTGCGTGGGTCTTGCCAGTGGGCTAGATGCACTATGGCTTGCATTTAAGGTATTAGGAATAAAGCAAGGCGATGAAGTAATAGTACAGGGAAACACATACATTGCCAGCGTTATGGGTATTACCATTAATGGAGCAACACCTGTATTTGTAGAGCCAGATATATACAATAATATCGACGTTGACAAAATAGAGGAAAAAATAACAGACAAGACTAAAGCTGTTTTAGTTGTTCATTTGTATGGCCAGGCCAGTAAAATGGATAAGGTAGTTGAGCTTTGTAAAAAATATAATCTTAGACTTGTAGAAGACTGTGCACAGTCTCATGGGGCTACTTTTAAGGGAAAAACGACAGGAACCTTTGGAGATATAGGATGTTTTTCTTTTTACCCTTCTAAGAATTTAGGTGCCTTTGGGGATGCTGGTGCCATTGTGACTGACAGCGAAGAGCTCGCTAGTGCTATGAAAATGTATCGAAATTATGGAAGTGCTAAGAGATATTATAACCAGGTAATAGGAGCTAATTCGAGGCTTGATGAAATTCAAGCAGGCTTATTGAGTGTTAGATTAAAACATATGGATGAGCTTACAAAAGAACGCGAGGCTATTGCTAAAAGATACCTAAGTGAGCTTACAAATGAAAATATCAGTTTACCTTTAATACGTGAGGACTGTACTCACGTATGGCATCAGTTTGTAATAAGATGCAGTGAAAGAGAAAAGCTTATTAAGTACCTTAATGAGCATGAAATCGCAACGATAATACATTATCCGGTTCCTCCTCACCTTCAGGAAGCATATGAATATTTAGGATATACAGTGGGAAGCTTTCCGATTACCGAAGAATATGCTAATACTGTTCTTTCAATTCCTATGTATAACGGAATGACCGAGGAAGAACAGACGTATGTTATTGAAATATTAAATAGGTTTATGAAATAGGATGGGTTATGAGATTAGAAGATCAATACAAAATTATCACCTTCGATGATTTGGGTGATGAAAGAGGCAATCTTGTTGTAATTGAAGGCGAAGGAATGGATATTCCCTTTGACATCAAGCGAGTATTTTACATTTATGGGTCAGATTCAACTGTAGTGAGAGGCCAGCATGCTAATAGAGAAACTGAGTTTTTGCTAGTTAATGTGGGTGGCCAGAGTAAAGTACGTGTTGATAATGGATATGAATCTAAGATTATAAATTTAGACAAGCCAGGTGTAGGCTTATATATTCCGACTATGATGTGGAAGGACATGTATGAATTTTCAAGTGATTCCATACTTTTAGTGTTAGCAAGCAAACATTATGATGCCAAAGAATATATAAGAGATTATGATGAATTTTTAAAAGAGGTTAAAGGCTTAAATGAATAATCATCTTAAGACCTTAATCCAGTTTATAAAGTTTTCGCTGGTGGGTGTATTAAATACAGCAATCAGTGAGGGAGTATACGCAGTACTCTTATATTTTGATGTTCACTATATATTGGCCAGCTTCATAGGCTTTTCATTAAGTGTAGTAAATGCATACTATTGGAATAATAAGTATGTGTTCAAAGCTTCAGAAGATAGCGAGAAGCGTGTGTGGTGGAAGGTTTTTATAAAAACCTATGTAGCATACCTATGGGGATATTTGGCTAATGCATTGTTGCTGATTTTATGGATGGACATTATCAAAATAGAGAAATGGATGATTCGTCCGGGAGCGTGGTTTGCTTCAATGGGTATGGAAGGCTTTGATGCTAGATTTCTGGCAGGGATAATAGCTGCAGTTCTTAATCTGATAATCACCGTTCCCATGAATTATATAATAAATAAAAAATGGGCTTTTAAGCAAAAGAAAAAAGATAAGGGAGAGCAAAATGAGTAAGCTTTCAATCGTTGTTCCGGTATATTACAATTCCGATACCTTAGAGCTTCTTTATGAAGATATGAAGAATAAAATACTTGGGGAAATCGGTGATTACGAAATAGTATTTGTTGACGATGGATCTGGAGATAATTCCTGGGAAATCATGAACAAATTAAGAGAGCAGGATAAGAACATAAAGTGCGTAAAATTATCTAGAAATTTTGGTGAACACGCTGCTCTTTTAGCTGGTCTTTCGGAATGCACTGGAGACTGCGCTGTTACTAAACAGGCGGATTTGCAGGAAGATTCAACACTAATTCTAAAGATGTATGAGAGCTGGAAAAAAGGAAACAAGGTGGTCTTAGCAATTCGCGAAGATAGAAAAGAGAATAAGGTTAAAGTTTTCTTTGCGAATATGTATTATGCGCTTGTGCGTAAGTTTGTAAACAAGAATATGCCTTCGGGTGGCTGCGACTGCTATTTAGTTGATAGAAAAGTAATTGAAGTTTTAGAAAGACTTGATGAGAAAAACTCATCACTTACTCTTCAGGTAATGTGGGTAGGCTTTAAAACAGATATGATTTATTTTGTCAGACAGGATAGAGAAGTTGGAAAGTCTCGCTGGACGTTATCTAAAAAGATTAAGCTGGTTGCTGATTCAATATTAAGCTTTTCGTATGCTCCTCTTAGAATGATGATGGGGCTGGGCGTGATATTTGATATTGCTGCGTTTGTTCTACTTATCTCAGTGCTTGTTGAAAAGTTTACGGTAGGTTCGCCAGTTCAAGGTTGGGCGTCAATCATGTGTGTTCTTTTGTTTGGATTAGGAATAATAATGCTTATGCTTGGAATTATTGGCGAATATGTATGGCGAGCTCTTGATGCTTCAAGAAATCGTCCTCCCTTCATTATTGACGAGATCAAGGATAAGGAAGCTAAATAATGTTAGCGTTTATTGAGAAAAACAAGAAGGTATTTTTACGATTACTGTGGGTGTTTGTGATTCTTGCGTCACTTAAGAGTATTATCACAGATACTGGATTTGATAATTCATATACTATCGCTATGTCATATAGACATTTGAATGGCGATCTGATGTTTAAATATATGTGGGAACCACATCAGACTTCCATATTCTTCACAGATATCCTGATGTTCATATATCACATTTTCGTACCAAGCTATACTGGTGTGATGCTATACCTTCAGGTAATGGGAACACTTTTTTTGGCAGTAGTCGGTTATGTACTATATAAGAACATAAAAGAATATGCAGGGGAGAACCTTGCCTTACTGGCAGGACTTTTCTTTTTCATATTTAGGGCTAAGCAGACGCCATTTCCTGATTTTGCTAATCTGCAGATTTGCTTTTCTGCGTTAGCATTTGTGTTTATCGTGAAGCTGATAAAGAACGAACAAAAATGGTGGTATATTGTATTAGCTTCAATATTTCTGTGTCTAGAGGTTTTGTCGTATCCTTCTACCGTTATTACTGCAATTCCGCTTTTAGCTTGGGTAATAATATGTACTAAAAAGAAACTTAGAAATGCGTTAATATTTTCTGGAACATGTGCAAGTATCGGGCTATTTTATGTGGGATATTTTGTAATAAGGCTAGGACTAGATCAGTTTGTAGGAAATATTCAAAACATCTTTTATTCAGATTCACACAGTGGAGAACGAATCAAAGTATATGAGTATTTCAGTGGGATGATTGTTGCTACAGCATGGGTAATAGTTGCTATAGCAGTTTCTTTTGCCGTAGTCAAGTTTGTCGAAAAGATAAATAAGAGCAAGATAGAGTTTTGGCCAGTTTTAGGAATAGTTCTATTTGTAAGCGAATTTGTAATGTTACTGATTCAGAAAAAAACTGGGCTTGATTGGACCTGTTGCTTTTATATAATTCCATTATTGCTGATTGTAGTTGGTGCGGTATTTGGCTTTAGGAAAATGAATGATGAGGAAAAGAATGTATGGATTGTCGGAATAATCTTTTCTACATCTTCTTTTGTTGCAACAGCTTTGCTGACGGATTTGGGTATAATTACAATAGTAGCGTACCTGGTGTTAGGAGCAGTGGTATCTTTTGTACCGCTAAAGTATTGTGGGAAACAGGTTTATACGTTCGCATTGCTTATATGCGCGCTAGTAACTCTTCATAGAGGGTTAGTAGTATGGGGATATGCTAATAAAGGTAATATCTGGATGGTTAATGATATAGACGCTATAGTAACTAAGGGCCCTAATATTGGAATTGCCTGTGATTATATGCTTTATTATCAGACAAATGCTGATATTGAAGATCATGGAAAGTTTATAAATGAAGATGATAGCGTTCTTTTGGTTGACACTTTTGTAATAGATTCTGTTGAGTTTATGCTTATAAATTCTTCGATAAGCAATTATTCAACAATCGATACTCCGATATATAACGAAAGATTAGTTACATACTTTGAGCAATATCCAGAGAAGGAACCTACAGTTGTTGCAGTGTCTTGCTGGTATGGCGGATTAAGGGTTCCTGAGGATTCATGGATTATGAGCTGGGTTGACGAGAACTATGTTTCGGTTGGAGACGGTAGATATTATCGTTACTATCGAAAGAAAACGTGAGAACAAATGGCGGTGATTATTCATCGCCATTTTTATTATTAAGGAAAAACAAATCTGGAAGGTGTATAATAAGCATTGGGCATAGAAATTGGAGACAGTATGAGTAGTGAGGTAAAAAAAGAGATTAATGAAAAAACACCGCTGATGGTGTTGGCTGGCCCTATGTTTGGGGAATTATTGCTTAATATCTTGGTAAATAATGTGGATACACTTATGCTTAGCCATTATTCCGAAACCGGAGTCGGCGCTGTCGGCAATGCTAATCAAGTAATGTTCTTTTTGATATTAATGTTTAATATCATAGCTACATCCACTTCAGTAGTTGTTGCACAGTATCTGGGAGCTAAACAGCATCATCGTATGAATACGATATATTCTTTGGCTGTAATCGTAAATCTTGTATCAGGTATTGTACTTAGTAGCATATTTGTTTCATGTAAATATTATATTATGGGCGCAATTAATGTTCCTATGAACATGAGAGCAGAATGTGCAATATACATCAATATTGTAGGTGGTTCTTTGTTCTTACAGGCAGTATACAATGTTATGCTTCAGATATTAAGGTGTAACAGCTACGCCAAGGTAGGAATGTACATTTCAATCATAATAAATGGAATAAATATCATTGGAAACTATGTATTCTTATACGGACCGTTAAAGTCACTCGAAATGGGTGTAGCGGGTGTTGCGATAGCTACGATGACTGCAAGACTGGTTGCGCTTATTGCTTCATTTATTTATTTCTACCGTAAGAAGATTGGTAAAATTGCTCTTAAATATATAATTCCTTTTCCTGGACATATGCTGCTTGAGATGGTTAAGATAGGACTTCCCTCCGCAGGGGAGAACATGTCTTATAATCTTTATCAGATAGTACTACTATCTTTTATTAATGGAATGGGACCAGAAGCAGTCAATGCCAAGGTATATAGTGCGTCACTTGTATCACTTACTATGGTATTTTCTAATTCGGCAGCGATGGCTACGCAGATTATAACTGGACATTTGGTAGGCGCAGGTAAAGAGGATGCCGCATATAAGCGAGTGTTTGGTACACTTAAAGTTTCTCTTCCTATAACCGTAGGTCTTGCTGTCATCAACTGGGCACTTAGTCCATTTTCTCTTAGATTATTTACAAGCAACACTGACATAATCCGTATGGGCTCGATGATTATGCTTGTTGATATAGCTATAGAAATCGGAAGATGCCTTAATATGACATTTGTTAGTAGCTTAAAGGCCGCTGGCGATTACGTATTCCCGCTGATTGTGGGACTAATTATGATGTGGGGATTTGGTGCTACAGTTGGCTACCTCATGGGTGTAGTAGCTGGAATAGGTGTAGCTGGAGTATTCATGGGAACTGCTACAGATGAAGTATTAAGAGGACTTGTAACCATGAATAGGTGGCGACGCAAAAAGTGGTTGGGAAAAGCATTAGTGAACAAGGACAAGAATAAGGTTACTATTGATTAAAATGGGGGAACAGAATATGGGGAAATTCAAAAATTTTTTGGAAAAAAAGGATATTATTTTTTCGCCTAAACGTTATTTTATTGATGCAATGGGCGCAATGGCAAATGGATTATTTGCTTCGCTACTAATTGGTACAATTATTAGTACGCTCGGAGCTAGAGTTGGAGTTCAAACTCTAGTGGATATAGGTAATTTCGCTAAAGGAGTAGCAGGCCCTGCAATGGCTGTTTCCATTGCTTTTGCACTTAAAGCACCTGCTCTTGTACAGTTTTCAATGCTTGCAGTTGGAGCTGCAGCTAACTCACTAGGAGGTGCCGGAGGTCCTTTAGCTGTATTCATTATCGCTATTATAGCTTCCGAACTTGGAAAGCTGGTGTCTAAAGAAACGAAAGTTGACATACTAGTTACACCACTTGTGACAATTATGTCAGGTGTTCTTCTTTCAATGGGAATTGCACCGTATATTGGAAAAGCTGCAAGCTCTATTGGTCTTTTTATCATGTGGGCTACAGACTTACATCCTTTCTTGATGGGTATTTTGGTATCTGTTGTTGTGGGCATGGTATTAACTCTTCCGATAAGCTCAGCTGCAATTTGTGCAGCACTTTCACTTACTGGACTTGCAGGTGGTGCAGCTGTAGCTGGATGTTCTGCTCAGATGATAGGATTTGCTGTAATGAGTTATAGAGAGAACAAAGTAGGTGGATTAGTATCGCAGGGAATCGGGACAAGTATGCTTCAGATGGGAAATATTGTTAAGAACCCACGAACATGGATTCCTCCTACATTAGCAGCAGCTATAACAGGACCTATTGCGACTTGCATATTCAAGATGAAGATGAATGGTGAAGCGATTGCTTCTGGAATGGGAACTTGTGGACTTGTAGGACAGATTGGAGTATATACTGGATGGCTAAATGATATTGCGGATGGCACAAAAGCTGCAATAACTGCAATGGACTGGATAGGACTTATTCTAGTGTGCTTTGTTCTTCCAGCAGTATTATCTGAAATATTTTGCTTAATTCTTAGAAAGATTGGCTGGATTAAAGAAAACGATCTTAAGCTTGATAATATCTAAAATAAATAAGGCTGGATGACTTTTAATGCCATCCAGCCTTTAATATATTCTATGATGATTTAAATCTTGAACTTACCAACTACTTCATTTAAGCTATCAGAAACATCATTTTGTTTTTTAGCTAATTCAGAAATATCATCAACGTTTCCAGAAACATCTTCTACGGCCTGAAGAATGTTAGAACTTAACTCGGTAGTATTTTCTGTTGCTTCTGCGATAGATTGAACAGCCTGTGCAACCTCTGACATAATGTTCTTAATTGTATCTGCCATAACTGCAAGCTTATCTGAGGAACTATCGATTGCAGCGGCATCGGAACCGTACTGTTTTGCAACATCAACGAAATTAGCATAATCAGGTGCAACCGTATCTTTTAAGAAGTCAATAAGTAATGTAGCTTGATTGCTTAACTGTGCAAATGCTGTCTGAACATCACCAGTTGTAGCCTGAATCTGCTGAACAGACTGAGAAGTGTTTTCAGCAAGCTTTCCGATTTCAGAAGCTACGATAGCGAAACCTCTACCAGCCTCACCTGCTCTAGCTGCTTCAATAGAAGCATTTAATGAGAGGAGGTTAATCTGCTCGGCAATTTCAGAAATTGCTGAAGCAAGGATTTCGATATTATTAACTACCTTGGCATTTTCCATACTAACCTGAAGCTCTTTTTCGAATTTCGCAGCAAGCTCAGTAGCTGAATCGTAAGCCTTGCGGCTGTTTTCACCAACATCTTTGGCACGACTACGAATTTCAATTGCCATATTATGAGTTTCGTCTGTTTCACCAGCAAGCATGTTTGCGTTAGCTAAAACTTCTTCAACAGAAGCATTTACTTCTTGAGTAGCAGCACTGGTAGTGAGCATTGATTCATTGACATCATTCATAAACTTCTGGATGTCATCAAATTTTTCGTTAAGAATTGCAACACCATCATTAAGGGTAACGGCTGAAGCATCCACTTCTTTTGCCTGATCTGAAATAGTAGCGATTACGTTCTTATTGTTACTAAACATTGTGTTAAGTGCTTTACTCATAAGACCTAATTCGTCTTTAGATTTAACATTGAGTGGCTCAATAGAGAAATCACCTTGTGAAAGCGAGGTTGAAAAAGCTCTTACATCGTGGATTACCTTTGTAATAGATAATACTAACGCAAGCACTACTGCAATTGTGAATATAAGTGCAAATGCAGCAACAACAGCAAGCGTAGAAGCAAGCTTTTTAATAGGAGCCTTCATTTCTGCCTGGTCCATCTGGATGATTAATTTCCAGCCTGTTGCAGCAAGTGTCCTATAAAATACATCATATGTTATTTTACCCTCTTGATATACTGAAGCTCCGCTATCAGACGAAACAACCAGATTACCTAGTGCAGCAAGTGATGAATTTGATTCACTTGTTATGTTTTCGTTATTAGCAACTTTTGATGTATCAACGCCAGCAAGATATGTTCCGCCTTCAGTTAATAACATTGCGGTACCAGTTTCACCTACTTTAAGGTTATCGATAATTCCTGTAATAGCAGATAATTCAATATCAACAGTTACACAACCTATAAACTTACCGTTAACGATAATAGGAGTAGCGCAAGTAGACATTACTAAACCAGATACATCATCATAATAAGGATCTGTAAACTTAGGTTCTGTTATATCCTTAGTCATGGTGTAGTATTCTTGAGTGAAATAATCGTAATCTGCGTTGCTGTAATCATAAGTTACTACTATTTCACCGCCATCCTTATATACGTAAGGCCCCATATACTCACTTTGAGGATCATAGGCGTATGGTTCAAACCATAAACCCGATCCGAGAACTATATCATTATCAGAAATGATGTTTTCCAGTATTTTTTCATAATCTTCCATCTTTGTGACTTTGTAACTTGATTCAGTTAGTCTGGCAATAGCGGCAGACATGTTTGATACTGAATGAAGGTATTCGTTCATGATACCTTCTTGAGAAGAAAGCTCAGCATTCATACGCTGATTGAACTGAGCCGTAATTAGTTTGTTACTAGTATTACTACTAATAATTGTTGTCAGAACCATTGCGATAATGATGATTGGTAGAATGGTTCCTAGCATTTTTCTACGGATACTTAGTATACTCATTTAGAAAATCCTCCAAACTTATTAAGGGAATGTAATGGCTTAATGATATGCCCAGCGTATTAACATAGTATAAACAGCATTGGGCATATTACTATAAATGTATATGGCAAATTAATTTGAAAATGATATGCTATTTACAACGATATACAAGATGTAGGGGGCACATATGTCTAATAAACACAATATTTCCCGAAACAAGTGGATGCTTTCAGGGCCATTAGCTAAAAAGGGTTATGATTGGTGGTGGCATTCATTTACAGCAGAAAACGTTGAAACCGGGGAGCTTAAGCCGTTTTTTGTGGAATTTTTTACATGTAATCCAGAAAAAGCAGCTGATTGTCCTATAATAGTGTGGAACGATCCTCATAAGCTTCAAAGAGGTATACTTCCTTCCTATGTTATGGTGAATGTAGGATTTTGGGGAGAAGAAAAAGCTCAGCTTCATAAATTTGTGTCATGGAAAGACGTTACTATTAATAAAGGAGCACCTTTTTCTATTAGTTGTGCCGGATGTACATGCAGTGAAAACCATACAGAGGGTAGTGTCACAGTAACTAAGGAAGATTTGGCATTGCATCCTGAATGGATGTGTGATGCAGGAGAGATGTCATGGAATCTTTCTATAGATAAAAAAGTAGCATTTAATGTAGGATATGGAGCAGGAAGCTTTTTTAGAAAAATAAATGCATTTGAAATGTTTTGGCATGCTGAAGGTATGAAAACAGAGTATAAGGGAGAGATAATATGCAATGGAAAGAGATATATTGTTAATCCCGAAACCTGCAATGGATATGCTGACAAAAACTGGGGAGGAGATTTTACTAGTCCCTGGGTATGGTTATCGTCTAATAACTTAACCAGTAAAATAACAGGCAAGAAGCTTAATAATAGTGTGTTTGATATTGGAGGAGGACGTCCTAAGATTTATAATCTGGCATTAAACAGAAAGCTATTAGGAGCTTTTTACTATGAAGGGAAAAACTATGAATTTAACTTCTCTAAATTTTGGACTTTCTCTAGTACTTTATTTGACTGCACAGAAACTAGTGATGCAATTCACTGGTATGTTGAACAGTCCACAATAAGTGCTAAACTAGTTACTGATGTAACATGTTTTAAAAAAGATATGCTCAATATTAACTATGAAGCACCAACTGGCTTAAAGCGACATAATAGATTATGGAATGGTGGAACAGGTACCGGCACACTTAAGCTTTATAAAAAAAGGTTAGGAAAAGCGATACTAATTGATGAAGTGTATGCAGATGGAATAGGCTGTGAATATGGTGAATATGATAAATAAAAAGGGGATGGGGTATTATGATAGTTTATAAGTGTTCAAACTGTGGTGGTGAAATGTCAATAGACAGTAGTGGAGCACTATACTGTGAGTTTTGTGGAAGCAAGCTCAATTTTTCAGATAAGGATTTGGCAGGCTATAAAGCGTTTCGAAGCCAGATGCTTAACTATCTTAAAAATATTCATGATATAAGTGAAACTGATCCATCAGTTGAGATGATATGGAGTATGGCTGAAAAAGAAACCTTCATGACTAAGGATGGTGCTCCTATTACAGTGAACTATATCAGTAAAGCTGACGACGGACACGCTAAAATGTATGTTACTAAGTCAGCAGTTCTTTATTTCTTTGATTCTTTGTGGGCCAAAGAAGCAGCTAAGATGCAAGAAGGGCTATCGATGCTTAAATATCCTGCTGCTGACATAAAGGGACTCGACAGATGTTTTCCGAAATTGACTGGAAGATTTGAACTAAATAATGGCGGAGTATTGCTTTCTTTTGCCAGAGAGGCTACTGTGTTTCCTTTGTCAATTTATGGGGCACTACCTGCTCACCATGTGGCGTGGATAATTTCGAGGATGGAAAACATTGCGTGTGTCTTAGAGTATAGTGGGATAAGTCATCATGACATTTCAATTGATTCATTATTTATCAATCCTGTTACTCATGAAGCGATTCTTTATGGCGGATGGTGGAATGTCTCAGCAAAAAATAATAGTTTATTTAATAAAGTAACAGTTAATCAGGACTTGATAGATATTCGTAAGACAGCTAAAACGATGCTAGGCTACAATAAGGGAGCTGTTCCTAATGAATTAGAAGTCTTTTTAAATGAAAAACCAAATAGAGATGCATTTGAAGATTTTAAGGTTTGGGATCAGGTTATCGAAGAAGGATTTGGCGGGAGACATTTCCATAAAATGAGAGTCGATGACAATATGAAATTATAAAGGAGAATGTAAAATGGGATACGGAAGTTATAATTCATCAGACTGGAGTAAGTTAAGACAGAGCAAGAACATGGACAATACTAGAAGCGAGAACGAAATCTTTACAAGAAGATCGATGGACCCTCGTTTTGATCCTAAATTTATTGCTAAAAGAGAGGCTAGAGATTCAGAGGATCACCCAAATTCAACGCCAATTATTCTAGGACTTGATGTTACTGGTTCAATGGGATATCTGTCTAATCATATTGCTAGAACTTCGTTGAATGAAACAATGCTTAAGCTTTATTCAACTAATGCTATTGAAGATCCAACCCTTTTATTTGCTGCATATGGTGATTGCTATGATGCAGGTATATTGCAGGTTACTCAGTTTGAATCAGATATCAGAATAGCAGAGCAGCTTATGGAGCTTTGGCTTGAAAATGGAGGAAACGGACAGGTTACCCCTACTTTGTTATGGCATTTTGCGGGAACCAGAACTTCTCTTGATGCTTATGAAAAGCACAAAAAGAAAGGCTTCCTGATAACTATAGGAGACGATGCCGAATGCCGAGACGATAAATACAGTGAAGAAGCATTTAAGAAAATCTTTCCTGGTGAATCATTAAAGTCAGCCAGAATGATGCTAAATGAGGCCAAAGAAAAATTTGAGGTAGTTCATATTGCACTCTCTAACCCTGGTGTAAATATACCAAAATCTTTTGAACAAATGATGCCTGGAAGAGTATTAGCAATGGCTAAATCTGATGTAGAGTTCTTGCCTGAGGTAATAATTAGTACTATGCAGATTATAAACGGTATGGATAAGGACGCATCTATTAACCAGTGGACAGAGCTTGCAAGACCTGTTGTTGAGAATGCGGTAAAAAGATTAACTGTAGGGAATAATAAAACGGGCTTTATATTTTAATGAAAAGACAAGTAACGGCAGTAATCGGGCGAGGCTTTGGCGATGAGGGTAAGGGCCTTGCAACAGATTGGTTATGCGTAGATAAAATGAATTCTATAGTAGTAAAGCATAATGGTGGAGCTCAGGCAGGACATACTGTTGACTTAAAGGATGGGAGACGATTTGTATTTCATCAATTAGGATCAGGCTCTTTTAGAGGTGCTGATACTTTTTGGGCCAGGACTTATTATCCTGATTTATATAAGTTATATGAAGAGATAGAATCATTTAAGTTATTGTCAGGAATAAAACCTGTAATATATGCTGATATAGATACTAATGTTACCATCATTCTTGATGTAATAATGAATCATGCCATTGAGACTCTACGCGCACAAAACAGGCATGGAAGCTGTGGGATGGGCATAAATGAGGCTGATCTTCGTACTAAAGCAGGATATGGAATAAAGATATCCGAGCTAGCTAATATGAGTTTGCATGAATTAGTGATAAGAATGCAAAGTATTAGAAAAGAATACTACGCTTATAGAATATCTGAGCTTGGAATAAAGAAATTACATATAGAATATGAGGAATTATTGAATTCTGATGCGGTAATAGAGAATGCAGCACGATTAATGCTTAACAATCTTTCTTATGTCAGATTAAAGAGGGCTATAGATTTTCTGCCGTACAAAGAAAATGTAGTATTTGAAACCGGACAGGGCTTGTTGCTTGATGGATGTAACGAAAAGTATTTTCCTAATGTAACAGCTTCAAGAACGGGGCTTACAAATATACTAACGATTCTTGATGAATGTGGAATGGAATTAGATGAAGCCATATATGTGACCAGATGCTATATTACCAGACATGGAGCTGGATTATTAGAGCACGAGGTTAGTAAGGAAGAAATCGCTCACAACCTAATTGACTTAACGAACCAGACTAATGAATGGCAAGGCTCGCTTAGATTTGGATTGTTTGATTCGTGGGATGATCTACTTGAACCCATTTGTGACGATATAGAATGTAATGCTGGATTTTATAAAAAGTCTTTACTTATAACGCATCTAAATGAAACGTGTAATAACATCAAATTGCACGGGAAAAATCTTGATATAGCGGACATTAAGGATTTAGGAACTATTGATAATATCTATACTTCTGATTCGAAGTTCGCAGAAGATATAAAACACTTTTTATAATGAAGTCTATGACTGTTTTGGTGCTACAAAACTTGACAGGACTCATTTAATGGTTTAGCATTGGATTGAAAAAAGGGAGTAGTCATAATCGTGTAATCAACATAACCTGGATATTTCCATGGTTACACGCTTTCTTATATTTCGAAAGGACGAGACTTTTGGTACACTTATATTAATAAATGTATCAAAGGTCTTTTTTTACTAAAAAAGATCTTTAATATATCTAAATGTGAAAGGAGTATATATGATAAAAGCGATTATTCTTTTTATCGTAGGACTGGTTTTACTCATAAAAGGAGGAGACTGGTTTGTAGACGGAGCAACAGGAATTGCTCATCGTTTTCATGTTCCTGAAATCTTGATTGGAGCAACAGTAGTATCAATTGGAACTACCATCCCTGAGGTTATGGTTTCATCAGCATCTGCAGTTAAAGGCTTCGGTTCAATGGCATATGGAAATGCAATTGGATCTATTATTTGTAATACAGCACTTGTCGCTGCAATTACTTTGGCCGTAAGACCGGCACCAATTGAAAGGAAATCAATTAGAACACCACTTATTTTCTTCTTTGTGGCAGCAGCATTTTACGTAATTAATGCATATGTATTTAAGACATTTAGCAGATGGTCGGGTATTACACTATTAGTATTATTTGTTGTATACATGATTATCTCTACTATTCAGGCTAAAAAAGCACCGGCTGAACCTGAAGAAACTTCCGAAGAAAGTGAAGAAAACAAGAAAGCTAATCCTTTCTGGAAGGATATCATATTACTTATCATCGGAGCAGCACTTATTGCAGTAGGAGCGAACCTTTTAGTTGACAACGGAACATATATAGCAGAAGCTGTAGGAGTTCCTCAGTCAGTAATCGCACTTACATTTGTTGCCTTAGGAACTTCACTTCCTGAATTAGTTACTGCCATTACTGCATTGGCTAAGGGGCATTCAGATTTATCTCTTGGTAACGTAATAGGAGCTAACCTATTTAATCTTGTATTAGTAAGCGGTATGGCTATTACAATTAATCCATTTGCAGTTCCTAGCGAAAAGCAGATTGCTGGTATGAATGCTTCACTAATTATCGATATGCCTTTAATGCTTATCGTAATGCTTCTTATGACAGTACCTGCAATGGTTAAAGGAAAGCTTTATAGATATCAGGGCATTTTACTATTGGTAATATATGCTGCTTTCTGTGTGTTCCAGTTATTCATCTAAATATAATAGCCTTCCGGATAACCGGAAGGCTATTTTTTATTCTACATTCTTAAGAGCATCACTCTTAGGAATTTTGCTTATCTTAATCATCTGAATTACAGCTACAGCCCCATAGGATATAATTCCATATAGGAACATCTTAGGATAAATCAGTGGATTGATGTCAAAAGGTATGTATCCTGTCATAACCTTATATAAATAGAATTTGAATACAAATCCTAATATCGAATGTACTAAAGGTATAGCGGCCAGCAATGATAAAATAACTACAATAGAAGTCGATACTATGTAAAGACTACCTATCTCACTGTTTTTAAACCCCAATATCTTTGTCATTGAAATCGACTGTGCATTTTTTTCAATAACCTGTTTAGATAGCAGATACATTAATAGCAAGAACATCGCTACCCCCACAAACTGGAAGATTGAAACAAAACCTCCTAAAGAATTCTGAAGCTGATTTGAAACCTTTAAAAGAGTATTCTCATCAACAATTGTAGCAATATATTTGTCATCGATGTCTACTAACTTCCTATCAGAGAAATAACCGCTAAAATAATTTTCTTCTTTTTCAAAGATTCTTTTATAATCATATTCATTCATGAATACTGCTAAAGCAGCATCATACTTATACTCGCCTTTTATAGCAAAAGAATAAGTAGTTGCTGAATAAGGGTCTTTATAGGTTATTTCATCACCGATATGTAATCCAAACTTGTCTAGCAATCCATTAGAGACATATACATATGGAACTAGGCTATCAGTAGTTTCATCTATTGAAGCGTGAATAAAGCTACTGTTCTTTTCGATGCCATACACGGTTATTTCATCTTCCATATAGTCACTTGGAAGAGTTTTAAGACTAGTTACACAGTACTTTTCAGCACCTTCGACGTCTGTCTCTACTGGAGAAGTTAATACGTATTGGTATTTGCAAATCATGCTCTTTGAAACAGTCTTAGAATAATCCTTTAATAAAGGAATAAACATTAATCCGAAAACTACAATCACAGCAGCACATATAATGCCAAAGAAAAGAGTAAAGTAATTTGGCAAATTCTGTAATATGATACGCAACCTGAAACGGGTCATGAAAGATATTTTTGAATTTAACTTTAATGCTTTCTTTTTTGTTCTTTTGCCTAAATCATGCCTTATAAACCTTAATGGAGAAAGCCTTAGCTTGTATGTTAGGATTATAAGATTAATTATAAACATAAGTGCTAAAGGAATAACTGTCGTCAATAAGAATGCTTCTAAATTCCATACAATTTCAAATGGAGGAAGACTGTAATTGGTGTAATAAACTGACTCCATATAGCTTAGCATCGCGGTGTACCCTAATACTGTACCTATGATTGCGGCAGTGATTGAAACTATACTTGGTAGCACCATATAGTGACGCAATAGTTCATTCTTTGAGTAACCAGATGCTCTAAGTGTGCCTATTACACTGGCTTCCTGATTAATAGTATTCGAAATGGTTACAGCGAATACAAACGCTAGAATAATAGTTACAATGTAGTCAAAGAGTAAAAACATACCTTTGTCAGAATCCATATCCTCCCCGGTAAAGTTGACTGCTTTATTTAAGTATCTGGGAAGGTAATCCTTGACATCTAATAAAGAAACACTGTCGATATTGATATATTCTTCTGGAGAAGGGAAGCTAAATTCTTTCCCTACGCTAAGCGCTTGAGTGTAAGCTTTTGCATATTCTTCTTTGTAGCTTTCTGTCTGTTTTTCAATTTCCTCTTTAACAAGTTTTTCATCATATTCAGTGATAATATCCTTTAATGAATCAATGAGCGCGTCAGACTTTTCTTTCTCAGCAATTTCACTATCAGGAGCATTGCCATACATCCATGAGTAGCTATAGAAATAGTGCGAAGAGTTTATGCTGTTAAAGCATTTGTCAGTTATAATTCCTACAGAGAAATTCTTAGCATCAAACATCATGTCAGAGTTGTTTTCGAATAAACAGCTGTAGTTAGGAAGTGCAATATAGCCAGTTACTGTGAAGTCCTTGTCTGATATTGAGATTTTGTCGCCAATGGCAATATTGTTATTGACGGCAGATAGTCTTTCAAGAGCTATTTCATCATCAGCAGTTGGAAATGCACCTTCCATAAGGCAAGGAAGGTTAAGCTGACTATCGTAGTTATATACTCTTAAATTGATAGATGTATCTTTTACAGTTTCCTGAAAATAAGGATAGTCATAAATCGTAAGATTATTGTTCTTTTCAATTTCCGTCCTTACTGAATCAGGAAGCTTATCTGAAAATGTGAAATGTCCCCATTCGAGATTATATTTAGAAAAACCTTCATCATAAGCTTTTTTTAGGCTGATATCTGCAACAAGAAAGGCTGATATCAAACTTATAAGCATTACGAGGAAAAAGAAAATAACAGCATATTTTCCAAGGTCCTTTTTTAATTCTCTGGGGAGTCTGTTTATTAACGGATTCTTCATATGCGCCTCCTACCAGTCAAGATCTGCTGCGTTAATTTTATTATCATTCTTGTAGTTCTTACGAACCATTCCGTCTCGTAAGGTAACAACACGATCTGCCATATTTTTGATGGCATCATTGTGAGTAACCATAATGATGGTATTGCCATATTTTTTGTTGACATCCTCGAGCAACTTGAGAATTTCTTTAGAAGTGTTGTAATCAAGTGCGCCTGTAGGCTCGTCACATAATAATATATCTGGGTTCTTGATTAGAGCTCTTCCGATTGCTGTTCGTTGCTGTTGTCCACCTGATAACTGATTAGGAAGCTTATGACGATGCTCATATAAACCTAAAGTTTTTAGTAACTCGTCAGTGTTTAATGGATTATCTGAAAGATAGGCGCCTACCTCGATGTTTTCTTTAATATTAAGATTGGGGATAAGGTTATAAAGCTGAAAAACATATCCTAAATGTTTTCTTCGATAGAGAGTGAGTTTTTTCTCGTTCATGTCCCTGGTCTTTTCACCGTTAATTGAAATGTAACCTTCATCTGGATTATCAATTCCGCCTATGATATTTAAAAGCGTTGATTTACCAGATCCTGAAGGTCCTAATAACACGCATATCTCACCCTTCTCTATTTCTAAATCAATTCCCTTTAAAACATTTACAAGGCTTTCACCTTCACCAAAATGCTTTTTAATTCCTTTAATTTCTATAAACATAATGTGTCCTCCACTTACACAAATTATCTAATGAACATATGCTTATGCGTTCATATAATCATACAATAACACACTCCTCTTTGCGATGCAACCTCCTTTTGTAAATTAAAAAAATATTAATAATCAGGATTTAGTATGAAAAAACTTATGCATATGGTATTATTCTTGTGATTTGGAGGATAAATCTCGATATGATGATAAAGGCGACTGGAACAATTGAACACGGAAGACACTTAGGAAGAACGATAGGGATACCTACTATCAATATTGTTCCACTAGAAGCAGTGGATGATATTGAAAAGGGTGTGTATTTTTCAAAGGTTTTATTTTTAAATGGAAAGTATGAAGGCAAGACTTTTGAAGGAGTAACAAATGTTGGGTGCAAGCCAACGGTTCAGGATAGTCTGGCTGTAAATTTTGAAACACATATCTTTGATTTTAACGATGATGTATATGGAAATCTTGTTATTGTGGAATTATATGAATTCAGACGTCCTGAGATGAAATTTAGCTCAGTATTTGAACTAACAGAAGCTATGAGTGCTGACGTTAATGCAGCAAAAGAATATTTTAAAAACATAAGATAAAAGTCGAAAAACCCTGGGGCCGGGAGTGCCGTCAGGGTTTTTCTTTAAGGAGTTTATTAAGATGTTTGTGTTAAGCGTTTTTAACTTCGTTGAATTCGTCAACGATTTCTGAGCTAGGAGCCTTTGTAAGTAAAGAGACAACAATTGTTACTACTAAACTTAAGATAAAGGCTGGCAACAATTCATAAATGTTAAATGCTCCGCCTAAAGGACGTACAAGATATTTCCATACGAATACGGCTACACCACCTGAAACCATACCAGCTAAAGCGCCAGGAAGGTTTGTACGCTTATAGAAAAGTGAGCATAACATTACAGGACCAAACGCACCGCCGAATCCAGCCCAGGCAAAAGAAACGATTGTGAAAACTGAGCTGTCTGGATTCCAAGCAAGGAATACTGAAACAATTGCGATTACAGAAATAATAGCTCTTGCTGCAATCATAGACCCTTTTTCAGACATTTTTATGTGGAAGAAGTCTTGCATAAGGTTCTTAGACACGGAAGACCCAGCAGTTAATAGCTGTGAGTCAGCAGTTGACATTGTGCAAGCTAAGATACCAGCAAGCGCAAGTCCCGCGAGGATAGCAAGGATAGGTCCGTTTTTAGATAAAAGGTTGGCAAATTGGATTACTACTGTTTCGGCATCGCTTGAAGATGAGAATGTAGCAATCGCTCCAGTCTTAGAAGCGGCATTTCCAATAATTCCAATTACTATAGCTGCACCCATAGAGATAACTACCCATACAGAAGCTATTCTACGAGATGTTTTAATCTTACTTTCATCCTTAACTGCCATAAATCTTAATAAGATGTGAGGCATTCCGAAATATCCTAATCCCCAGGCCATAGTTGAAACAATTGTAATAAATCCATATGGGGTAGAACCGCCGCTTGCAATATCATGTAAGCTTGTAAGGCTTAGATATCCTGATAAAGATCTTGCATTATCGCATACTACATCGATTCCACCTGCAGACTTTACACCGAATACGAGGATTGCGACTAAGGCAATCGTCATTACGATACTTTGGATGAGGTCAGTTGTTGATACAGCAAGGAATCCACCTAAAACTGTATATAATACAATAACTGCAGCACCAATAATCATTGCTGTGTGATAATTTACGTTAAATAGTGAGTTAAACAAAGTACCAACTGCCTTAAAGCCTGAAGCTGTGTAAGGAACGAAGAATACCAAAATTACAATAGCTGAGATGCAAGAAAGGATGTTTCTGCTATCTTTATATCTTTTTGAGAAAAATTCTGGAATTGTGATAGCATTTAGCTTAACTGAGTAGCGTCTTAATCTTTTAGCTACTAACAACCAGTTAAGATAAGTGCCAACTGCAAGCCCGATTGCTGTCCAGGTCGCGTCAGCAAGACCTGTAAGATAGGCTACTCCAGGAAGTCCCATCAATAACCAGCTCGACATGTCTGATGCTTCAGCACTCATCGCTGCGACTAATGGGCCAAGCTTACGACCTCCTAGATAAAAATTTTCAGTTGAAGAATCGCTTTTGCGATTAAAATAGAAACCAGTTAATACCATTAGCGCCAAATAGGCTACTATGGTAACGATAATAAAAACCTGTGCGCTCATAAACCCTCATTCTCTTTAGTGATTTAAAGTGTTAACACACTATATCACGGAATTGACAAGAATGCAATACAGAACAATGTACAGAATGATGTATAGGTAAAACAAAAGAAAAAGTGCCACAAGCCCATAAAATTAGAACTTTGTAGCACTTTATACTGCTAGAACGAAATGTAGAATAGAAACTATATTTATATTTTTCTAAAGGACATCAGCAATCCAGGCATGAATCTTCCTGCATACTTTGACAATGAATATTCTGAATTGCTTAGGCACCAGTCATACATTATACCTCTTTCAATAAGGGCATAATGCTTAACTAATTCATTAACTGAGAATTCGTCTGTTATTTCACCATTTTCTTGACCGGCAGTTATTATCTTTTTCAAAAGCTTGTAATAAGTACGATTTCTATCAAGCAGATGCTTTTCGCCATTTGTAACAAGCTGAGATGAAAGAAGCCTACATAAAAGATCAAAGTCTACAGTTTTTTCAATCATGGCAAATAATTCTTTATTAAGGAAAAGAAGTGTTTCAATGCTGTCTATTCCCTCTGGCAGATTATCAGATAACTCTTCATATTTTTCATCAAACATGTATGCTAAAGAGCCTAAAAGAGCATCTTTACCCTCGAAATAATGATAAAAAGAACCTCTTGATGTGCCAGATTCATCAATTATTTCTTCAACCGTTGTATTATCATAGCCTTGTTCATAAAAAAGCTTCCAGGCCGCGGTTACGATTTTACTTTTTGTTTTCTTAGTAGTCTTCTTTGCCATTTTACCCTCTGATCGTATATTTAATCCTATTGTATACTCTTTTACATCGATTGTCATTTGCCGATTCATTCTAGCGGTGTTAATATGAAGGGAAAGAAGGAGAGTTTATGAAAAAACGCGACATTAGTTTAGATTATATTCGTGTAATTGCTACTATCATGATAGTAGTTTTTCATTTTGCAAGTTCATTTGCTAAAGATGGCAGCATATTTGTCAGAACAGCTAATTCAACTTGGGGAGGCCTGGGTACAGCTCTGTTCTTTCTTTTGTCTGGCTTTTTGCTTAGAAAAAGGCACCATGATATACCGAGTATAAAAGAATTTTACATATCAAGATGGCTATCAATATTCCCACCATTTTATTTGGCATTTATTGTTGCTTACTTATTTAATGTAATAAGACTTCATTCGTTCTTCTATCAGGCTCCAGCTTACACACTGATATACACGGTTTTAGGAATTGATAATTTACTAAAATGGTTTGGAATAACCTCCTATGCCATTGTGGGCGAATGGTTTACTGGAATTATTATCATTTTGTATATTTTGTTTCCTATATTAAATAGGATAATGAAGCGCCTCAGATGGTCTGCAACAACTATTTTGCTTATTGTATATGTACTGGGGATTTTGTTAGGCTGGTATGCAGTAATGCCGGATATATCTTTTGTGTCATGTACCTTTATATTTTGGGTGGGCATGCTGATAGCTGATGCATCAGATAATCTTAGAAACCATAAATTCAGTCCTTATGTAGGAAGCTTTAGTCTGCTTTTATTTGTGCTACTTATCGTTATATATATGCCTATTCCACAAGTCATGGCAACTCATTTAGAAGCTGTTCTTTTGTTTGTAGGTCTATATATATTAACAGCTCAGGCAAAAGAAGATGGATTGGCAGCAAAAACAGTTACCTATTTTAGTAAAACTTCATATGAAGTATATCTGGTGCATCATTTTGTGGTATTTGCACTTGATTCATCAAAAAAATATGTTAAAGTCATGAATGATATTCATCCAACGGGAGTATTTTTGATTTATATTCTGATTGTACTGATAGCTTCATTTATTCTATGGAAGACGAGCAACTGGCTAGTAAGCAGATTATATAAAAATAGAAAGAACGAAAGATAAATAATACTAAGACGGATATGTACCCTCTTTACTGAACGAAGCAGGAAGGAGGGTATTTTCATGCAGTAAATTTTTTAATTTATTAAAATTTGAATTTTAAAGCTTTTATTAATTAAAAATTTGTATAATTGTTAAATTGATATCATTCTTAAAAGGTGATATACCTTTTATGATAAGAAAGGATATATAATCATGTTTTTGCTTTTGTTTTTGTGCTGGGTTATTTTTAACCAGAACTTTACTCTTGAAATTGCTATTTTTGGCATCGTAATATCAGCTGCTGTATACATGTTTATGTGCAAGTTTATGGGATACAGCGTCAAAAAGGATTTATTCATTGTAAAAAAGATTCCAGGCATTATAGTATACATATTTGTTTTGATAAAAGAGATTTTAAAAGCTAACTTCACTCTTTTTAAGACATTTATAACATACAAGGGAAACAGGGAACCGGTTATTGTTGAGTTTAAGACAAAGCTTCATACTCAATTTGCCAGAGTACTTCTTGCTAATGCGATTACACTTACTCCTGGTACCATCACGGTTTCGCTTGAGGATGATACTTACAAGGTTCACTGCTATGATAAATCAATGGCTGTCGGCCTTAATGATACAGCCTTTGAAAAGCACTTATTGAAATTGGAGGAGGGCTATAGTCGTGACTAATGAAGCTTTCTGGGGAGCGTATAATACCTTTTCAATGATTATCTTAATCATTCTTGGTATATTTGCTCTTTTGCTATTATTAAAATCTATATTGGGTCCAACTGTTGCGGACAGAATTGTATCAGTCAATATGATGAGTACCGTTATTGTAGCTATGATAGCAGTTCTTTTAGTAAGACTAAGAGAGGGATATCTTGCAGACATATGTCTGATATATGCGCTTATTTCGTTCCTTGCAGTTATAGTTTTATGTAAGGTTTACCTTGGAGCATATCTTGCAAGGAAGAAAAAGAAAGGGGAGCAGGAAAATGGAAACTCTTAATCTTATTAGATTTGTAGTAGGCGTTGTCTTTATCTGCCTTGGACTATTTGTTTTCTTGACAGAAATCATCGGTGTATATAAGCTTAAATACATTTTGAACAGAATGCATTTTGCTGGAGCAGGTGACACTGCGGCACTAGCATTTACTATTATAGGTGCAGTAATAATCAATGGAATTGATTATGCAAGTGCTAAACTGATTTTAGTTCTTGTGTTCTTCTGGTTTACAAGCCCTGTATCTTCTCACCTGATAGGTCGACTTGTTACCAGTATAGATGAAACAATAAAAGATCACGTCAAAGTATTAGATGAGGAAGAGTCTAAAAACTATTTAAAATAAATTTGGAGAAGTCAAATGACAGTTTTCATGTGTGTATTGCTAACATTTTTAGTCTTTTGTGCTATCGCAGTTAGCTTTTCTAAAAACCTGCTCAACTCAATATTAATCTTTATGTCATATAGCCTTGTTATGTCTGTTATCTGGATGCTGCTTGAGTCTCCAGACCTAGCGATTACAGAGGCTGCAGTTGGAGCTGGTATTACTAGTATTCTGTTCTTTGTAACATTAAATAGAATACATTCTATGTTTAAAAATTCAGGAGATAAAAAGGAGGATAAAAAAGATGGCGCGAAATAATGCATTTTCAAAACTCCTTGACTGGATTAAAAACTCTCATGAAGCATTCGATGGCAACATGGAAATAAAGTCTGTAGATACAGATCGAAAAACCATAGGAAAAATTTCTTCTATAGACTCAGCTGCTGAGGCAGAACAAATCAAGGCTAGAGTCCTTGATGAAGATAGAAATCCTACAATTAAAAGGCTTAGAATCCTTTACAGAGTGCTTGCTATTTTATTCGCATTATTCTTTTCGCTTGTGTTGGTTCTGACTGTATCACATATGCCTAGCACAGGAGAGGTAGTAAATCCTGCTAATAATGAAGTGGCAGACAGATATATTCAAAAAGGTCTTGAAGAAACAGGTGCGACTAACATTGTTGCTGGTATGATTCTTGACTATAGAGCTTTCGATACTTTAGGTGAATCACACGTATTATTTGTTGCCGCAATCACAGTTACAATCCTTTTAAGATTAGACAAAAAGGAAAGAGATCCTGGCGATACAAAGATTACAGAAACTATCGATGAAGCAGTAGAAGAAGATAAGATTTTTGAACCTAGAAATGATTCGATTCTTCAAAAGGTTGCAATTGTACTTGTTCCTGTCATAGCGATATTTGGAATATATGTAATACTTAATGGGCATCTTTCGCCTGGTGGTGGTTTCTCTGGCGGAGCTATCATAGGAGCAGCATTAATTCTTTATCTTAATGCATATGGATTTGGAAAAACAGAAAAGTTCTTTACAGAAAAGGTTTATAAGAGAGTGAGCGTAGCTGCACTCATGTTTTACGCGCTTGCTAAATGCTATGCATTTTTCTGTGGAGCTAACCACTTGGACAGTCATATTTCCAAGGGAATCGTAGGCCACATTATAAGTGCAGGGCTAATCCTGCCTCTTGATATAGCTGTAGGCTGTGTTGTTGCTTGTACAATGTATGCATTCTTTGCAATGTTTAGAAAGGGAGGTTTTTAAATATGGGACCTAACTTACTAAATAACTATGCCGAAGCAGTTTCGATGATTATCTTTGCTATCGGATTTACTAACTTATTACTTCAAAAAAACCTGATTAAGAAAATTATCGGGTTAAATATCATGGATACAGCTGTGTATTTGTTCCTTGCACTTAAAGGATATATTAAAGGACACGTTGCGCCCATTATTGAAGGCGGGGTAATTGAACCTGATAAATATATTAACCCAATTCCAAGTGGACTAGTGCTTACTGGTATCGTAGTTTCTGTATCAGTTTCAGCACTGATGCTTGCACTTACCATTCGTTTGTACAAGCGTTATCACACACTTGACCTTGACCAAATTTCTATACAGCTAAAGAAGGAGGATTTGTAAAATGAGAGATTTCGTACAAAACTTTCCTCTTTTCTCGATTATTTTGTGCCTTGTATGTTCATCTTCGAGCCTACTATTAAAGGGAAAGGCTGCCAAAATAATTAATACAATAGTAATTATTCTATGTGGTGCAATGTCGCTTACGCTTATGTTTTATTGTCTTTCACATGGAAGCTTTACATATATTATGGGACATGTACCTGCTCCCTGGGGCAACGAAGTTCGAGGCGGAGTACTTGAAGGTGGCATAGGATTTTTCTTTTGCGTAATTATGCTTTTGTCTATCATGGGTGGACGAAAGAAGCTTCTTGAAGAAGTAGAAGACAGTAAGCAGAACCTTTATTATATCCTTACTAACTTAATGTTATGTTCGTTAATTGCGCTTGTATACACAAACGACTTATTTACAGCTTACGTTTTTGTTGAGATTAATACCATTTCCGCTTGTGGACTTATTATGATTAGACAGAATGGTCGTACTATTGAGGCTGGCGTTAGATACATGATTATGAGCTTATTAGGTTCTGGTTTATTCCTGATAGGCGTTTGTATGCTTTACGATATTACTGGTCATCTTCTAATGAGCAATATTAAAGAGAGCGTTGAAATATTAGTTCAGACAGGAGAATACAGAGTTCCTCTTCTTATTACAATTTCTTTCATTATGATAGGTCTTGCAATTAAGAGCGCACTTTTCCCATTTCATGCCTGGCTACCAGATGCATATGGATATTCAACAATATCCAGTGCAGCTATTCTTTCAAGCTTGGTTTCAAAAGGATATATTTTCTTACTTATTAAGATTGCATATCGAGTAATTGGTTTTGAAGTTATTCATGATTCATTAATTTTAAATGTAGTATTTGTATTTGCCGCTTTAGGTATCATTTTCGGTAGTGTAAACGCTATGAAGGAAGACGATATCCGAAGAATGATAGCATATTCTTCAGTAGCGCAGATTGGTTATATTTATTTAGGAATCGGTCTTGGAACTAAAGCAGGTATGGTTGCTGCGGTATTCCAGATTTTAGCGCATGCTGCAACAAAGTCGTTATTGTTCATTGCTGCAATCGGACTTACTGATACATCTAATTTTAGCCGTAAATTCCAGGATTTAACTGGATCTGCGTATAGAAATAAAATTGCAGGTGTGGGATTTGCTGCTGGTGCACTCTCAATGGTAGGTATTCCGTTGTTTTCAGGATTCATCAGTAAGCTCATGTTTATGCAGGCAGCTGTTATCAATCAGGGAAAGATGCTTCCTACTATGATTGTTTTGGCAATAAGCACTATACTTAATGCTATATATTTCATGAAGACAGTTGTGCGTATATATTCGCCTGAATTTGATTTATATAAGGGAAGAGAGGGCTTCCATAAGATTAAGACCAAAAACCAGATTGAGTATACATTTACTATTATCTTGTTTGTTGCGCTTAATGTATTCTTGGGACTTTGCTCTAACCATGTACTGAACCTTATTGAAATTGGACTTGATATGTTCGCGTAATCAGAAAGGGATTATACTTTGAGCCAGACATTTACTTTATGGAAAATAAATGATGTCCTAACCTTTTCATACAAGGTAGACATTGTCAGTAAAATATTTTTAATTGTAATAGTGCTTGCTTGGATTGCAGCAGGTGTTTACTCACTCTATTACATGGATGGAAAAGAAAAGCTTAAAAGATATTATGCCTTTTATATAATTCTTTTCTTCATTATGTGTGCGATGGCAGTTTCTGCTAATCTCTTTACATACTACGCTAATTACGAGCTTATGACATTATTCTCTGCTCCGCTAGTTATGCATGATCAGACTAAAGAAGCTAGAATGGCAGGTTTTAAATACATGATGTACTCGTTCTTTGGAGCATATTTTGTATTATTTGGATTCTGTGTTCTTAATAAATATTGTTCCGACCTGTTTTTTGTCAATGGTGGTACATTAAACCTTGAAGCGGTAAAGGGTCATGAAGGAATAGTACTTTTTGCTGTATTTTCTCTCATCATTGGATTCGGAGTTAAAGCGGGTATGTGGCCTTTCCACGCATGGCTTACTGCAGCACATCCAATTGCTGTATCTCCTGCTAGTGCGGTTTTGTCAGGTGTAATTGTTAAGGCTGGTGTAACAGGTATAGTAAGAGTGGTTTACTATCTTGTGGGTGCAGAATTTATACGAGGAACCTGGGTACAGACAGCCTGGCTAGTTCTTTCGCTGGCTACAGTTTTGATGGGATCGACTTTAGCATACTTTGAACCCGTTCTAAAACGAAGATTAGCTTATTCAACAATTAGTAATGCTTCATACATTCTTTTCGGCCTTGCTCTTTTACAGGATATGGCTTATGAAGGAGCAATGCTTCAGTTTGTGGCACATGCATTTGGTAAGGTTGCTCTTTTCCTAATTGCAGGTGTACTTATCCACGTTACTGGCTCCACAAAGGTTTCGGATATGAAGGGAGTAGGACGTAAGCATCCAGTTATGATGTGGTGTTATATTTTCGCTTCATTATCAATGATAGGTATTCCTCCTACTGGTGGATTCCTTGCAAAATGGTATTTGATGATTGGCTCAATCCAGAGTGATATTCCTATTGTATTCTGGCTTGGCCCTGTTATTTTACTTGTATCTGCATTATTAACAGCTGGATATTTACTTCCTCTTGCAATTAAGGGTTTTATACCAGGGGAGGATTATGTAGATGATGGAATTAAGCATAAGCTTCCAGCAACATGTATGGTTCCAATTGTAGTTATGACTTTGTTAAGTGTTTTAGTAGGCATCGTTCCTCATATATTTGTAGGCTGATTATAGATATTAGGAGATCAATATGAATTCCGTTTTAATTTTAGTGGCTATTTTGATGCCATTGTTTGGAGGACTGGCAATTGCCCTTTCTCCCATCAAATCGCGAAAAGTGTATACAAGACTTGCAGAAGCAATTACTATTCTGACTGCAATAATAGCGTGGGTCTTAGTAATAAACCCACCAGTCGCTGAACTTGTATTATTTACTTTTGTTGAAAAATACACAATCGCATTTAAGGTAGATGGATTGTCAAGAGTGTTTGCTGGCCTTATTTCAGGTCTTTGGCCTCTTGCAACCTTGTATACATTCGAGTACATGGATATAGAAACAAAGCATGGTCACAAAACACTTAGTGAAAGATCCTTCTTTGGAATGTATACAATTACATATGGTGTTACATTGGGTATTTCTTTTGCTGCTAATATGCTTTCGCTTTATGTATTCTATGAATTGCTTACATTAGTTACTGTTCCTCTTATTTTGTTCTCTTTGTCAAAAGAAGCAATCAGAGCAACAAGAATGTATATATGCTACTCGCTTGGTGGTGCAGCATTTGCATTCATAGGATTAATATTCCTGATGTCTTATAGTGATAACTTTGCGTTTATATATGGAGGCATTCTTAATCCTGCAGCTATTGCTGGAAAAGAAAACTTGTTGAGACTTATTTATATTTTTGCATTCTTTGGATTTGGTGTTAAGGCGGCAATATTCCCTCTTAACTCATGGCTTCCTAAGGCTGGTGTAGCACCTACTCCAGTTACTGCATTGCTTCATGCAGTTGCAGTTGTTAAGTCAGGTGCTTTTGCAGTATTAAGACTTACATATTACAGTTATGGAACATCACTTTTAAAAGACACTTTCGCCCAGACAATTCCTATGGCATTTGCTATTTTTACAATAGTTTATGGCTGTTCAATTGCTGTAAAGGAACGTCATTTGAAACGTAGACTTGCTTATTCAACAGTATCAAACCTTTCTTATATCCTTTTTGGAGCAACTATTATGACTCCTTTAGGTATGGTTGGTGCGTTAACACATATGATTTTTCACGGAATTATGAAGATTGCCGCGTTCTTCTGCGCAGGTGCAGTTATTACAAAAGCTGAAAAGACATATGTTTATGAACTTGAGGGCATGGGACGCAGAATGCCAGGCGTATTTGCGGTATTCACTGTATCTTCGCTGGCGTTGATGGGTGTTCCAGGATTATGTGGCTTTATCAGTAAATGGAAGCTTATCGAAGCTGCTATTGATTTAGGAACTGTTGAAAGCTATATCGGCTTTGGCGCACTGTTAGTTTCAGCGTTGCTTACAGCTATCTATATGCTTCAGATTGTAGTAAGAGCGTACTATCCAGTTGAAGGTGCTAAGGTGGAAACAACAAAATGCGATCCTACATGGAGAATGTTAGTTCCACTTTTTATATTTGCTATAGCGATGGTAGTGTTTGGACTGTACCATGCACCACTAATTCAGTTCTTTGAAAAAGTTGCAGGAGGTATGTTGTAAGATGAATATACCGAACATTTGTGATTTGGGTCTTTCTTTTTCGTTAGGCGGATTTAGAACTTTATATGTGGCTTTATCTTCTTTTGCCTGGATAATGTCACTTCTATTTGCTCCTAGATATATGTCTCACGACAAAAAGAAAAGCAGATTTTATATTTTTTCAGTTATTACATGGATTGCGACAGTTCTAGTATTCATGGCTGGTGATTTATTCACATTATTCCTTTTCTTTGAGATTATGTCCCTTGCTTCATATGTGTGGGTAGCTCAGGAAGAAAAGAAAAAATGTATGGAAGCTGCTGGAACATACTTAGCCGTAGCTGTTATAGGTGGTTTAGTGTTACTCATGGGTATAGTGTTACTCTATACAAATGTCGGAACGCTTAACATTGATGAATTAAGAGCTGCATGTGCTAATGGTGGCATTTATGGGGAAAAGAGACTACTAGCTGCTGCATTTTGCATGTTCTTTGGATTTGCTGCTAAGGCCGGTGCATTTCCTATTCATATTTGGTTGCCAAAAGCACACCCAGTTGCACCTGCACCTGCATCAGCTTTGCTTTCTGGCGTATTAACTAAGACTGGTATTTTCGGTATCATGATAGTAAGTTCAGCATTGTTCCCTGAAGATAACTTCTGGGGCTGTTTCGTACTTGCTACTGGACTTGTAACAATGGTGCTAGGAGCTATTCTAGCTTTGTTTAGTATCGATATAAAAAGAACACTTGCATGCTCATCAGTTTCTCAGATTGGATTTATACTTACAGGTATTGGTGCATCTGTACTGTTAGGCGCAGAAGGTGATCTTGCACATACAGGTACTGTTTACCACATGGTGAACCATACAGTTGTTAAACTTGTTGTATTCTTAGTTGCTGGTGTAATTTATCAGAATACACACTCGCTTGATTTAAACAAGATTCGTGGATTTGGAAAAAAGAAACCATTTTTAATGATTTCATTCCTGCTTGGCGGATTGTCGCTCGCAGGTGTTCCTGGCTTTTTAGGATATCTTTCTAAGACTGCTTTACATGAAGCTTTAGTAGAGGCAACTGAACACTTTGGAGCTGGATTATCTAAGGGTATTGAGTGGACATTCTTAGTTTCTGGTGGATTAACATTGTGCTACATGACTAAGCTTTTCATATGTGTATTTGTTGAAAATAATAATGACGCTTCAACTCAGGCCAAGTATAATGAAACCAAGGATTATCTTAATTTTACTCAGAGAATCGCACTTATCGTACCTGCCTTGATGTTGTTAGGATTAGGAATCGTTATAGCTGCCAAGGATCATTTTGAATTTATGGCATTCCATATGATGAAGGGAAGCTTAATTTCAATAACAATAGGTGCTCTGTTATACATAGTATTAGTACGTAACGTGTTTATAAAGAAAGATTACCTTAACTTATGGCCTGAAAAGCTTGACCTTGAAAATTTGGTTTATAGACCTATTATTATAAATGTCCTCCCTGTATTTGTAGGATTCTTTATGAGAGTGATGGACAAGTTTGTGGATAGAGTTGTAATGGTATTAAGAGCAACAATATACTCTGACAAAGAGCTCGACAGCGATATGGTTGAAGGTAACGTATTTACTCATAAGATTGGACACGCACTTGACGTTGCTTCTGCTAACAGAAAGGGCGAGGAAGACGTGACTTATGACTATGAACACAAAATGGCTGTTAAATTCATTGCCGACAGAGAAACTGCAAGTGCTACAAGAAGAAGCTTGTCTTACGGACTTATTCTTGCTTGTGGAGGAATGTTCTTGATTTTAGGATTTATTTTATATCTTGTTTTTCTTAAGTAAAATAAAAGGGGATATATTATGACTACATTTTTAGTAGCGGCTTGGCTAGACCAGACTTTTGCTGCGTTTGATGGAGCGGTATTAGAGTTTTATCATAATTTCGCAGAATTGACAGGGTATAAGCTCACATGGTTTTTTAGGGCGATTTCATTTCTTGCTGACCATGGTTATGGAATGATGCTTATAAGCTTTCTTATGATGACACTTCCGTGGTTACCATTTCTTAGAAAAAGATACCCTAAGCAGTGCAGGGCTGTGTTTAGATGCGGTGTAGTTAGTGCTTTTGCAATTGCATTTGGCGCTATGCTTACTAATTATACTATTAAAGAAAATGTCGCAAGAATTCGTCCTTATTTAAATGGATATGATGAATGGTGGAACATGATTCCAGGGCATTTTACAGATCCTGAATTTTCGTTTCCAAGCGGACACACAACTTGTACCATGGCTACTATGGCTTCCATTTTTTTGTGTGGCAACAAAAAGAAGAGCTGGATGGCATTAATTCTGGTGCTTTTTATGGGAATGAGCAGAAACTATTTTATGATGCATTATCCCACTGATATTATAGGCGGCATTCTAATTGGTGGATTAGGTGCTGCAGTTTCATACCTTATTTGGGTGAAGCTTGTGTTTAAAAAATTAGATGTACATAAAAATTTATGATTTAATGACCCGTAAGATTTGTTCTTACGGGTTTCTTTTTGTTTTCTGTTAAGATATAATTACAAAGGAATAGTGTCATTTTTGAGAAAGACTAGGTTTAGTCGGAGGCAGTAAATGAAACGAATAGGAATGCTTACAAGCGGTGGTGACTGTCAGGCTCTTAACGCAGCAATGCGCGGTGTCGGCAAGTGCCTATATAACAGTGGTGAAGAAATCGAGATTTATGGTTTTCGTGATGGCTATAAGGGCTTGATGTATGGAGATTATAAATTATTAAGCCGTGCTGATTTTTCGGGAATTCTTACAAAGGGCGGTACAATATTAGGCTCATCAAGAATGCCATTTAAGTCAATAAAGGAGCCTGATGAAAATGGACTTAATAAGGTTGAATCCATGAAGGCAACCTATTACAAGCTTAACCTTGATTGCTTAGTAATACTTGGAGGAAATGGCTCTCACAAAACAGCGAATCTACTGAAAGGAGAAGGACTAAACGTTATTACTCTTCCTAAGACCATTGATAATGATCTTTATGGAACAGACATGACATTTGGCTTCCAAAGCGCTGTTGATATAGCGACCAATTCAATTGACTGCATCCACACCACTGCAGATTCCCACGGACGCATTTTTATTGTGGAAATAATGGGACATAAAGCAGGATGGCTTACTTTAAATGCCGGAATTGCTGGTGGCGCAGATATCATATTGATTCCTGAAATTCCATATGATATTGAAAAGATAATTGAAGCAATAAAACTTAGACATAAGAAAGGAAGCAAATTCACTATTCTTGCGGTAGCTGAAGGTGCTATGTCTAAAGAAAAAGCTTCACTATCTAAAAAGGAACTAAAGGAACTTAAGAAAGACTATCCATATCCATCCGTATCATATGAAATTGCAGAGAGCATACGATTAGCTACGGGACAGGATGTAAGAGTTACAGTTCCAGGATATGTTCAACGAGGAGGTTCTCCCTGCCCGTATGACAGAGTTTTTGCGAGCCGTCTTGGTGCCGAAGCAGGAAGATTAATTCTAGAATCAGAATATGGCTTTATGCTAGGTATTAAAAATAGAGAAATTGTAAAGGTACCACTTGAAGAAGCCACAACAAAATTAAAAACAGTTGATCCTGATGCTTCTATTATAAAAGAGGCTAAAATGTTAGGAATCAGTTTTGGAGATTAGAGGTATAGTAAATGTCTTACACAGCGATGTATCGTAAGTTCAGACCTAGTACGTTTGAAGATGTGAAGGGACAAGATCATATAGTAGTTACGCTTAAGAATCAGATAAAGTCTGACAGAATTGGTCATGCTTATCTGTTTACAGGGACCAGAGGAACGGGAAAAACATCAGTTGCCAAGCTTTTTGCTAAAGCTATAAACTGTGAAAACCCTAATGGACAAGATCCTTGTATGGAATGTGCTTCTTGCCGTTCTATTCAGTCAGGGGCAAGCATTGATGTAATCGAAATCGATGCTGCATCTAACAATGGTGTAGATAACATTCGACAGATTGTTGAGGAGGTTCAGTATCCCCCAACAGAAGGAAAGTTTAAAGTATATATCATCGACGAAGTTCATATGCTTTCAATTGGAGCATTCAACGCACTTTTAAAAACGCTGGAAGAACCACCCTCATATGTGGTATTTATTTTGGCGACAACAGAAGTACATAAGCTTCCGATTACAATACTCAGTAGATGTCAGCGCTATGACTTTAAGAGAATCGGCGTAGATAATATAGCTGGCCGTATTAGAGAACTTCTTGATATAGAAGGCCTTGATGCCGATGATGATGCAATCCGCTATGTTGCCAAAACGGCAGATGGTTCGATGAGAGATGCTCTTAGCTTACTAGATCAGTGTCTAGCATTTAATTTTGGTAAGAAGCTTACCTATGATATGGTACTTGATGTTTTAGGGGCTGTCGACAGCGAGGTTTATTCTAGAATGCTTCGAGCTATTTTGAAGGGAGATGTATCTGATGTAATCGCCCAGCTCGAAGAGGCTATCATGGAAGGAAGAGAGCTTACACAGTTTGTAATAGACCTGACCTGGTATCTTAGAAATCTATTACTTGCCAAGGTCTCAGACGACATTTCAAGAATTGCTGATATGTCAGGGGAAAACCTAGCTAAACTTCAGGAAGAAGCTAAAGATATTGAAGCTGAAAAGGTTATCCGCTACATTAGAATATTAAGTGAACTCACAAATCAGATTCGATATGCAAGCAATAAGAGAGTTCTTGTAGAAATTGCACTTATAAAGCTATGCTGCCCTCAGATGGAAAGTACTGACGATTCTGTACTTCCCAGAATTCGAGATATCGAGGATAAGCTAGAAAACGGGATTTCAGTAGTTCAGACGGTACGAGAAGACACTAAACCAAGCCCTGAAAATGCTAAGCCCGCACCTTTACCTAAATCAGTACCCGATGATGTAAAGGAGATAGTCAAGAACTGGTATAAAATTGTAGGAATGTTGGGCCCTTCTACAAAAGCGTTTATTAAAAACGCAATCCCTTCTTTGGCCTCTAACGGAGATTTGCTGTTAGTGTTTAGTAACGAGCAGTGTCGTAACCACTTCGAAACTAACAACGATACTACAGCAGAGCATGCCAAAGAAAACTTGCAAGAAGTTGTCAATGCTATAGCAAGCATTTCTGGAAAAGAAGTAAATATACTAACAGAGCTTGCTAAGGATGAAATACATCAAAAAACAGATTTTCCTAATCTTCTATCCATGTTTGATGGAATAGAAGTAGTGGAAGAAGAATAGAAACGGAGGATTTATATATGGCAAAAAGAGGTGGATTCCCTGGAGGAGCAATGCCAGGAAACATGAGCAATTTGATGAAGCAGGCACAGAGAATGCAGCGTCAGATGGAAGAAAGCCAGAAAGAAATGGAAACTAAGGAGTTTACAGCCAAGGCTGGTGGCGGTGCAGTTACAGTTACCGTTAATGGCTCTAAGGAAGTAAAGGCTGTTATTATTGAGAAAGAAGTTGTTGATCCCGATGATGTAGAGATGCTACAGGATCTTATTATGGCTGCTATGAATGAAGCTTTATCGCAGGTTGATGAAGCTAACCAGGCTGCAATGAGTAAAATGACAGGCGGCTTAGGAGGATTTGGATTCTAATGAATCTATACGGGGGTGAGGTCAATAAATTAATAGAAGAGCTTGAAAGCCTTCCAGGAATAGGCAGTAAATCAGCCCAGCGTTTGGCATTTCATATTATAGGAATGCCTGAAGAGAAGGTTGATAAGATTGCCACTACCATGATGAATGCAAGAAAAAATGTTAGATACTGTTCATGCTGTCAGACCCTTACAGATAGAGAACTGTGTTCAATATGTGCAAGCCCCACAAGGGATAAGAGTACTATTATGGTAGTTGAAACTCCAAGAGACCTTGCTGCATATGAGAAAACTGGAAGATATGAAGGCTTGTATCATGTGCTTCATGGAGCCATTTCTCCTATGTTAGGAATAGGACCAGGAGACATTAAGCTAAAAGAACTGATTACCCGATTAGAAGGCGATGTTAAGGAAGTCATCATTGCGACGAATTCAAGCCTAGAGGGCGAGACTACAGCCATGTATATAAGCAAGTTAGTAAAACCAAGCGGGATAAAGGTATCAAGAATTGCCAGTGGTGTTCCTGTAGGTGGCGATCTTGAATACATTGATGAAGTAACGTTGTTACGTGCCCTTGAGGGACGTGTAGAATTATAAAGGGAGATTAAAAATGAGTAGCAAGAGATTATTTGGAACTACTAAAGACGGCGCAGAAGTATACGCTTATGCAATTGAAAACAGAAATGGTATGAGAGCCGAAATTATTGATTACGGTGCTATCTTAGTAAGTCTTCAGGTTCCCTCTAAGGATGGAAAACTTGACGATGTAGTATTAGGCTATGATTCAGTAGCTGAATATGAAGTAAATGCACCTTTCTTTGGCGCTACTATTGCACCTAATGCTAACAGAATAGGAAATGCTAAGTTTACTATTGATGGTGTTGAATACAAAATTGATGTAAATGATGGACCTAATAACCTTCATAGTCATATTGATTTAGGTGCTCACAAGAGAATCTGGGATGTTAAGGAATCAGAGCATAGTGTAACATTTACACTTAATATGGAAGACATGGATTTAGGCTTCCCAGGGAATAAGGAAATTACAGTAGTTTATACACTTACTGACGAGAATGAGTTAAAACTTATCTACACAGGAAAGAGCGATAAGAATACTATCATCAATCCCACAAACCATACATACTTTAACTTATCAGGACAGGATTCAGGAAAGGATATTCTTGATAATATTGTTACACTTAATTGTGCAAACTATACCCCAGTTGTAGAAGGCGCTATTCCTACAGGCGAAATTGCACCTGTTTCTGGAACTGTAATGGACTTCACAAAGGGACGAAGAGTTGGTGACAACATCGATGATTCATTTGAACAGCTTGTTTTAACCGGTGGATACGATCACAACTTCGTAGTAGATAACTTTGATGGTAACTTACAAAAGATTGCATCTGTATATGATCCTTCTTCAGAAAGAACAATGGAAGTTTATTCTGATCTTCCCGGCGTTCAATTTTATGCAGGTAACTTCGTAGGCGCACAGGCAGGAAAAGACGGAGCTAAATATGGAAAGAGATCAGGTCTTTGCTTAGAGACACAGTTTTATCCTGATACTGCCAATAGACCTGAATTTCCTTCTTGTGTATTCGGTCCTGGCAATGACTACGTGTCAGTTACTGTTTATAAGTTTATATAAAATTTTCAAAGGATATTTAGTTAAAAAATGTCAAATATCAGACGTTTTCCTGGAGTGGATGACATATCTGCTGAAGCGGTTGAGGCACAGACTAAGCGTAGAAGGCAGCTAAAATTATATATAGTCTTGGTAATAGTCGCCTTGGTAGCTATCACCATGGTGATGTGTTATCTATACATAAAGACAAAAGAATATAAAACCTACACGAAATTATCGAGTGTAGATACAAACATTGGAAGTGGCTCTACTTTATCCGCATTTAGTGGGAGTATAATGTCATATAGTAAAGATGGTGCTGAGGCTATGGATGCAACCGGTAAGCTATTGTGGAATCAGACATTTGATATGCAGTTTCCTCTTATGTCTAAATGTGGTGATACAGTTGCTTTTGCAGATTATGGCGCAAGTACTATTTATATTCAGACTGCTTCGGGAACTGCAACGACTGTATCAACTAATATGCCTATACGTAAAATATCAGTTAGCTCTGGTGGATATGTAGTGGCAGTATTAGAAGACATAAATGTCACCTGGATTTACATGTACGATTTCAATGGCAAAGAGATTTCGTATTTTAGAACTACAATGGAGAAGAGTGGTTATCCGGTTGATATAGATATTTCGCCTAGTGGAGAGCTTGTCGCTGTGTCATATTATTATCTTGACGTTGAGGATATACGCAGCAGTGTAGCTTTTTACAATTTTGGCGGTGTAGGTCAGAATAATATTGACAATTATGTCAGTGGATACAATTTTAAAGAAGATTTCGTGCCGATGGTAAGGTTTGTGAATAATTCAAGTGCCTTCTCTATTTCAGCAGACAGACTAAGCTTTTATAACGATGAACATAAACCGGTCAGCGTTCAAGAAATCTTTTTGACAGATGAGGTGCTTTCTGTATTCTATGGGGACGATGCAATTGCACTAATCTTAAGAAACGCTTCTGCTGATAATAAATACCGCATGGAAGTGTATGATTTACAAGGAAAGTTGTTATCTACAAAGGAATTTGATTTTGACTACACAGAGGTAGCATTTGGGGGTCATCAGGTTGTTCTATATGGAGATTCGAGCATTTATGTAGCTACATATGAAGGAATGAAGAAGTATGAAGGAACTTATGAAGAACCTATTCTTTTGCTGATTCCACTACAGACAAATACTCGATTTGCAATTGTAACAGATAGGACAATAGACACTATTGAACTTAAATAGGGATTGTGAGGTAAAATGGAAAACTTTATAGACTGGATTATAATTAATCTTCCTTTTTTATGCGTAGTAGTTTTATTTATCATACGAGCGATTATAGCAACAAAGAGAGGAATGATTAAAGAAATTTGTTCGGTAATAGCAACAGTAGTTGCATCACTTGCTGTACTACTAATTGCATTCGCTATCAGAAAATATTTTGTTCAAGACAGAATCATATTTATAGCATCACTCATCCTGATTGTGATTTTAGGTGTATTATATAAAATCGTTGATGGATTTTTAGTGACATTAAAGCTTGTATCTAAGCTTCCTCTTATCAAGTATGTTGATAAGGTATTCGGCATTATTATTGCTCTAGCCGAGGTAGTATTCGTGGTATGGGTTGTGTATTGTATAGTACTAATACTCGATGCAGGGTTATTTGAATCCTGGGTAATGAGATGTGTTAGAAATAATTATCTAATGAGAGTGCTTTTTGAAAATAACTACCTATATACATGGATTTCTCCCATTAGTCAGACGCTAAGGGATATAGATATAGCTGGTAAGATTGGTCTTTAATTTTTAAGGTGATGGCTTTTGGGTCATCACCTTTGTTAGTAAGGAGAGAAAATGAGATATCCTAAAAGTTTACCTAATCATGGCAGAATAGGCTTAGTAGCCCCTTCTTTTGGCTGCACAACATTTCCATATGATTCATTGTATGAAAACGCCATCAAGTATTTAAGCGAACAGGGTTTTAGAATAGTTGAGGGACCTAACTGCCGAGTGAATCTAGGTGAAGGTAAAAGTAACACTCCTGAAAAGTGCGCAGAAGAATTGAATGATTTTATGACATCTGATAAGAGCGATGTTGTAATATCATGTGGCGGCGGTGAGCTAATGTGTGAAGATCTTCCTTTTGTAGACTTTGATAGGATAAGTAAGGCTGAACCTAAGTGGTACGTAGGATACTCTGACAATACAAATTTTACATTCTTGCTTAATACGCTTTGCGACACCGCTTCAATATACGGCCCATCTGTATGCGACTTTGGGGCGATACCTAGGTGCGCACATACCGACGATTTAATGGAAATCATGATGGGAAAAAAAGACACCGTGACTAACTATGAGAAGTGGGAAATTGAGCAGATTAGGGATGAAAGCAATCCTTTAATGGGATTTAACTTAACTGAAGACTACAAACAGGCAATTTCTGGAAATAAGGAAATGGCAGGAAACTTTTCAGGACGATTGATAGGCGGATGTCTGGATATTCTTGTATTGATTGCGGGATCTAAATTTGATAAGGTTGAAGAGTTTATCAAAAAGTACGAGGACGATGGCATAATCTGGTTCATGGAAGCGTGCGATATGCATGTTATGGACATAAGAAGGGCTCTGTGGAAATTAGAAAATTCAGGCTGGTTTAAAAATGTGAAGGGATTTATCTTCGGACGGCCTAGGTTAATAAACGATTCCTTTGGCGACTTTGACAGGTTCAAGGCAGTAACCGGGATACTTGATAAATATAATGTGCCTATCATAATGGATACAGATATAGGACATTTGCCACCTATGATGCCTCTAATCGGGGGTTCGTATGCCACAGTGAAGGCCTTAGAAAATAGTATTAGTATTAAAATGGAGCGTAGATAACGTTGAAAAAGAAAAGAATTCTTATACTGGTACCTTTAGGGATTTTACTTTTTATATCAATAGCTTTTTTGAGTTACACGGGGAACTATTATCATGCAAGCGAAGTGGCATTAGAAAGCGCGAAAGGGTCGGATAACGTAAAAGTAATTATAGGCTCTGATGAGGAAATGGTATTTATACCAGAAAACATTGAGGCAGGTGTGGTATTTTATCCAGGTGGACTTGTTGAGTACGAAGCCTACGCGCCACTAATGTTAGCGTTAGCTGAAAATGACATAATGTCCGTTATTGTAAAGATGCCATTCAAATTGGCTATGTTTAACGCCAATGGGGCAAGAAATGTAATAGAAAAATACACTGAGGTTCCAGCCTGGTACATCGGAGGACATTCGTTAGGAGGTGTATTTGCCTCGAGATATGCTTCCGAACACGTAGAAGATTTCGAAGGTGTTTTTTTGCTTGCTTCCTATACAACAGAGGATATTTCTGATTCTAAGCTTAAAGTGATGAGTATATACGGAACTAACGACCTGGTATTAAACAAAGAAAACTATGAAAAAAGTAAGACAAATCTTCCAAGTGATTATAAAGAGGTTATAATAGAAGGTGGCTGTCATGCTTTCTTTGGCTCATATGGGGCACAGAAGAAGGACGGAGAACCGGCAATATCGCAGGAAGAACAGACTGATATTGCGACCGAATATATATGTGAGATGATAAAGCAGTAAGAAGGTGTATTGATGGATTCAACTTTGATTAGAACCTGGGCTGAGATAAATCTCGATGCCCTTGCATATAATTACAGGGTATTAAAGGAAAGAATAGGAGAAAGCACAAAATTTCTGGGCGTGGTTAAAGCAGATGCATATGGACATGGATCAGTTTTAGTGTCTAGGACCTTGCAAGAAATTGGAGCCGACTATCTGGCAGTAAGTAGCATAGATGAAGCAATTGAACTTCGAAAGAATGATATTACGATGCCTATCCTTATATTAGGCCACACTCCAAGAGAACAGGTAACTAAGCTAATTGAGTACAATATCACACAGGCGGTGACCTGCGAGGCCAAGGCCAAAGAATATAGCGAGGAAGCGGTAGAGGCTAATGGAACTTTACGTATTCATATTAAACTAGACACAGGAATGTCCAGATTAGGATATTTATGCAGAGGCGAGTTCTTTGAAAACGGAGTAGAAGGAATTGTAAGAGCGTGCACTCTTCCTGGACTATATGCTGAAGGCGTGTTTACTCATTTTGCTGTTTCTGATGAAGAAGGAGAGGAATGTAGGGAATATACACATAAGCAGTTTGAAGTATTTAAAGAAGTTATCGATGCAGTCGAAAGTAAACTAGGAAGAAAATTCGATATAAGGCATTGCGCTAATACTGGTGCGGTGGCTAGATATCCTGAAACATATATGGATATGGTTAGACCTGGATTATTACTATATGGCTATGGAGACTATGCATCAGAACTTGGACTAAAACCAGTCATGACGTTAAAGACAACAGTAAGCACAGTGAAGATTTATCCTAAGGGGACCAAGATAAGCTACGGTGGAATCTATGAAACCACAGAGGAGAGAACCAGAATAGGCGTAGTTCCATATGGGTATGCAGATGGATTCATGAGATGTTTATCTAATAGATATTCGTTAATGACTGAAGAAGGACCTGCTCCTGTTAGAGGGAAAATCTGTATGGATATGTGTATGATTGACCTTACAGGAAAAAACAATATCGATGTAGGCAGTGAGATTGAAATTTTCGGACCCAATAATCCTATTGAAACGATGTCTTCAGTGGCAGGTACAATTCCGTATGAGCTTGTATGTGCTGTTAGCAAGCGAGTTCCAAGACTATATTATAGGGATGGAAAAATAGTAGAAAAAGAACTCTTATTAAGAGGATAAAAAACTTTAAAAAACCTGTTGACAGGTGAATGTATTCATGATAAATTATGATTCGTTCGCGTGAGCGAGCGCATCTTTTAAAAGTAAGAAAGCATTAAAAACTTCTTAAAAAAGATGAAAAAAGTACTTGACTAAATGAGTACTAAGTGATAACATATCACTGTTGCGTCGCTGAGACACAACGAAGAGAACATTGACAATCAAACAACAATGCAACCCTGAAAATCTTTGAGATATTCAGAAGTGAGAGAGAACTCACTATAAAGAAACTACCCAAGAAAAACAGTAAACGGGAAAGATTAGCTAGAGTTAATCTTGACAGTTT
>JAZUDH010000003.1:0-2202 GCA_045639565.1 Lachnospiraceae bacterium
CTATCTTCATTTTCCAAACGTCCAATAATTTTTATATCTGCCTTATGTACTTTCCCTTTTACTTCATATCGCAAGCCTTCTTTTCGAAGAAGTTCCAATCTCTTGCCTCTTGCATAAATTGTTGTATCATATCCGGCTTTATTAAATAAGACTGAATACCAACAACCAATTACACCTGCACCGTATATTAGTAATCTCATAATATAATTCCTCACTAAAATTCAAATTTATGTAATTCACTTTCAGAGATTAACACATTCGACGAGCTCTCTTATCTTATATCCAACATCTTCTGGGGAATGTGCATCTGAAGACGTTATGATCTTTACATCATTTCTTCTAAGCGCTTTTATCAGTTCTTTATCCATGCCAAGAGGTGATGTATCTGGACATCTTCTTTGCGTTCCGCTGTTTTGGTCTGCATACATGTTGCTATCTGAAAGTGCTACAGCAAGCCTTTCGTAATAATCTGTCAGATCAAAAGACGGTTTGTGCCCAAAAAGCTTAATACTATCAGGATGACCAAGTCCATCAAAAACTTTGCTTTTTGCAAGCTCTATGGAGTCTTCGAAGTAGTCTATATAGGTTTTATCTACATCTATTCCATCCCATAACTGCGCGGTGTGGTCAAAAGCAAAGTTGTCGACAAAATGAATGCTGCCTAGCAAAAAGTCAAATTCTTTATCCCTGGTCTGATCTTTTATCAGTTCTTCCCAGCCTTTGAAATAGCATACTTCAAGGCCAAACTTAATGCTGACAGGATACTGATTTGCTCTGACTTTATCTATCAGGTCAAGGTACTCTTTATAGTCCTTTTTGCCAGCCTTGCGAACAAACCAGTCGTTCACAAAATCGGAGTTTGCACGCACTATGTCATACATAGGCTCGAACTCTTTAAACATGTAATTGTGCTCAAGAAGCCTTATCTCATCAAGTCCCATCGCAACAGCTCTATTAACGAACTGCTGGATCCATTCCAGAGTGTAATCACCTCTTTCTATGTGAATATGGCCGTCTATCATTCTCTTTTCCTCCACAAATTCAGATTTGTTTTATTACGAAATCGGAATTTTACGAATCTCTTTACCTATTCATAAAGGCTATACAATACTCTTCTAACTGCTTTAATCCTTTTTCCTCAATCGGGAAATGCCCCGCGCCCTGTAATAGTTTCAATTCTTTTGATGATTGTATCTCATCAAAAAATAAACTACTTAAAGATACATCTGTCCAATAATCTCTCTCGGGATGTACAAGTAACACCGGACATTTTTTGTAATTATTTGCTTCAATCTCAATGCTTGGATTTAGCATCCCATACAAAAATTCTAAAGATACTTTTGTTCCGGAAGATATAGGGTCACTCATCAGCAATTCTGCCAATGCTTTATTGTTTACTATTGCTTTCATATTACACACCATCTTCATCGGTAACTTAACTCCACCGAATATGTGATGCGTTATTTTAAGGACTGGCTTACCTAAAACCGCCATCATACTGCTTGATGCAGTTTCCTTTGTTACTTTATTTATTCGTTGGTCTAACAAGCAAGTCAGCATTAAACCATCTATATTTTGCAACCTACACGAAATCTGATATGCTAACATACCACCAGCACTCAAACCGAATAAATACAACGGTTTATCATCCTGTCGATATTTCTCGGCAATCACTGTTCCACACTCAACCCAATCAGAATAAGTTGTTTTTCCACTACAAACGGAGTGACCATATAATGGTAAGTCTGGACATATTACCTCATAACCTGCTTTATGAAGCGGCACTGCAATAAAGGATAACAATCTGCCATTTCCACCCACGCCATGATATATAACAACGATACCCTTTGCATCATTGCAGATATAATGATCAATATGAATCTGATTTTTACCTGTTTCTAACCATTCCTCTTTTGGAGCGTTGTTGTCATCTATACGATTTTTCACTGGAAGATATTCTTGGATTTGCCGCCAAATTATATCATTTTCATATCCTTTATACATCATAAATCCTTTCACATTCTCTTAAGAAAATTCAAATTTGTTTAATTCCGAAAATTGGAATTTATCTTAATGATTAACTTTTGAAAATGGACATTTTTTACCAAGACACTGATTATTCCTTGCTGAATAGTCACAAATAATCTCAGGCTTTTCCATTTCAACTCCAAAATGCTCTTTTACAAAATCAATAGCAGCTAA
>JAZUDH010000004.1:0-3167 GCA_045639565.1 Lachnospiraceae bacterium
TGTCCCTGTCCATGAATCATTGCAATTTTCATATCATCCCTACCTTTATCTACAGCTCTTCATTATGTTTATAACTATTTGCTATACAAATCCATAAACCAATGTACATGCTGTTCCAATTCTTTAATGCTGGTATCATAATCCTGCTCCAAATCATATCGACTAAGTATAAAATATACCGGACTATAAAAATGTAGTGCCATTGTCTTGGCATCATATCCTTTGAAAGCACCACATTGTTGCATCTTTTCAAAAAGTCGTGTCTGATACTGAATCGGTGCATCAAAATAGTAACTCTTTAACGTCTGAGCCGCTAACGAACTTCTATTATACTCTGCAACAAGTATTCTGCGAAACTGTACCACAAATTCATCCTTTCCAAAAAAGGCAAACAACGCTTTCGCTAAATGCAACATCTCCTGTTCTCCCAATCCAATAAATCGCTGTGCTGCATCTGTTGTTCCCTCTGTTGGAATAGAAAGCAGCCCAGCCATATCATCATAGCGTTTTATCATTTCCTGAAAAATGCCCTGGAAAATATCTTCTTTTCCCTTAAAATGATTATAAATGGAAGCTCCTTTAATCCCTACTGCCGCAGCAATTTCACGCATGGAAACTCCATCGTATCCTTTTTTTGCAAAAAGTTCTAAGGATTTCTCTAAAATTTTCTGTTTCGTACTCTTTTTTTCGCTCATCTCGCACCTTTCAATTGCTTACATCATCCATCTTGATATTTCAATCACAAGTGTTTTTATTACAATCATAGCACTTAATAATAGAAACATCGCTTTTCTATATTTTGGTTTCTTTATAAATATACTGGATAGTGCTGAAAAAGCAATTACTGCTCCACCAATACAACAAATCTTTGACTGTATGCTTTCAATGGTAAATATACCAGGATTAACACTTCCATCTATAGAAGCCTGAACAGACAGATGATAATTGTCCCTTGTAGCCACAAAACAGCATACAGCTAATCCGAAAACCGCAAGAAATGCGATTCGTCTGCCCCAATATTCGATACTGCCTTGTTTTCGTATTGTATAGGCAATATATCCAAATACAATAATAAGCATGACCGTTGACATCGTTGTTACAAAATTTTCAAAATACATAACCTTTCTCCTTTACTAACAGTTGTTAGTTTTTATTATATGCTAACAACCGTTAGTTTGTCAAGTAAGAAAGTATTTGCTCAGCAACATACATTCCATACCTATAATCAACAAGTACATAATTGATTTTCCATTACCTCCACAAATTCTAATTTCATAATCTATTTCTGTCTGTAAAATAAGGTATGTAAACATAGGCCCATTCATCTGTCAGGCGTATTGCTTCGCATCCTTAGCATCAGCGGTAATACTAAATGATTCATACTCTTGGAGCGAAATATTATCTCCTGAGAGATTAGACAACAATGCTTCTTTTTGCGTAGTCTCTGTTGTACGTACGAATGGCTCAAAGCGAAACCGGTTTGCTTTGTTTTGCTTACAATGACATTCTATGGAAAAACCGGGCCGGATTCAGCGCCCTTTACGGAAACAAAAGTTGCCTGAGCGGAAACTTTTGGGGCAAAAAAATACTGCCAGACCCGAAGATCTGACAGTTTCACATATACATATTAATAACAATTTCATAAATAACCCATCACACATTAAAGCGATAAAGTTACGACTCATATTTTAAGTATTCTCGTAAAAGGAATGTAAGATAATGGGGAAATGTTCGAATATTACCATCTACTCCTATATTACCATCAATCAGTTTTATACCGAAACTAATATCCGGATATGAATCACTCTTAATCAATGTACTCAGCGATTTACTGTTTCCATTCTTAGCCTTTACCTCCACCGGAATAAGGTTTTCGGTATTACGTACAAAGAAATCTTCTTCCAAAGTAGAGTTCTCTTTTGAATAATAGTACAAATCATAACCGGCCTTTACAAGCATATCCCCAATTATGTTCTCATATAATCCGCCTCTATAAGTTCCGATATTTTTACGACTTCTTAAATCTTCTTGGGTTTCATCGTCAAGCATGGCAATCAACAAACCGGTATCTGCCATATAAATTTTGTATTTCGTTTCATCATAATTTCCTTTAAGTGGAAGTTCCGGATAACTCAAGCAATAACATACATTAATGATTCCAGCATTTAGCAGCCATTCTATCGACCCTCTGTAATCCTTAAACCTAGCACCCGAAGCAACCTTACTAATCTGGAATTTTTTGTTTTCTTTAGCCAATTGAACCGGTATATGTCTAAAAACATTCAGTATTCTGGTTTGATCCATACCATCCGCATACTTGGTAATATCCTCTTCATAATCGGACAAAAGCTGTTTCTGAAGCTGTAATGTATTTGAAAACGTACCAGTTCTAACATATTCTAAAACAACCGCCGGCATTCCCCCGACTATAACATAATCCAAAAATGCTTCAGACATAACCTGCATCAATGAAGGTGACATCGGTACCCCATCCTGCATTGCTTTAAAAAGATCGGATTTTAGTTCATCATCATACCCTTTGGCCCATAAAAACTCTTCAAAATCCAATGACCTCATCGTGTAATCAGTTTTATATCCAACGCTATTGCTCTCAATTTTCTTGTAATATAATCCAAGAAGAGAACCACTGCAGATAACATCATAACGCCCATCAATACAGTATGACTTGAGCGTGGTTGCTATATCCGGGTGATCTTGTATTTCATCAAAAAAAATCAGAGTCTTTTCTTGAACAAAACTCTTAGAAGGATCTATGCGGCTGATTGCTTTATTGACTGCTTCCACCGTATATCCATCTTCCGTAATTACACAATATTTCTTATCCAAAGCAAAATTGATGTAAATAACATTGTCGTAGTTTGCTTCGGCGAATTTAATTATACTTTCAGTCTTACCAACTTGTCTGGCCCCTTTAACTATTAGCGGTTTATGGTCGGGATTGTCATACCACTCGCGCAAATATTTATCTACTTTTCGCCTTAAATACATATAAAGACCTCCAATCTATATAGCATTATATTCTAACAGAGGTTGTCTTTCAACTATTTTATGAGTGAGTTTTTGCGATTGTTGCACATTTTTATGGATGAGTTTTTGACTATGCGCACTTTTTTATGCTAAATCAATATATTAGCTGCCCTTCCGTT
>JAZUDH010000005.1:0-6054 GCA_045639565.1 Lachnospiraceae bacterium
GAGAAGAGTATTTTAAAAGTAAAGTTGGTAATTTTTTTACAGAACACGATGCTATAAAAAATGGTGGAATCCATATTCCTGTTAGTATTGGTGTAATAAATGATCGTACAAAGGCATGGGCGTGTGAGGATTGCAAATTTGTGTTAATCGATTGTAATTAACAATTCCCGGTTTGTAGAGATAAATTTGATTATATGGTTTAGTGAGTAGTTGAGTTTAGCAAATGAAGGTGAATATATCCACACATTGTTCAAAGATGAGATTTGTATATACAATAGTACAATTGAGACACGCAGGATTAAGTGATTGAGAGGCAATGTATAAATATGGTTCGTGATGGAATTAAGGATAAAGCATATTTTGATAGTGCCATAAATGAATTGAATAAAAGAGTATCTCTATATAAACAAAGATTGAGTACAGGCGGTGTTGTATCTCAGAATATTAGGCTGGCAAAGAATATGTTGGTAAATATGGAATATCAGATAATTCTTTTGAGATATTCTCGCGGGGATAACCTGTCTGATATTAGAGAAACTATGATGCAAATGATAGACCTATTTGCAGAATGTATAGATCAGTCAGAATACTTTTCTGTCACTAAGTTTTTGTCGCTGGCTATTCTCTTAAATATTGATAAGTCTTATGTTCTTAAGTGTTTTAAATCAATTAATGCAAAATATCGTTCGGATTGGTTTATCTCATTTATAGTTTGTAGATATTGTAATATTGAGTTTGACAATAATCTAAAAGTGTTAGACAGCAGATTTGATGTATATAAGGATATTGCGACGAGTAATGCTGACGAGCTTTCTGTTTATCTAAATAAGATTTGGTATGGAAGTTTTAAAGATCAACCATGGTACGATTCTCATAAAGCAAAGGGAAACGCATATAAGGGCTATTTTTGCTTTGAAGCAGGAGCAATTGTTAAAGTACTCAGTCTTGATGATAGCAATCTTAAGAATTGCCAGTATTATCCTTATGATTTGGTGCATTTTGAAGCTTGATAAAAACTACGAGGATTGGTTAATAAGATATTGGACATATGATGTAATGAAAAAAGAGCGTCAAATTATCTGTTTTTGCAGCTGATTGTTATGACAAAGAAATATAAAGGTTGTCGCAATTAATGCCGTAGAACATATGTTCTTTTGCCTGTTTTCTTGATATAATACTTGAGCGTGGAAACACGTGGAAGAGTGCCCATGACAGGTTGGTGACCTCCTGATTCGTACAGATGAAAGGAGGGATGCTTATGACTGATTACGAGATTATCTCTACATTATTGACAGTGATAGGTTTACTTATCACGAGTAGTGGAATCATCATAGCGTTTCTTACATATCTTGATAAGAGAAACAATAGTAAGAAATAAAAATGCCTACCTTGTCCGATCCACAAGATAGGCGACAATAAATAAACCTATCAGGAGCATCCGCTTTTGGAGTGGGTGCTCTTTCTTATATTCAAGATACCACAAGATAGTATATTTATCAATTTTGTAATGTGGTTCGTTACCTTGGAAATTGCGAAAAATGGTTCAATTTTGATCGAGCATTTCAGAACTCATAAAGCATCTTGCTTGGCGTCGGTCAGGTCCTCGAGCGTATAACGCTCTGCGGAACTAGCAGCAAGATGTTTTATTCGTTTTTAAGCGCTTCGCTTGTGCGGAACTTGCAGCAAAGGTAGTTTTTCGTTTTTAGCGGAAGATAGCAACGAACCCCCACCAAATGACGCATTTTGGTATGCAAAGGTCCGACTCCCTTTTGCAGGGAGGAACGCAAACCAATATAGGTTATGAGCTTTGTATTGTTTCCCGGAAATATTCCTGCTGATATGAATTTTTCTGATTATTTTTGGTGAATTCATCTGATGAAAAATCAAAAGCCTTAGCTGAACTAATAATGTTAGAATAACTAATAAGTAATGAATTAAGTCAAGGAACAATGTCATGAAGAAGCGTCTATTTACTGTATTTAGAATTATTAAGTGGATTACTATAGTATTGGTTGCGTTGATTGTTCTTTTTCTGGCAGTTGTATATATAGGTAAAGCTATAAGACGTATTACTCCTAAGGGCGGAATAAATGAGACTTCGTATGTAGAAGTAAATGGACAGGAAATGTGGATTAGCATCTATGGAAAAGATGTTAATAATCCGGTTCTTTTGTATCTTCATGGAGGCCCAGGTTATTCCTCCAGCTATGCGGATTACGCAATTTTGGATCAGCTTGCTGATGACTATACGATAGTTAACTGGGATCAGAGAAGTTGTGGCAAGACATGGCTTAAAAATAAGGATGATAACACAGAGATTACGCTTGATTTGATGCGTTCAGATATTGAGGTGATGACTGACTATATTCTTGAGTATCTCGGAAAAGATAAACTCACCATTATGGGTATTTCTTGGGGCTCTTTCTATGGAATAGATTTTGCTTATAATCATCCTGAAAAGGTTGAGTGCTACATAGGATTAAGTCAGACTGTTGGATACTATGAGGATTCTGCCAGATATGATATGAGAATATGGATTGAGATGGCAAAATATCTTAAGACAGCCGATACTTTGTCTGATGAAGAATGTGAACTTGCCGAGCAAATCGATTTGGATGAAATGGAACAATATATGGCAGAGACAGCTATTGGCAATGACTCTGCTGTTTCCAGCAATTCGAAAGATATTTTCTTCAGAATCCTTAGAAATCACATGGAGGAGACTCTGTCTTATATGAACGAGCATGGATATGCAGATCCATTCCGTGAGTGTGATTTTAATATAATTACTTCTGTATTATTCTGTCCTTATTACACTCTTTGGGAAACATATCAGGTTTATAAACTCTATGACGACAGTATCTATGATGGTCTTATTTTAGAAACTCATTCTCCGGGTGAGGATAACAGTTTTCTTGAAAGAACGGAGTATCAGTGTCCTGTTTATTTCTTCCTGGCAGAAGATGATTTGAGTTGTGATCCAAGAATGGCAGAACTTTATTTTGAGAGCATTAACGCGCCGGATAAAGGACTTGGATATACATCAGGTGGACATGAATGTACCATGTATCATTCAGAGGAATTGGTGAATTTTATACATCAGACAGTTCTTTGTAATAATTACTGATTGTTCGGCTAAAACTTAGCAGATGATGTAATGAAAAAAGCGCATCAAATCCTTATTTTCAGATTTATACATATGGAGAGATGATATGGCAAACGAAAAGATATATAGAATGCTATATAAAGAATCGTTACGTTGCTAACAGTGTTAAGCTGAGTCACAGATTATCAGAAGAGTACGATGTGATAGTAGTTGAGGATCTTAACATGAAAGGAATGAGCCAGGCACTTCATTTTGGAAAGAGCACAATGGATATGGAGCATTTCTTAACAAACTTGAATACAAGCTCGACAGACAAGGAAAGAAACTAGTTAAGATAGATCGTTTTTATCCCTCAAGTAAACGATGTAGCTGTTGTGGAAAGATAAAAGATGACCTAATGTTTTCGGACAGAGATATAAATGCAGCAATAAACATCTGCAATGAAGGACGACGCTTACTAGAAGCGGCGTAACACAAAAGATAGAACGCTCATGTGAACGAGCAGAAAATAAACCGTGGGATACACGGGGATAGCTTATTGATACTTGTCTCGTTAGAGACATTTAATAAGAAGCCCCCACTTCAAGCATATATTGCTAAGTGTGGGAGCATGTCACAAGGGTGTACATAAGGACGAGGTAACAACAAATGAATGATTCCATGAGGGAAAATCTAAGCTATTTTGGGCTGTATATGAAACTTTTTAAGGCGAAGAAAAATGTGGTAGCGGAGCATGTTTCTTTTGGTGAAGATAAGGATCAGTATTTCCTTTACTACGAACCTGAAATTGTCACAAGTGACAAGGTTTTTCTATGGGTTCATGGTGGAGGATGGAATGCCGGATCACCCAAGTTCTTCGATTTTGTTGGGCAGGCTATGGCAGGATTCGGGTATAGAGTAGTATCCCTCGGATATCGCCTGTCACCTAAGAATAAATATCCATGTCAGATTGAGGACGTATGCTTGGGATATAATGCAGCGATTAAGTACCTTTTGTCGAAGGATATAGATGTAAGTAAGATAGTTGTTTCAGGTCCTTCAGCAGGTGCACATCTGACATCAATTCTTGTGTATAACGATGCTGTTCGTGAGCGCATGAATGTTGATATCAGTAATGTAATAGGCTTTATTGGAGTAGGCGGACCATATAGTTTTACGGTTAAGCATACAGCGGCTATTAATATGCTTTTGAGCCAGCTGTTTGCAAAAGATTATAATAGGGATGAAGGTGATCCTTGCTGCCTAATGAATAAGAGTGAGATTCCGATGTTGTTGATACAAAGTGAACATGATGGTCTTATTAATTATTCCTGTGCAGAGGAGTTCAGGAATAAAGCGTTACGGCTTGGAAATAAGTGCGAACTATATTCAGTGGAAGATAAGAAGAATACACATTCCTGGTATACTGCCGGAATGTTTCTTGAGAAGCGCGAGGAGAACAAGGGGCTTAATAAACTTCTTTCCTGGATGGAGAGCTTATAAGGAGAAATAATGAAAATACTGCTAGTAAACTGTAGTCCCGTGCGAAATGGCGCGACGGCAGAAATAGTCAATATTGTAAAAGATAATGTCTGCGCAGGAAACGAAGTAAAAAGTATCTGTATTGACGATTATGAAATAGCCTTGTGCAAGGGATGCAGAACCTGTCATAACACTGCGAAGTGTTTTCAAAATGATGATGTTACAAAACTGATGGAGCAGTATGAATGGGCAGACAGAATCGTTTCTGTGTCACCTTCGTACTGGGCAGATATTCCGGGACAGTTTAAGGTGTTTATAGACAGATGCACACCCTGGTGTAATACACATGAGCCACACGCAAAATTATCTGCCGGCAAGAAAGGCTATACCATTGCTTTAAGGACAGGTCCGAGTATGCCTGAATGCGAAAGAGTCATTAGCAGTATTGAACACTTTCATGGTCATTTGGAAATTGAGTCCTGTGGCAGGTTAGGTCTTTGTTCTGTCGAGAAAAAGGAAGATGTTGCTACTAAGATCAGTGAGATTAAGGATTTTTGTAATACTATTTTGAATTGATGGAGATCAAATGAATAAATCAGTAGTTTTAGATTCAGGAAATTTTAAGTTGGAAATGAGTGCTGAGATCTATAAAAACGATCCGGCTGTTAATAATGTCATTTTACATGTAATGGTGTGCAGTGATGGCTTTGCCGGAACTATGGATATGGATGTCGGCATTAATAATCTGAATCAGTTTGTGAAGCAAATACATAGCATGAACGAAGTTATTAAAGGTTCAGCAACACTTAAGGAAACATACGGTGAGAGCTACATTGGTATGGAGATGGATAAAACCGGGCATATCATCGTGAGTGGATATTTGAATACGCTGAATCACAAGCTGGACTTTAAAAATAAGTTTGAATTGCATTATTTAGATTCGTTCGATAAAGCATTATCTGATACTGATAACTGGCAGTATTTTAAGTAAAAGGATTGAAGGGAAAATATGATTGAACATATTACAGATGTTAAGCAAAAAAGAGATATATCAAGGAGAATACTCGAATCACTTCATGATTGGTTTGAGTTGGATGAAAGCCGGGAAAGATATATCGAGGAAAGTCGTGACTGGCTGTTTTTTGCATCTAAGGAATCTGACGAGTATGTCGGGTTTCTTTGCCTGAAGGAGACCGGAAATAAAACTGTAGAACTGGCAGTTATGGGCGTTTTGCAGGAATGCCATCGTAAAGGAATTGGAAGAGCTCTTTTTGATGAAGCTAAGAAAAAAGCTTTGCAGGAAGGATATTCTTTTATGCAGGTTAAGACTGTAAAGATGGGTGTATATGAGGATTACGATATTACGAATCGTTTCTATCTTTCCTTGGGATTTGAAGAATTTGAAGTAATTGAAGAGTTATGGGGTGAGGATAATCCTTGTCAGATTTATGTTATGTCGTTGACGAAGTAGGTGCTGATAATGAAAA
>JAZUDH010000006.1:0-3032 GCA_045639565.1 Lachnospiraceae bacterium
CGAACCTTGAAAAATGGCCTCTATGACGATTTTGAGGAATGAAAACCTAAAAATGTGCCTTGGAGAGGCTTAAAAAACGTGTTAAAATCGGTGTATCGATTCTGTTTGTTTGCATAGCAAACAGACAGCTGGAGCAGTTTGAGAAAAAATAAATTCCACCCGTCTTAAAGACTTTTGATGAGATTTTTGCTTCGAGTGGTTATCTGTCTGCTCTAAAATTTATATCAGTAAATGTTATTTTTGATCCTTGAAGTAGAGTTCCCAATACAGTTCTCTGTATAAGGTTGAGGCTTCAAATAAGTCGTCTATTTCATAGTTCATTCGCTGGATTTTATCTTCCAGTTCCTGGATTTTCTCACCTAACGAATGATTTATCATAAGTAACTCTTCATAGGAAGGCATGCTATTCATGAGACTCCTCCTTATGATCCTTGCTGATGTGTTCAATAAGTGCCGGTTTTAACATGACGGAGTCTGGGGAGACTTTATGCTGTCCTGTTAGAAGCGGTATTTTTTTGTCTATAAGCAGTTCTGCAAGTTCAAATGGGGTAGCACCATTAAGGCTGTCTCGGGCGGTAGAGTTGATATGGCTTGCCATAAGATTAATGTCATCCTGAGTATACTTATACATGCTTCTCCCCTTGGGAATAACATAACGGATATACTCATGATTCTTTTCTAGTCGCCCTTTCTGATTGGATACATATGGATCACAGTAAAATACTTTGCAACGTTGTGTACCTGATTCCGTTTTTTCAATGTCCCATGGATTTTTAAACTCTGAACCATTGTCGGTAAGAATGATTGGAAAATACTTTTTGAAGGTACGGATTCCAATGGTGTCACAAAGATTGTTTATAGCAGTAACAACACTTCTTTGAGTACAGTCGGGAAGCAGAATTACAATCATAAAACTGCAACTTCTAAATAGAAGAGTAAGTAAACATTTACCGGCAGCACGTGAACCTTTGACAGTGTCCATTTCGACAACACCTAGCTCTGGGAAAGCTTTAGTATATTTTTCAAAATCTACATAAGTGCGCTTATTGCGATATGTCTGCTGGATGTTTTTCTTCCTTGGTTCAGAACGTTTTTTCCTTTTCTTGTAGCGAACCCTTCTTGGAAGATCAATATTTCTGGCATTGAAAACGCTTTGATCAAAGTAGTTGTAAAGAGTCCTGCGACATACAGGAATCTCATCGGCATGGACTGCAAATATGTGGCTTAACGGCTGACCTTTTAGAACAAGAGGAGAGATTAGATTATTAAGCTCCTGCAATTCTTCAGGTGTCATGTTTATTCCCTTTCGCGACTGACTGAGCTTCTTTTCATAAGACTTTTGAGCACTTTTGGCCTGATAAATCTTGTGTTCTAGGAAACAAGTCCTTTCAGAAGAGCAGGCATTGCAGACATAAGGAGGGAAGTTCTGCTTGTTGCATGTAAAAGGTACATAACGAGTGCAGTAAACATAGCGGTGGTTTGGCCAGCATTTGTTGCACTTGTTGCGGCAATAAAGATGGCTAGGACATGACGCCACACAAGGATCGTTTCCACGAACCGTGCACCCATTCCAACGAATGCAGTAATTACATTTATTACGGGAGCGATAAGACTGAGTAGGGATAGTTAAAGCATGAATTTTAATCTCTTTAGAAATCGTAGTAGGATCCTTACCTAAAGATAATCCAATCTGCTTGAACGAGGATCCCTGAGATAGCTCCTGCTCAATATATATCCTGTCAGATAGAGTAAGATGTTTGTTTTTATTCATAACAAATCCTTTCTGACAGACAGATAACCATGGATAGATTATCAAAAACTGTGTGCAGGAGTAAATTCCACTTTAGGAAGAAACTGGTGGAAATTAAAAATTCACATTACGGCTTTTTATTTTTTTTGATTAGCATTGCATTTAAAAATATTCAACAGATAAAATAAATGTGGAAAATATTGAAATTTCATTTTGAATGTAGTATTATGATTCTAGAATAAATCTATGTAAAGCAGAGTGTTTGATATGATGAATATTTCAGAAAAAAAGAGGCTATATACGACCACTGAGCTATTGAGTATGGGTGCAACTTACTATGAAATTGAAAAGATGGTCAATGCTGGAATCCTTTATAAACTGGATAAAAGTGTATATGAGACAGTGAAATATAGTGGTGAAGAGTCCGATTTTTACTATGCTATGGCATATGCTCCCAAAGGCGTAGTATGTCTGATGAGTGCTGCAGTTCATTACGGCCTTTCTACTTACAGACCAAGCGAAGTGGATATAGCGATTCCGAGGAATCATAAGGTATCAACGCTACCTGAATGGCCACCTCTTCATGTTGTATCTTTTAAAGGAGACAGGTATAGTGTGGGCATAGTTGAACAGATTGAGGATGATAATAAATATAATATTTATGATATTGAGAAAACCATAATTGATATTCTCTTTTATCGCAACAAGGTTGGAATAGAAGAAACAAAGGAAATTCTTATTAATTACCTAGGGCGTTCTGATAGAGATATGAATAAACTTCATAGATACGCACAAAAGCTTAGATGTGAGAAGGTACTACGAACTTATTTGGAGGTTCTTATTTGATGAATGCAGAATCAGTTAAGGCAAGACTTAAAAATGTAGCTATAGAGACAGGGCGAACATTTCAGGATCTTTTAGGATCATATGGGATGGAAAGAACCCTCTATAGACTGTCGGTCTCAGAATATCGTGAGAAATTTACATTAAAGGGTGGCATATTTCTGTATGCTTTATATGATGGAGATTATCCCAGGGCAACAACAGATATCGATTTACTCGCTAAGGGTATTGGAAATGATATTGAGGCAATGAAAACGGTATTTGCACATATTTTCTCGATAACAACGGATGATCCATTAAAGTTTGATCTGGAATCGCTTGAAGTTAAGGCTATTACTGAATTTAAAGAATATCATGGAGTTAACGTGTCAATAATCGCATTTTTAGACAGAACTCGTATTCCGGTCTCGATAGACATTGGATTTGGAGATGTAATATA
>JAZUDH010000007.1:0-4130 GCA_045639565.1 Lachnospiraceae bacterium
AAAAGATACCATACATGTCTAAAAGTGACGAAAGTTGGTGAAATATCACAATTATTTGCACTTTTTTTCTTCGTCAAAGAACAAATCTTCAAGGGCAAATTGATTGACATATTTAATGAGCACAAGTACAATATAAATGTGGCAAATAAAGAGCACGCGTATACTCATGTTTTTTCTCCTAAAAAGCCTTATTTTGCCGTAATTTGCCGTGTTTTGCCACTTTCAAAAATATATAAAGTATTGTTACAATGCCACATGACATTGATTTTTTGTACATATCAGGGCATATCTTGGCAAATATAGGCAAATCGATACACTCATTCGTAGTAGAAACGTAGTCAAAATAAAGTGTGTTACTACTCTGATTTTGGTGGGTGCATTTGAAACCATTGAACCCATTTAGGTGGGTGCATTTTTGCACCCAAGGGATTCAAATTGATCAAATGATGGTTTCACTTTTTCCAAAGCTTCCACTCATTTGTCTCAATAATAAAATAACATCTCTCCGTGGAATTCTCAATTAAAAAGACACCTACCATGGTAGATGTCCTAATAATATTTCTGCAAATGTATATATGCTACTCTGCAGAATCTGCTTTTTTCTTCAACATTTCTTCTTTAAAACGCTCTCGTTCTTTCTGCTTCTCATTATATAAAGTAATTCTCGCTTCCTTACAATCTGGACACAACGTGCTAATCCATCTAAACACTGGCGGCTCATTGCAAAGCTCTGCATTTTCAGAACCACATTGTTCACAAATGCTTTTAGATTTAGCTTCTGCTGCTCTCACACACTCAGCTATCTTACTCTCTAACGAATCCTGTTCTCCATCCGGAAACATTCTAATACTTCCAGCGCCCAGAAAATCAAAAGCTTGAATTCCAAGCTCTTTTCCAGGAAGATTGTAATAAAATCTGAGCCGTGCGAATTTGGATTTAATCTGGACAACCTTTATTGTAACTGGTTGATTATATCCCTTATAAATCTCTTCAATTCTAGTGCAAAGGTCAAAAAGCAATTGATACCAGCCATCTCCAACCTCGAATCCGTAGTTCTCATATAGTGTATAGCCTTTCACAAATGTTTTTTCATTATTAAGTTCAGGTCGCCTCAAAAATGAAAACCTATCCTGTAGTTTCTGATCTAGTATCTTTTTCAAATAATCACCTCCTAGTATAATTATGGTGTAGTCAATTAAGACTACTTAGTTAATAAATTTCTATATTAGATAACAAAAGAAGATGTTCTTTCTTCATCAGATGTTATCTTAAATAATTATCATGTCTGACGGTTCCTCATAAACAAACATCATTCTTCTTTAGCACACAATTCGAGAATCTCCCTCGACTTTCTTTGATGTCTTGGAAGAAGAATCTGTGGGATATATTCAAGCATTCTTTTTGCAATTTCTCTATCTATTCCTAGTTTTTCTACTATTTCGTTACATAAATACCAGCCTCCGCCAGAGCATTCGTCCGGAAATTCATATTCCGCAGCCAACTTCATTACCTCTTTATAGTTTTTACCAAACTCCTGAATAGTCTGATGTTTTAAGCTCATACTTTTGAATTCATATTTTCTAATCAATTCATTATCCGAAGCATCAATTAGGTTCTCTTTGTTGTACTGCGCACGGTCGGCTACTGCAAGTGCATATTCTTTTGCCTCATCAAGCGTCTTAAACGCTCTAACAAATTCTCCCGAACTATTTAAATCACAATCATCAAGTGTGTCCTGAAGGCAATAATATTTTGATGACCATGAACTCGACGCTTTAGGATCACCGAAAAATAACTTTCCATCAATAATTCCATAATCCTTTTCATACAAAATATATTGTTCAATAGCAGCATTGGACCTTATGCAAAATGGCTCTTCTTCTACAAACTGATATTTTATTGATATACAAAGTCCCTTTGCATACCCGTCTACATCTTTTAACAAAAGGCAATATATACCATTTTCAGGCATGCATTTTGTATATGCATTATTGTAATAAATGGGCTTCCAATCAAGATAATCTGCAGTTAACTTTCGTTCATTGTGTTCCTTTTTTAGTTGTTGATGCTCCCTTTCTTCACGCTCATATCTTTTAACTGTTTCATCTAAATCAAATCTTTCAAAAGAATCAACATCCAATACAATTTTCATAACATCTGGCTCATGCACATAATTTATTTTATACAGATCCTTATCATATACCTGTCTCCAAATCTTTTCATACTTAGCAAAGTACTCTTCTTTAACCAACACATTTCCCAATGGGGAATATCTATATCCAATTGATACCGCTTTAAATTCTGCTCGCCCATCTCTTAGACTTGTTTTTTCAAGTAAAGGGCATAAGTTCCCTAATTCCGTCCTTTCATCACATGACAACTCGCTCAGCCCGATGAAAAACAAATGCATTTCAGATGTAATGATCCAAATTGCTCCAGCACCACCTAGCCCAGATGAATGAGTGACTTGAATGAAGAGAACCTTTTCCCAAAAGTTATGATCTAGATCAGATAGCTTAAATGTAACCATAATTTATCTCCTATGTATTCCTTTCGCTCCTACTAAATAAAGAAATGATCATACCATGCCTTCGTCGAACGATTAAAGGGGACCCAGTTATTAACTGCTCGAAGCTTATGTGACAACTCGAGCATACAAGTTAGCTCATACAACGTACAGCAAGCAAATAGCTTACTACATGCTTTCGAGAGCCAATCGTAGGTCACCCAGTGATTACCAAGTGATCTCGCAACTTCAGGCATAAGTAACAAGTGTGTATTGCTACCATAGGGCATAGCAGTTCTCACAGCAGCCAACCAAAGAGCATCTATCTCTGCTTCCTCCTCAGTTTCAAACCTTAATGGATCGTAGCACGCATTGCCATCTGCGAAATCTTCCCACGCGATACAGTCGACGTTAGAATTCGATACTATGCAATTATTGCTATCCTTAGTCGGAAGAAGTACCTGTAATTTCCTTTTAGCATCTGTTTTCATTTGATCAAAATGTAATCCGCCGCTATTCACTTCTTAGTCCTCCTTTAAAAAATCAAGTACTTTTCTGTAATCGCCACGTATTATTAAATTTGCTGCTTTTTGGTTTACCTCTTTCAGCAGTTCCACAGCTTCAATATTAGTTATATTTATAGTTGTATTTTTTTCTGTATTTCCAGATCCTGCATCATGGATATTATCAAGCGATTCCAAATGTAATTTTTCCTTTTCCTGCAGTTGTTCATCACGCAGCTTTAATCTCGTATTATAAATGCAAAGCCTTGTGATAAAAGACGCGCGAGGTCGAGTACATCCCAGCTGCTCACAGATACTATTATAAACTCTACAGTATACCTCTTCCGATACCACAAAAGTCTTTGTGTCATTCCCTTCCAACACTAGATTTTCCGGATATTCTAGTTTTCGGGCCAATTCTTTTACATCTTTCCAGGTAGGTATAAAAGTGGCGGCATCTTCAAAACAGATACGAAGAGCCTCTGAAGGACCCCGTTCCACCCTTGGATCATTTGCAATAATATCAGCAAGCCCAATACCGTCTTGTTTGTTTAGCCTTATTGATTTGGTTAACATGTCCATAAATAATTCCTCCAATGCATTTTATATAGTGTAATATACGTTAAGGCCTTGTAATAGATTGTATCATCTTAAGCTACCGCTGTCAACATTTTTTGTAATATTTTTTAATATCTTTATATTAACGCATATTACTTCATTCTATTTTTTATACTCTATAAAATTCCTATAAATATATCCTTCCCATACACTTAAAATGAAAAATAGCCGATTTTATTTTGAGGCAATATATCAAAACCAGCCCTCAAGACTATATCGCTTTTACTGAAAATATCTCAAAAGAACTTTCAGCCATAATGGAACCCTATTGGGAAAAAGATAATAGCAATTTTATCATTATTTCTATATTAGAAGAGCTATTTTCGATAGGGTTCGCCGCCGCAAAAACAGCCATATAATATATCAAACTCGGTGATAAATATGACAAGAGAACAATTTCATACGCTTCATAGCGAAATAATAGAATACTTCCAGAGTATAGAGTATGATTTGAAGCGCATTTATTCCGGCATGTCCTCTGAAGATTTTGGAGATGAAATGGA
>JAZUDH010000008.1:0-46131 GCA_045639565.1 Lachnospiraceae bacterium
TAAAGAAGGAAGGTATTATTTGATTTCATCAGGTAGAAGCGAGGAAATAATGGAGCAAGAAGCAATTTTTTTAATAGAACAGGGATTTGAGGTTGAAAAAGTATATGAAGAATAAAGTAAAAAGAATAATGTGCTTAATAACATTCTTTGTTCAAAGTGTCAGGAAGTATATGGCTACGGAGAAAAGCAGGTCAAGGTATGTCATGAAAAATAGATTAGAGAAGATACTTCATTGCATTTGTGTGTTGAGCATTTTGTTTTTCCTTTCAGGATGTGGGCTCAGCAAAGATGCTAACGTTATAACATTCGATGGCTTATCAGATTCCTACTCGAGTCAAGTTTTAGTAGCTTTGAATTTTGATACCGATGGTTCTGTAATCGACGGGGGAAATGAAAATATTTTCCTGGGAAAAGAAGGGGCATATAATTTTAAGAAGCATCTTTATGATATTAGCAGGTATACAGAATCTTATGATGAAATATTGTCTTGTAATTCTTTGGGAGTTGTAGAAAGCATAAAATTTGATTTTGAACATCAGATTTATCAAGCCGGATATGCATATGATACAGATGGATATATAGGTCTTTCTTTTGAAGAAGTGAATGGTCGTTATGAGTATGAATTAACAAAGCACGATTTTACTGGTAATGAAGTCACTAAAATTAAGCTTGACTTTCTTACGTCAGATCAAATAAGAACAGGGTACTCTATTGCCTCAGATGTTGATGGATACTGGCATGTAGCAAGCACTAGAAGAAGAGATGATATTGAATCATACTATGTATTAGCGCCCAACGGAGACATTATATTCTCTACAGAATTTGATGATTCATATGTAACTAGGTTTATATTGCTTCCTGATGGCCACATAGCTTGTGATATACGAAGGCCTGGGGACAATAACGCTCCGTCTGATCGTAGGATAGGAATGTTCAGAGTTTCTGACAATGAATTTTTAGATATTTTACAGGTGCCTTCTGAATTAGCTTCTAATGCAGTTAATATTTTTAATAATAACAAACTAGTGTATGCGACCTGTGATGGTGTGTTTGTGGCAGATTTTTCCCTTTCTAATAAAACATGCATTTATTCTTGGGACAGTAATGCTATAGATTTTGAAAACGCATACGCGATTTGCATGAAAGATGAAGAACTTTTGATTCTGTATGAAACGACTAATGAGACAGTGTTTCAAAAATTAATTTCAACTGCAGAAGATGTTGAAACTATAGAAATTACATTTGCTGTTGCCGACACAGATAAGAGAAAATACAGTGAGGTTGTTAATAATTTTAACAAAAATCATCCTAATTGTAAGATCAGATTACAGGATGGTTATGAAAGTAGTTCTCTTACAACACAGTTAATTTCGGGAGACGGACCAGTAATAGTTGACACTAAAATAACGGGATTTTCAGATAAGAGAAACCTCTGGCTTTCACTGGGAAGTATGTATGAAGAGGCAGGACTCGATAAAGAAATGTCACCGGCAGCAATAAGACTGGGAAGCGTTGACGGTGAAATATACGCAGTAGTAACTGACTGTTTTATAGAAACTGCAGTTACATGTCGTGATGATATAAGCTTCGATTATGAAGGGTTTATAAATTCAGTAGAGGACAAGACAGACATTAGGTCTGTTGCAGGAACTGATTTTGATAAATACTCTTTGGCAGTTTTCTTTTTTGACCACGGCATAGACAACAGTTATTATGTTGATAAAGATGAGAATGGCTATAAAGTAAACGAAAATAATATATTAAGGGTAATTGATTTCGTTGAGAAGTTTAGTGAAGACATAGACGACAGCCCTGAAAAAGGTGTCAAGTCGGGGGAGGATGTATGTAATGGCTTATATATCACTAAGCCTGAGGAACTTCTGATTTATGAAATGGCATATGGTGATGACGCTGAGTTTGTAGGATATCCGGGAAAAAACGGAGCGACTAATCTACTTTATAGTCGCTCAGCTTTGGCTATTAGGAAATCAGCGGATGATTCTGAAAAAGATGTTGCTATTACATTCTTAAAATATTTAATGTCTGAGGAAGTTCAGCGTAAAATGTCGCAAAGCATCGGATACGGAATGAGCTCAAGGATAGATGTTTTGGAAAGACAGATAGACAGTATCGATAAAGGACAGACAGTAAGTCTTGCGGTTTATGGAGATGTTGAGATAAAAGATGAAGTAGATAATGAACATTTAAAAGACATCATTTTATCTCTTTCGTGGGAATCAGAACCTTGTTCTTTTGCAATGGACGATTACAAAAATATACTTTCTGAGGAATTTGATGCATATTTTTCTGGCGCCATAGCAAAAGAAAAGGTAGCAAATAATATTAGTAACAGATTAAGGATTTATATAGGCGAAAGAGAATAAGCTATTGCTTAATCAAGCTTCATCATCAATACACTTATTATTACCATACCTGCAGTTTCGGTTCTGAGGATACGCTTTCCAAGTGTGATTATTTCAAAGCCGGCTTCACGTGCATATTCGATTTCAGACTGTTCGAAGCCGCCTTCTGGACCGATAAAGATAGCTACAGATTCACCAGGCGCTACATTGTCTATTAGCTCACGGGTGTGAGGCATGCCATCTGCCATTTCATATGGCACCCACTTGTGAGTGCATTCAGAGGCCTTCTTGATGGCTTCCTTGAAGGGCATGGGTTTAGTAACCACGGGGATGACGGTTCTTTTGCTCTGTTTAGCTGCAGCCTCAGAGATGGCTTGCCAGCGCGCAATTTTAGAGTCTACTTTTTTAGGCTCAAGTTTCATGACACATCTTTTCATCTCTACAGGGATGATTTCATATGCACCCAGTTCAACTACCTTTTGGATGATAAGTTCCATCTTGTCTGACTTAGGGAGTCCCTGGAACAAATATATCTTAGAGGGGAGTTCGTTCCCCTCTTCTTTTATGAATGCAAGCTCGCAGATTACCTCGTCATTATTTAATTCTCTTACGATACATCTGTACTCGGCACTTGACTCTGTAGTGCTTACTGAGATTTCCTCGCCTGGTTTCATGCGCAGTACGTTCTTTATATGATTAACATCTTTACCAGTGATTGTAATAGTCTTATCAACAATTGCAGCTGGCTCTACGAAAAAATGATACATTTTTAATTACCTTCCTTGAGTCATACAATACCATAATAATCGTTATTTTACAAAAGAAAAGGTTTGTGCTAATATTAGTTGTCTTATTATGCCTTACTAGGCGCGTGAAATATAAATAGAGGTGAAGGTTTCATGAAATGGATTAAATTTAGAATTAAAACTATTACAGAAGCTGAAGACATTTTAATAAGCAATCTTTATGACATTGGTCTTGAAGGTGCTCAGATTGAGGATAAGATTCCTCTTACAGCCCTTGAAAAAGAGCAGATGTTTGTTGATATACTTCCTGATATGCCTGACAACGATGATGTGGCCTATTTAAGTTGCTTTGTTGAAGACGATGGAAATGTTAATACTGAAGAAATCGTTGAAAGCATTAAAGAAGTTTTAAATGAAACTCGTGAATATATGGAAATTGGTGAGGGGACCATCGAAGTTTCTGAGACTGAAGATGTTGACTGGATTAATAACTGGAAGCAGTATTTCCATCAGTTCTATATTGATGATTTATTAGTAATTCCTTCATGGGAAGAGGTTAAGCCTGAAGATAAGGACAAGATGATTTTACATATTGATCCAGGTACAGCTTTTGGAACAGGTATGCATGAGACTACACAGCTATGCTTACGTGCGCTTAAAAAATATATCACAAAAGATACAGTTATGCTTGATGTAGGAACGGGTTCTGGCATCCTTTCAATCGTTTCGCTTATGTATGGTGCTAAGCATGCTGTGGGTACAGATCTTGACCCTTGTGCAATTGAAGCCACACGCGAAAATATGGAAGTAAATGGAATCGAAACTTCTAAGATGGAAGTTATGATTGGAAACATTATTTCTGACAAGGAAGTTCAGGATAGGGTAGGATATGAGTGCTACGATATCGTAGTTGCTAATATTCTTGCAGATGTATTAGAGCCACTGACTCCAGTAATCATCAATCAGATGAAGAAGGGTGCTGTGTATATTACCTCAGGTATCATTGATACAAAGGAAGAAGAGGTTAAAGCATGCATTGAGGCAGCAGGACTTGAAATATTAGCCATTGACCACCAGGGTGAATGGGTAGGCATGACAGCAAGGAAGAACTAATGGAAAGCTATCTTGATAATTCGGCTACTACCAGAGTATTTCCTGAGGTAGTAGATTTAATGACTAAAATAATGCTTGAGGATTATGGTAATCCATCGAGCATGCATTTAAAAGGTGTTGAAGCTGAAAAGTATGTGCTAGAAGCATCTAAAAGGATTGCTAAGGCTCTAAAAGTACAGGAAAAAGAAATTTTCTTTACCTCTGGCGGTACAGAGTCTGACAACATGGCAATCCTGGGCGTAGCAGATGCTAATAAGCGTGCTGGAAAGCACATCATCACCACGAAGGTCGAGCATGCCGCGGTATCTAATACCATGGCATACCTTGAAAAGGAAGGCTTCGAGATTTCATACTTGTCTGTAGACAATATGGGACGAATCTCGCTTACAGAGCTTGAAAGCCTCATAAGACCAGATACTATCTTAGTATCTATTATGTTTGTAAATAATGAGGTGGGTGCTCTTGAACCAATTTACGAAGCAGGAGCGCTCATTAAGAAACTAAATCCTAATACCGTATTTCATGTTGATGCTATACAGGCTTTTGGTAAAGTTGAGATACAGCCAAAGAAAGCGTTTATTGACTGTCTTGCAGTAAGTGGACACAAGATTCATGGTCCTAAGGGTGTAGGCTTTCTTTATATAAATGAAAAGATAAAGATTAAACCCATATCTTACGGTGGTGGACAGCAGAAGGGTATGCGTTCTGGTACATTGAATGTTCCTGGTATCGCAGGCTTAGGCTTGGCTTCTGAGATGATTACAAGTGATCTTCAGGGCGAGCGTGAAAAGCTGTTTGAACTTAAAAACTTCTTTTTCAAGGAAGCTTCTAAAATTGATAGAGTAAAAATCAATGGATGCAGGGTCGATGAAAACGGGGAGTATCTTGTAAGAGAGACTGCTCCTCATATTATGAATATTTCAGTTGATGGACTAAGAAGTGAGGTAATGCTTCATGCACTTGAGGAACGAGGTGTTTTTGTTTCAGCAGGAAGTGCATGCTCTACGCATTCTAAAAAGGTTTCATCTACATTAAAATCTATGGGTGCGACCCCTTCCATGATGGATGGTGCTCTAAGAGTAAGTATGTCAATGTTTACGACTAAAGAAGAACTCGAGTATGCTTTAAAGAATCTTAAAGAGGTAATCGAGATATACGGTCGTTTTATTAGAAAATAGAGGTGTTAAAATGTTTACTTCATTTTTAATTAAGTATGCAGAGATTGGTGTAAAGGGAAAGAACAGATACATATTTGAAGATGCGTTGGTACGTCAGATTAAGTATGCATTACATGGCTCAGAAGGAGATTTTGTCGTATCTAAGACTCCTGGACGTATATTCCTTGATGCACAGCATGATTTTGATTTTGATGATGTTATCAAGAGACTTCAGCACGTATTTGGTATCTCAGGAATATGCCCTATGGTAAGACTTGAGGATGAAGGTGTAGATAAGCTTTACGAAGATGTCGTTAAGTATTTTGGTGAGGTTTACCCTGATAGAAATAAGACCTTCAAGGTAAATGCAAGACGTGCCAGAAAGAACTATCCCCTTGATTCAATGGAGTTAAATGCTAAAGTAGGTGGTGTATTACTTGACGCTTATCCTGAGCTTAAGGTTGATGTTCATAATCCTGAAATTAATCTTGTAGTAGAGGTTCGTGACAAGATTTACTTATATTCAGAAGTTATTCCTGGTCCTGGTGGTATGCCTATAGGCACAAATGGAAAGTCTATGCTTTTGCTTTCGGGCGGTATTGACTCGCCTGTTGCAGGCTACATGATTGCAAAACGTGGCGTTAAAATCGACGCGGTTTACTTCCATGCGCCCCCTTATACTTCAGAGAGAGCTAAGCAGAAGGTTGTAGACCTTGCGCAGTATGTTTCTAAGTATAGCGGCCCTATTAACTTACATATCATCAATTTTACTGATATTCAGTTATACATTTATGAGAAATGTCCTCATGAAGAGCTTACTATCATCATGCGTAGATACATGATGAAAATTGCTGAAGCTATCGCAATTGAGTCAGAGTGCCAGGGACTTATAACAGGCGAAAGCATAGGTCAGGTAGCAAGCCAGACTACTCATTCGCTTTTATGTACCAACGAAGTATGTACTCTTCCAGTATTCCGTCCATTAATTGGATTTGATAAAGAAGATATCATTACTATATCTAAGAAGATCGATACTTATGAAACGAGTATCCTTCCTTTCGAAGACTGCTGTACTATCTTTGTTGCTAAGCATCCGGTTACTAAGCCTAATCTTAGTATCATAAAGAGACATGAAGAAAACTTATCTGAAAAGATTGATGAGTTATTTAAGACAGCATTAGATACAAGAGAGCTACTTGAAGTAAGAGGTGACAGGGTGATTCCAAGATCACTTACTAACAAGACAGAAGAATAAAAAAATAGCCCGAGGAGCGTATGCTCTTCCGGCTTACCAGGTTGAAGTAAATTAAATTGTTAATAGTTAAATGATTTTTTATATTAGGGGCGTGAGCTTCACGCCCCTCTAAGCTTTAAATTAAAGCATGTAAGGCTTTAAAACTGCAAGTACTTCTTCAGCAGCGCCTTCAGCATGGATATTTAGATCGATAGGCTTAGAAAGATCTAAGCTGAAAATACCCATAATAGACTTAGCATCGATTACGTATCTTCCTGATACTAAATCGAAATCATAATCGAACTTTGTAATGTCATTAACAAATGACTTAACCTTGTCGATTGAATTTAAAGAAATCTGAACTGTTTTCATGAGTAATACCTCCTGTATAAGACTTCAACCTTCTATAAACAATAGTAAAGAATACAAAAGTTTTTGTCAATTGCTATAAACTAACAAAAATTGTGGAGTAATATATGAAAACTGTAGCATTTCATAATCTAGGATGTAAAACCAATGCATATGAAGTTGATATTATGCAACAAAAATTCACGGAAAACGGTTTCCTTGTTGTGCCATTTAGTCAAAAAGCTGACATTTACGTCGTAAACACCTGTACAGTGACTAATATGGCAGATCGCAAAAGTCGTCAGATGCTGCATAAAGCTAAATCAAATAATCCAAACTCAATAGTCATCGCAACAGGTTGCTACGTGCAGACTGATACGGAGAATGTACTTAAGGATTTATCTATCGATATTGCTATTGGAAACAATAAAAAGGCTCAGATAGTTGAGATATTAAACGAATATCTGGCAAATAGAGGGATTGAAACCGCTAAGGCTCATGAAGCTTATGGTGAGATAATAGACATTAATCATACTGATGAATATGAAGATATGATGCTTGAAGAAACAGCTGATCGTACCAGAGCATACATCAAGATTCAGGATGGCTGTAACCAGTTTTGTACATATTGCCTCATCCCTTATGCTAGAGGTCGTGTGCGTAGCAGAGATATGGAGGATATCTTAAAGGAAATCGAGGGACTTACTAAAAAAGGATACCTTGAATTTGTGTTAACTGGAATTCATATTAGCTCATATGGGATTACTACCCCTAATGATTTATCTGAAAATCAGCTAGCAAGCCTTATTGAAAAGGTAGCTATGATCGAGGGAGTTAAGCGTATCAGACTAGGTTCCCTTGAACCACGAGTAGTAACTAGAGAATTTTGTGAGAGAATATCTAAAATCGATAAGATATGTCCACATTTCCATCTGTCTTTACAGAGTGGATGCGATGAAACCTTGAAGAGAATGAATCGCCATTACACAAGTGCTGAGTTTATGGAAGGTGTACATCTTTTAAGAGAGTATTTTGACGATCCAGCAATTACGACAGATGTAATTGTAGGATTTCCTGGTGAAACTGAAGAAGAGTATGAAATTTCAAGAGACTTTTGCAAGGAAGTGGGTTTCTTTGAAATGCATATATTTAAGTATTCTCCCAGACGCGGTACGGTTGCTGAAAAGCTTCCCAATCAGGTGTCTGACTTTAATAAAGATGAACGTAGCAACGAGATGATTGCTCTTGAAGCTAAGCTTTCACACGCTTATCGTGAAAGACACGTAGGAAAGACAAGCTCTGTTCTTTTTGAGGAATCTAAAAAAATAAATGGTGTAACATATCAGATTGGTCATACCAAAGAATACATAAAGATTGCATTGCCTACAGACGAAGTGTTAGATAACACAATAGTAGAGGTAACACCTAAGCTTTTCCTGCAAAATGATATACTCATCGCTTCAAGAAATTAATCTTAACTTAAAATTTAAAAAGTTCTAATTTATTGAAAATAGATTGATGGTAAAGTAAACTATTATTAGTAGCTAAAGCAAAACTTTAGGGGGGACGAGAAAATGCCTAATATTGATCAGACACAGTTTTTTAAAGTAGAAATGGAGAAACCAGTTACTCCTAACAGAGTACTTGAGATTGCTTATAAGGCTAATCTTGAGAAGGGTTACAATCCTGTGGATCAGATTACAGGATACCTTGTTTCAGATGACCCTACATATATTACTTCGCATAATGACGCACGTAAGATGGTTAGAAAGCTTGAACGTGATGAAATTATTGAGGAATTACTGATTTCTTACGCTAAACAGAATGGCTGGAAAATAGACTAATGAGAATAATGGGATTAGACTTTGGGTCTAAAACAGTAGGAGTGGCTATAAGCGACCCCTTACTTATTACGGCTCAAGGCATAGAAATTATCCGTCGAAAGGAAGAAAATAAGCTTAGGCAGACACTTGCCAGAATCGAAGAGCTGATTGCTGAGTACGAGGTTGAGAAAATTGTGCTGGGCCTTCCTAAGAATATGAATGACACTGAAGGAGTTCGTGCAGAGCTTTCTTTAGAATTTAAAGATAAACTTGAACGTCGAACTGGACTTGAAGTCATAATGTGGGATGAACGCCTTACTACAGTTGAAGCTGATAACATAATGATGGAAGCCGGAATCAGACGTGAAAATCGCAAAAACTACGTTGATATGATAGCAGCTCAATTAATCCTTGAGGGCTATTTAGAATATGGCAGGGACAAAGATGGAAAAAATTAAATTCGCTGGTGAAAACGGCGACGATATTGAATTTTATGTAATTGAAAAAACTACCCTTGGTGGGGTTGATTATATGTTAGTCACAGAAAGCGCAGACGAAGACGCTGAAGCCTATGTGCTCAAAGATGTTTCTAAAACTGAAGACGCTGAAGGCGTATATGAAATAGTTGAAGATGAAACAGAGCTTTCGGCTGTAGGACAGGTTTTCGCTAGCCTCCTAGATGACATTGACATAGTTTAAGGAGATAAATTTGAAGAATAAAAAAGAAGAAAAGGATGCTGTTTCTAAGCTTAAAATTATTCCTTTAGGCGGATTAGAACAGATCGGTATGAACATTACTGCCTTCGAGTATGAAGACAGTATTATTGTCGTGGATTGCGGTCTAGCATTTCCTGAGGGTGATATGCTTGGTATTGACCTTGTAATTCCTGATGTTACTTATTTAAAGGATAATATAGATCGTGTTAAGGGTTTTGTGATTACCCATGGACACGAAGACCATATAGGGGCGTTACCATATGTTTTGCGAGATGTTAATGTACCAGTTTATGCTACAAAGCTTACTATGGGTATTATAGAAAATAAGCTTAAAGAGCATGAGGACTTAGCAAGACGCACCAAAAGAAAAGTAGTAAAATTTGGCCAGTCCGTTAACTTAGGCCAGTTCAGAGTAGAGTTCATAAAAACAAATCATTCTATTGTTGACGCTGCTGCGTTAGCTATTTTTTCGCCTGCCGGAGTTGTTGTACATACAGGCGACTTTAAGGTTGACTATACTCCTGTTTATGGAGATTCAATTGACCTAGAACGATTTGCAACACTTGGTAAAAAGGGTGTCCTTGCCCTTATGTGTGACTCAACTAATGCAGAGAGACCAGGCTTTACTCCTTCGGAGAGAAAAGTTGGAAAGACTTTTGATACTATATTTAATGAAAACAAAAATAAACGTATCATCATTGCTACTTTTGCTTCTAACGTAGATAGAGTTCAGCAGATTATTAACATTGCTTATTCATATGGTAGAAAAGTTGCAGTCGAAGGCCGAAGCATGGTGAGCACAATTGATATTGCTCAGAATTTAAAACGTATTTCAGTACCTGATGACACGTTGGTTGACATTGACCAGCTTAAAAATATTCCAAGTGAGAAGATGGTACTTATTACTACCGGTAGTCAGGGTGAAAGCATGGCTGCTTTATCTAGAATGGCTAATGGAACTCACAAAAAGGTTTCGATTATGCCAGGAGATACTGTAGTATTCTCATCTAGCCCTATTCCTGGAAACGAAAAGGCAGTTACCAAGATAATCAACGAGCTATTATTAAAGGGAGCGGATGTTATCTTCCAGGACGCTCACGTTTCAGGACATGCATGTCAGGAAGAAATAAAGCTTATCTATACATTAGTACAGCCTAAGTATTCAATTCCTGTGCATGGTGAGTATAAACACTTGATAGCGCAAAAGAAGCTTGCAATTGATTTAGGCATTGATAAAGAAAATGTTATTATCATGCGTTCAGGCGATGTACTTGAGATTAGTGAGGACAGCGCCAACATTATAGGAAAGGTACCAAGTAACGCAGTTTATGTTGATGGTTTAGGCATAGGCGATGTAGGAAGCTCGGTACTAAGAGACAGACAGCATCTTTCTGAAAGTGGTGTCGTTGTAGCTAACATAGTAGTCGATGAATATTCTGGAGCTTTGGTATATGGTCCCGAAATCGTAACAAGAGGCTTTATATACGAAAAGGAATCAGAGGAGCTTTTAGAAGAAGCTAGATACGAACTTACAAGAGCCCTTACCAATGCTTTTGACAAGGGTATATTTGACTGGGGTAAACTTAAGTCTATTATGAAAGACACACTTGCAGATTATTTTTGGAAAAAGAACAAGCGTAGACCTGTTATTATTCCTATCATCAGCTGTGTGTAGAGGTTAAAAATGAGGGATTTAGCTTTACTTTCTGAAGAAGTGGCATCAACAATTTTGGAAACTGAAGAATACAAAAGATACAAAACTCTCATCACAAGATTAAAGGAAGATCCAGCCCTTTATGCCAAAGTAAATGAGATGCGAGAAAAGAACTTCAAGATTCAGTATAGATATTCAGATGATGTGCTCGATCAGATTGATGCATTGACTAATGAGTATGATGATGTTATTAATATTGAATTAGTAGGACAGTTCATAGAAGCTGAAGTGTCGTTATGCAGATTAATACAGGATTTTAACAAAAGCATTATTGCTAAATTGGAGTTTGAGTAGTTATGAAAGTTAGACAGATGCTTGCAACAGTGCTATCTGCACTTATAAAGATAGCCATTGCAATATGGGTTGTAAACTTTATATATACTAAGTCGGTTGCTGCCTATGAATTTGGATTCAGAGTGTTTACCGAAGAAGCGGTGTCACCAGCACCTGGTAGAGAAGTTTCTTTTTCATACACAGAAGGTAAGTCTGACAAGGACTTAGCCAAGTCACTCTTTGACAAAGGCTTGGTAAGAGACGAAAAGCTTGCCTATGTTCAGCTTTTAGTAGCTGAAAATAAGAAAAGCATGGTGCCAGGAATTTACACCCTTACAACTGCCATGACAGTTGAAGAAATGGTAAATGCAATGTGCCCCGAAGAAGTTGAGGAAGATGAATGATAGTAAATGATAGAATGAGAGCATTCATTAATTCATATGCTTCGCCTAATTCTATAGAACTTGATAAACTTGAACAGTTTTCACTTGAAACCAATGTGCCTATTATTCGTAAGGAGATGCAGACCTTAATCAAATTCTTACTTGCGACTACAAAGCCCAAGCGTGTGCTTGAGGTCGGAACAGCCATTGGTTTTTCGGCTATTTTGATGTCTGATAATCTACCAGCTGATTCCCACATCACTACTATCGAAAAGTATGATAAAAGAATTCCTGTGGCCAAAGAAAACTTTGAGAAGTTTAAAGTCTCAGAAAGGATTACTCTCTTAGAAGGTGATGCCTGTGAAATTTTACAGGAATTAGAGGGTCAGTTTGATTTTATTTTTATGGATGCAGCTAAAGGGCAGTATATAAATTTCTTCCCTGAGATTATGAGATTACTTGCTCCTGGAGGAATTCTGCTTTCGGATAATGTAATGCAGGATGGAGATATTTTAGAGTCTAAGTTTGCTGTTGAACGTAGAAACAGAACAATATATAAGCGCATGAGAGATTATCTTTATGAGCTTACTCACAATGAGTTGCTCACTACGGTTATTCTTCCGGTGGGAGATGGAGTGACAATAAGTACTAAAGCTTTAGATAAGTAAGTTTAATCTTACGGAATGGAGATACAATGAAAAAACCTGAACTTTTAGTGCCTGCAAGCAGTTTAGAGGTATTAAAGACAGCTGTAATATTTGGTGCCGATGCCGTATTTATCGGTGGAGAGGCTTTCGGGCTAAGAGCTAAGGCTAAAAACTTCACACCTGATGAGATGAAAGAGGGTATAGAATTTGCGCATTCTCATGGATGTAAGGTTCATGTAACTGCTAATATCCTTGCTCATAACTATGATCTTGCAGGCGCAAGAGAATATTTTAAAGAGCTAAAGGAAATGAAGCCAGATGCTCTTATCATTGCAGACCCAGGAATGTTTATGATGGCTAGAGAGATTTGCCCTGAAATTGAGATTCATGTTTCTACTCAGGCTAATAACACTAACTATGAGACATATAAATTCTGGTACAACCTCGGTGCTAAACGTGTGGTTGCTGCCAGAGAGCTTTCTTTAAATGAAATAAAGGAAATAAGAGATAATATACCTGAGGATAAAGAAATCGAGTGCTTTATCCATGGTGCAATGTGCATTTCTTATTCTGGAAGATGCTTACTTAGCAATTTCTTTACCGGTCGTGATGCTAATCATGGTGCATGCACTCATCCTTGCAGATGGAAGTACTCTATCGTTGAGGAGGAACGTCCTGGAGTATATCTTCCTGTATATGAAAATGAAAGAGGAACATATATCTTTAATTCCAAGGATTTGTGTATGATTGAATATATTCCTGAATTAATCGAAGCAGGAATAGACAGCTTCAAGATAGAGGGTCGCATGAAGACTGCTCTTTATGTTGCAACTGTAGCAAGAACCTATCGTAAGGCTATTGATGATTATATGGAATCTTATGACAAATATCGTGCCAATATGGAATGGTACAAGGCAGAGATTTCAAAGTGTACATACAGAATGTTCTCGACAGGATTTTATTTTGGAAAGCCTGATGAGACTGCACAGGTTTATGATAATAATACATATGTAAATGAATATATTTATTTAGGTATTGTTGAAGAAGCGAATGGTAATGAAGTTAAGATTGAACAGCGTAATAAGTTTTCAGTGGGCGAGCAGATTGAAATAATGAAGCCAGATGGAAGCAATGTGTTCGTAACTGTTCTTTCGATTAAAGACGCAGAGGGTAATGAAATGCCATCAGCACCTCATCCTCAGCAGGAGCTTCATGTTACCTTATCAGAACCTGCAGCTAAATATGATCTTCTAAGAAGATCTAATAAATCTGAATAGATAGAGAGGGACCATAATGGAATCAAACATTAATGTTGAAGAATTATTTGCCAAAAATGTATTTACTGTAGCTAAGATGAAGGAATATCTGCCACAGAATATTTTTGACGAAGTAATGGAAGTAAGAGCTAATGGTGGTGAACTACCACTCAAAACAGCTGACGTTGTTGCTCAGGCTATGAAGGACTGGGCTGTAAAGAATGGTGCAACACACTATACACATTGGTTCCAGCCTCTTACTGGTATTACTGCTGAAAAGCATGATGCATTCATTAAGCATCCTGATGAAACTGGTAAATGCTTACTTGAGTTTTCTGGTAAGGAATTAATCAAAGGTGAATCAGATGCGTCTAGCTTCCCTTCTGGTGGACTTCGTGCAACCTTCGAGGCACGTGGGTATACAGCATGGGATATGACTTCTCCTGCATTCTTAAAAGAAGATGCAATCGGCACTATTTTATGCATTCCTACTGCATTCTGTTCATATAAGGGTGAAGCACTTGATATGAAGACTCCTGTTCTTCGTTCAATGGAAGCAATTAGTGAACAGGCACTTAGAATATTAAGATTATTTGGAAATACAACAGCTACAAAGGTAACACCTTCGGTAGGTCCTGAACAGGAATATTTTATTGTAGATAGAGAGAAATACTTACAAAGAGAAGACTTAGTATTTGCAGGTCGTACTCTTTTTGGTGCTCCTGCGCCTAAGGGACAGGAACTAGATGATCATTATTATGGAACAATCGAAGAACGCATTGGTGCATTCATGAACGACTTAAATGTTGAGTTATGGAAGCTTGGTGTTACAGCTAAAACTCAGCACAACGAAGTTGCTCCTGCGCAGCATGAGCTTGCTCCAATCTATGAAACTGCTAATATTGCGATGGATCATAACCAGTTAACAATGGAAATTATGAAGAAGGTTGCAACTCGTCACGGACTAGCTTGCTTACTCCATGAAAAGCCTTTTGCTGGTGTTAATGGTTCTGGTAAGCACGATAACTGGTCGCTCAGCACAGATGATGGAATGAATCTGTTAGATCCTGGCGATACACCTAACGAAAACATTCAATTCTTATTAGTGCTTGCATGTATATTAAAGGCTGTAGATACTCATGCTGACTTAATAAGACAGAGTGCTTCGTGTCCTGGTAACGATTTAAGACTTGGTGCATCTGAAGCTCCTCCTGCTATTATTTCAGTATTCCTAGGAGAACAGCTTGATGATGTTGTTACACAGCTTGTAGAGACAGGTTCGGCTAACAGCTTAAAGAGTGGCCGTGTGCTTAGAACAGGTGTATCTACTATTCCTGATCTTGCAATTGATGCAACTGATCGTAACCGTACATCACCTTTTGCATTTACTGGCAATAAATTCGAATTTAGATCTGTAGGAAGCTCTGATTCAATCGGTAGCCCTAACACAGTTTTAAATACAATTGTGGCTGAAAGCTTCTGCGAGGCAGCAGATATTCTTGAAAAAGCAGATGATTTCAACCTTGCATGCCATGATCTTATTAAAAAGTACTTTACAGAACATCAGAGAATCATCTTTAATGGTAATGGATACTCTGATGCATGGAAGGAAGAGGCTGCACGCCGCGGTCTTCCTAATATGAAGTCAATGGTTGATGCTGTAGAAGCAATCACAACTGAAAAAGCAGTTAAGCTCTATGAAAAGTTTGGAGTATTTACAAGAGCTGAACTTGAATCAAGAGCTGAGATTACATACGAGACATATGCCCGTACAATTAACATTGAAGCTCATGCAATGACTTCAATGGCAAGCAAGCAGATTATTCCTGCTGTTATGGAATATGCTGGTACACTTGCTGATACTGTTAATTCAATGAAGGCAGCAGGCGTTGAACCTGTAGTTCCTATGAAAATGCTTAAGCAGATTAATGAAAACCTCACAGAAATGCAGGAAGCATTAGAAAACATGAAAGAGCATCGTAAGACTGGTATAGCCATTACATCTCAAAAGGACAGAGCATTCTACTTCAAGGATTATGTCGTACCTGCAATGGCTGCTCTTAGAGCTCCAGCAGACAGGCTTGAAAAGATTGTAGATAGAGAATACTGGCCATTCCCTACATATGCTGAGCTTATGTTCGAAGTTTAAAAATTCGATAAAATAATAACAATCTTGTTTATCAAACCACAAAAGTGTGTTAAGATATAAAAAAATTAATGGAGGACAACATAATGGCATTAGTTACAACAACCGATATGTTTAAGAAGGCTTACCATGGCGGATACGCTGTTGGTGCTTTCAACGTAAACAACATGGAAATCGTACAGGGTATCACAGAAGCAGCTTCAGAGCTTAAGTCTCCTGTTATCCTTCAGGTTTCAAAGGGTGCTCGTGCATACGCTAACCACAAGTACCTTGTAAAGATGGTAGAAGCAGCAGTAGAGGAGAATCCTGATATTCCTATCGCTCTTCACCTTGATCACGGCGATTCATTTGAACTTTGCAAGAGCTGTATCGATGGCGGATTTACATCTGTTATGATCGACGCTTCTTCAAAGCCTTTCGCTGAAAACATCGAACTTACAAAGAAGGTAGTTGAATACGCTCACGCTCATGGCGCAGTAGTAGAAGCTGAACTTGGTACACTTGCTGGTATCGAAGATGAAGTAGTAGTAGAAGCTGGTCATGAAAGCTATACAAGACCTGAAGAAGTAGAAGAATTCGTTGATAAGACAGGATGTGACTCTCTTGCAATCGCAATTGGAACATCACACGGTGCTTACAAGTTCACAGCTGCTCAGTGTACGCGTAACGCTGACGGAATCCTTGTTCCACCCCCTCTTCGTTTCGACGTTCTTGAAGAGTGTATGAAGAGACTTCCTGAATTCCCTATCGTACTTCACGGTTCATCATCAGTTCCTCAGGAATTCGTTAAGATGGTTAACCAGTACGGCGGAAGCATGCCCGATGCTGTAGGTATTCCTGAAGAACAGCTTCGTCAGGCTGCTAAGCTTGCTGTATGTAAGATCAATATCGACTCAGATATCCGTCTTGCTATGACAGGTAACATCCGTAAGTACTTCGCTGAGAACCCTTCACACTTCGATCCTAGACAGTATCTTAAGCCCGCTCGTCAGGCTGTTAAGGATATGGTTGCTCATAAGATCGTTAACGTTCTTGGTTCAAACGGACAGGCTTAATTATCCTATAGTCACTAAGGCCCACAGAGAAATCTGTGGGCTTTTTTATGCTCTAGCCCCGCCAGGGCCAGGGGCTGAAGGGATACATTTAATCTTAAATAATTTTTGGGTAATTACTTGCGAATAAGATGAAAAGTACCTAAAATAAAAATAGGAGGTAGTGCTTATGGATATAGCTGGAATTGCATCATCGCTTGCGCTTAGCAAAATACAGAATGACGTAGGGACTGCGATGCTTAAGAAAACTTTGGATACACAGGAGCAGGTGGGTAATTCGGTTGTTGAAATGATGAACCGTTCTGCTATGGAATTGAGTGTTAACCCTAATCTTGGAGCTAATATTGATGTAAGATTATAAAGTATTTTCCGGGGATTAATGTCCTCGGAAATATTTTTTAAAAAAGTACTTGCATTTTTTAAAGTCTTCTTATATACTAACAAAGTGCTTACGAGAGCGAGCACGACATAGGGCTATCGCCAAACGGTAAGGCAACGGACTCTGACTCCGTCATTTCAAGGTTCGAATCCTTGTAGCCCTGCTTAAGACATGAATCCATGTGGTTCATGTCTTTTTTACTGTTTACAATGTTATACTCAGTTTGTTAAGACAAAACGGGTATAATGGTTTACGGAATTACCAAGGAGAAATAAAATGTTTGAATTAGCTAAAACACAAACCCTGTACATGGAAAAGGAAGTGGAATTTGGTGTATACCTTGTTCCAGAAGAGTTAAAGGACAAGAAGGTTCCTGCTGCTAACGAGCATGTTCTTTTGCCTAAAAAACAGGTACCTGCCGGATTAAAACGAGGAGATAGTATTAAGGTATTTGTTTATCTTGACTCGAGTGACAGACTGATTGCTACCACCAATATTCCTAAGTTAAGCCTTCATGAAATAGGAAGACTTAATGTCAAGGAAGTGGGAAAGATAGGAGCGTTCCTGGACTGGGGACTTGAAAAGGACTTGTTGCTTCCATTTGCAGAGCAGACAAAGAGAGTTGCTCAGGGAGATGAGGTTTTGGTAGCTGTTTATCTTGATAAGTCAGGACGTATATGTTCAACTATGAATGTGTATCCCTATTTATCCAGTGAGTCGCCTTACAAAAAGGACGACAAGGTTACTGGAACGGCATACGAAAAGAGCGATAACTTTGGTATGTTTGTGGCTGTTGATGATAAATATCAGGGATTAATCCCTAAGAACGAGCTTTATGGCAAGGTTGAGTTAGGAGACCAGGTTGAAGCAAGAGTAGCAGGTGTAAGACCTGATGGAAAGCTTAACTTAAGTATTAGGGAGAAAGCGCATATTGCTATTGAATCTAATGCGGACAGATTACTTTCTCTTATCGCTTCATACAACGGAGTGCTTCCTTTCTCAGAGCATGCTACTCCAGAGGTTATTAAGCGAGAGACTGGAATGAGTAAAAATGAATTTAAAAAGGCTGTTGGTAATCTTTACAAGAACAGAAAAATTGAAATTACAGCTGAAGGAAAGATAAAATCTTTATAAGAAATGCAATAAAAAATCCCTTAGGTAGGTTACTATAATAGGTTAATTCTACTTAAGGGATTTTCGCATTTCTAGCCACATGCCCTATCATTTGTCAAAACATACAAGGCCTAAAATAGGCAAAACGCGTAAAAATAACGAAAAAATGCATAAAAGAATATACTTTAGGGGTTGGTTTTTTAAGTAATTTATAATAAAATAGTGCTGTATTTGAGAAATCGCGGGAAATTGGCGACACAAAACGTTGTGAAAAATATCCAATCGTTATGGGCTATAAGTGGAGGAAAATATGATTTCGAATCAGGTCTTACAGACAACACTAGATGGTTTAAAAGCAATTACCAGGGTAGATTTAACTGTCCTCGATCCAGAAGGCAAGGAGGTAGCAACTACACTTAGTGCTAAAGCTACTCTTGCAATTAAAAATGCCAAGGACTTTACTGTTGGTCCTGCTGACTCGCAGGAGATTCAGGGATATCAGTATTTTAAAGTTTTTGACGACGCTAATGTAGAATATATTCTTATCGCTTATGGCGTAGGCGAAGACGTTTACATGGTAGGAAAGATGGTTGCATTCCAGCTGCAAAGCTTAGTTGTTGCATACAAGGAAAGATTCGATAAGGATAACTTTATCAAGAACCTTCTGTTAGATAACCTGTTACTTGTAGATATTTACAGTCGAGCTAAGAAACTCCACATAGCTACTGATGTTAGGCGTGTAGCGATTATCCTTGAAGCCGGAGACAATAAGGATATAAACCTGCTCGAAACAATGCGTACTCATTTTGGCACAAACAATAAGGATTTTATTACAGCCGTTGATGAAAACAATGTAATTGTTGTCAAGGAATTAGAAGAGGGCGATTTCATTGCCGAAGTTGAAAAGGCAGCTAGTAATATTGTTACCACACTTGCAAAAGATGGTATTCACGGATTAAAGATTGCATATGGTACTCCTGTTGGCGAGATTAAAGAAGTCTCTCGTTCATACAAGGAAGCTAAGATGGCTTTAGATGTTGGAAAGATATTCTTTGCTGACAGAGAGATTATTGCATATTCAGAGCTTGGAATTGGTCGACTTATTTATCAGCTTCCTATTCCACTTTGCAAAATGTTCATCAAGGAGATTTTTGGTGGAAAAAGTCCTGATGAATTCGATGAAGAAACACTTACAACCATTAACAAATTCTTCGATAACTCTCTTAATGTATCTGAAACATCAAGACAGTTATTTATTCATAGAAACACTCTTGTATACAGACTTGATAAGCTTCAGAAAACCACAGGTCTTGATTTAAGAGTGTTTGAGGATGCGATTACCTTTAAGATTGCTCTTATGGTTGTAAAATACATGAGATATATGGAAAGTATTGAATACTAAGGGGATTAAAATGGCCTTTTCAAGAAAGAAAAAGAAGCTGATGGAGGATGACGAGATAATCGTCCTTGAGAATGTTTCGAAAGCTTATCAGAGTAATGTTCAGGCACTATCTGATATTAATATACGCATTAAAAAAGGTGAGTTTGTATTTGTAGTTGGTGATAGTGGATCTGGTAAATCTACTTTTATCAAGCTCTTACTTAGGGAGATTAAGCCTACTGAAGGAAATATATACGTACTAAATTATGATTTAGGTAAAATTAGGCACAGTCGTGTTGCTAAATTTCGTCGTAATATCGGAGTGGTATTTCAGGATTTTAGATTACTTAAGGACCGTAACGTTTATGAAAACGTTGCTTTTGCCCAGAGAATTATCCAAGTGCCTGGTAAGCAGATTAGAAAGAACGTGCCTCAGATTCTTGCCACAGTAGGACTTGCAGGTAAGTACAAGTCAAGACCAGGCAGACTATCTGGCGGTGAGCAGCAACGTGTTGCTATTGCAAGAGCTTTAATCAACAAGCCTAGCATTTTGCTGGCTGATGAGCCTACTGGTAATCTTGATCCTAAAAACTCAATGGAAATCATGAAATTACTAGAGGAAATCAATGACAACGGAACCACCGTTATTATGGTTACTCACAATAAAGATATCGTAAACATGATGCAAAAACGTGTTATCACTCTTAGAAAGGGTGTAATCATAAGCGATCAGGAAAAGGGGGTATATATCGATGAAGATTAGTTCATTCTTTTATACTCTCTGGCAGGGCATTAAAAACATATTTAGAAATAAGCTGTTTTCACTTGCTTCAATTGCTACTATTAGCGCCTGTCTGTTTTTGTTTGGTGTATTCTATTCGATTTTAGCTAATTTCCAGAATATTGTTCATAAAGCGCAGGAAGGTGTATGTGTTGTAGTGTTCTTTGACGAAGATATCACAGATAAGCGCGTAGAGGAAATTGGTGGTATTATCGAAAGAAGACCTGAAGTTAGTAAGATTAATTTCGTATCAGATGATGATGCATGGGAAGAATTTAGTAAAGAATATTTAGGCGAATACAGCGAGGGCTTTACAGAAAATCCTCTTGAGGGTTCTTCTAACTATGAAATCTATTTAAATGATGTTTCAATGCAGAGTGCACTCGTAACATATCTTGAATCACTTCCAGGAATCAGAGAGGTTCGTCGCTCGGAGCTTACAGCTATGACTCTTAGCAATGCTAATAAGCTCATAGGATATGTGTCCCTAGGCATCATAGGAATACTACTTGCAGTATCAGTATTCTTAATTAGTAATACTGTTACTATTGGTATTCAGGTAAGAATTGAAGAAATCACGATTATGAAATATATCGGAGCAACTGACTATTTTGTACGTGCTCCATTCGTAATAGAAGGTATGCTGATAGGATTAATTGGTGCAGGCATTCCGTTAGGAATCATCTACCTTATATACAATAAGGCTCTTGACTATGTGACCAGCCAGTTTTCTGTTTTATCATCATTACTTAATTTTTTAACTGTTGAAGAGATTTTCAATGTATTAGTTCCGGTATCACTTATTATTGGTGTAGGAATTGGTTTCTTAGGAAGTTTCGTAACGGTACGTAAGCATTTAAGAGTATAGCAAACGGAGAGTGAATAACTTGAAACGATTCAAGAGGGCAGTGTGTGTTATCCTGAGCGTATTATTACTCTCGTTCACGGTAGCAACACCTGAAATTGAAGTACATGCAGGAAACTCTCTATCAAGTATTACAAGCGAAAGCATTAGAGATAAGCAGAATCAGATAAGCGAGTCTGAAAAACTAAAGCAGACACTGCAGAGTAATCTTACTAATGCTAAGGCTATCAAGAAAGAACTTGAAACTCTTAAGAGTAATGTAACAGCCTATATCACAAAGCTTGATGCTGAAATAGCAGAGGTTCAGGAGAACATTGAAAATTACAAAGTGCTAATCGCTGACAAGGAAGCTGAGATTGACGAAATTACAATTGAGCTTAACGATGCGATTGCTGTAGAAACTGCCCAGTACGAAGCCATGAAAAAGCGTATCAAGATGATGTACGAAAAAGGTGATTCACTTTATCTGGAAATTGTGCTTAGTGCTAAGAGCTTTGGTGATCTTTTAGCAAAGGCTGATTATATTGAAAAACTTTCAGCTTATGATCGTAAGAAGCTTGATGAGTTCACACAGATTCGTGAATGGACAGAGCTTGTAAAGGCAACCCTAGAAGCCGAGAAAGCAGTTTTGGATCAGGCAAAAGCATCTTTAGAAGCTGAGGAAGCTTCACTCAATGAGCTTCTTGGTGAAAAGCAGCAGGAGCTTGCTAAATACAAACAGCAGATTAGTGAAAAAGAGCAGCAGATTATGGACTTCGAGGCAGACATCGAGGAACAGACAGCTGTCATCGCACAGCTCGAGGCTGCCGTATTAGAGGAACAGAAGCAGATTGCCATGGCTAACGGCATGGTATTAGTATATGACGGTGGCAGGTTTACATGGCCAGCACCTTCCTATGTTGCCATTACAGACAACTTTGGTTACAGAAGAGATCCTATCAACGGAAGTACTTCGTACCACAGTGGTATCGACATGGCTGCACCAGGAGGCTCAGCAATACTGGCAGCATATGATGGTGTCGTAGTAGCTGCAGATTATAACTGGTCAATGGGTAACTATGTAATGATTAACCATGGTGGCGGTCTATACACTGTATACATGCACTCAAGCAAGCTTTTGTGCAAGAAAGACGACATGGTATTACGAGGTGAGAAGATTGCGCTAGTAGGAACAACTGGTCGTTCAACTGGTAACCATCTGCACTTTAGTGTGCGCTTGAATGGGCAGTATGTTGATCCATGGCCTTACCTTAAAAAGTAATAAGTCCAAAGAAAGACAAATAAAAATGAACGAAAAAAAATCAAGATCTATATCAGTACTAATAGGAATACTAATTGGTATTGTGGTTTCAGCTATCGTGGGCGGGATTTTTTTCTTTAACGCGATAGGAAATGTAAGAACAGAATATGAGCGTGCCTATCAGGAAGCGATTGATGATATAGTCAACGATCCTGATTTAAATCTTGATGATACTTCAGTTATTACACAGGAGGTTGTCGACCAGGTCAACTTAATGTACAAGTATTTCCTGGCTAACTTCTACTATTCTGATCAGATTGATACTGAAAAGATGCGAGACAGCATTTACCGTGCAATAATTGCTTCTTTAGATGATCCTTATGCTGAGTATTATGATCCCGATGAATTCGCAGATTTCTTTGATGACTCTGAGGGTGTATATTACGGCATAGGTTCGTATGTTCAAAAGGATGAAAAAACGGGATATGTCTTGCTTTCTGGTATTTTTGATGCATCCCCTGCTGAAGCTGCAGGACTTATGGATGGTGACTTAATCGTCAAGGCGGACGGGACAGAGTTAAAAGAATTAACATTAACAGAAGCCGTTAACCTGATTAAGGGTCCAGCAGGAACTCCTACTGTGCTTACCATTCTAAGAGAGGGTGAAAGCGATTATCTAACTGTGACGGTAATACGTGACAAGGTTGAAAGTCCTACAGTTACTGGCGAGATGATGGAAGGAGAAATTGGCTATATTTCTCTTCAAAGATTTGAAGATGTAACAAGCAAGCAGTTTGAAGATGCATATACATCATTAAACAAGCAGGGAATGAAGGGATTGATCCTCGATCTTAGAGATAACGGTGGCGGAAATCTTTCTACTGTTCTTGATATAGGTGAGATGATGCTTCCTAGGGGTATAATCACCTACACCGAAGATAAGTATGGAAATAAAGAAGAGTATTACAGTACTGGTACAAGAGAAATTGAAATTCCGGTTGTAGTGCTTACAAACGGATATACAGCTAGTGCTTCTGAATTACTTACCGGCGCACTTCGCGACTATGGCAAGGCTACAATCATTGGTACTAATACTTTTGGTAAGGGAATTGTGCAGTCAATCTATTTCCTTAATAACAATTCAGGAATTAAAATAACAACAAGCAGCTATTTTACTCCTAAGGGAGAATGCTTCCATGGATACGGAATCGCTCCTGATATCGAGTTAGAATTTGATAGGGATGCGTATTATGATAGTGACGCTGATAATCGCTATGATAATCAGAAAATTTATGCGCATGACTATCTTTTAAATCAAATAAAGTAATCTTTTAAAAACCTCATTGCCAAACCAATGAGGTTTTAGAGCATTTTTTGTCATATTTTTAGCACTTTAGTGACTTTTATTCACTAAAACTCTTTGATATCCTTAAAAGGTAGAACAGGAGACTTAGATGTACAGAAAGACTTACGTAGAAATTGATAATAGCATTATTGAACACAACGCAAGACTTATTACTGAAGCTTTTCCTCATAAATACAACATTGCGGTTGTGAAGGGAAATGCATATGGCCACGGATATGGAATTATTCCAGCCTTAAAAAGAGGTGGAATGAATGCTTTTGCTGTATCCAATCTTGATGAAGCAATTGAAGTTAGAAAATGGGATAGTGAATGTCCGGTAATTATGCTTCAGCCAGTGCACAAGGAATTCTATTCTGTACTAAGCGAAAATGATATCTCAGCCTGCGTAAATGATATGGAAACCTTTGAAGACATCAAGGCAGCAGGCGTAAATCTTAAGCTACAGCTTAAAATCGATTCGGGAATGAACCGATTAGGTTTTAAGAAAAGAGCCGATGTTACAAAAGTATATAAGGAAATAGAAGCATCGAAGAATTTAACCCTTGAAGGTATATTTACTCACTTTCATACCTCTGGTTATCAGGACAAGGAATATGAATTAAATAGAGAAAAGTTCTTAGAACTTACATCGGAAATTGATTTAACTAAGATTCCAATGGTACATGTCGACAAGACACAGACCGTGTTCTTACATAAAACTCCAGAGTGGGCTAATGCCGCAAGAGTGGGAATCGCGTTGTTTGGCTTTACCACTGTCCATGATTTTCCAAATTCAATCAAAGGTAAAATCAGGAGACTTCAAAGAGAAAGAAACAATAAAAAGAACAACATTGAGCCTTGTATCCCGATAAAGGAATATGATGTTAAGAAAGCATTTACACTTTACACAGAAGTAATTCAGGTTAAGAAGGTTGAAGCTTTGGAATACGTAGGCTATGGACTCTTCCACAGGGCAGAAGGTACGGAGTATATCGCTGTAATAGACACAGGATATGCGGATGGAATAGGTCGTAAAAGATATAAGAGCAATGTTTCGATAAACGGAAAGAAATATCCTATCATCGGCGAGGTTGGCATGGGAATGTGCGAGGTACTCGTTGATGAGACTGTTAAAAAGTATGACAAAGTTACCGTTTTAGGTGGTGAGATTCCAATTGTTTCGATTACCGCGCATATAGGAACAACAATGTATGAGCTTATGACCAACATTGATTCAACAATACCTAGAATTTATATAAATGATTGAGGAGACTAAGATGAAGCATAATGTAGTTTTGTTAGGTTCAGATATGAACGTTTACTATATGGCACGCTGCTACTACGAAAAGTACGAAGAGCCAGTTGATGTAATCGCAACCAATCCTATCCGCTTTACAGAACATTCAGCAATTGTAAATATAGAGTATCACCCAGATCTTCGTACCAACGAAGGCTTTGTAAAGGCTTTAGTTGAGTATGGCAAGAATCACATGGAAAGTGGAAAGTCGTTACTTATTCCTTGCCATGATGTTTACGTAAGACTATTAGTTGATAATGCTAGCGCAATTGATCCTTATTTTGTATATAATTGCCCTACCAGAGAAATCGTAGATAGCTTCTTAGTAAAAGAAAAATTCTACAAGACATATGAAAAGTCAGGACTTCCTTTTGCAAGAACAATTTACATTGACTGCAAGGAAAAAGAAACAGCTCCTATGCCCTTTGACATTGTGTATCCACTTATAATTAAGCCTAGCAATGCCATAGAGTATGGCCATCATCATTTTGAAGGCCAGCCCAAGGTATATAAGGCCACTACACCTAACAGTGCAAGAGACTTTATCAATAAGGTAAAGGCATCAGGGTATACTGACACACTTATCGTTCAGGAGTTTATTCCTGGAGACGATTCGGCATTATTTGACTGTGTATTCTATTGCAATAAGCATGGTAAGCCGGAATTAGCTTCTTTTGCCCAGATAGGTTTACAGGAGCATGGACCTACAGCAATAGGTAACTGTACAGTACTTATAAACGGGTACAACCAGTATGGTCATACAGAGGAAACTGTTGAAAAGCTTAAGAGCTTCCTTGAGAGCATACATTATACTGGCTTTTGCGAATTCGACTTAAAGTATGATTCAAGAGAAGGAAACTTTAAGGTATTAGAGATTAATCCTAGACAGGCTAGATCAAGCTATTATCTTAATGCGTTAGGATGTAACCTTGTAAACTGTCTGATTAGAGACGTTTTCGATGATGAAGAAAAGGACTTTAAGCTTTTAACTAACATGGTTTTACTATCCATGGTTCCTAAGGCTGTTATTAAGAAATATATTGTCAATGAAGAGTACAAGAAGATGGCACTTAAGCTTTGGAAAAAGCCAGGACGTATAAATCCTCTTGATTTTAAGCAGGATAAGTCATTCAAGCATCACTTCTATGTATTTATGCGTGCGATAAATTATCGCAAAAAGTACAGAGAAAATCAGCACACAATCTAAAGAAAAGAGGTAGTGACGCATGTGTGGATTTGCCGGTTTCATAGATAAACTAGACGAAAAGAAAAAAAGAGAAATCATTCAGAAGATGAGTGATTCAATCAAGCACAGAGGACCTGATGGCGAGGGTTTTTTTGTGGATGATAAGATTGCGATGGGATTTAGAAGATTAAGTATTATCGACTTAAGCTTAGGAAATCAGCCACTTTTTAATGAAGACAAAACTCTTGCCATTAACTTTAATGGTGAGATTTACAATTACTTAGAGATTCGTGAAGAACTTGAGAAAAAGGGACACGTATTCACAACTAACTCTGACACAGAGACAATTATCCACGCCTATGAAGAATATGGTAAAGATGTTGTTGATAAGCTTCGTGGAATGTTTGGATTTGTAATCTGGGATATGAAGAAGGGCGAGCTTTTCGGAGCAAGAGATCCATTTGGTATCAAGCCTTTTTATTACTATGATACTCCTGAGCTTTTCATATATGGTTCAGAGATTAAGGCATTCCTACACCATCCTGATTTTAAGAAGGAATTAAATAAGGACGCACTTAAGACATACCTTATGTATCAGTATTCAGTCCCTACGGATTCTTTCTTTGTAAATGTGCATAAGCTTGATCCAGGTCACTGCTTCACATATAAGGACGGAAAGATGGAAATCCGCCGTTATTTTAAGATTGAATATCGTAACAATGATGATGACCTTGATACAACAGTTGAAAAGATTAATAACATTATGAAGGACAGTATCGAGCATCACAAGATTAGTGATGTTGAAGTAGGATCATTCCTTTCAAGTGGTGTTGACTCAAGCTACATTGTAGCAAATGCCCACGTAGATAAAGCGTTCACTGTAGGCTTTGAACAGGCAGGTGGATTTGACGAGACTCAGGATGCTCACGATTTATGTGAGATTTTAGGTATGAAGCATATTCGTAAGAGCATTACTCCTGATATGTTCTTCGAAGCGTTACCTACTGTTCAGTATCATTCGGACGAGCCTCATGCTAACCTTTCAGCAGTTCCTCTTTACTATCTTGCTAACATGGCTAGCAAGGAAGTAAAGGTTGTGCTTTCCGGCGAGGGAGCTGACGAACTCTTTGGTGGATATTATGAATATGAGACTCCCAAGGAATACGAAAGATACAACAGGCTTCCATTCTGGTTCAGACGTGGCATGAAAGGTATCGCTGAAAAGATGCCTAATATGAAGGGCCGTCATTTCCTAATTCGTGCAGGTTCGAAACTTGAAGAATCATACATAGGTCAGGCATTTATCATGAACAATGAAGAGGCTGACAAGCTTTTAAAGCCAGCATATCGAAATGGTAAGAAATATCAGGATGTTACAATCCCTAAATTTGAAGAAATTAAGGATAAGCCTGATTTGCTTAAGAAGATGTATCTTGATATGAACCTCTGGTTACCTTATGACATCTTACTAAAGGCTGATAAGATGACAATGGCTAACTCACTTGAGCTTAGAGTTCCTTTCCTTGACAAGGAAGTATACAGAGTAAGTGAGGAAGTACCTTACAAGTACATCATTCATGATTACATTACAAAATATGCATTTAGAAAAGCTGCTAATAAAACCATTCCTGAAGAATGGGCTAAGCGTAAGAAGCTTGGATTCCTAGTTCCCTTCAAGGATTGGATCCGTGAAGACAAGTACTACGCCAAGGTGCGTGAGATGTTCGACAAAGAATGGGTTGAGGAATTCTTTAACAAGGATGAACTTAACAGACTCTTAGAGGAACATCATTCTGGCCGTTGGAATAATGGTCGTAGAATTTACACAATCTATGCTTTCCTCATCTGGTACGAAATCTACTTTATTAAGAACGAAGTTCCGGCTAAGCCAAGCTGCGTATAGGAGGATTATTATATGTCTAACTTAACATCTGTTTTTGAACAAAATGAATCATCAGTACGTTCTTACTGTCGTAAGTACCCTGTTGTTTTTAAGAAAGCTAAGGGTTCCTACATTTACGATGTAGATGGCAAGGCTTATCTTGATTTTCTGTCTGGGTGTGGTGCACTAAACTACGGTCACAACAATGACGAGATTAAGGGTGCAATCATTGATTACTTAATGAACGATAATATCACTCACGCTATGGATATGTATACAGAGGCCAAAGAAGAGTTTATCGAAACCTTTACAAAAGAAATCCTTGCACCAAGAGGATTAACCGGTTACCGTATCATGTTCCCTGGTCCTACAGGAACAAACGCTAATGAAGCTGCACTTAAGCTTGCAAGAAAAGATAAAAAGCGCAGTAACATTATTGCTTTTATGGGTGCTTTCCATGGTATGACACTTGGAAGCTTAGCATTAACAACTGATGAAACAAGTAGACATGGTGCTGGTGTATCTCTTGATAATGTTACATTTATCCCATACGAAAATGGTGGATTAACAAATTTTGATTCTCTTGATTACCTTGAAGCTATTTTAGCTGATGATCATACAGGTATTGAAAAACCAGCAGCTGTTTTTGTAGAAACAATTCAGGCTGAAGGCGGTATTAATGTAGCTTCAGTTGAATGGCTTAAGAGACTTGATAAGATATGTCATTCTAATGACATTTTGTTAGTAGTAGATGATGTCCAGGTGGGATGCTCTCGTACTGGTACTTTCTTCTCTTTTGAAAGGGCAGGAATAAAGCCAGATATGATTACACTTTCTAAGTCAATTGGTGGTTATGGCTTTCCTATGTCCCTTCTTTTGATTAAAGAGGAGTATGACAACTTCAAGCCTGCTGAGCATAACGGAACCTTCCGTGGTAACCAGGTTGCATTCGTAGCAGCTAAAAAGGCTATTGAGTACAATGTAAAGCATGATTTGAATGCCGAAGTTACCAGAAAAGCCGCTATTGTAGATGAGTTTATTACTAAGAATATTCTTCCCTTAGACTCAAGATTATCTCATCGTGGAATGGGACTTATCTGGGGTATTGATTTTGGAAAGATTACTGAAGATTATGATATTTCACACAAGATAGCTGATAAGTGCTTTGAAAAGAATATGATTATTGAAAGAGCAGGACGTAAGGATGCCGTTCTTAAGTTATTACCTTGCCTTACAATTTCAGATGAAGACCTTATGAAGGGACTTAACATTATCTTAGAAGCTACTAAGGAAGCATTGGGTAAGTAGTACGGAGTTTTTTAAATGAAGTTAAATGAACTAATATCATGTGATTATGATATTGAGATTAATGATATAACAGATGACTCTAGAGTTCGCGGCGAAAATATTCTATTTGTATGTGTTAAAGGACTTACTGTGGACGGACATTCTTTTGCCCCTAAGGCAATAGAAAATGGAGCGGTTGCTTTGATAGTAGAGCATATGCTTCCAGAGCTTGATGTTCCACAGGTAGTAGTTGCTGATTCGCAGCGAGCAATGAATGAGATTTTGAATCGATTTTACAATCGTCCATTGGAGAAGCTTAAGATAATTGGCGTAACTGGAACCGATGGAAAGACTACAACCAGCGAAATGATGTTCCAGATTCTGAATAATCTTAAGCATAGGACTGGATACATAGGAACAAATGGAATCAGAAGCGAGCACTACGAGCAGGATAACGATTATAGTACCCCGCTTCAAAAGGACTTATTCAGAGCCTTCGACGGATTCATGAAGGATGACTGTGAATATGTTTCAATGGAGGCAACTGGCGAGAGATTAGGAACAGGAAAGCTTGACGGCGTAACGTTTGACGCATCGATATTTACTAATCTTACCAGAGATGCACTTGATTTATTCAAGACCATGGAAAACTATGGTGCTGCCAAGGCCAGACTTATGTCATATACCAATGCCGATGGAATATGTGTCATAAACAATGATGATCCTTACAAAGATATGTTTATTGAAAAGGCTCATGCTAAGGTTGTAACCTATGGTATAGAGAGCGGTGAAAAGGCTGATGTTTATGCAACTGACATTAGTGTCAAGTATAACGCTTTATCATTTACCATGAATGGTGCGCTTGGTACACATAAGGTTACCTGTAATCTGTCTGGTATTTTTAATGTATACAACATAATGGCGGTCACAATATGTCTTAATCATTTTGGATTTTCTGTTGAGGAGCTAATTGATGAGGTATCAAGACTTGCTCCTATAGAAGCAAGACAGACTGTTATTGATTTAGGGCAGCCCTTCAGAGTAATTGTGGACTATGCTCACACTGCTAATGCGGTTAAGAACTTAGTGGAGTATATCAAATCTACTCTTACAGATGGTTACCTAAGGGTAGTTGTAGGAGCAGGCGGTTCAAGAGATAAATATCGCAGAACCGATATGGCTGAATACTGTACAGCTACAGCTGATTACAATTACTTCACAATCGAGGATGCCAGATTCGAAGATCCCAAAATGCTTGTAGAAACTATGGTAGAAACCGTACCCGAGGCTACAAACTACGAGCTTATCGTCGACAGAGATGAAGCAATCACCAAGGCCATCCATGATGCTAAGCCAGGCGATGCCATCCTGATTTTAGGAAAAGGCGCTGAAAGCTACATGATGACAATGGGTAAGCCCGTTTATAGACCGAATGATATCGAAAGAGCGACCATGGTTCTTGAAGAGATGGGATTTAGTAAGTAAAGATAATAATGGACTAGGAAATGCATACCGGGTGGTATGCATTTTTTTATGGGGAACAGAGTGAAGAATGACATGTCGGAAAGGTAACGCGGCTGGAAGGAAGGTAAAGTGCCTGCCGGAACGGTGTAAAGTAGGTGCTTCGGTTTAATAACAGGTTTTAGCTAGTTTGGTGACAAAAAATGTATGTGAATTCGGTTTGTGATATTAAAAAGCCGAAAAGTGCTTTGTGAATAAGCATTTTGTATCTTTATGATGTATTTGGGGATTTTAGATACAAAAATTGTATAGAAACGATTTCTTTTGCTTAAAAAAGCCGAAGCGAAAAAGATAAAAACAAGGTATAATAATACGCAATGCATAGAAAAGTGGGCATAAAAAGAAATTAAGAAAATAATAAGAACAAATGTTCGAGATTTCATGGACAACAGATGGCTCTTGTGCTAGGATTATGTAGCGAGCCAAAGAACAGGCATTATTATATTTAGGAGTAGCGATGGATTTTGTTTTACATTCTGAGTACAATCCAACAGGTGATCAGCCTGCGGCAATAAAGGACTTAGTAGAGGGTTTCAAGGAGGGCAACCAGTTTGAGACTTTACTTGGTGTGACTGGATCTGGAAAGACATTCACAATGGCTAATGTCATCAAAGAACTTAATAAGCCCACACTTATTATCTCTCATAATAAGACTCTGGCAGGACAGCTGTATTCTGAGATGAAGGAATTCTTCCCTGAGAACGCAGTGGAGTATTTTGTATCCTACTATGATTATTATCAGCCTGAAGCATATATTCCACAGACAGATACTTATATTGAAAAGGACTCATCAATCAACAACGAGATTGATAGACTCCGTATGTCTGCAACGGCGTCATTAACAGAGCGAAAGGATGTTATTGTAGTAGCATCTGTTTCGTGCATATATGGCTTAGGAAGCCCTGAGGAATATAAGGCATTATGTGTTTCTCTTCGTAGAGGACAGACTAAGGATAGAGATGAAGTTATTAGAGAACTAATAGCCATTCAGTATACAAGAAATGATTTAGAGATTGATCGTAGTACATTTAGAGTGCATGGAGATGTGCTGGATGTAATTCCTTCTATCAGCGATGACTACCTAATTAGAATTGAGTTTTTCGGAGATGAAATAGACAGGATTTCTGAGGTTGAAGTATTATCAGGTCGAGTTAAATGTACGTTAGAGCATGTTGTGCTATTCCCTGCTTCTCATTACGTGGTAGCTCCTGAAAAGATGATGAGAGCCTGCGAAACAATCGAGGCTGAAATGCATGAACAGGTTAAGTATTTTAAGTCAGAAGAAAAGCTTATTGAAGCTCAGCGTATAGCAGAGCGTACTAATTTCGATATAGAAATGTTACGAGAGACTGGCATATGCTCTGGCATTGAAAATTATACCAGACATCTAGCTGGATCAAAACCAGGCGAGCCTCCTCACTGTCTGATGGATTACTTTGATGGTGAGTTCTTACTGATCATAGACGAGTCTCATATTACTCTTCCACAGATTAGAGGTATGTACGCTGGTGACAGATCGAGAAAGCAAAATCTTGTAGATTATGGGTTCAGACTGCCTTCGGCGCTTGATAACAGACCACTTAATTTTGGAGAATTTGAGCAAAGAATTGATCAGATGCTTATGGTTTCAGCAACTCCTGGCGATTACGAAGCTGAACATGAGCTGCTTCGTACTGAACAGATTATCAGACCTACAGGCTTACTGGACCCTCCTATCGAGGTTAGACCAACTGAAGGTCAGGTAGATGATTTGATTGGTCAGATACGTAAAGAGACCGAAAAGGGCTTTAAGGTATTAGTCACTACACTTACTAAAAAGATGGCTGAGGACTTAACAAAATATCTTGCTGAGGTAGGAATAAGGGTAAAATATCTTCATTCGGACATAGACACGCTTGAACGAAGTGAAATAATTAGAGACATGCGTATGAATGTTTTTGATGTATTAGTGGGCATCAATCTGCTAAGAGAGGGTCTTGATATACCAGAAATCTCCCTTGTAGCTATTCTTGATGCTGACAAGGAAGGCTTCCTTCGTTCAACTACTTCGCTTATTCAGACTATAGGTCGAGCTGCTAGAAACAGTGAGGGCCATGTAGTTATGTATGCAGATAATATAACTGACTCCATGAGAGAAGCTATCGATGAAACCGAGCGTCGACGTGCTATCCAAATGGATTACAATGAAAAGAACGGCATCACTCCTACTACTATTCAGAAGCCTATCAGAGATGTTATCAGGATATCAAATTCTGATACTTCAAGAAATGAAATGAATGTTGACAAGGACGTTGAGTCAATGACTCGTGCCGAAATGGAAAAAGAAGTAACACGACTTGAAAAGAAGATGAAGAAAGCTGCGGCTGAACTTAACTTCGAGGAAGCTATGGTACTTCGCGATAGATTAATAGAGCTAAAGAAAGGTCTACTCGATTTGGACCAGATTTAAGAGGTAATAAATGGCAGTACAAAAAATTCTCCCAAAGGGCGAAGCTATCAAAATTGTGGGAGCTAATGAGCATAATTTAAAGAACCTAGATTTAGAAATCCCTAGAAACAAACTTGTTGTATTAACTGGTCTATCTGGATCAGGCAAGTCTTCACTTGCTTTTGACACAATTTTTGCTGAGGGACAGCGTAGATACATGGAGTCCCTTTCATCATATGCAAGACAGTTCTTAGGAATGATGGAAAAGCCTAATGTTGAAAGGATAGAAGGATTATCGCCTGCGATTTCGATTGACCAGAAATCTACTAACCGTAACCCTAGATCTACAGTAGGTACTGTAACAGAAATCTATGATTACTTTAGATTGTTGTATGCACGTATAGGTATCGTGCACTGCCCCAACTGTGGACGTGAGATTAATAAGCAGACGGTAGATCAGATTGTAGATCAAATACTGACCCTTGATGAAGGAACCAAGATACAAATTCTTGCCCCTATCGTACGAGGCAAGAAGGGTATGCATGAAAAGATTATAGATAAGGCTAGAAAAGCCGGCTATGTAAGAGCAATCATAGATGGAAACATGTATGAGCTTTCTGAAGAAATTACTCTTGATAAAAATATCAAGCATAATATCGATATTGTGATTGACCGTTTAGTAGTAAAGTCTGAGATCCGTAAACGACTTGCAGATTCCGTTGAAACTGCAATTGAACTAACCGATGGGTTAATTACAGTTGATGTAATTGGAGGAAAATCACTTGCATTTTCAACAAGCTTTGCTTGCCCTGACTGCGAGATTAGTATACCTGAAATTGAGCCTCGTAGCTTTTCGTTTAACAATCCATTTGGAGCATGTCCTACATGTGCTGGTCTAGGTTATAAGATGGAATTTGCCAAGGAATTAATTATTCCTGACGAGAGCCTTTCTTTAAATGAGGGTGCAATCGTAGTAAATGGATGGAAATCATTAGGCGATCCTAAAAGCTGGCTTCATGCAGTTATGAATGGTCTGACTAAGAAATACAACTTTGACTTAGATACCCCATTCAAGGATTATCCGGAAGATATTAAAAATATGCTTTGGTATGGTAATGGCGGCGAGAAGGTTTCTTTTGAGTACCAGAGTATGCGTGGAAAGGGCGAGTATCAGTCGGCATTTGAAGGTATCATAGCTAACTGTAACGCCAGATACAGAGAAACATTCTCAGAATCAGCTAAGGCTGAATATGAAACCTTCATGTCTATTACTCCCTGCGCTGAATGTGGTGGTAAGAGACTTAGAAAAGAGTCGCTTGCAGTTACTGTAGGTGATTACAATATTTATGACATTACAAACCTTTCTATAGAAAAATTACTTAAGTTCCTAGGAGAGCTTAAGCTTACAAATTATCAGATGACAATTGGTAAGCAGATATTAGAGCAGGTAAGACTACGTGTTACATTCTTAAGTGATGTAGGTTTATCATATCTTACCCTTGCAAGAGCAACAGCGTCTTTATCCGGTGGTGAAGCTCAGCGTATCAGACTAGCGACCCAGATTGGCTCAGGACTTGTAGGTGTTACATATATTCTTGATGAGCCTAGTATAGGTCTGCATCAGCGAGACAACGATAAACTTTTAGCTACACTTAAGCATTTGCGAGATTTGGGAAATACTGTCATCGTAGTAGAACATGATGAAGACACTATGTATGCGGCCGACTTTATAGCTGACATCGGTCCAGGTGCAGGCGTAAACGGTGGTGAGCTTGTGGCGACAGGAACTGCTGAAGATATTAAAAAATGCAAGGAATCGATTACCGGTCAGTATTTAAGTGGCAAGAAATTTATTCCTATTCCTGCTACCAGACGTACTCCCACAGGATATGTCACTATCCATGGAGCAAGAGAAAACAACCTTAAAAACATTGATGTTAAATTCCCGCTAGGAGTTTTAACATGCGTCACCGGTGTATCAGGCTCAGGAAAGAGCTCTCTTACAAATGAGATTCTATACAAATACTTAGAAAAGAAGCTTAACAGAGCCCGCACAATTCCTGGTGATTTTGACTCTATGGAAGGCTACGAGCAGCTTGATAAGATTATCGATATCGACCAGTCTCCTATAGGACGTACTCCCAGGTCGAACCCTGCAACCTATACAGGAGTATTTGACCAGATACGAGACCTTTTTGCTACTACTAAGGAGGCCAAAGAAAGAGGCTACAAAAAGGGTAGATTCAGCTTTAATGTTAAAGGTGGTCGATGTGAAGCCTGCCAGGGTGATGGTATTATAAAAATTGAAATGCATTTCTTGCCTGACGTTTATGTACCCTGTGACGTCTGCGGTGGTAAGAGATACAATAGAGAAACTCTTGAATGCTTATATAAGGGAAAGTCAATCTACGATGTACTTGATATGACTGTTGAAGAAGCAGTAACATTCTTCGAAAACGTCCCTTCGATTCGCGACAAGATAAAGACATTGAATGAAGTTGGTTTGGGATATATTAAGTTAGGACAGCCATCCACACAGCTTTCTGGTGGCGAGGCTCAGCGAGTTAAGCTTGCAACGGAGCTTAGCCGACGCTCAACTGGCAGAACTATTTATGTATTAGATGAGCCTACAACAGGTCTACACTTTGCCGATGTGCATAAGCTTTCAGAAATATTACAGCGCCTCGTAGCTGGAGGAAATACTGTAGTTGTAATTGAGCATAACCTTGATATTATCAAGACTGCGGATTATATTATCGATATGGGACCTGAAGGTGGCGACGGCGGTGGAACTGTCGTAGCTTGTGGAACTCCTGAAGAAGTAAGCAAGGTACCTGAATCATTTACTGGTGTTTACATTAAGAAAATGCTTGATAATAAGAGAGCGTGACATAGCCTTTTGTAACACAAGGAAGGATAAACGATGGAAGAACATTTTGAACACGAGCATACTCATGAGCACAGCCACGAGCATGAGCACGAAGAAGCTCATGCACATACACATGAGCATGACAATCATGCGCATGCACATCATCATGAGCATATAGATGACAAAGAGAAGCTAGTTAAGCTTTTGGGATACTTAAAGGATCACAATGAGCACCATGCCCATGAAATACTGCACCTTGCTGAAGATGCGAGTAATTTAGGCAATGCTGAAGCGGCAGCACTCTTAAAAGAAGCTTCTAAAATTTTAGATAAGAGTAATGCATTGTTAAGTGAAGCGCTTGGAAAATTATAGAAAGGAACGACGATTCAATGTGTCTAGCAACAATATATTTGGACAAAGACAATTCAGTTATTATGGAAAACACTTCTAAAATAACCGTTGATGGAGTACATGTAGAGCTCATGGATCTCTTTGGAATCAGGAAAAACATTGAGGGTTCGATAAAAACAATCGACCTAGAAAATAACAAGGTAGTAATTCAACAGGGTTGAGTGATGCATTACTCAAAACTTATTCTTTTACATTTTATCAGGAGGCAGTGCAATGAAAAAAAGATGCATACTGTTCACTTTGCTTGTTGCTATGATTCTAGGCGGATGTGTCAACCAAGAAGAAAGACTTGAAGACAACAGAGTGGTTTATGAAAATGATATAAGCAATGTAAGTTCAGAAAATCAAATAATTGTTCATAATTTCACAACATCTTATAACTCAATGGAAAATGCGCCGTATGGAGCAGATGATGTTACAAGCGCGACATTGTTGGATAAGTAAATATATGTATGACTACACATTTTTTCTTTGCGCTAGAAATACCTGTATAAATCATATTTCTATTAAAAAAGCAGATGCGTTAGCACTTATGTGCCTTAATTTATACAAAAGAATATTCAGGATAAGAAAAGAGGTATTTAAGTAGAGTCCTCATGACTAGAAAGTCTATGTTTTTAGGACGCTACATAAATACCTCTTCTTTGGCTCATATATGAGTATTAGTTTAAAACTTTACTACTTTGGGTGCTCCTGCAAATGATGAGAATGTGGCAGTTGCATCTTCAAGGTAAAGAACTTCTGTGTTGTCATCTTCAGCTGAGTACATGTTCTTTAAGTGAGGGTACTGATCAAGCATGTATGCCTTAGCTTCAACTCTGTCGTCTCTTATAAGCTTTCCAGCGATTCTAACCCATGTGCCTTCGCCAAAAGCACAGATTTCAACTTTGTTATTAGCCTGAATCTGCTTAGATACATCCTTAACTTTTCCAGTCTGGATATAAAGCTTATCTTCGAAAATAGCGATTGTTCCAAAAGGACGAACTCTGGGCTGATCTCCTTCAACTGTTGCTAAATAGTATGTTCCACATTTTTTTAAAAATTCAAATACTTCCTGCATATTGATCTCCTTTCAAAAAGACACTTATAAAAAAATAATACATCGATTAGCGGTGACTAACAAGGGAATTGATATATAATATTTTTATGAACTATGAAACAGCCTGTAAGATTTTGGGAGTTGATGTAAGCTCAACGACTAAGGAAATTAAAACTAAATACAGAAATCTGATAAGAGAAGCTCATCCAGACTCTATGAGCGACATGGGTATCAAAATTCCTTACAACGCTCAAGAAATAAATGAGGCTTATGACGTGGTTACAAAGCATAGACCTTCAATAAGAAGTTCCTCAGATATTAAGCGAGCGAATGGAAAGGAAAATGACCGTAACAAAAAGGCTCCAGTTTGGAAAGCCGATGTTAATCCAAACGCTTACGTGGAGCGTGATATATATCATCAAGTGGAGGACATTGACGGAAACAGTATCGCAACAGTAATAGTGGGAACAGGCAAGTATTATTGGTCTTTAGATGAGGAATTCCCCTGCTTTTTAAAGAGCATATATGAGTGTAGCAAAAGATTATTAGATGAAATTGACAATTCAATGGCAGATGAGGAAAGCCCGCATCCATATCACGAAGAGGTTAACGAGGATTATAGAATAAGGTATCAGGCCGAACTAACCTATCTGCTGGCGAGCCAGTATATCAACACAATAAGTACATTAAAGCTCCTTGCAAAAGAAACCGAGACGGAAGCTGGAAGCATATTCTACGTGCAGGCAATGGTAGAACTGGAAAATGGATATACCTCTCTTACACCAGGCTCTTTTCTTTGGCCTATGGGTATAAAGAATCATAAGCTGATTTTAAAAGCAGAAAATGGGAAACGTGTAGGCTACCTTTCTTTTGCAGATGACCGCCTTTACTATGTTTTAATTCCGTTATTTGAGCAAAAAGTCGTACAGATAAAAACAATAGTTTCTGGAAAACGAGATAATATGAGCAGACACAAAGCTTCTGGCAAGATAAGAAAATATGCGGATGTAGAACTATGGATAAAGATGGATAACAGCAAAATGGTCACATATCCAGATAGTATTACGCTGAAAATAGAGGCCTTGCTAGAAGCGTATAAACGAAGTCGCATGGAGTAGTTTTATTCGCGAGAAGTAGGCTGGCGGCGGTGAATTATATGGAACCACGCAAGCACAGAGGATGATTATGTAAGTGCGCGTACGAAAGCGAGCGGTGATGGCTCAGGCGTGGAGGCTAATCGTATTAAATGAGAATATGTATTAGGAGAGATAGTAATCTATTATCCTTTTTATGATTTTTACATTTATTGGATGACGCGAAGTTTCGAATGTAACTATGAAGTTGTCGCCAGGCATGTATCCAGCAGATTCATAAGTGTAAAGTTTGTCAATGTTATCCCTTGCATATGATATATCATCCATCATTCCATAGTGTTCCCAAATGATTTCCTTTCGGGTTCTTACGTTGAGACAATGAAAATCAGGACGATATTGAATACCATTGATCTCCAATGGATATTCATAAATATAAGGAATTTTGAAATTATTTAATGCATTAGCTATTTCTACTTCACTTTTGGATCTCACACGCTCATTTTTATCTGTATAATGTTCAGGACTTCCTGGTTCAAAGTAACCTGGTTGAAAATCTCTGTGCAGCCATTTGACTATATATGAATCTAAATCCTCAATAAATGGAGTCACAAAAGATTTTCTGGCATCGCCCAAGGATGTATAAATTGACTCAATGTTATCTGTCTCAATTTTAGATAGATACTTACGAATAAGTGACAATTCCTTTTGGGCCTCTTTTACATACCTTTGATTGTAATCCTTCTGGGCTAGCTCATAGGCAATTTTGATATTCTTCTTCGATATATACGCACCACCAGTATTACTCAAATCTGTTCGGTGATAGCATTGCATAGAATTGCCTTTAGTAGTTATTTTCAATCCTCCTTCTGGAGCTCTATCTATCTGCTTGTTAGCGAAAACTATTCCCTTTTCTAGTAAGTCTGCTCTTTTCCTAAGTTCGTTAATAGCGTTGTTAATCCATAGGGATTGGGTGTTGTAGTTATCTTTCATTTTTGAATTTCCTTTCTCAAGACATTTTGCTAATGAAGAAGTATTTTTCGCTTATGAGGCGGGGCTGAGGCGAATGCTAGGTGAGGTAATTGCTGAGTTGAGGCGCATGCTAGGTGAGAAGCGTCTTTTGCGGTGTGATAATAGGTTGCTGAGGTCTGCTTGGGCCAGTCAGAGCGGTTTTGTCCTTCAAATATGTATGAACTAATTATTTTGAAGGCAAAAGAACAGTGATTCTTTAGTATGGTGCATTCAAGAGACAACGAAGTGAGAATTATGAAGGCAACCACGGAAAAAAATCGAGCCATTTTCTGGGGTATCTGCATTCAATAATCGTAGTTATGAATAGTTTGAAGGAACCGAAGCTGATATAAGCATTAATAATGCAGTCAAGAAAGGAAAAAGAATTATTCTTGAATGAAGGTAACGAAAAAACTAATCTTTAAAAAAATAAAATTCCTTCAAGAACTAAGAAAATGTATGACCTGACTGTAGAAAAAATACATCAAGAAGAATTTGATGTAAAAAAAGTAACAATACTCAATTAACGAAATATAAAACGAGATGGATGACGAGCAAAGACGATTCAAGGGAACTGAGATGGATGACGAGCAAAGTCGATTCAAGGGAACTGAGATAGAGGACGAGCAAGGTGGATTCAAGAGGAAAAGAGATGAACTAATAATATTCTTCCTCTAAACTATTCTCACAGATATTCCGATATAAACAATGTAAAGTATCTAAAAAATTAAAAAATCCCTTTGGAAAAGACTTTTATTTAGAATGTGTTTAGGCTATAATCAATCTGTTAAAGTTTGAAAATCGAGGCAGTAGCTTTCGGACCAATGAAAGGGATTGGCATTATGCAGTTTACAGATATCGGAATTGACTTAGGAACAGCAAGTGTTCTTGTATATATTCGTGGAAAGGGCGTTGTATTAAAGGAGCCCTCAGTTGTAGCTTTTGATAGAGACACAAACAAAATTAAAGCAATCGGCGAGGACGCTAGATTGATGCTTGGTCGTACACCTGGTAACATTGTTGCGGTTAGACCTTTGCGTCAGGGCGTTATTTCCGACTATACAGTTACAGAAAAGATGATGAAGTACTTCATTCAGAAGGCAATTGGTCATCGTACATACAGAAAACCACGTATCGCAGTATGCGTACCAAGTGGTGTTACTGAAGTAGAAAAGAAAGCTGTTGAGGATGCAACATACCAGGCAGGCGCTAGAGAAGTAGCTATTATTGAAGAACCTATCGCTGCAGCAATTGGAGCTGGTATTGATATTGCTAAGCCTTGTGGAAACATGATCGTTGATATTGGTGGTGGTACTACAGATATCGCTGTAATCTCGCTTGGTGGTACAGTTGAAAGTACATCAATCAAGGTTGCAGGTGACGATTTCGATGAAGCAATCGTACGTTACATGCGTAAGAAACACAATTTATTAATTGGTGAAAGAACAGCAGAAGATATAAAGATTAAGGTTGGATGTGCATTTAAGCGTCCTCAGGAGGAATTTTTAGAGGTTCGTGGACGTAACCTTGTGTCAGGTTTGCCTGTTACCGTTACAGTTTCGTCTGAAGAGACTAGAATTGCTCTTGAAGATACAACAGCTAAAATCGTAGATGCAATCCACTCAGTACTTGAAAAGACACCCCCTGAACTTGCTTCAGATATTGGTGAAAGAGGTATCGTACTCACTGGTGGTGGTAGCCTTCTTCGAGGACTTGAAGACCTTATTTCTGAAAAAATGGGAATCAACACAATGACAGCTGAAGATCCTATGACAGCGGTTGCCATCGGTACAGGTAAGTACGTTGAATTCCTTGCAGGATACAAAGAAGATATTTAAGTAATTGGAGGAAATTGCATGGTTAAAGGTTTATACACCGCATATACAGGTATGATGAATGAGCAGCACCGAATGGATGTGTTAACTAATAACCTTGCTAATTCCACTACTACTGGTTTTAAAAAAGAAGGAACTACAAGCCAGTCATTCGATTCCGTCCTGGCTTACAGAATAAAGGATGCTTCAAGCGAACCTAATGTTCCTAAGAGAATGGGTATTAATACTCCTGGTGTTAAGATCGGTGAAAACTACACAGACTACACACAGGGCTCATTCAAAATCACAGATAACACATATGATCTTGCGTTGTCTGGAGACGGATTCTTTACAATTGAATTCACTAACAAGGCTGGGGAGACATCAACCATGTATAGCCGAGATGGCTCATTTACTCTCAATGAACAAGGAGACCTGGTTACCAAAGATGGTAATTACGTAATGGGCACTAATGGTCGTATCAGGTTGAATCCCCTACTTGAATCATCAATAGATAGCACAGGTAGAATTTATCAGAATGATAACTTAGTTGCTACTATCCAACTTTCAGATTTTGAAGATTACAATTATCTAGAGAAATACGGAGAGAATCTCTATAGCGCAGTAGAAGGAGCTACAGCAAGAAATGCGAGCGCAGCGGTATATTCAGGATATCTTGAAATGTCTAATGTTAACATTGTGTCTGAAATGGTCGATTTAATTACTATCACCAGACAGTACGAGGCTAACCAGAGGGTTATCAAGTCATATGATGAATCATTACAAATCGCAGCCAACAGGCTCGGAAAACTGTAGGAGGTTACACTAAATGGTTAGAAGCTTATGGACAGCAGCAACAGGTATGAGAGCTCAACAGACAAATGTTGATACTATAGCTAATAACCTTGCTAATGTTAATACAGCAGGTTATAAAACAGAGGTTAATGAATTTAAGTCGTTGCTATATCAGACAATTCAATCTAAATCTACTAATGCAGAAGGGGCAGCTAAGCCGGTAGGAGTGCAGGTAGGTTTAGGCGTTAGGAATGCAGCTATCACATCTATTTTTACAGATGGATCTTTGCTTGCAAGTGCCAGCCCTACAGCATTTGCTCTTTCAGGAAATGGTTTTTTTACAATTCGAGGAATCGATGGAAATCCTTACTATACTAGAAATGGTGATTTTCACTGGTCGATGAATACACAGGGAGGCATTATGCTCGCAACAGCAGATGGTCGTCCAGTGCTTGATTCAACTGGAAACCCTATTTCCTTTGGCCCTGAATATATAGCAAGCAAGATTACGGTAACGGGAGATGGTCAGTTTTGCTATCCCGATGAAAGCAACAATCCTAGACCATTAGGTATTCAGTTTGGTATATTTCAGTTTTCAAACCCTGCAGGGCTTGAAAAGACAGATTCGGGATTGTTCCAGCAGACAGCTGCAAGTGGAGCACCATTAAATGAAATTACTAATACTGCTCTTACAAGAACACAAATTACTCAAGGATACTTAGAAGGTTCTAACGTTCAGGTAGTGGATGAAATGGTTAATTTGATTTCGGCACAAAGAGCATATGAATTAAATTCTAAAGCTATTACAGCTTCAGATCAGATGTTACAGCAGGCTAACCAGTTAAGATAGCAGAAGCTAGAGCAGGATAACCAGTTAAGATAGCTGATGATACAGCAGATTAACTAATTTATATAATGATTTACTGAGATTTTTCCGTTTATGAAGTGGGGAGAAGCATGGATTTTTCAGGAATTACAGGTGTATATAACAACTTCATACAGAACAATGCTACAGAGGCTACTAGCAAGGCGGCCAAAGAACTAAGTCAGAGCAAGGATTACTCTAAAGCGTCTGATGAGGAGCTGATGGACGCGTGTAAACAGTTCGAAGCGTATTTTTTAGAGCAATGTTTCAAAGAAATGCTTAAAACAGTCAAAACAGATGATTATTCGTCTAGTGCTACGACTACAATGGTTGATTACTTTAAAGACGAGATGGTCAAGAATGTGGCTGAAAAGTCCACAGAAACTCAGAGCTTAGGACTGGCTCAAATGCTCTATGAACAGATGAAACGAAATTATGATTTATAAACTAGTAGGCTACCAGAAAGGTAGCCTATTTTGATTAAAGATAAACATTAAGAACATATTAATAAATCTGTATAGGATACTTAAAGATACATGGAAATAATAAAGGGGTATGTTTCCCAGATAAGATTTAGAAATGCCGATAACGGCTATACAGTAATATCTTTTCAAACCGAAGAAGCTGAAGAAACTGCGGTTGGTAATTTTATGTCTATTTCCGAAGGCGAGATGTTGGAGCTTTCCGGAGAGTGGGTGGTTCATAAAATATATGACAAGCAGTTCAAGGTTATCGAATACAAAAGTATTCAACCCGAGGACGAAGCTGCAATTGTAAGATATTTAGGTTCTGGCATCATAAAAGGAATTGGCCCTACTTTGGCCAAACGAATAGTTGATGAATTTGGTAAGGATACCTTCCGTATTATGGAAGAAGAACCAGAAATGCTAGAAAAGATAAAAGGTATAACTCTTAGAAAAGCTCAAGAGATAGGGGTACTGATGCTTGAAAAAAGGGGATACCGTGATGCTATGGTTTTCCTAGGAAAATACGGCATCGGCAACGCTCTTGCTATTAAGATTTATTCTTATTATGAGGATCGTATTTATAAGATTATCCAGGAAAATCCATATCGTCTTTCTGAAGATATTGACGGAGTAGGCTTTAAGACAGCTGACGAAATAGCAACTAGGATGGGAATCAAGAGCGATAGTGATTATCGTATTCAGAGTGGAATCTTATATACCTTAATGCTTGGTACTCAGCAAGGCTTTATGTACTTGCCTAAGGAAGTGTTGATAAATAAGGCATCTGAAATATTAGAGGTAAACAGAGATGGTATACAGCCGCAGATAGAAAATCTTGCGATGGATAGAAAACTCATAATTAAGGGTGAAAATATTTATGCACCATCGAATTATTATTGTGAGCAATCTGTAGCGGGATTGCTTAGAAATGTTGCTGTAGATTTCTTCGAAGACAGTAAGCTAGACGAGAAAGTTTTAAGACAAAAAATTGACGATATCACGGACAGAAATGGAATTGTGCTAGATTCATTACAGCTTCAGGCTATCGTCGATGCTGTTAAAAACGGTGTATCGATTATAACTGGAGGGCCTGGAACTGGAAAAACTACTACGATTCGAACATTAATCGAGTACTTTGACGAAGAAGGGCAAGATATAGCGCTGGCAGCGCCAACTGGCAGAGCTGCTAAAAGAATGACAGAGGCAACTGGATATGAAGCCAAAACCTTGCACCGTTTACTTGAAGTAGGTGGTGGAATTACAGAGAACAGAAATGACGCCGGCTTTGAAAGAAATGAGGATAATCCTCTTGAATATGATGTGCTTATAGTAGATGAAATGTCCATGGTCGACATTTTTTTGTTTAGAGCATTACTAAAGGCAATGCCTTCTGGTGCAAGACTTGTAATGGTAGGTGATGCGAATCAGCTTCCAAGTGTAGGCCCCGGTCAGGTATTAAGAGATTTGATTGAGAGCGGATGCTTTAATGTAACAAGTCTTGAAAAAATATACAGGCAAGAGGGAAGCGGTGACATAGTCGTAAACGCTCACAAGATAAATCATGGTGAGTCAATTAATTGTGATAATAAGAGTAAGGATTTCTTTTTATTAGAACGTAATGATACGCAGAAAATTCTCACAAATATAGTTGAACTTATTACAAAAAGCCTGCCGCCTTACGTAAATGCCGACCCTTTGGATATACAGGTTTTGACACCAATGAGAAAAGGCAGTCTAGGAGTAATTGCTTTGAATAAATACCTGCAAGAGCAGTTAAATCCTAAGAACTCTTTCAAGAAAGAACACCTTTATGGAGAGACAATCTTCAGAGAAGGTGACAAGGTAATGCAGATAAAAAACGACTACCAGATCGAGTGGGAGGTACTGGGAAAGTACAATATTCCAATCGATGCAGGAGTGGGCGTGTTTAATGGAGATTCTGGAAAAGTAAGCAAAATAGATGAGGATAATTCGACACTTACCGTCATCTTTGATGATGGAAGACAGGTAAGATATCCATTCAACATGCTTGAAGAACTGGAATTAGCATATGCCATTACTATTCACAAATCACAAGGAAGCGAGTACGGAG
>JAZUDH010000009.1:0-18428 GCA_045639565.1 Lachnospiraceae bacterium
AAGAACGCGAAAAAAAAGCCTTGAAAACATGATGTTTTCAAGACTTTTAAATTAGCAGGGGCAGTAGGAATCGAACCCACATCGACGGTTTTGGAGACCGCTGTTCTACCTTTGAACTATGCCCCTATTAGGTGTCGAATCAACCGACAAAAAGGATTATAGCATAACCCCCATATGATAGCAAGCATAAATTACAAAAACATTAACGCTTTTTCATAGGGGCAATAGAGGCGCGTTCTATGAATTTAGGACGAAGAGTAGTCTTACTTACAGAAACCTTATTCATGAGTGAATCAAGAGTAAAGAAAGCGCATTTTCCAAGCTCGACTCTTTCCTGTCTTATAGTGGAAAGCCCTAATTCAGAAGCTAAAGGAATATCATCAAAACCAATTACACTAATATCTTCAGGAACCTTAAGCCCACGCTTTTCACATTCCAAAATGACACCAGATGCAATCAGGTCATTGCCACACATAATGGCAGTAGCTCCTGCGTCAAGCATTCCGGGAACATGGTAGGGTGCACTCTCTGCAACATAGTAACCATTAGCCATAAGGCTTGAATCAAATTTTAAAAAATTCTCAGAAAGAGCAACTTTATATGCATCCTCACGTTGATTAGAAATCATTGAGTTAGGTGTACCATTTAAGAAAGCAATTTTTCTGTGACCTAAATCATAAAGCCTTTTGACTGCAAGAGAGAAACCCTCGTACGAATCTGTGCCTACGTAACCTACGTTTGGATTTATCTTTACAAAGTTGTCAAGCAGGGCAGTTGGAATAGAAGTGGTTTGAATTTGTCTCATCCATTCATCCTGTAGAGCCATTCCCATTAGGAATGCGCCAGAGTAGCCGTGCTTAAGCATGTATGTATCATATTTATCTTTGGCCTGGAAGGAATCATTAATCGGGATAACCTTAACAGTCCATTTGTTTCTAAATGCCTGTTGCTCGAAGCCTAGGACTAAATCATAACCGAAGTCGCCGGCATTTAAGTACTCCATATTCTCAACAAAAATCGCAATTTTTTTGTGCTCTTCTTTACGCATTTTCTTAGTTTTATATCCCATCTCAACGGCGGTATCTAAAACTAACTGGCGTAAGTCCTCACTGATATCAGGAGCACCATTCAATCCCTTTGAAACTGTACTTACTGCAATTCCTAAACGGTTAGCAATATCCTTGATTGTAGCCATAAGCACCTCATCAATACTTTCTTAATAAAAGTATATGGGCATATATGGCATTTTACAAGTTAAAATGTGTACTTAAGACAGATCCGGCAAGAGTGATTATACGGATTACTGTCATCACTATGGCTTTTAAATTGTCGGTGTACATTCCATCGGCAAAAGAAAGGTAAGTGCTTCTTATTCTACTGTATTCATTTAATACAACAAGTATGTTCTCCATTACTACATTCATTTTTATTCCCCTAATTACTACAACTAAATTTCTTTGGCTACCTTTTCTTCTTTCTTTTCAGTGATTACATAAACGGCTGTACTTCCAATTATCAGACTCACTATGAAAAAAAGAAGACACTTGATTATCTTTTTAAATACTTTCATTTTTTTTAACCTCAATATGAATTTTTTCTTAAAATAAATGTTTTCTCAACCTACAAGCACATTTTAGCAGCGTATTCAAGCTGACAACATCGATTTGTCTTACAAAACAGCCCTCAAAACTTACATTTATGTAAGAAGTGAGCGTAATTGACAAATATCAATGGGAATGATAAATTTTTATTAAATACGAAACATTACGAAAAAAGCTTCAGGGGGCTACACATAATGAAAGAATTAAAAAGGGGTGCAGGGATTCTTCTATCTATAACCAGCCTTCCGTCCAAATACGGAATTGGTACTCTTGGTATCGAAGCATATCACTTTGTGGATATGCTGGTTGATCTAAAACAGAAATACTGGCAGGTTCTACCTCTTGGCCCTACGGGACAGGGCGATAGTCCTTACCAGTCTTTTTCAGCATTCGCTGGAAATCATTACATGATTGATTTGGACAGGTTAGTAAGTGACAGGCTAATCACTTATGAAGACATTGATTTATATGACTGGGGGAGCTGTGAGGATAGCATCGATTATTCAGCTCTTTTTAAAAGCAGAAGTGCAATATTAAAAAAGGCATTTGCTAATTTTGATTGTAAAAGTAGCGTGTTTCATGAGTTTTGTAGTACGCATAAGCATTGGCTTGACGATTACAGCCTTTATATGACTCTTAAAGAGCATAATAATTATGCTTGCTGGCAGGATTGGAAGGGCGAGATAAGAGAACATACCCCTGAAGCGGTAAAGGAATATGAAAAGAAATATGCTAGCGAAATAGAATTTTGGAAATTTGTGCAGTTTGAGTTTTTTTCACAATGGAACAGTCTTAAAAAATACGCTAACGAGCGAGGAATCGAGATAATAGGAGAGGTTCCATTCTATGTAAGCGAAGACAGTGCCGATGTTTGGGCTCATAGAGAACTATTCCATATTAATTTAGATGGTTATCTTGATGTTGTGGCAGGGTGTCCTCCTGACGCATTGTCGAGTATAGGGCAACGCTGGGGCAACCCTCTTTATAATTGGGAATACATGGAAGAAACTGGCTATGCATGGTGGCAGGCACGTATTTCGATGAACGCATCCATCTATGATATCATTAGACTTAACCATTTTGTGGGAATAGTAAAGTACTTTGAAGTTCCAGCTAAGGACGCTAGTGCTGTAAACGGTAAATGGCGTAAGGGCCCTGGTAAAAAGCTGACAGATGCCATAGAACAGGCCGCAGGAGATACTGTAATTATTGTGGAGGATTTTGGCACAGTAGTTATACCAACAGTACGTAAACTTATGAACAAACGTCATTATGCGGGTATGAAGGTTTTGCTTTTCGCGTTCGATCAAGATCCTAAAAATCCATATCTACCTCACAATTACGAGGACTCAAACTGTGTTGTATACGGAACCACACATGATAGCGATACCATAAAAGGCTATTTTGAGGGTAAGAGTGACTATCAGCTTGCCTATCTTTATGAGTATTTGGGTATTAAGCATAAAGAAGAGATATTAGATGCTATTATACGTCTTGCTTACTCATCAATTGCTAATGTAGTGATTCTGCAGATGCAGGACGTTTTACAGCTTGGAAATGAGGCTCGTATGAATCATCCAGGAACTGCTTCAGAAAACTGGAAATGGAGACTATGGCATAATGCTATTCCAGAGGAACGCCGCAATTGGATAAGGACTACCGCCAGAATATATAGAAGATAATTGACATCTTGGGGACGGGGTTAGAAATGTCATTTTTTGTTCGTATAACGCAAAAATCTCAGGCATAGCCTGAGATTTCTGGTTGTGTAAAAGGGGAATTTTCTCGGAATAGCCTTGGTGTTTACCACCAGGCTCAAGTATTATTATACGGACGAGATACAAATTAGACTATAACAATATTGCTTACGAATAATACGATATTGACCAATGGCTACACTGTTCCGTTAATAAACTTAATTTGATCCTCAAAAGCTTGTGGTATGTCCTGTCCACTGGCCGACATCTTGGTGATGATGTTATTTAGCCTATGAAGCTTCTGTTGATTCTTTATATTGTATTTTTCAATGATTTCACCGTACATTGGGTTGACTGATATACGATCTCTTAACATTTTAGGGAAGGGGCAGTAGGTACAGAAGATAGTTCTGGCAACCTTGTTTAGTCTAGGAGAACCTGCTCCTTCAAATACGACCCATACGATGTAATCGCGGACAAACATTTCTTTAAATGAATTTCTGGCACGCTGTAGTGCGACCTTAACTTTTTCCTTGGCATCTGCTGAAAGATCTGAGTTCTTTTTGAAGAACTGAGCATAGTCACAGTATTCACTTGTGAGAGAACGCTCGGTAATATCGTTCCAGCGGGCACCCTGCACTCGCTTACACATATCCCAGCGATATTCACCTACAAGGCGAGTGATTGTGGTCTGTAGATCTTCAATATGGAAGATTGATAGCATAAAGCGGGCAGGAGTTGTACGTTTCTTTCCTTCAATTTCCTGCCACATAACACCACGGGTTCCGATGTTAGGGAAGAGGATGAAGTCGGGTTGGATACGTACGCTGATTATTTCATTAAGCTTATTGCCATCCATTGTGTAAGGATACATGGTATCACGATAGAAGGCGCTGTAATCGATTTCTTCAAGCTTAGAAAGTGCATCAATTATGATATCAGGAGTAACTAAACAGGTTCCTAAAGGCTTAATTACATCGGCTTCACAGAAAACAGGGCAGAAGGTTGATAGACGACCATAGGTTACTCTGTTTACTGATTGGAACATATTCTGAAGCTCGAACATTGTTCTTTCGCCTGGATCCTGCAACAGACGCTGTTCATCCTGAATGGTGATTTTGCCCTGAACACGCTGCTCGTGAAGGTAGTCGTTAAAGTCGGAATCTAACTCATTACGGCTAGGTTCTTTCTTCATGCTATAGATTTCAAGCAACCATTCATAGATTGTATATACGCCTAAGCTTGCATCACCGTGGTAATCGTTAGCCAGGCGATATAGAGTATTAGCATTTTGTATTCCGGCAAGCTCTGCGTCTACAAAGCCAAAGTTAAAGAACATTTTCATAACAGTGGGCATATTGTAATCGCGGATACTCATTGAAAAAGCATCACAGTATACATCGTAAAAGGCTTTAGTAAGATTATGTCTTAAACTACGGGCCTTATCATCTGAGGAACCTTTATCTTTTAACTTCTTGTACTGTTCGATTAGGCTCCTAAAGTTAGAAGCTACCTCGTCTTCAACACCTGAATATTCAAGAATTGTGTCAAGAGCATTGTTAAGCTCATCTGAAATTGCTTCGGTTGATGAATCGTCAGCCTTGGGGCTGGGACTTTTAATTGTACGACGCTTAACTTCGTATTCTTCAACACGAAGATCAATAAATTCATTATTAATGTAAGGATCTTGTCTTATGAATTCGATGAGAGAATCTATTTCATTGCTTACCTTCTCAAAATCCTGAACTCCTGGTCCTAGCCTGAATAAAAGATTTGTGTATAAATCGAATAAATCTAGGCGGCTTTCCTGCAAAAGGATACCTACATGCTCAGCATGATATGCTGCAAGCTCTTCACATGACTTAAAAATGGAGTGCGCATCAGCACTGGATTTATATAAGAAGCCCACGAGGAAAGAAACCTTGGTAGCAAGGTTTGCCTTTAACTCGGGAGTAAATTCTCGAATTGAATAATAATATGGAGGAAGCCATTCCCTTACAGGATGCTCCAGGGAAAGAGGCTGTATTGACTGAATGCCGGGAAGACTCTTGGCAATTGTATTGTTATGAACACAAAAACCATTGTAGCTTTTGTAGCAATCCATAATACGCTTATAAAGCTCCTCACAGGAAGCCTTTGAAATCGAATATCTTGCAAAAATCAAAGAAACCTGATTTATCATGGAGGTAAACATCATACGAGCAACCTCGGGGTTTTGCTTAATAAGGTTTGGAATCGAACTCTCGTTTTTAATAGGAAAGGAGACAAAAGAACAGGTTTCTAAGGTTGTATATGTAAAAAAATTAGAATCGTAGGCGATGTCAATAAGGCCCACAATATCGCCCTTTTTGAGTGCGATATCCCCGCCTGAAAAGTGAGCTCTAACACTACCACTTACGATAATGTGAATGCCCTCTAGTGAAGATCCTTCCTGACATATGATTTTGCCCTTAGCAATTTCTTTGGCCGCCAAATGATTTGTCCTCCATTTGTGTGAATAGTGAATAATAATCACACAATTTTATTATACAAGGTTTTATTAACTGTTCAATAAAATCACAGAGTTATTTCCTATATAATAGAGGAAGAAACGAAGATTTTATCCATTTTTGGCCAATAAGAATAGAATTATCGCATAATTTGCAAAATACTTGGGTATAATATCATTGCCTTTTAATTCAAGTGTGCTAAAATTGTTTTCAGTATTATGGGTATTATGGTTTAACCTTGCATTTATTTGAAGAGGATATTAACAATGGTTGACGTTAATTTAATGGATTTCAAAGACGATGTTGAGCGATTACTGGCATATCTTCCCTGGCTTGAGCAAAAGCAGGGCGCTACAGTTTCCAAAATATATGATGGAAACGGAGTGGGCGAAACTACAGTTACTTTTCCGGTTTATGACACAATGCTTCTAAACTTTGTTAATGAAGCTGCTAAGACTAAGCTCATGGACAAAAATTACATGTATGCATATTCGGGATATTCGATTAGAACTGTAGAAGATGAGAAGAGAGCAATCGAGGAAGCAACCGTTAAGGATGCACAGGTACTGTTGGGAATTTTAAGCAAATATGTTATGGGTGGAATGACAAAGGGCGTGCTCTGGAGTAGAGCTGTCGAAGAAGGCATCTTTTATCTTGTGCTTAAAAAGATGAAGGCCTTACTTGATATTTGGGATGCACCGTTAGCGTAGGATTATAAAAAGGAGTATAAAATGAGTGACAAAGCGGCCAAGAAGAAACAGTTTATCTTAGACACCGCCAAAACAATATTTGCTGAAAAAGGTTTTAAAGATGTAACTATGAAGGACATCGTCGAGGCATGTGATATTAGCCGTGGCGGTTTGTACCTTTATTTTGATAGCACTGAAACTATTTTTGAAGAGATTTTAGCAGGTGAGGAGCAGACTTCTGTGCTTTATAATCACAGTGAAGACACAGCAGCTGGTGATCTTATCGCCATGTTTTTGAATGAGCAAAAGAAAGAAATTCTCCATAGTGAGAAGAATCTTTGGGTTGCTCTTTATGAGTATTTATTCTATAAACACTCCGCGGGTAAGCCTGCTGGTAGTGTAGCTTCAAAGCGTGAAGATATGATTGACGCTTTAGCTTCGATTATTGAGAAGGGATCTGAGAGTGGCGAATTATACTCTGAGGATTCTTTAGAAACAGCCCGTAACATTATGTTCATAATAGATGGACTTAAAATATCATCTAAAACTGTCGGAGTGACAGAAAAAGAAGTTGATGAACAGTTGTTATATATTTTGAGTGGGCTTATAGCTTCGGAAGAGGAATAAACTAAGAACTTGAGGCCCTATAGTCTCAAGTTCTTGTGATATTTACATTAAAACATTTAGGAAGAGACCTGAAAGGAGTACCATTTTAACATGGGCAACGTAAGACGTATTTATGTCGAAAAGAAACAGCCTTTTGCTGTAAAGGCTAAAGAACTTAAGGAGGAAATATCTGGATTCTTAGGTATCAATGGAGTTACTGATGTAAGAGTGCTTATCAGATATGATGTTGAAAATATCTCAGAGGATGTTTTTAACAAAGCTGTTCGTACTATTTTCTCAGAGCCTCCTGTAGACGATATCTTATTTGAGAACCTTGAAGTAGCTGCAGGTGACAGAGTATTCAGCGTAGAATTTTTACCTGGTCAGTTTGATCAAAGAGCTGATTCTGCTGTTCAGTGTATCCAGTTCTTAAAAGAAGATGAGCAGCCTGTTATCAAGACCGCTGTTACATACGTTATTTCAGGAAATATTACAGATGATGAATTTGGCCGTATTAAGGCTAACTGCATTAACCCTGTAGATTCGCGTGAGACTGGCCTAGAAAAGCCTGAAACACTTATTACACAGTTTGATGATCCAGCAGATGTTATCATTTTTGATGGCTTCAAGGATATGGCTGAAGATAAGTTAAAAGAGCTTTACAAGTCATTAAACCTTGCAATGACATTTAAGGACTTCCTTCATATTCAGAATTATTTCAAGAGTGAAGAAGACCGTGATCCTTCAATGACAGAAATTCGTGTTCTTGACACATACTGGTCAGATCACTGCCGTCATACTACATTCTCAACAGAGCTTAAGAATGTAAACTTTGAAGATGGTTATTATAGAATTCCATTAGAAACAACATACCAAAGCTACCTTGATACAAGAGAAGAAATCTTCAAGGGCAGAGAAGATAAGTTTGTATGTCTAATGGACCTTGCTTTAATGGCAATGAGAAAATTAAAAAGAGAAGGCAAGCTTGATGATCAGGAAGAATCTGATGAAATCAATGCATGTTCAATCGTTGTACCCGTTGAAGTAAACGGAGCTACAGAGGAATGGTTAGTTTCATTCAAGAACGAAACACACAACCACCCTACAGAAATTGAGCCTTTTGGTGGTGCTGCAACCTGTCTTGGTGGTGCGATTCGAGATCCCTTATCAGGAAGATCATATGTATACCAGGCTATGCGTGTAACCGGTGCTGCAGATCCTACAGTTCCTGTTACTGAAACCTTAAAGGGTAAGCTTTCGCAAAAGAAACTTGTTAAGGGAGCTGCTTCAGGTTACTCATCATATGGTAACCAGATCGGTCTTGCTACAGGCTATGTAAAAGAAATATATCATCCTGATTACGTTGCTAAGCGTATGGAAATCGGTGCTGTTATGGGTGCTGCTCCCAGAGCTAACGTAATCCGCGAAACATCTGATCCTGGCGATATCATTATTTTACTTGGTGGCCGTACAGGACGTGATGGTTGTGGTGGTGCTACTGGATCTTCTAAGGTTCACACAGAAGCTTCTATTGAAACTTGTGGTGCTGAAGTTCAGAAGGGTAACGCTCCTACAGAAAGAAAAATTCAAAGATTATTCAGACGTCCCGAAGTTACAAAGCTTATTAAGAAGTGTAACGACTTTGGTGCCGGCGGTGTTTCAGTTGCCATTGGTGAATTAGCAGACGGCTTAAGAGTTAACCTTGACTTAGTTCCTAAGAAATACTCAGGTCTTGATGGTACAGAGCTTGCTATTTCAGAATCTCAGGAACGTATGGCAGTTGTAGTTGACCCTAAGGACGCTGACAGATTCCTTGAATACGCTAATGAAGAAAACTTAGAGGCAGTTAAGGTTGCTGAGGTTACTAAGGAAAAGAGACTTGTTCTTTCTTGGAGAGGCAAGGAAATCGTTAACTTAAGCCGTGCCTTCCTTGATACAAACGGTGCTCACCAGGAAACAAACGTAACAGTTGAAATGCCTGATGAAAACGCTAATTATTTTGAAAAGATTGCTTTACCTAAGGTTAGCGCAGCCGTTGAAGCTGAAGATATGAAGGGTGCATTAACAGCAGTACTTGGTGATTTGAATGAATGTTCACAAAAAGGTCTTGTTGAAATCTTTGACTCATCCATCGGAGCTGGTTCAGTAGTAATGCCTTACGGTGGTAAGAAGCAGCTTACTGAAACACAGACTATGGTTGCTAAGCTTCCAGTTTTAGAAGGAACAAGCGACACTGTTACAATGATGAGCTACGGATTCGATCCTTACCTTTCATCATGGTCACCTTATCATGGTGCAGTTTACGCAGTTGTGCAGTCTATGTCTAAGATTGTTGCCGCTGGTGGTGATGCTTCTAAGATTAGATTCACATTCCAGGAATATTTCCGTCGTATGAGCGAAAATCCTAAGTCATGGAGCCAGCCTTTTGCAGCACTCCTTGGTGCTTACGATGCTCAGATTGGATTTGGCTTACCTTCAATTGGTGGTAAAGACTCAATGTCAGGAACCTTCAATGAAATAAACGTTCCTCCTACATTAGTTTCTTTTGCCGTTGATGTGGCCAAAGAAAAGAACGTGGTAACATCTGAATTAAAGGAAGCAGGCAACAAGCTTGTATACTTTGCAATTGAAAAGGATGATTACGACATTCCTAATTACGTAGAAGTAATGAATATGTTTAATTACGTAACTAAGTTAATGGCTGAGGGCGTAGTTAAATCAGCATATACAACAGATTCAAATGGTATCGCTGTAGCTGCAGTTAAGATGGCATTTGGTAATGGATTAGGCATTGAGTTCAACAGTGAGCTTGATGTAAAAGAGTACTTTGAAAACGCCCTTGGTGGTTTATTATTAGAAGTTTCCGCTGATGCTACCTTCGAAGAAGAATTCGATGTTAAGGTTGTAGGTAAAGTGACAGCAGATGGTGCATTCTCATATAAGGGTGCTACATTATCAGGAGATGAAGCCTTAGCAACATGGGAAAAGCCTCTTGAAAAGGTATTCCCTACAAAGGCATATAAGGGAAATGAAAAGTTAGAAGAAAAGATTTATAATGCTTCTGAAATTTATGTATGCAAGAATAAGGTTGCTAAGCCTACAGTATTTATTCCTGTATTCCCTGGTACAAACTGTGAATACGATTCAGCAAAGGCATTTGAACAGGCTGGCGCAGACACAATTGTAAGAGTATTCAAGAACCTTTCAGCTGAAGGCATCAGAGAGTCAGTAGATGAGTTTAGTAAGGCAATCAGCCAGGCACAGATTATTATGTTCCCCGGCGGATTCTCAGCTGGTGATGAACCAGATGGTAGTGCTAAGTTCTTCGCTACAGCATTTAGAAATGCTAAGTTAAAGGATGAAGTATTAAAGCTATTAAATGAACGTGATGGTCTTGCACTTGGTATCTGTAATGGTTTCCAGGCACTTATTAAGTTAGGCCTTGTACCATATGGAACAATCCAGGATCAGACAGCTGATTCACCTACACTTACATATAACACTATTAATAGACACATCTCTAAGATGGCATATATTAAGGTTGTATCTAACAAGTCACCTTGGCTAAAGAACGCTGAGCTTGGTGGTGTATACACTAACCCTGCTTCACATGGTGAGGGACGTTTCGTTGCACCTAAGGAATGGATTGATAAGTTATTTGCTAACGGACAGGTTGCTACAAGATACTGTGATCCTGAAGGAAATATCTCAATGGATGAAAACTTCAATATCAATGGTTCATACGAAGCAATCGAAGGTATTACATCAGCAGACGGCCGTTGCCTTGGTAAGATGGCTCACTCTGAAAGAATAGGCCGTTCAGTTGCTATTAATATCTATGGTGAGCAGGATCTTAAGATCTTTAAGTCAGGTGTTGAATACTTTAAATAATATTTAATACGAGTTATGAATAAACTTAATTATCAAAAATTAATGGACGAGGAGCTTGAGAGCCCAGGGACCAGCGAAAAAACGCTGGTCCTACAGGGCTGTTGCGCTCCCTGTTCTAGTTATGTGCTCACTTCACTTAAGGGGCGCATTAAAATAAAAATTCTATACTATAATCCCAATATTGTAGATGATGAGGAATATGAGCTTAGACAGGATGAGTTAAAACGTCTTGTGAAGATTCTAAATGAGGAGTATCCAGAATGCTCCATAGAATTTATGGCTGGGCGCAAGGAGCCTGAAAGATTTCTTGAGATAGCTAAAGGCTTAGAACATGTTCCCGAGGGTGGTAAAAGGTGTGAAAAGTGCTTCGAACTCAGACTTCGTGAAGCTGCTAGAGTAGCTAAAAGCGAGGGAGCTGATTTATTTGGCACAACACTTACAATTAGTCCCTTGAAAAATGCTGAATTACTTAATACAATAGGGGAACGAATTGCTAATGAAGAAGGCATCAGATTCTTGCATTCTGATTTTAAAAAGAAGGATGGATACAAGCAGTCAGTGGAGCTTTCTAAAAAATATGGTTTATACAGACAGGACTATTGCGGATGCCCGTTTAGTAAGGCTGAAGCGATGGCAAGAAAAGAAAGTATACGAGAATGATATAAGTATGTGTAATATACACAGATTGGAGGAGAAGAATGAAAAAGTTACTTGATTTAATTTCTAGTGAAGTAATGAATGCATTCGAGGCAGCTGGATATGATAAAGATGCTGGTAAGGTTAATGTTTCTAACCGTCCAGATCTATGTGAATACCAGTGCAACGGTGCGATGGCACTTGCTAAGCAGCTTAAATGTGCACCTATTCAGATTGCTAATGGCGTTGTTGATAAGCTTGCAACATCTAAAATGTTTAGTAAGGTCGAGGCGGTTATGCCTGGCTTCATTAATTTAAATATAAACGAGGCAGTATTAGCTGATTATGTGGGTAAGATGGCTCAGAGTGAAAAGTTTGGTTTAGAGCTTCCTGCTAATCCTAAGACTATCGTAGTAGATTACGGCGGAGCTAATGTTGCTAAGCCTCTTCACGTAGGTCACCTACGTCCTGCTATTATCGGTGAGGCTGTTAAGCGTATCTGTAAGTATGCAGGTAACAATGTTATAGGTGATGCTCACTTAGGAGACTGGGGTCTTCAGATGGGTGAAGTTATCGAGGAAACAAGGTGTAGAATGCCAGATCTTCCTTACTTTGATCCTGATTTCACTGGTGAATATCCTAAAGAAGCACCTTTCACTATTGCTGACTTAGAGGATATTTATCCTTGTGCCAGCAAGAAGATGAAGGAAGATGAGGAATTTTCAAAGCTTTGTCATGAAACTACAGTTAAATTCCAAAAGGGCGACAGGGGATATCGTGCATTAGGTCGTCATATTATCAATGTTTCTAAGGCTGACTTAGAGCGTAACTATGGTAACTTAAATGTTCACTTTGATCTTTGGAAGGGTGAAAGTGATGCTGATCCATATATTGCTGACATGGTTCAGGCTATGGTTGATAAGGGTATTGCTTATGAAAGCCAGGGCGCTTTAGTAGTTGATATTGCAGAGCCTGGTGACAAAAAGGAGTATCCTCCATGCCTAGTTCGTAAGTCTGATGGCGCTGCTATTTATCAGACTACAGACCTTGCTACACTTGTTCAGCGTGAACAGGATTTCCATCCTGATAAGGTTGTGTATGTCGTTGATAAGCGTCAGGATTTACACTTTATCCAGGTATTCAGAACTGCTCGTAAGGCTGAAATTGTGCGTCCTGAAACTGATCTAGTGTTTGTAGGCTTTGGTACTATGAATGGCAAGGATGGAAAGCCATTTAAGACTCGTGATGGTGGTATCTTACGTCTTGAACAGCTTGTAGGAGATATCAATGAAGCTGTTTACAACCGTATCATGGAAAACCGTGATGCTGACGAAGCTACAGCACGTGAGACCGCTAAAATTGTAGGCCTTGCAGCGCTTAAGTATGGTGATTTATCAAATCAGCCTTCTAAGGATTATGTATTTGATGTAGACCGCTTTATTTCTTTTGAAGGAAATACTGGTCCATATATTCTTTATACAATTGTACGTATCAAGTCAATTCTTGAAAAGTACAAGGCACAGGGTGGAAATGTTGATGTAGCTAAGATTTTAGCTCCTACCAATGAGTCAGGAAAGAATCTTATGAAAGCAATCACATTCTTTGCCCAGACTGTTGAGTCTGCTAGCGAAGAGCATGCACCTAATAAGATTTGTGCATTCATTTACGATCTTGCTAATGCATTTAACTCTTTCTATCATGAGACTAAGATTTTAAGTGAAGAGAACGAAGAGACAAAAGCTGGCTATATTGCCCTTATCAAGCTTACTAAGGAAATCCTTGAAGCTTGCATCGATATGTTAGGCTTTGAAGCACCAGAAAGAATGTAATTTGTGAGGGACGAAACGAGAGTTTCGTCCCTTTTAGATAAAAAGAAATATGAATGGAGAAATAGTATGAGAATAGGACACGGATATGATGTTCATAAATTAGTCGAGGGACGTAAATGTATTATTGGCGGTGTTGATATCCCTCACGAAACCGGTTTACTAGGCCATTCTGATGCCGATGTATTGGTACATGCAATTATGGATGCACTTCTAGGTGCAGCAGCATTAGGCGATATCGGGCTTCATTTCCCAGATACAGACCCTAAGTATAAGGGAGCAGATAGTCTTAAACTACTTGAACATGTAGGAGATATACTTGAAGAAAACTTATATTATATCGAAAACATCGACGCAACTATCTTAGCGCAAGCTCCCAAAATGCGACCTCATATCGACACCATGCGAGCTAATATCGCTAAAGCATTAAAGATTGACGTTTCATTAGTAAACGTAAAAGCCACAACCGAAGAAGGTCTAGGCTTCACTGGCGCAAGGGAAGGCATCGCCGCCCACGCCGTATGCCTAATTGACTCCTTCCGCGGAGCAGCCGGCGGCTGCACCGGCTGCGCCGGCTGCTCCCGGGCGGCCCGTTAGGGACGGAGGCGTATGGCCCGTAGGATTGTCCCCAACGAGCCACCCGCCCCGCCCATCCCGCGCGGTCCGTTAGGGACGGAGGCGTATGGCCCGTAGGCCTGTCCCTACCGGGCCACTCACGCCTCCGCCCATCGCATTGCGCAGAACTTAAGTTTCTGCGCAATGCGGCTTGCTTTGCCGTTGCAAATAAAATAAAGCCTGAACAAGCTTTATTATGCTTTGTTCAGGCTTATTATTTTATATTACTGAGCTGTCATGACATGTGTATATACATGCTGTATTTATGCATCAAGGCTGATTCTTGGGAACTTTCCATTCTCCTGTACGGTATTTATTAGGAGTACAGCCCATCATTTCACGGAAGGTTTTGGTGAAGTGACTAGCACTGTTAAATCCAGTCTGGAAGGCTACATCGGTTATGCTTAATGAATTGTCGTCAAGCATTTTAAGGCCTTCACTGATTCGATAATTGATTAAATATTCGCCTGGAGTCTTAGACGAAAGCTTTTTAAAAATTGTAGCACACAAAGTTTTTCCAACATTTCCAGCATTTGCAATATCTTCTAGAGATATTTTCTCAGAATAATGGTCAGCTATAAACTCAATCATTTCTCTAAATGTGCTTACATAAGTTTGTGAAACAGAAGAGAAGGATGAGGATAAATCAAGATGAGTATAAAGCGTACGCAACATACGAAGCTCAAGCTCAATGATTTCTAACTCCTTGCCATCATAGTTTGGCTGTTTGAACATTGTTACCATATCGTTTAAAATGGGCATTGTCCAATCTTGATTATTTAGTATAAGGTAATCAAATCCATCTGGACCTAAAACTGGTGCAACATATTTTTGCTCAATATAAGAGGAAGCCCTTAAATAAGAAGGGTTGATAAGTGAGTAATAGAAAACAGTATATCTTCCTCTGGGAGATCCGTTTGAGTGGATACGTTTTGAGTTAACTAAAACCGCTTCGCCTTCATTTAATAAGAAGCTTTCGCCATTGACCGAAAAATCTAGGTCGCCTTCTTCGACGTAAATAATCTCCAATTCTTCATGCCAGTGCTCTGGCAAAAGAAGATCTACTTTAGGGCTATAAAATGATTTCTCACCTACAAATGAGAAAAATGGATTAGTGTACTTTATAACCTGAGAGTTGTCCTGTTTGACTGTAATAAAATCGTGCCGTTCTGTCATAATTTCTTTCCTGCCTGCGAAATATTGATAAAAAATCATTGAATTTCGATATTATATTTTGCTCATGCAAGTTATTATTATATTGTAAGTTCTGAGTGAGGTCAATCACCTAGAACAAATAATTTACGGTTTCTAAGGACGAATCAGGAAACTGATTCGAGAAACGATGTCCTAATAATAAAATTTTAAAGTGCCCAGAAAAAGGATTACAGGAGACTGTAATCCTTTTTCATGGCACTTTAAAATTAATAGAAGCATTTGATATATAAGAATAGATAGATGGGCGTCATGCTTGTATGTAAGGACATCTATCTATTCTTATATAACCATTGTTCTCTTAAGAACAATGGCCGCAGATTAATGCGGTCAAATGCGTAAGAAGAAGCGTTATCGTATCCACAATCCCTTGGCTGCACCCCCAAATGAGCAAGAGCTTGCTCTGCGAATTTAAAACGTGCAGCCAAGGATTACAGGAGACATTCAAACGTGCAGCCCAAGGATTACAGAAGACTCAAAAAGAACTGCCACGACCTACCCATTCAAACTCAACCCTACCGCCAACATATCTCATCGCAGCGTCTCTTCACCACACGTTCTTTTGCCTCCTAATACGCATTCGTAAAACAAAAAAACATATTAGAAATTTTTCAAAAAAGTGCTTGCAATATATAAAAGTATCATATATAATCTCTTCTTGTAGCGAAGACATCGCAACACACTTCGGGGTGTGGCTCAGGTGGTAGAGCGCCACGTTAGGGACGTGGAGGTCGCAAGTTCAAGTCTTGTCACTCCGACTAATAAGAAAAGCCAGTAAATTCAAGAAATGCTTGAAATTACTGGCTTTTTTGTTGCGTTATTCATGCATTCTTAAAAAAAATCTAAAGAAATTCTGAGTAATATAAATGCTATATTGATTTTATACTAAGGTAGAATGATTTAAAGGAGCATTAATATGTTTAATGAAAAGCTGTTATCAAATGCTTACAATGTGAGAATGCTTACAGCCGATGACATCGATGAAATTTATAAGTTGTGCTGTAAAAATCCACTTTTCTATGAATATCATCCGCCGTTTGTTACATATGATTCTATCCTTGAAGATATGTCGGCATTGCCTCCAAACAAAACAATGGATGATAAATATTACATAGGATTTTTTTCAGACGAAGGGCTAGTTGCAATAATGGATTTAATTATAGGATATCCAAAAGAAGATATTGCGTTCATAGGATTTTTTATGACTGATAAAACAATACAATCAAAAGGTGTGGGAAGTAGTATTATTTCGGACTGCATCGCATATTTAAAAGATTGTTCATTTGAGAAAGTAAGGCTAGGTGTAGATAAGGGAAATCCACAGAGCTTTCATTTCTGGACAAAGAACGCTTTTTTAGTTGATGAAACATGCGATGGAGAATATATTGTGATGGAAAGAACTTTGTAAATCCATGCTTGTATATCAGCGAATCTATGCTGAAACTAGTGCTTATACCAATTTGAAACTAAAAGAGTTTCACAGATGGCTGAAAAGGCATCTCTATTTGTTGTTAATCCAATTGGTTTCTTTTCTGAATTTTTTGCAAAAATAAGAGTTATATTTTGCCAAAGAAAGCATATAAATGAGCCGGTTGAAAAGCTATAATCATGACATAAGAGCAAAAACTTATCAAGGAGGCTATTATGAAGAAACATGCTAAAGAAATACTACTGGTTTTAGTTATTATTTACGTATTATCGCCAATCGATTTAACACCGGGTCCGATAGATGACGCAATCGTAAGCATATTTACCATCGTAGCTTCTAAAGCTGATAGCTTATTTAAATATTTGTAAGTACAAAAAGGGAGAAAGAGTATGAGTAAGAGTATAAAATCATTATTAAAAGTTACATTAGGAGTTGCAGCAGGCTGTGTAGTAGCTAGCGCAGCAGGAACTGCGTTACTAACAGCATCAGCTGCTAAGAGAATGAAGAAAAACGAAGAACACAATAACATGCTTCATTCAAGCGCATTATGTAAGAAATCTGTAGTTATTAATCCGGATATTGAATATGCATACATTAATCAAGTAGGAGGTTCGGCTACTGTTACATTAAGCGAGTTACCTACGCATGATGACATGAATATTGAACTTGAATCCGTATGCGCAGTATATAACTTTAACCTTCCCGCCGATGTAATCGTAAAGGTTGAGGGAACCGGAAAGAATACAGTAGTAAATAACACATATTATTGCTCTGAGGACGAAAGCTTACCCATAGTACATATTGATATAAGCCGCACGACTTGCTCTTGTGTTAACATTCACTAAAAGGAGGAACAACATGAAGGTATATGGATCAGAAATCTGCATCGACTGCAGGAATTATAAGGCATTACAAAAAGCCAGAGGCTTTGATGCTGAGTTTATCGAGATTACAGAAAATACGACAAATCTGAAGGAGTTCTTAGCACTAAGAGATGCAGAGCCCATATTTGAAAAGGTTCGCGCTCATCATGGTATAGGAATCCCGGTATTTGTAAATGATGACGGACGAAAGACCTTGGACTTAGATGAGGCTTTATCTTGGATAGGGCAGGCGCCTGCCAAAGAAGAGGAAATCGCAGAGTATAATAAATCCTGTGGAATTCATGGATGTAAGTAAGATTTATAGGCGTATGGAGATAAAAAGAGAGGCTAATCAGATTTCTGATTAGCCTCTCAGACTGTAGACAAAGTATTTTATAAAGCAGTGTGAATGTATAATGATGATTATATATACATTTGCACTATTATTATATGATAGAATGCTATTTAGACAAAATTCTGATATTCCGAGCCACTAATCACACTGTAAAGTGGTGAAATGTATTTTACTGATTCAATATAATATAATGAGATATTTTGCGAAAAAACGGCGGTGAAACAATGCAAAATGGCATTAACCGCCGTTTTAATTTGATGTACAATACGAATAAAACGGCGGTGAACTAAACAATAACACTGTTAACCGCCACTTTAGGAGTGATGATATGATAGGTAGAAAACAAGAAAGTGAAGAACTTAACCGTATATATAACAGAAATAAAGCTGAGTTGGTGGCAATTTATGGAAGAAGACGAGTTGGAAAAACATATTTAGTTGATGAGACTTTTGAAGGGAGAATTACATTTAGACATGCAGGACTTTCACCTGCAGATGAAGACTCAAAAGGATTGTTGAA
>JAZUDH010000010.1:0-11027 GCA_045639565.1 Lachnospiraceae bacterium
TGAATTCAAAAAGCCCAATAATGCTTTTATTTATTCCATTGTTTAGTGCTACTCTTTTATATAGCATTACATATGGTAATTTAGATGCGAAATATATGTCGCTAACAGGGATTAGTATTCTGGGCATCTGTTTTGTTACATTCTATTTTGAGTATATTGAAATAAGGAATATTGAGAACAAAGCCCAAAATGAGAACTTAGTTCGACAAATAAAAAGTTATAAGCATGAATTAAATACTATAGAAAATTCTCAACAACGAATACAGGGGCTTCGGCATGACCTAAAACATCATCTTATTGCTATAGAAGGCATGGCAAGAGAATGCGACACGGAAGGGATTATAAGTTACACTCATAGCATGCAATCCGAGATATCGAGCGGAAGGGAGATTTTTACCGGATGCTATGAAATAGATAGCCTTTTGAATTACTTACTCGAGGATGCTTATAAAAAATTAGCAAGCGTAAATGTTAAGATAACCATTCCGCAAGATATTAGATTTGATAAATATGACTTTAATGTCATTGTTGGTAATCTTCTTGAAAATGCAATTTATGCTTCAGAAAAATCGAAAGAAAAGTTATTAGATGTAAGAATAGTTACAGAAAGAGAGGCACTGCTTATAAAGATAACCAATTCCTTTGAAGGAGAAATAAGCATAACAAATGGAATGATTCGAAGCACCAAAACCGATAGATCAAATCATGGATTTGGTATTAATAACGTTAAAAGAGTTGTTGAAAGGCAGCAGGGAGAGTTTTCGGTAATTGCGGAAAATGGCTACTTCACAGTAAGCATTTTTTTATACTTATAGAATAATTAAAAACTGACATAGTATGGAAAGCAAGTCGTTGATTTGCTTTCTTTTTTGTTATTATGGATATTTCTTACATGTAGGCGGTTAATTATTACACTTAGAAGGATTTTGGCTTAAATAGTGTTAAGGTTCATATGTAGCTACATATATGAGATTTTAATTTAGAAAGGATAAATTTGATGAAAGCAAAATCTTATAAAAAAGTAATAAGTTCTTTGGTTATTGCAATGGTGCTACTATTTTCAATAGGAACCATAACGGCTATTGCATATTCAAGACCGGTTGAAACATGCAGTGTTTCGGATTGTACAGCGCCAATTTGGGGGACAATTATACCAAATACCTCTAGTTTTCCTCGTGCGAGTAGCACTTCTCACCAACGTGTTGCGAATTATTTATTTATTTGTGATAATTGTGGGAATACATGGACTGATACTATTACGACAAGCGAGGCTCATGAATTTGTAAACAGACGATGTGAGTGCGGATATTACGCTTACTAATTAATGAGGAGAGTTATCATGAGGAGAAATGTTTGGAAAAAAAGGAAACTCAATAGATTATTTAAGTTAATATGCACTATGGTGGTACTTGCTACTCTGTTAATGGGATGCTCGTTAAAACCAGAGATTTCTGCTCCTGTTTCCAACATATCTGATACAGAATCTTTTGATTATTCATCAGACTCGGAAATGGATACTTCAATTTCCGAGTCTGGGGATTATATTCATAACGTCTATAATTTGGGTACGGAAGATGCTTATAAATTCTCATATGAAAGTTTAGAAGAAGCAGAAGAAAAAGGAAAGACTATTTTAACTATGGTCGATGCTATTGAAGGCAATGATATTAGCTATATGGTAAATGCCTTTAATTGCAAAAGTGAGAAATATCATATCGAAAGAGAAGTATTTAATCAAGAAGATAAGTACGAAAGGCAAGGTAAACTTAAGATTGAGATTGTAGCAGGAAAAGGTCCCGATTTGATTATTGGCAGCGCCTTGACAGATGCATCAAAGATTATGGATAAGGGATGCTTTGTTGATTTGACTTCACTTATGGAGACAGCAGGAATAAGAGATGAATATTACTTTCCTTGTTATAAAGCGTTGGCATATGAAAACCACATATACGGCCTGACTCCATCTGGATCTGCTGTAGGAAGAGCTATTAAAAGTGATGTAGTTGGAGGAAAGGCAGATCTTTCTTTTGAAGAATTTGTAGATGCAATCTTGTATTATCCTGAAGATGCAGTATTTTTGAATGATACTCAGAAACCTGAGAAGATACTGGAATATTTTTTACAAGGATCAGAAACAATATGGGGAATGGTTGACTGGGATGGACAAACTTGCAATTTTGAATGCGAGCTGTTTTACAAAATACTTGATATTGTAAAAAGATATTCTGATGCAAGGAACAAAGGCTATGAACCAATAATGAAGAACATGTGGTTATCGCCAGGAGTTCAACCAGGGAAAGAATCATTTGAGAAAGATGGTTTTGTCATAGTCGATTACTGGTTTGATGATGGGAATTTTCCTATTAGCAGTATGTCTATGCAGACTATAATGGTTAATTCGAAGACGGAAAATCTTGAAGGCGCGTGTGAATTTGTTTTGTTCTGCATTTCAGAAGAAGGGCAAAGCTATGTTACTGATTGCCCTGTTAGAAAAGATGTATATGATAAAGTATATGAAGACAAGCGAGCTCTTTATGAAAGCGAAGAAGCAGCAGATAAAGATTATCCGATATCTCAGATAGAAGATTATAAAGATCTTCATGAGCGAGCAAAGTATGCTCCATATAAGATTGAAACTATAATGGTAATGATTGAGGAAGAGATGGGCGCCTATTTGGATGGAAGCAAGAGCAAGGAGGAAGTTGCTTCTATAATACAAAACCGGGTGAATATTTTTATAAAAGAATAAAACGGGATATTTGTTGTAATATTAATGCATAAACGAGGATTGACGACTCGATTACAGGGTTGTCAATCCTCATTTATTATATGAAATTGAGTTTTACGCAGTATTAGGGTTATTTCTTACATGTTGATGGTTAATTATTACAAGGAGAAAATATTCTGTCTCAATATTGGTAAGATTTATGTGTAGCTACAGATAAATCTTATTTTTAAGAAAAAGAAAAAATGAAAGGAAGACGAACATGAAGAAAACAGAAGAATTATTAGGGAAATTAGTAGTAGAAGCAGGAAAAATTATTGCAAAGGGTGATTTAAATGTGAATAGTCCCTGGTTTTATAATCAGCCGAAGGAGCCGGATTCTTTGAGAGAGAAGAGAGAGGAAAAAGCGAATAAGTGAATAGTTAATCTCTATTGATAGAGATAATCATAAAAAGAAAACGTAATATAGGTATTATATTTAAATACAACGAAGGAATGGTGGGAAGGATATGAAAGCAAGACTAAAAGCAATGATACTATTAACTGGATTAATTTTATCTATGGGAATGGCATCGCAAAAGGCATTGGCACAAGAAGTGCCGTATTTTGGCAAATGTGTTCATAGTATAACGGCACCAGATTCGTCAATGTATAAATCGGGAACAAGAACTGTAAGAGACGAAAACAATTTAGGCTATTACTATTATGAATATTATACTTGCGGAGCATGCGGATATACGACATATACAAGAGTGTGGTTTGATTGAATGAACTCTGTTGCCAGGGCTTTCTGCCCTGGCAATTTGAACTTATAGAGTAATATTTATGATAGAGATAGAAGAAAGATGTGGATGGTATGAAAAAGGCATATTTACCAATTGCTGTACTAATCATGGTAATAATAGCAGGATGCGCATCAAAAAAGGAATCGGGAGTATCTGAAAAGAGCGAGACTGAATCATATTCATATAGACGAACAACTTTAGCCATCGACCTGCCTGATAATGTTAATCCATACAGAATTGTGTATAGTTCGAATGGATTGTTTTGCTATGAACATAATCAGACAGAAGACAAAGAAAATAACGTTCAGGATGAAGTTGTGTTTTATTATCAGGAATATAGTGAATCTGAGAGTAGGCATGTTTGTACAGTAAACCAATATGTTAATAGCTATTATGGGGATAGTCAGGAAGATACAGAAGTCAGTGTTTTCTGCAATGAAGAGGAGCCTGTAATAAAAGAGTTCACCGCTAATGGGGTTAAGAATGAGGTGCCTATTCCTGGGCTGAAGGATAAAGTACATGGACTATCAAGTCTTTATAAACTAAAATCAGGAGCTTATGCGATATCTTCAGATACTGAATTATATATTATTTCAGACGCTGGTAAAAACGTGGAAATCATTTCTTTTGAAGATACCATCGATAAACTTCTTACTGTCGGGGATACTTCTTACGCCCTTGTATATGCTAAAGAAGGCATGAAGAAGTCATTATTAAAGATTGATGGAGATAACCATAAAACACAAAAAACTTTTAACTTAGACGATGACCTCATTAATATTTTTTCTTTTGATAATAGATTTGCGCTTGTTTATAAGGACAAGATAGTGCTTGCCGATACTAATGGCGAAAACAGGGAAGAATTACTTGATTTAAACAAGCAAGTTTTGTTTGCTACACAGATTGAAGACATTATCGGAGATAAGGAATCATTTAAGGTAATAATCAATGATTTGATTGATACAAAGAAGATTTTATGTGTCTCTATGAGCAGTAAGCTTGAAGAAGATACTAAACCCGACCCAGTTCCGGAAATTGAACAAACAAAGGAAATGGTAAGTGAACAAAAGAAAGAAAAAAAGAAACCCAACCGTAACGGTGAAAAAGTTACCGTAAAGATGGTTGTGCCCGCGGATTATTACTATAACATAGAATATCATGCCAAAAAGTTTAATCAGCAGTCGGATTATTCATTCATTGATGTTATTCGCCTCGAAGAATCACTTGAAGACTATCTTGGAAAAGGCGAAAGACCTGATATTGTTATGTTTAATGATAATACAGAAGTTCCTGACTATGTTAATAAGAATATCCTGGCTGATTTATCTCCATATATTGAAGATTATGGATACTTTGACTATGAGGACATTACTCCTGCAGTAAGAGAAATGATAAGCAATATTGATAAAGATAAAACTTATGTGCTTGCAACGAATTTCAGCCTCTTACTGATGGCATCGGATGGTACTGAAAAGAAAGCAGATGGAACCTGCAATATCATTGATTACCTTGAATGGTATAATCAGTATCTTACCGACAAGGATTTAAACGGAACCGGAGCAATTGAGAGCCTTTTATATAGTATTGTCGTAGATTTCTATGATGAGAATACTTGCGATACAAAGTTTTGCCAGGAAGATTTCAAAGAGATAATGAGTAAGTATAAAGCTATCATAGATGAGCATCCAGAGAAGCTGGATATACTTGGGCTAGGAGCAATATATGACAGGCCGACTAGAAATATTTTGAATGCACCGGCATGGTATGCAAAGTATGAGAATACACAGTTAGCATTTAAAGATTATTCATTTGAAGGAATACCTACGATGTCAGGTAACAGCAGAGTATATACAAAGCTGGATTATCCTATGGGTGTATTGGAAGCATCAAGCTGCAAAGAAGAAGCATATGATTTTATTTCATTTTATATTTCGATAGATGATTATCTCTTAATGAGTGATCCCGAAGATATGAACAGTGCTGATGATTTTACAAATACAATGTTTTCTATTCTACAGAATAATCTGGATGAATATATATATAATACAGAAAAGCCGTATATGAACATTCTTTGGAGAAGCACTATGGAACGTGAAACTCTGTATTATACGAAGGAAAATCTGGATAACTTAAAACGATTGTTGGCAAATGTGACACCAATTACGAAATCGCAGGATGATATATATGGATTCCTGATAGAAGAAATGGAACCATATTTCGCTGGAAGCAAGGATTTGGATGCTGCATGTGAGGTGTTAGATAGCAGAGCCAAACTGTATCTTATGGAGAAAAGGTAAAGAAAGACTATGACTTTATATAATAGTAGGAGGAAAAAGAATGAAAAGAATAATATTATCGCTATTATTATGCTTAGTTTCTTGTGCGTTTTTTGCCCCGTTAACGGCAAGGGCACAAGGGATTATAGTAGAAAATAATCAAGTATATGATGCTGGTTATGAATTAACAATCCAAAATAGTAACATTACTAAATTTGAAGTACTAGGGAGAACCCTGGTCGAGGCAGAATATACGGATGGAAAGCGTACATATAAAAAAGGTAACAGTGAGAGTGTATTTGAGTATGATGGGGCACTATTAACAAGCGAAGTACGAGATGGAAAACTAATTATTTATCATAATGAATATGACTATACTAGTGCTACCAATAAATACATCGGATTTAGTATTAATGGAAACTCGTTTGACTATATTTATGATGATGATGGATTAATAGTTGGAATTGTAGACGAATTTGGTAATCTTATCGCGAGATATGTATATACTGGTAATGCTATATCTGAAATATATGTGTATGAAAGCGGAACATTGACGTCTAACGATGAATCTGAATCAATTGGCGTATATAATAAAATAAGGGCATACGGATATTATTATGATGATGAAACAGATTTGTATTATAGTAATGGTCTTTATGAGAATTTGACGGTTGGTAAAGTTGTCGGATTAGTTGAAAATGATGACTGCTTGGTAGCTTGCAATCCATTTGCGGGTGAAACAGAAGAAGGTATTATGCTTCTCGGATACGAGGAACAGGACTTGGAAGCTGAGCTTTGGGCGGATGAATTGTTAAATAACAGCACGTTTAACGGTTCAAGGACATCGGGGTATTATTTAGAAAATACTACAACAACGGTAGAAATAATAGCGCGGTTGATATACGGCGAGAATAACAAAAGGACGCTAGATCAGAGGGCGATTGCTTGGGTAATATTAAACAGATACAATCATCATCCGAATAGGTTTGGAAATAGTATTAGATCAATAGTCGCTAATAGCATTCAGTTTAATGGAGTAGATAGTGCTCTGGGAAGACAAGCAAAAAGTGCCAACGATTTTTATTGGCGACATGCAGTATATTTGGCATGTTTAATCCTGACAGATAATTCAGAAAGCTGTTGGAACTCTATATCACCTAAACCTATTGGTATTACTAATCAAGTATATTTTCGAGCTGCTAGCAGAATAGGTGATCATTCTCAGATTTTTGAATCGAATAATATATTGTATGCTCACTATCGCAGTGGGGATGTTGCTATTACTAATGCCTGCATTGCAGGAAAGGGAACTGCTACTAGTGAAAATGGATTAAGACAGTTATGCACTGGCTCTATCGGTGATTACAATGTATTTTTTTATCATCCGTGAGCATACCAGAATGAGGAGATTAAATAAACGTGAAAAGAATCCTGTTAATTTCGATTATTATGTTGGCGTTCTTTTCGGGATGTGGAAATGCGGAAGCTACAAAATTAGTATATAATACAGACCAGTATCAGGTTTACCGAAGGCTATCAAGCATGTGCTCTAATGCGCTTGATGACTGTGATATACAGGAAATAGAGGAAGAATTGGTATGTGTTGGCGAAAATATCAGCCTCTGCATAAAGAATGAAAATGAGCACAGCGTAGTTGTTAATGTTCAAACAGAAGATGGAAATTCACATTGCTTTACTTATTGTTGGCGGACGGTAAGTGACATTATTAATACCGGCATAAAGGCAGCATACATAGATATAAACGATGATGATAACCGGGACATTGTTATTATTTTTTCCCCAGTTCGGGGAACTATGACCGGACCAGCAGGAGCTTATTTATTTGATGTGGCTAATAATCAAGAAATAAATATTTTGGATGAACGATTATATCTTTCTCAAGGAATGCTTGAGGAAGTCAGGGAACACTTGGACGAGCCTTTTTACAAGATTTTTCCATCTTTTTCAAACTTTGATACACTAAATGCAACAGGTACATTATATGTCGACAAAGCAGGTAAGTTGTACTATGAAACTTACATTTTGAATGACTCATTAACAATGGAAATAGGCCGTATTATGCTTTTCTTAACATACGATAAAAGTGATGAAGAGTTTATGGTTTCTGAAGTTCTTTATATGCCATTATACGTGGAGCAGAATTAATATTTGATGCATCATCACATCAAACCCTACTTTCGAAAGATGTGATGAAATCTTTGGAGATATACATTAGAACCGGCGCGTTCATATGAAACATATATTACAGCTGTAAACGGGCATTCGTATAAAGTTGTTCATAAGCTGTTGGAGAAGAAAGGTATATATAAAAAAACAATCTGGAATCCTGTTAAAGGGAAATTTTATGATTTCATTGAAAAAATGTATAGAAGAATAAATTATCGGGAAATGGAAAACAGAAATAAAGAGGATGAATATACTTATTTTTTTAGGTTTATTGATCTTTATATGGGTCAGAAACTAAAGGCAGAAGGAAAGAACTGCAGCAATTATAATCGCATTAGTACATTTGTTGATGCTCGCCTGTCTTACTTTGGAAATGGCTTATATGACGATGTTGATAAACTAAAAAATGAATTAAACAGCTTAAGAAATCATTTTGTTCACGAAGGATACTACTTCCCGAATAACCAGTTCGAGGTAACATCGAAAAAGAAATTTTTATATATGAAAGATATGGATTACAAGTGGTTGTACGAAATCGTAAAAGTATTTAAGTTATGTTCGTACATAACATTATATAGGGAAGTACTGGGCGTTGACATTAATGAACAAGAATTTAGAAATGTATTGAAATGTTAATGCTGCTTGAGGAATATTTTCTTTTGTACAAGAGGGGCGATAATTGTGAAGATGACTGATGAAGAATTGCACCTTGCAATCCATGATGCGTTACATGATTGTATTGAGCATTATTTATTGTATAAGGCTTTTTATGAATATATAGATAAAACAATGGTTCTGGATGAAAAAATGCTACTGGCAAAGACCTGTAATGCACATATTCAGATGTGCTATACAATTTGGTGCAAGGTTTTTGGAGGGGAGCAGACTACTCATTATGAAACGGTTGTTAATAAAAATACGTTTTTAGAAAGACTCGAGGTAGATTACGGTATTACAGCTACTGAATTTGAAAAATATGCCAGTGAGGCCAGGCGGTTCAGAAACAAATATGTTGCGCATACTGAGAAAGCTGCAGTGATTGTACCGGTATTTGATATGGCAAAAAAGGCGATTATTACGTTAGATAATATGCTTGAAAATAACGTTTATGGTATTCCTTTTGGAACTATAGAGGGATATTGTGCGGTAACAGACGGAAAGTACCGAGATATAGTAGCGAAGATGGTATGAGGGTAGAATGCTAAAGAACGGAGAGGTATTTTATGATTTATGTCGTGTTAGATAGCAATGTACTTCATAGAAGGTATGAGAAGATGGGAAGGTCCATATACGACACATGTACGCTGCACGATGTTTTGGCGGATTATCTTGATATAAGAGACAATAAATCTATAAGAGATGAAATGAGAATCGTTATCCCGGAAATGGTCGTTAAGGAACTTGTTGAGCAAAAGGTTGACCAATATAGGAAAGATATAAAAAGTTATTCAGAAGTTGCGTTGCGCTTGGGGGTAACAGAAAGCACATTTGAAGAGGAAAAGAAGGTTAGGGACAGAACGCTATCGTTGGTAAAAGCCTATTTAGAAGAGAATGAGATAGCAATAGCACCTATTTGTAGTGAAAATAATTGGCTTAGAATTGTTAATAAAGCTATTTATAAAGAGGCTCCTTTTGAGGGGATAGACAAGCAGTCGGATAAGGGCTTCAAAGACACTGTAATATTTTATTCGATAGCAGAATATGCGTATGGACATAAGGGCAGTTATTATTTTGTTACTCAAGATCATATATTCGATGGTAATAATTGCAAGAAGTTGAAGCAAGAATTTTTTGAGTATAGTGATTCCAGCCTTAAATTTATAAAAGATGCCCATGAGCTGAAAAGAAATGTATTGATAAACGAAATCAATACAGATATTCCACAGATATTCTATAAAATCGAAAAAAGAGATATTATTAGGAATTCTGATGAAAATAAAATTCCAATTACGATAAAACGTGAAAATCCAGTCTTTGATTCTGAAAATTCTATAGGAGCATTAATAAATGAAGAGATAGAAGCCCAGTGGAAAAAATATATGGGCTTTTGGAAATCATGCGATGAGGATGACTATATTGAAGAATTTGACATGGAATATGAGAGTTCGTTTAAAGTAAGCGTAAAGAATAACGAAGATTTCATAATAAGTGTCCATTTTGCTGAGTATATGTTTGCTGGTGGGGCTCATGGAGGTTCAACCATCTATGCAAGAACATATAGTAGTAAAAAAGGAAAACTTCTTTCTATTACTGAAGTTTTGAATAAGGATATAAAAGAGGTTAGAACACTTATCAATGATTGCGTGAATAATGATATTAAGAATAATAAAAATAGAATGTATTTTGATGATAGCGTTGATATTACAGATATTGAAAATGTTGTTTTTTATGTGATGAATAAAGAGGTTCACATAGTCTTTAATGAGTACGAATTGGCGCCTTATTCTGAAGGGGTGATTGACTTAATTCTTTGTGAACTTGGGGTTTAATATGAGATATAATGAGACCACGATTAGGGAGTAATGAAGAATATGAAGGGTATAAAGTTACACTTAAGTTCTGGTGGAATTGACGATCCTTTTTTTACAGATAGAATAGCTATAACTGTAAATAAACACTTAATTCAAGAAATTAATTATGATTGGAATCAGATTTCAGGACAAGCAATATGTATTGATGAATTTCTTGCGTTGCTGATTACTGACGGAGTTATTAAGGAACAAGGCGAACCTTGCGACATGAGAGAACGTTGCTATATTCACAAAGGCAACATGTTTTTTTATACGAAAAACAATAAAACGATAGAAGAATTATTTGAATTCGTAGATTCAGAATTGCTGCAATTATTTATATTTGACATTGGTGGCGCCTCCTTAAATATCGAAAATAAGTACAAACTTATGATTCACACAGATGAGGACATTCATAGAAACTTGCCGCATGTGCATGTTATTAAAGGCGGCGATAATGTGCGATATTTGTTAGCTAGCTTGGAACGTATAAAAACAGATAAATGTAGTCGAAATATTCTTAGGGATGAGAAAAAAATAATAA
>JAZUDH010000011.1:0-3409 GCA_045639565.1 Lachnospiraceae bacterium
GGACGCCGTGATCAAAAATAAAACCTAAACCACCGTCCCCAAACTATCACTTTTTTGATATCTCAACCCCCGTCCCTCAGATAGCATTTTGACGTGATGGAAGAAAAATATTAGATAAAATATATAATTCCTATTGACAAAGTATGAAATAGATATTATGATTCGATTATCAAAACGAAAGGAAAGCAAACAAATGAGACAATTTATTACAAATAAAAAAATGAATATGTGTATGTGTTGTCAGAAGCTATTTGCCCAGGTTGCCAATAAGGTCACGGTGTATAGCCTGTTTGCTGTACACTAGATTCGTTTAGAACAGATGAGCCTTGTAGCCTGGGAAAGAAAACTTTCCCAGGTTATTTTTTTGCAAAAATGAGTGCACACATTGATGCGATTAAGGTTTGTTTATTCGAAAAATATAATTAATAAAATGGATGGAGAAAACAATGAGAAAGAACATTTTTAGAAAACTAAGTTTAGGAATTACTTCTATATTATTAGTAGGATCTGTTTTAGGAGGATGCGGAAAAGCAACAGCTGCAAATGCAGCTGGAGCAGTCGGCTCGACAGATAACACAGCCACAGTTTCGAATGCAGTAACACCTACGGCAGAGGCACCGGCTACTGAAGAGGTAACAAAAGATCTTTTAGATGAAATTCTTGAGCGAGGAGTTATACGAGTTGGTACAGAGGGAACATATGCTCCTAACACATATCACGATGAAACAGGAGCACTGGTAGGCTTTGATGTTGAAGTCGCAGCTCTTGTTGCAAAATATTTAGGGGTTCAGGTTGAGTACGTTGAGACTGCATGGTCATCAATCTTTGCTTCTTTAGATGCAGGAAACATTGATGTAGTAATTAACGAAGTAGGCTACAACGAAGACAGAGCAGTTAAATATGATTTCACAAATCCTTATTCATTTGTTCAAAAAGCAATTTTAGTAAAGCGCGACAATGAAGAAATAAAGGGACTTGAAGACATAAGTGGAAAGGTTGCTGCTAATGAGTCTACTAGTCTTTTAGGTGCCCTTGCATTAGATAATGGCGCCGAGCTTGATCCGGTTAATGAAATGGCTCAGTCGATTTCAGAAGTTCTAAATGGAAGAGCTGACCTCACTTTAAACTATGCTACAGCTTTTAACGATTATATAAAGCAGCATCCCGAGGCAGACGTTAAGATTGTAACTGTTGGTGATCCTGAACCTACATCATATATCCCAGTATTAAAGGGAAATGACAAATTAGTGGCAGCTATCAACGATGCGTTAGCAAAAGCTTCCGAAAGTGGTGAACTTAAGGTTGTGTCAGAAAAGTATTTTGGCATTGATGTCACATCGGACAAATAATTAGGGAGAAATAGATAATGAATGCCAGAATATGGGAAGAGCTTGTAAGCTCATTCATGAAACTTTTGATACCAGGCATAAAGGTTACAATTCCACTTACTTTCATATCCTTTTCTTTGGGCTTAATAATAGCTTTAATCGTGGCGCTTATTCAGATAGCGAATATAAAAGTTTTAAAGCAGCTTGTCAGATTTTATGTGTGGATAATCAGAGGAACGCCCATGATAGTGCAGCTTTTTGTAGTGTACTTTGGGTTTCCTAGCATCGGAATCCGGCTTAATCCCTTCCCATGTGCGGTATTGGTTTTTTCGGTAAGTGTGGGGGCGTACTGTTCAGAAACGATTCGAGCAGCAATTGAGGCGGTTCCGAAAGGACAGATGGAAGCAGGACAGTGCGTGGGAATGACGTATCCTCAGACGATGGTACGAATAGTGCTGCCGCAGGCGTTGTCCACTGCATTCCCTCCGTTATCCAATTCACTTATTGGACTAGTGAAAGACACTTCTTTGGCCTACAGCGTAGCTATCGTTGAAATTTTGGCAAGTGCTCAGAGGATTGCGGCCAGAACCTATGACTATTTCTGGCTGTACCTTGAGGCAGGGCTTGTCTACCTCATCATTTGTAGTGTACTTACCGTAGTCCAAAGAAAAACTGAGAAATACCTCGAAAGGAAACGATAATGATCGAAGTAAAGAATATATCCAAAAAGTATGGCAATTTAGAGGTATTGCACGAGGTAAGCCTTTCGGTTAGAGATGGAGATGTTATTGCCATACTAGGGCCTAGCGGGTCAGGAAAGACCACATTTTTAAGAGCAATCAGCCTCTTAAATAAATCGGATACAGGAATAATAAATCTTGATGGAAATGAGTACGATATGGCTCATTTAACAAGAAAGAAGATATTGGAATTTAGAAAAAGAATAGGGTTTGTATTTCAAAATTACAACCTGTTCATAAATAAAACAGCAATCGAAAATGTGACTGAAGGACTTATTGTAGCTCACAAGATTAAGAAAAAAGATGCTAAAAGAATCGCGGAGGAAGCCTTAGAAAAGGTAGGAATGCTTGAATGGAAGGACCATTATCCGTCCCAGCTTTCCGGGGGACAGCAGCAACGAGTGGCAATTGCAAGAGCAATTGCTCTTAATCCAAGCGTAATATTTTTCGATGAACCTACATCGGCTCTTGATCCTGAATTAACCAGCGAGGTTTTGGGAGTAATAAAAAGACTCGCTGATGAAGGAATTACAATGATCATCGTGACACATGAGATGAATTTTGCAAGAAATGTAGCTGACAGAATTGTGTTCATGGAGAAGGGGAAAATAATTGAAGAAAATACTTCTAAGAATTTCTTTGACAGACCCATAAATGATCGAATCAGCAATTTTATAAATATGTCCGAGCAAAGAATCGACTTTGTCTCACAGGGGGCAGGAATATAAGAGGAGTAAACATGGCAATTATAGATAAGATTGATTTAAAAAATACAACTAAAGAAGTAACCGATGCAATTGAAAAACACATTAAAGAAGGTTACACCGTTACAAATGAGAAACTAACATTACTTCACAATGTTCCTTGTTTCGAGGCACTAGAAGTCCAGTCGTACCGCATAGACAAGGAGCTACAGAAGTTTGTTTCAGAAAGAGCGGCATTCATTTTTGAATACGCTATCTCGCTTGGTAATGAATGCCTTGTATGTAGCACATACTTTCACAACAAAATTAAGGATTATGGGGTTGAGAACTTTGATGAGTTCCAATTTTCTGAGGAAGAAGAACTCTTAGTAGACTTTGCGCGAGCAATCGTAATTGATCCTAAAACCATACCGGATAGCATATACGAACGTCTCAAGGCGCTTTATAATCAGGAACAAATCGTAATACTTACCACCATGGCCGTATTCATGATTGCCAACAATTTCTTCAATGACATCTTAAAAGTCGATCCAGCGCCATTCAAATAAGAACGATACATGACATCTTGGGGACGGGGTGGGAGACGTGATTTTGTCTTGCACGGGCGAAAAGAGGTCTTCCACCCCCCCCCCCCAAT
>JAZUDH010000012.1:0-3554 GCA_045639565.1 Lachnospiraceae bacterium
TACAACCACAACCACAACTACAACTCAGACAACTACTGCAGCTGTACCGGTTGAGTATAAGAATGCATTAGCAAAAGCAAAAACATATGGCAAGATGATGCATATGTCTAAACAGCGTATATATGATCAGCTAACGTCAGAATACGGCGAAGGATTTGCTCCCGATGCCGCTCAATATGCTGTTGATAATGTTGAACTGGATTATTATGCCAACGCTTTAGAGAAAGCGAAGGACTACCAGAATACAATGAATATGTCTAAGAGCAGGATTTACGATCAGCTGACATCTGAGTATGGCGAAGCCTTCACTGCAGATGAAGCTCAGTACGCTATAGACAACCTTCCGTCATAATTCCAAAATGATTAAACGGGGTAGCGAAAGCTGCCCCGTTTTTTTTATTACTACTCCGCACAAACTCCCGACCCGCACATACCTATCACACACCCTTATCAGCCTCGGCGCTTAGCGCCTTCGTCCCCGATGACCTGGGGCAGGTTGCTGCCACAGCAACGAGGGGTTTAGAAAGCTATACACAACTCCAGCCTGTGATGTTGCAATTACAATTTAAAGCTCGGTTCCTTGACAGCCAAACAAATGTTCGATAAACTATTGCTACAGGTGCAAATAGTAAATTGCTAAATTTGTGTATCAGTGTTTTGCCTTTATCTGAAATCTCTACATTTCGAAGATAGGAGATGATTTTACTATAGAAAATTCAAAAATATTGTGTAGAAATCTAGATGGAGCATTTATTAATCCAAGGTTAGTTTCCGGTGTTGATTATAACGGATACGAACCATACTTAAGAGAATTGATTAATGCGTCGAAATATTTCTTCCTTCTTTCTGAAAATGAAGAATATAAAGCTCCTCTAAGTGAAAGCCATGGCGAGTGCGACTGCATATCAAAAAAATATCAAATTGATTTTAAACTTTTTGCGAGTCAAAGTTTGTTAAGAGCAAAATCTGAACTTAGTGATTATTATCACGTTGACGAAGAAACAGGCGCAATGACTGAGTGCGGTTCAGATTCGGATGAAAACCGAGAAGTTAGTGTCATATGGATGATTATTGAAGACTTTTCAGATGAAGATTTAGAAGCTATAGGAAACAATACTTTTTCAGATAATAATAAATATAAAAGTTTAGCTATAACAGATGTTAGGAAACACTTAAAAATACTGCGCAAAAAGAAAAATCTATTTCTGTATCTGCCAATAGAATTTTTTGTACCTGAAGATACAACTTTTGATGAAGCGGTTAAACTAATAACTGCTAGGAGAGAGAGAAACTTTTCTAAGTCTATCCGGTATCGTCTAAAACATTCTCCTGGTTATGATACTTACTTGGCATTTCTTTTTAGAGAGCATTTAATAATTTTAAAAGAGTGCAATGGGCGGTTTAAATATATAGATAAAGTCCCTTTGGACAAAAGTCCATCATTTAAAAAGTTAAAGGAAATTGTTTTTTAATTTTGCGTTTTGAGCGTAATAAATAGTTTTCGTTTAGGCAACTTAATCTAACCTTTTGTAACAAATACTTTACAATAATTTGTAGAATCTATTGAAAATCGAGTTTTAATTTACTATACTATGGATGAAAAGAGAAATCTTTTGAGAGGCACAATTGGGGTAGCACCTCTTTCCCTAGTGGGGGACGTTAAACATACCATGAATGCTCGGCAATAGGCGCTATGTTGTCAGCTATCCAAGTTAAAAAAACGGGCTTGGTTTTACCAAGCCTTTTTTTTATGGGGGAACTATGCTAACAGTAAATGATCTTATAGATATAGAACATATACCTGAAACTAATGAGGTATCGTTGCAACTATTAATAGAATTCTTTGAGAGTTATCTTAACAACAATGTCTTCGTTTTTTATTTGGCAAATGGCAAAACTATAAAAATAGTATTTAAAGATGCAACTGAAGTATTTCATTTAACAGGAATTACTCATATTATGATAAATAACCCATATAAGAAATCAAAGTTATTTATTGAGAAAGCTAAAAATGGAAGTATTACTTTTGATTCTTTAGAAAAAATGAATCCAAATGCATATAGAAACTATAACAAGCGAATAATGAGTACTTTTTGTATAGATACAATTTTGAAGTGCTCGGAATATTTATATTTTTCAGAAGGTCAACTACCTAATTCTCAGGTGAAAGTACAATATTTACTTTTCAAAGGTATAGGTGACAATTACTTACATTTAGGTATTGATACACATAATAATGGGAAAACATATTATGCAAAGACACTTTTAGTAACTGAAAATACTTCTAAAGAAAAATTTATAAACAGGGCAGATGACAGAATCAGAGTAGATACAATTACAATATTAGACAAACAAACAGATGAGATTAAACAGATAATAATGAGAAGAGCAGCCACTGATAAAGCAAATAAAGATGTTTTAAAGTTGGCAAAAGAGTGGAAAGAAACCTACTTGAAAGAAATAATTGCGGAATGGATAAAAAACAATTCTGAAAGTTCAAATATATTGCCGAAGTCATCGGTTAGAAAAGAATGGAAATCAGGACTAAAAGAATATTTTGACGATAATAAGGACAAGATAAGAGAAGAAGTATCACAACTGGATCCTTATTGGTACAAAAAATTAACGGATGAAGCAATAAGAAAATACATGAAGAATGATTCAAATGATTTAATCAATAATACTTATCTTGAACTAGACAGTTAACTCAAAAAAATCCGGCAGCTTTACACCTGCCGGATTATTTGTTCTATTTAAATAAACCTACGCACTTAGCATGGGCGCCTCTACGGCCTCTGTGTGACGCAAGCACACTGGGGGGATTTCTTTTTACAACACCATCTGTCACACATCCAACAAACCCTATGTAATTTCTGTTGTATTGCGAATACTAATTGGCGAGGGTTTATGGTACATTGAGGTTGGACTATTAATACTTGAAAGGAGAAATTAAAATGGCAAAACAATGGGTTCAGGACTGGGGTATGTCGCAGTCTGCGCTTTCATACTTCATGTATCCTGACTGTAAGAAGACGTATCGTCTTGTAATCAAGGCGCAGATAAGCTGTGAGGCAATGCGTATCGGTCTTTCCAATTCTTATGGTAAAGACAAGGTGAAGATAGGCGGCGTGACTGTCGCACTTTGCGATGAGAACGGAACTCTTACGAGCGAGCCGATAGCTGTAACATATGGCGGCTTCGAGAAGTTCACCCTGAAGAAGGGCCAGAAGCTTGTGTCCAACGATGTCGATATTGCAGTAGAGCCGGGACAGTATTACTGTGTCAACATGTATGTGGAAAAGGGCGACCTGACATGCGGCAATATGATGAACAACTGCGTGCTCATAACAGCTAAAGGTAACAATCTCACAAAGGTCAATGTACCTAACGAAACAAGACCACGTGACACAGTTATAAAGATTGCTGAAAAACTCCTCGGTTTCGATATTCCAAAGCCGATTCCGCTTTTCGACTCAGTGGAATTTCTCAATGCCGATGGTGCGACATCTATAGTTATCCTTGGAGATTCGGTATCTCAGCAGGGACACTGGACC
>JAZUDH010000013.1:0-8311 GCA_045639565.1 Lachnospiraceae bacterium
AAGCCAGGCAACCGCCTGGCTTTGTCTGGTAAAAAAGATTACTTCATTACGTATTTTTCATCATCTGCCTTTTGAGGCATATTATGTGTTAATACATATTTCTCATCTGGATTAATCTTTGGCATACCACCTAATACTGTACGCTCTTCTGGGCAACCACCTGTTGTTTCCTGTAAAAGTTCATCTCTAAGTTCTGACATTGTTTTATCCTCCTTTTGTTTTGTCTTACATCTCTTTATACGAAGCATTTTAAAAAATGGCTACAAATTTTTAATGCATCAATGTTAAGTTTAAAGTATAATGATTATAAATTAACGTATATCTCAGGAGTGCATTATGACGTGGTTTGTATTTGCATTGCTTTCAGCAGTGTTCGCAGCGCTTACATCGATACTTGCAAAAGTAGGTATAGAAGGAGTTGATTCCAATCTGGCAACGGCAATTAGGACGGTTGTAGTCGTTGCTATGGCATGGGGAATGGTATTCATTACCAATGCACAGAGTGGAATGACCGATATCAGTAAAAAGAGCTGGCTGTTTTTAATACTTTCTGGTCTTGCTACTGGCGCATCATGGCTCTGTTATTATAAAGCACTTCAAATGGGTGATGCATCCAAGGTTGTACCAATAGACAAGCTTTCAGTAGTAATAACACTCATACTTGCTTTTGTATTCCTTCATGAGGAATTCACTGCAAAGTCTCTGATAGGTTGTATTCTAATTGGTGTTGGAACATTAATAATGGTTATATAAAACGAAAGCCAGGCAATTTTTTTGCCTGGCTTTTAATAGTTATCTTTGCTTATAGATAATAAGTTCTGGATTTGAGCCTTGCTCACCGTAGGTGCAAACCATAATGAAACCAAGGCTTGCAAGAACGCCAAAGCAAACGCTTGGATCAAAAAGGGATTCAAGTTGGTTACCTAGGTAGGTTGCATTGTCATCAAGGAACTTGACATACTCCCCACTTGGAAGCCTGTATGATAGGTTTACAAATTTACCTGGTAATGGATTAAGGCCAGTTAAAGTTGGCATGCCATCAATCTTTAAATCATTGATTTCATTAATTAGCTGTTTTACAAATGCCTCAAATTGACCTTCATCTGAAAACTGTTGATATTTAGTAAAATAGTCATAGCAGTCTTCACAGTAGTCATTATTTGGAGATATTTCATCAAGCGGTGTGCCACAACATTTACATATTAATTGGTCATCGCCCAGGAGTGTGTTTATGGACACGTCAAATAGCTTTGAAAGTAGTTTTAAGGTTTCTGTATTAGGTTGTGTTTCACCGTTCTCCCAGCGGCTTACAGCCTGTCTTGTGACCATTACTTTGTCAGCTAGTTGTTCCTGTGTAAGGTTATTCTTTTCCCTTAGGGTTTTAAGTATATCTTTTATCTCCATTTTATCCTCCACAAGTTTTGATGACTTGATTATACAATGATTTTGCTTTGGATAAAAGAAACGGACAGTTGCATCACAAAAGCCAGGCATTGCCTGGCTTAAAATCCCCTATCTACCAACACTTTCAAATTTAGGATTTATAAATTCAGATGGTGAAACTATTCTGCGTATGCCGAAATGCTATTAGGGAATAATGCAGCAGAAATCAATACGTTTGTATCAATAAAGACCTTCAACGTTTATTCCTTATCTCAGCAACAAGATCCATAATATCATCTTCTGTTAATCCTTTTTCATCTGCAAGACCTTTTAATTCATCTTGAAGAAATTTTAAAGCATATACAGAAGAATTCATCATGTGTGCTTGTGACCCATCACAAATTATTGTAACACGGTCACCAGTGCTGACACCTAATGCCTCTCTAATTTCTTTTGGCAAAGTTATTTGACCCTTAGACATTACCTTTGCACTTTCAATAATCATATGGATTCCTCCTTTGGTAGGAATTGCCCTACTTTTCCTACAAATAGTATAATTATTTCTACTGCTAAAGTCAATAATACACAGAAATATCAAAAAATCTCGAATTATTTACGAGTGGTTAAAAATTCGGTACGAACGGTAATGTATAGCGATTTTTTGTGATGAGGGAAAAAGCCAGGCATTGCCTGGCTTTCTTGATGATTATTATTTCTTCTTTTTCTTCTTATAGCTCACATAGAAAACTACTGCAAGAGCAAGAACTGTTGAGCCTAAGATGATAGCATATGTAAGGGATGTACCTGATAGTGCACTACCAGCAACAGCTGTAGCTGGATAGGTTAAGAGGTCAACACTTTTGGTTATATCACTAATTTGGGTGTACTGTGTTGTTCCGTTCCTGTTCATCCAAATATAATTTGGAATTTCTGGAAGCTTTCCATCTACTAATGCACAAAATACGTCTGTATAGTCAAGATCAATATTTGTTGCTATGTTAACCTTTTTGGCGCCGTCGGCATAATTAAATTTAAATAAGTCAGTATCATATTCAAATCCATCTTCACTTATTACCATCGAACTAACAAAATTTTTAATTTCCAGTGGTGTCGTATTTACTCTGCTAAGATGCATTCCAGTATTTTTACTAATAAACAAGATACCACTATTGTTTACTACCGTTTGCTTACTGTCATAGTCATAGAAGAAAAGCGTACGATTGGCAAGGAACAATGTACTATTTTTATCGATAGTAATATGGCTGCCATCATTATACATCTTGAACATTGCGTTTTTATTGTTTTTAGAATCAATAATCATTAAATGGCCTGAATTCAGAACAATGTTACCGCCTAGTTCAAGATCATATCCGTTTAAATCAATGATAATCACTTTATCATTTCTTAAACTTAAATTACCGAGTCCACGGATGTCTTTTTCAATAACAAACTTAGTAGGTCTGTCAGCCTTGTTAATAAGGTAAGAAAGTTCCCCTACACTGGATGCTACATTTGAATCAATATCTTTTTCACTTAGAGCAAATGAATTAATACTAAGAAGTACAAACAATGTCAGTGTTGTTATGAGAACTGCTATAAACTTCTTCAAAATGACTCCCCCTAACTTTTCTTTAAACATTATACGAAAAATTTTGGGAAATGGCTAATAAAAAATCAGCCAGGCAACTGCCTGGCTGGGATTTTATAATCAATATGATTAACTACTTGTTTTAATGTAATTAATTCAACAATTCTGAAAGAGTCTTCTTGAGTAATTTTATATCAACTGGCTTCGCAATATGCGCATTCATCCCAGCTTTAAGTGCTGCTTGACGATCTTCATCAAACGCATTAGCTGTCATTGCCACGATTGTGATATTTGCAAGTTCAGAATCTGGTAATGCACGAATAGCAGCTGTTGCTTCATAACCGTCCATGACAGGCATTTGAACATCCATAAGGATAAGATCGTATTGACCTGGAGTAGAATCTTTTATCTTATCAACAGCAACAGCACCATTTTCAGCTGTATCAATAACGAATCCTTCTTCTGCAAGAATTTCCGTAGCAATTTCACGGTTCATCAAATTATCCTCAACAAGAAGAATCTTCTTGCCAGTGAAATCATACTCGATTTCATCAACAACTTTCTCTTCTACAGTACCATAGCACTTGTTCAATACTTCACGAAGATTTGAAGGGAAGAGTGGTTTTGATACAAATGCTGTAACTCCAGCTTCCCTTGCCTCTTCCTCTATATCAGACCAGTCATATGCTGTAAGCACAATGATTGGAGCTTCATCACCAACAATCTGTCTAATTCTTCGAGTTGTTTCAATACCATTCATATCAGGCATAATCCAATCGATGATGTACACTTTAAAGAAATCACCCATACTAAGAGCATCTTCTGTTCTTACAACTGCTTCCTTACCAGAAGTGCACCATTCACTACGCATGCCTACTTCACGAAGCATCTTTGCTATGTTGCGACAAGCAGTAACATCATCATCAACTACAAGGCTATTAAGACCTTCTAATTGAGCAATTCTAATTGGTCCATTACTCTTTTGACCAAGTTTAAATTCAAAGTTAAGAATTACTTCGGTTCCTTTGCCTTCTTTACTCTTGATATCGATTGTGCCACCCATCATATCAACAATGTTTTTGGTGATTGCCATACCAAGACCAGTGCCTTGAATTCCAGACACAGTGGATGAATTTACACGAGTAAATGGATCAAAGATAGTTTTAAGGAATTCCTCACTCATACCCATTCCATTATCTTTAACGCGGAATTCATATTTACCATATCCGTTTTCTGTTACACTCTTTTCTTCAAGTCTTACAGAGATTGTTCCGCCCGGCTGAGTATATTTAATAGAGTTAGAGAGAATGTTAAGTAATACTTGATTTAAACGTAACTTATCACAGTAAATGAATTGATCATTTACATTTGTATCAATATAGAAATCCATCTGCTTGTTACGTATATCAGCTTGAACTATATTACGCATTGTATGCAAGATCTCAGATAAATCTTCATTTTTCTCATTAATATTAACTTTTCCTGATTCAATACGGCTCATGTCGAGCACGTCATTTATTAAGGAAAGTAAGTGCTCTGATGATTGACTGATCTTACCTAAGTAATCCTGTACTTGTTCCTTACTATCAATATGAGTTGATGCAAGACCAGTGTAACCGATAATGGCGTTCATCGGTGTACGAATGTCGTGTGACATGCTGTTAAGGAATGTTGTTTTTGCACGGTTAGCAGCTTCAGCCATATTCTTTTCTTCAGCAATGATTCTTCTATATTCCTCACGCTCATCCTCTACAATGTAAACGTGAAGAATGCAACTGCCAATCAAACATCCAATTGCATAAATTGGAAGCAATGGATAAAGTACTTGTAAAAAACTAGCAACAAGCATTACAATACTAAAGAAACATATTGCAAGGTGTCTATTTTTAATAATTCCACTAGCATGCATTGTCTTCCAAGCAGTAATAAGAACTGTAAGGAAAAACAGACCTACTTGAATCCACAAACAAACATAACGAATTGTTGCTGCTTGATATGCATCATTTTCATCGAACCAGAAGAAGCATGGATAGAAGAAGTTTACAATAAGTGCTGATATTTCAAAAATAAAATATCCGCTACAAATAACTGTAACAGCTTTTCCAAAGAAATCAGTTATTTCCAAATATGCATTGATATAAATTGACCAGCTAATAATAGCTGCCGCCATCGCAACATAATATATTGTAGTGTCAATAAACAATGCTGGAATATTATTCAGGCCAGCAAAGAATCCCCAACCTGCATCCGTTATGTAGTAAGCAAAAATCGAGAGCATAAGAAATTTATATGCTTTTGATTTTTTATCTACTGCACTACCTTTTTTAAAGAGGGTTGGGTTGATAATAATATGAACTATTATCGCAACAACACCTACTATTGAATACATGTAATCTTGCAAATGTCGTCACCTTGCTTATAAAACATTACGCTTTATTGATTTAAAGCGCCATACTATTATAATAGCACCACAATATAAAATCACACAATACCAAAACAACAATATGTATGTAAAAAAACATACATTTGTGTTTGTTTATTTTAACAAAGAAATAAATACTTTTTAAACACATCGTGTAAATGTATACAAAAATAGCTTTTTAATTGGTGTTGGAACATTAATAATGGTTATATAAAATCAGCCAGGCGATATCGCCTGGCTTTTAAACTACTTTTTTCTTTCGTTTTTAACTACCTTTATGATAATTACGGTTTCAACAATGAAAGTAATTACGAGTAGTATGAGAATTATTGCAGATAGGCTCTGGTGCGTCAGCATAGAGCCGGCAACCGCATTAGATGAAGCAAGCATAGCGTCAGCTGCTGGGCTTGCTGGACAAATGACTGCTACAAGTGTCAAAATTTCAATAATTAAAAGTACTGCTAAAATAATAATAGCTTCCTTCATCGTAATCCCTCCTTTTAAGGATCTCACTTATTTATACGATGAAGGAAGTAAAAAGGCTAATGAATATTTAGAGTTGGTAGTTAACTCTTTACTTTTTTGCTCTTAGTGACAAGTACTACTGAAAGTGCAACTACTGCAACAAGTTCTGCAATTGATATGATAAACCAAGCTGGTGAGTTCAAGAATATTGAACCTGAGCCATTCTGCTTTGTAGGAACTGGAGCATTAGGACTAAAGAACATATAGTATGACTCACAATTTGTTGTCATCATTGAAAATGAAGCTTCTTCATCATCAGGTGTTGTAAGTGTTATATCAGTATTTTCACCACAGTCACAGATGTAATCAAAAATATTAGCATCTTCGTCTTTTGATTCTGAGTATTTAACAGTATCGCCATAGAACAACTTGTTAGCACCATCATTTTGAATATAAATATTTACTGGCACAGTAAACTCTTCACTATATGGAGCATAAAATCCAATTACATATACCTTATTGAGCTCTTCAAAATAATGTTTACCAGGTTCAATATTATTTATAGCACCTGCATCAAGCGGTGACCCTCTGTTAAAAGCAACAATCGCTACTTTGGTGCCTTCTTCAATCAATTCCCCATCATATTCGAATTTTACATATACTGTATCTCCCGTGGATTCTTCAACTTGAATCCATGTCTCTCCACTTTTATCAAGGTCAGCCTCCACCCAAGATAATGCAGATGCTGGGATAACTGTGAGTGCAAGGATTGTTGCAAGTGCAAAAATCATAGCAATAAATTTTTTCATAGAATTTCCTCCAAAAGTGCTGTGCAACCTTCTAGGATGTCGTTGTACGCCTTGGTAAAGTCCCTTGTATACCAAGGGTCAGAGACATCCCTATCAAGGAGAAGACGGACCTTGTGGTCGGTGTCTTCTCCTATGATGTACATTATGTTTCTAATGTTATAGTGATCCATGAGGATTATACTGTCGTAGTAATCATAATCCGCTTTGGTCATCTGACGGGCATATTTACCGCTGGTACTTATGCCCTTTTTATTTAGGAGCTCTCGCATTGGCGGATAGACAGGGTTTCCGATTTCCTCTGTGCTAGTAGCAGCAGAGGCAATCTCAAACTCGTCCCGTCTATTTGCCTGTCGCACGAGCTCCTTCATTACGAACTCCGCACACGGCGACCTACAAATGTTGCCGTGACAAACAAATAAAATCTTATACATTACTCTTAATCTTTCTTATTTCTCTTACTACCAAACGCTGTTCCGCCAGCAAATGCGCCAACAACAAGTGCAGCAATTACAACACCCCAAACAGGTTCAGATACAATAGCGGAACCTGCAACCTTGTTGGAAGAGAACAATGAAATTACCTTTTGAACATCAGCTTCACCAAAACCAAGGTCTTTCATAGGCTTTTCAATATTCTTGATTTGTTCTTCTTTTGCAACCAATTTTGCATGAAGGGTTGTGTCCTTTTCAAAGACAGTATCTACAGTTACTTTTTGAGTACTACCCTCTTCAAACCATCCAACAAAGCAATATCCATCCTTTGAAGCAATTGGGAGTCGTTCTAATTTGCTGTCATCAAGCGTTTTAAGCGTTTGAGTATCACAAGTGCCTTGGCCTGGATCAAATGTAATTGTAAATTCTGTAGTCCAATTTGCTCTACAGTCATTCCAACCCAAAAACTTTGTCTTACTTTTTTGTGGAATAACTGAGTCGAGATCTACATAACCATCTTTAAAAGTTACATTTATAAAACTTGCAAGATTAATTATTCCACCATCTAAATCAATAAGCATATCTTTACTTTTATCATTTCTAGCAAGATAGCAAAGAGAAGTATGGTAACAAAAACTAAATGGTTTATTACTGGTAGCAGTAACAAATGATCCACTTGTCAAAAACAAGGTTATATTGGAATCATCTGAAAAGATATTTAAAGATGGTGATTGTACTTTATCAAGTGTTAATATGGCATCACTAAATTTAACGTTATTTTTATAATAAAAATCTTCTCGAGTTTCCAAAGTACCATTCTTAAAACTCCATACGACATTTTCAAGAGTTAAAGGATCTTCCAATGCTTCAATTATTAGAGTATTTCCATTTAAGTCGATTTCAGCTTTTGGATTAATTTCTTCCTCTGTTCTCTTAATTAATTCAAGAATTTCTCTGGTTGATAAACGTATATCATTTTCTATTTTACCTTTACCACCTAATATCAACAATTTAACTAAATCTTCACTAGTAGAAATTGCTTTAACTTCATCTGCTGCAAATGCTGGAACCGTAAGTGACAGCATCATTAGGATGGCGATGAGTACACATAGGATTCTTTTCATTAAAACACCTTCTCTGGTTATTCTGCCTTTGTGTTTGGTTTACGTGTCTTTACAACAAATGCTACTACAAGAGCGATGATTACAACAAG
>JAZUDH010000014.1:0-14264 GCA_045639565.1 Lachnospiraceae bacterium
GTAAGGGACGGAGGCGTTTGGCCCGTGGGACTGCCCCCAACGTGCCACCGGGGCAAGCGGTCCACTGGGGACAGACCTACGGCCCAAATGCCTCCGTCCCCAACGTGCCGCAACGCAGTGCGTGACAAAAAAAGAGTTGCGAGAAATTCGCAACTCTTTTTGAGATGATTTCGTATGACTATATTGCTATAACTAATTTTTGGAGAATGCTAACTGCGCGAAATTATACAGTCCTAAATACCAGATATTAAAATCGTGAGCTCCGTCTTTTTCATGCCACATGAAATTTTCACCATCTGTAATTTTGTCTGTGAATGCAGGAAGATTCTTGGCGGCATTTGAGGCGCTTGCATAAGCGATGTTGTCCTGAAGTCCACAGATGTTATAGAAGTAATCAACTGTGTATTCGGAAGCATCGATATTAGCAGCTACTGTTACCTGAGGATTAGAGGTAGGGGCTGCTGAAAAAGCTCCGAAGTAGCTGAAAAGGTCGAGGCATTCACCAATTCCTATATTTATAGTCTGCATACCGCCCATAGATAAACCTGCAATTGCGCGGTGAGTTCTTGTTGCTGCCATGTCATAGCCTTCAGCGTTATAATCTGCGTATGTTGCATAGTTTTCCTCGATGTAAGGAATGAGGTCATTTCTAAGCTCATAACCAAACTTGTAGAAAAGGTCATTAGAGTCAGAATGCTTTACTGCGTAGGCTTTACCATTAGGTGTTACTAAGATAAATGGCTCAACGCTTCCTTCACCGATAAGATTATCTAAAATCTTCTTAAGTTTAGAGGATTTGTCATTAAGTCTCCATTCATCCTCATTTCCACCAATTCCGTGCATAAGATAAAGAACATTATACTGCTTTGTCTCATCATATCCTGCTGGAAGGTAAACATATGCCTTCTTTTCAACAGGTTCGCCATCGCCTAAATAGTCATGGCCTTCATAATAGATTGTTTCAACAGTTCCCTTTTCACCTTGAAATGGCATCGAATATTTGGTAGGAAGAGTCAAAGAAACAGTTGCTTTTTCATCAGAAACCTTAATCTTTATGTCTGAGTCAACCTTGGCATCTTCTGCTTCAACTGAAGCGACGCTTTCCTGTTCCATTTTAATTGCTTCAGCAATAGCATCTTCATTGCTCTCAACTGAAACCTCAGCTGAAACATTTTCAGACACTTCAGTATTGTCAGAAACCGTGCGAGTCTTGCCACAACCAGCTACAGTGCTCAACATAAGCACGGAAACAAGTAGTGCGGATAAAAATATTATTCTTCTCATTTTCTTTTCTCCTAAATCTTTTTTTCATTTATAAGCGTAGCACATCAACTTGCAAGTAACTCGCTAAATGTTGTTACAAATTCATCAAAAAGAGCGGTTTAATAAGAAATTAAGGTTGTTATGTTAATGTAATTAGTACCGTAAAATAAGGAGGTAGTTTGCTTTGATAAACGATTTACCCTCAAACGCAGAGGCTTTCGATGAACTAGACATAAGTTGTCTCGATCCCGTTGTGAAAGATTATGTATTCAGCTCATTTTTCCTTGCTCGTCTTTTAAACAAGACAATGGACGAACGCAATGAGCTGGCCAAAGAAAATGCGAAGCTTCGTGCACAAATATCAGAACTTTCTGAGTTACGCGATAAATTTAATGAACTCAAGACTATTATGGATAACCTTGGCGAAGTTTCCACTGAATTGCCAGAAACAAAAGTAGTCAATGAGGTTTCACTTGAACAGAATCCTGAGTTTAAAGATTTAGGCTTCATGGAACGTAATTTTGAAACTATAAAAGACCTCGTAGGCGAGGAACTTCCAACCGTAGGAGCCAAAGAAAACGATGAAGCTCAGCCAACTGCTGAGCCTTTTGAAGCTTTAGATGAACAGCTCTCTACAGATATTTCTGCATCAGAAGATAACTTAGCAGTTGCAGAAACACTTGCTTCTGAAGATTTCTCAGCACTAACAGATACATCAGTGGTTGAAGACGACCTCTTGGCTTCAGAAACTACAGCCGCTGAAGAGTTGCTTGCATCCGATGGCGCATTATCAACTGAAGATATAGCAGCACTGGACGACCTTGCGGCAATTTCTGAGTTATCAGCGTCAGATGACCTTGCAGCATTGGATACAATTGCAGCTTCGGATGACCTTGCGGCAATTTCTGAGTTGTCTGCTACAGAAGATATTTCTGCAGTTGAACCACTTATTATAGATGAAGGCGATAGTGCCGATTTGAGTGATTTAGACGATTTATCATCATTACTTGATGCACCACTAGAAGGTAGCGCAGAAGCTTCAGCCGACGACATTGCCGATTTAACTTCAATCCTTGAAAACATGGATTTGGGAGAAACTTCGGAGGAAGCATCTATAGTTGATGAAGCAGCACCCGTAGTGGAGTCCGCTCCAACAATCGAGGAAGTAGCTCCTGCAATTGAGCCCGCACCTGAATCAGTTCCGGAGCCAGCACCCGCGCCCGCACCTGAACCAGTTCCGGAGCCAGCACCCGCGCCAGCACCCGAGCCAGCTCCTGCACCAGCGTCGGCTCCTGCACCAGCAGTAGAAATACCATCTGATCCAAATGCTAAGCTTACTCCTGAGCAGATTGCGGCATTATTTGCTGGAGTATAAAGTTGTATAGATGAACTATTTAAGGGGTATGAAAATGATTCATTTTTTATACTCCTTATTATTATATCTAGGAAACTGGCAGGGATTTTCTTTTGCCAAAAGTGATGAGCAAAACTAATAATATGCAAATAGACTAATGATATCATTAAACAAAAAGGATGCATTCTAGCATTATAAGGAAATTTTATTTTTAGGAGGCACTAAAACAATGAAGGAGCAAACGCTTCAGAATTCTAAGTCAGCCATAATCACAAAGGTTATGGTTAAATTGTTGATCCCAGTATTCATTCTGGGTGTTGTGGGATTATTTACCGCAATCTATATTTTCTCAAATCTTAACAAAACACAGATTTCAAGCAGGCAGATTTCTGGACCTGGACTCGATTCAACAATTGCGTTGGATGAATTAGGTCTGAATCTTCAGTTAACGATGAAGTCAGTCCTTGCGTATTGTACAGAACCGGATAAAGAAGGTGCATATGATACTGTTACTGCTGAATTACAAAAGTATTCTGAAAAGGAAGCTAAATGGATTGGTGTTCTTCATGAAAATGAGCATATGTTCTCTGATGAGAGCTTCAATGACATAAAAGAACTTGAGACATCTTTTGGCCGTATTCAGGGTGAGGCCGCTGAATTTGTTGCAAGAACTCATAGTGGCGAAAAGGGCGTTGAAAAGGAAGTTATTGAAATCTTTGACTCATGGAGTACATATGTTGAAGCAAGCATTGATGATCTTGTAGCTGCTAATGACGAAAGTATTGCTACAGCCGTTGCTACTCAGGAGAAAGATTATGTAATTACCCGTCGAATCTGTATGATTTTAGTAGTTATCCTTGCGGGAACAATTATAGCAAGCATCATAGTAATATATAGAGCTGTGGTGGCTCCTTTACAAAGACAGTCTAAACAGTTAAAGACAATTATTGATAATATTAACGAAGGACACGGTGATCTTACTAGCAGAGTGGATGTAAGATGTAATGATGAAATTGGAGATGCAGCCAAGGCTATCAATGAGTTTATTTCGACCCTCCAACGCATTATGGGAAATATTATTACACACTCTGCAACACTTACAAATGTTGTAGGAAATGTAGTTTCGCATGTGGCTCAGTCTGATGATAGTGCAAGAGATGTATCAGCTATCATGGAAGAGCTTGCAGCTACAATGCAGGAGGTTTCTGCAACTACAAGCACCGTAAGCCAGAATGCTAATAACGTATACGATAAAATAACAGAATTTGGCGTGCGTACAAAAGAACTTTCAGCCTATGCCAAAGAAATGAAAGTAAATGCTGATGAGGTCAAAGAACAGGCGGTTGAAAACAAGAATAAGACTTCAACAATCATTGAAGATATCAATGGTAAGCTAAATGTAGCACTTGAAAACTCTAAGAGCGTAGCTGAAATTGCAAAGCTTACGGACGATATCTTAAGTATTTCAAGCCAGACTAATTTACTTGCATTAAACGCATCAATTGAAGCAGCAAGAGCTGGTGAAGCAGGTAAAGGTTTTGCTGTAGTAGCTGATGAAATCAGACAGCTTGCTGACAACAGTAGAGAAACGGCTAATAATATTCAGACAATTAATGAACGTGTTATCCAATCAGTTAATGATCTAGCAAGCTCATCAGAACAGATGGTTAAGTATGTTAACGAGACAGTACTTGCTGATTATGGCTCATTTGTAGAAATGGGTAACCGCTATAGTAACGATGCTTCGCACATTGATACAAGCATGCAAGAATATGCTGATAACATTGTAATTATCGAAGATGAAATCCAGCAGATGACTAATGCAGTACAAGGCATTTCAGACGCGGTAGATGAAAGTGCTAAGGGTGTAGGCCAGGCTGCTGAAAGTATAGAATCATTGGTTGGCGAAATTTCAGAAGTAAGTACTGAAATGAATGAAAACGAAAGCGTTGCTAACCAGCTAAGCAAAGAGGCTGAAAACTTTACAAATGTCTAGTAGCGAACAAATATAAAATAAGTATAGATCATACCTACATTTCGTCCGAAGTGTAGGTATTTTCTGTGTATGCTTAAGTGCGTCACATCCCCATTTTTTTAAAATCCCTAAAATCTCTTAGTTCCAAGGTATGTCACCAAACAAGAATCCCTCTAAATAATTTTAAAGAAGTCTTTTACGTCATAAATAAAACCATAAAATTCTTCCATATACTTAAGGCACTAGTTGAAAGAAAACTAGTGAAAAACATTCAATTAAGGTATTGCTTTTATGAAGGTAGCTTTCTAGAGGCTATGTAAAGGCATCACCGCATTTAACACAAAATGGAGGTTAATATGAATACTAAAGATATCGATGACAAGGACTTAAAAAACAAAGACATGAATGGCCGAGTAGTGGATACTAAGGCTGTAAGCAATAGTGTTATGGGTGACAATGCTCTATACCATAACTCACTTGACTCTAAGGGTCTTGATCCTAAATCTATGGAGCCAAAGGCTATGACAAAAACAAGCATGAGCGACAAGAATTTAAGCCACAAGGAAGGAACAGCTAAGAAATGATTGATGCAGAAACAACTAGAAAAGTAATGGAAAAGCTTACCTATGGTTTGTTTGTGCTTACGGCCAAAGAAGGTCATAAGAACAATGGCTGTATCATTGACACTGCTATGCAGGTAACTGTTGAACCAAACCAGATATGTATTTGCGTAAACAGAGACTGCCTGACACATGATATGATCAAGAAAACGGATGTCTTTAATGTGTCAATTATCAGTGAGAAGGCTACTATAGATCTTTTCAAGCGCTTTGGATTCCAGTCAGGAAGAGACGTAGATAAGTTTGAAAATTACAAAAACTGTGAGTGCGCTGACAACGGCGTAAAATATATAACAGAGGGCACTAATGCATATATTTCAGCTAAAGTAACTGAGACCAAAAAGATTGGTACTCATACAATGTTTATAGGTGAAATAACAGATATGAAGGTGCTTGATGATGCGCCTTCTGCAACCTATGCATATTATCAGAATAACATTAAACCAAAACCACAGGGTACGCCCACTTCTACTGGACACGCTGTATGGCGCTGCTCAGTATGTGGTTATGAGTATGATGCTGAAAACTTGCCGCGTGATTTTACGTGTCCTGTATGTAATCACTCATTCTTTTTCTTTGAAAGAGCTAACCGCTAAAGGAGTGTAGAATCATGGGAACCAAATATGAAGGAACTAAGACGGAGCAAAATCTTCTGACAGCGTTTGCTAGTGAATCACAGGCCAGGAACAAGTATACCTATTTTGCTTCAGTGGCTAAAAAAGAAGGATACGAGCAGATTGCTGCTATCTTTACTAAGACCGCTGACAATGAAAAGGAGCATGCTGAAATCTGGTTCAAGGAGCTTGATGGAATCGGTGATACTAAGGCTAATCTAAAAGCCGCCGCAGAAACTGAAAGCTTTGAGTGGATTAATATGTATATTTCTTTTGCCAAAGTGGCCGAAGAAGAAGGATTCCCTGAACTAGCAGGTAAGTTTAGAGGTGCTGCTGAGATCGAAAAGCATCATGAAGAAAGATACAGGGCTTTACTAAAGAACGTTGAAACAGGTAAAGTCTTTGAAAAATCTGAAGTTAAGATTTGGGAATGCCGTAATTGTGGACATATAGAAATAGGAACTAAGGCTCCTGAAACCTGTCCTGTTTGTGAACATCCCATGGCTTACTTCGAGTTGTGTGAAGCGAATTTTTAATATATACGGAGCAAGGTGTTTATGACATCTTGCTCCATTTTGACATTTTGGGGACGGGGTTGGAGACGTCATTTTGACCTGCACAGTCAAAATGACGTCTCCAACCCCGTCCCCAAAATGTCATGAAAGATTTGGTGGATTATCAGCAGGTTCATGGTGTAGAATAACTCTATAACAATGAATGTGGAGAACGACCATGGAAGATAAAAAATTATTACAGGCTAAAATTGCAAGATGGGCATTATTAATATTAGCGGTTTTGTTTTTCGGTTATTATTTTTTACCGACTGCAATTAAGGTTTCGGTTGATGGTGATTACGAATTGCATGCTGTAGAGCTTGTGACTACAAATAATAACGGAGAAGTTGCTGTTGAAACTAAGGTCTATCGCTCTTTTACTGAAAAACAGAGGGAAGATATCATAGAAACTCTTGCTGAAAATAAAAAAATGAGACGTTTTGGCACGGAGATTTCCGATGCAAGAATTGATGATTTTTCTAAAGTGATTAGTATCTTTGTAATTCCTCATGATGAAGCACAGGAAACGATTGATATTTATGTCTCTGAGGTCGGGGATTTAATCATAAATAACAAAGACTATCGCTTGCTAAAATCTAAGAAATTAATAAATTCACTTGAAAGCATATTAGCTACAGCTCAACCAGAGGAATAAATCCTCTGGTTTTTTATTTTTTTTTAATACAAAAGTACCATTTTTTGAAAATGTGGTGTATAGTGGATATGTTGTATGCATAAATGAAGTGTAATTATGGGGATTTTAAAATGGAATTAAAAAGTAATGGTGTCTCAACCAGGCGAAAGGTTGGGAGTATTATTGTCTTGCTATTATGTGCTGCAATTGCAGCGATAGTAACTTCAGTTTTTTTCTTTGTATACAAGCCGGATCAGAACAGACTCGGGGCTCTAGCCAGTGTCTGCATGGATGGCATCAGTATCATCTTAATGCTTATATTAATAGTAACCCTATTGTTTGAAAAAGTTGAGATGAATAAGTCCACCAAGCTGTTTATGATGCTAATGCTAGGCACTTTAGTTGCACTGTTTTTAGACTTTTTGACATGGTCGCTGGATGGAAAGCTAGGATATGGCGGCTGGACATATGCGTTTACTGTTTCATCATTATGCATGGGGTCTGTGCTTGCATTTATTTTTGTCTCATACATAAGTTATTACATGGTCGAAATGTATGAGCTTGAAGCTTCACTTATTCATGCTAGGGTATGTAGAATTTGCAATGTAGTAGCATTTATTGTAACTTTGATTCTCGCACTTACTAAAACCGCATTTACATTTGAAAATGGCCATTATCAGGTGGGCGCGCTATATGATATAGTGACTGTCTTTCCTATTCTTTCGCTACTTTATATGTCAACATATGCATTTATTAAGCGTAAGGTCATAGGAGCGCACGATTTAACCGCGATACTATGCTACATTTTGATTATGATTGCCGGCGCACTTTTAGAAGCTGATTATGCGATTGGTACAACTTACGTATCAGTTACCCTGGCAGATTTATTCATCTTTGTAATGCTTCAGAATAATGTTATTTCGGTGCAAAAGAAAAACGTTGAAAAATGGAAAATGAAGTCTAATATCGATGACATGACTGGCTTTTTTAACCGATTTGCTTATGAAAACGAGATAGCCTTGCTTGATCAATCAGGAATTAGCGAAGATTTTGCATATGTTTCGATGGATGTTAACAGCCTAAAAGTGATTAATGATGAGCGCGGACACAATGCTGGTGATGAGCTCATCATAGGAGCTTGCGAATGTATGAAGCAGTGCCTGGGTCCTTACGGGAAATTATATAGAACTGGTGGGGACGAATTTGTCGCATTAATCTATGCTAATGAAACGATTCTTACCAAGATAAAAAGTGATTTAAAAGAAGTTACAGCAAATTGGAAAGGCGAGCTTAACAGCCAAGTTACGATTTCTTGCGGTTTTGTCAACGCTAAAGAAGCAAAAGATATGACACTTCATCAAATAGCCGTTCTAGCCGACAAGCGCATGTATGAAGATAAAGCTAAATTTTATCGTAAAAAGGGTGTTGACCGACGCGGTCAGCGAGATGCACATGTGGCGTTATTTGCCTTATACACCAAGATTTTAAAAGCAAACATAACTGATGATACCTACCAGATAGTCGATATGAAGATAGATGAGCAGGCCAAAGAAAAGGGCTTTGACAAAAAGCTTTCTGTGTGGATGTCTGATTTTGGTAAAGGGGGCCAGGTTCATCCTGATGACCTTCCAGAATATCTTGAGAAGACAAGCAATGAATATATATCTGACTATTTTAAAAATAATCAGTTACCACTGCGCATTTTCTATCGTCGTAAATTCGATGATGTATACAAGCAGGTGATGCTAGAAATGATTAAATCTAATGAATACACTGATGAGTCACAGAGCATCTTCTTATATGTAAAGGAAATTGAAAAATAAAGTACCTGTTATACGCAAAGAAAAATAATGCATTAGTATTACTTTCGCGCTTGAAACTTGGGTCAAAATGAATGGGAGAATATTGAAATCCTTTGTAAAGTACGTTATCATTAACGCTAGAAAAGTTCTAAGAGGTTTAGAGCTTAATATAGAGATTTAGTAGATGGAGTGTATTATGTTTTTATCGGCAAAAGAAACAGTTGAGCAGTACATAAATGCAAGTGTTGCAAAGAGTAAGCTGACACTTGGAAAGCTCATTGGAAAAAGTATTTTCGCAGGAATGATGATTGCGATGGGAGCTGCCTGCAGTAATGTTGCAGTTCACGCAATTGATAATGTTGGAGTTGCAAGACTCGTTGCAGGATGCGTGTTCCCTGTAGGTCTTATGATGGTTATCTTAATGGGTGCTGAGCTATTCACAGGAGACTGTTTGATGGCTATAGGTGTATCTGACAAAAAGATATCATTCTTACAGCTTGTAAAGGTTTTGTTCTTTGTATATATCGGAAACTTTATAGGTGGACTTGCTACAGCAGCTTGCATGTATTTTAGCGGTCAGTTTAATTATACTGCTGGTAGACTTGGAGCTTACACAATTAAGGTTGCCCTTGCTAAGGTTTCTTTAACACCTGTTCAGGGAATTACCTCAGGTATTTTATGTAACATTTTAGTATGTGCAGCAGTTTTGATGGCTATGAGTTCTAAGGATGTAACTGGTAAGCTTTTAGCTTCGTTCTTTGTAATTATGCCATTCGTTACAGGTGGTTTTGAACACTGTGTAGCTAATATGTATTATATTTCTGCTGGCTTAATTGCTAAATGCAATCCTGCATATGTTGAAGCTGCTAACAGCGTATATGGATTAGCTGATCTTTCAAAGCTAAATATTGGGACCTTCCTTGTTAACAACCTTATTCCGGTTACTATCGGAAATATCATTGGTGGTTCATTATGTGTAGGACTTCCAATGTTCTATTTAAACTACAAGGAAAGCAAGAAGGCTAACTAAAGATTATAGATGTGTTGAATAGAAACGCCATCGGATATTAAAATGTGCTCATGTTCTTGAGCACATATCATAGTCCGGTGGCTTTTTTGTGTGCGAAACTACTCGCAAAAGAATTATCTTTCAAACGCGTGCTGCCGCTGGGGTATATGGCAAAAGAAAAAATGTATATACCCCGGGAAGAGCAAGCTGGGGTATATGCAAGGAAAAAAAGAAGAATACCGAAGAAAATGTGACAGCTGGGGTATATGTAAGAAAAATAGGTGAAATACCGACAGGAATGTGGCTTTTGGGGTATAGATAGTAAAAACTAAGTAAAATGCCGAAGAGAAGGCGTATCCTGTCGGTATATTTAGACAAAAAAGCACATATGCCCCAGACGGGAGTGAGCTGGGGTATACAGCGCAAGAAAAAATGTATATGCCCCGGGAAAAAGTGAGCAAGGGTATATGGCAAAAAAACATATGCCCCAGGAAGTGCAAGCTGGGGTTCATATAAGAAAACGAAGCATAATACCGACATGAAATGAGCGTATGCTTCATTTGGTGGTAATAGTCTGTGCTTGGAGGTATGCTTGGTGTCAAGAAAATAGCCTTTGATAATGTAATGTGTTGTTTACAATTCAAAGTTATAATGTTTTTACAGATAAACTCGCCGTATTGCGATATTGCGGAGGCTTATCTAAACTTTGAGGCAATGAGTTTTTAGTGAAGGCGTAGCAACTTATGAAATTAGTTGAATTACTATTAAAGCAAGATCTTATCATACAGCTGATACTGGGTGGACGAACACTTGAGTTCCACTCTATTGTGCTAGGCAAAGAAGATACATCAGTGTATGTTTCTCCTTATATTCATAATGGTGCCCCGCTTGAACTAAATATAGTTGAGGACAAAGGTGTTATCTGCAATATTTTCACCGATGATCCTAATAATAAGCAGCGTATTTCATGGAAGAACATTGAACTTACTACCGTTCTTTGGAAAGAAAGAATCGCGTATTGCCTCAAGACTCATGGGTTTAATAATATTTCTAATGTTGACGACAGAAGACTAAATGACAGAGTCGTTATCAATTGTGAGGGAACCGTATACGACGAAAATTCTGATGACGGTATAGAAGTTATCGTGCATGATATTAGCGATATCGGAATATCATTTTGTGCCCCGCTGTCTTTTACCCCCACTTCCTCGCAGCTTTTTGTATCTTTTGCAGACACAATCAATGGAAAAGGTTACTTTGTCAAAGTTGAATGTAGCATAGCAAGAACCAAGGAAGATGATGACCAGGTTTTAGTCGGTTGCAGAATAGTAGGTGACAACAAGGACTATCACATTTACAGATTTATGAAGTACCTTGCAAGCAAGAACCCTAAGCATTCACAAGGTCTTGAACATGCTATTACAAGCCCTCAGCCAGAGACTGAAGCTATTGAGGATTCTATTGAAGATGTGGCTGGTGAAAAGGTTGAAGCGGGAGAGGCTTTGGCAGGCGGAGCTGAAGTAAGAGAAGCTGAAGTAGGAGCTGTTGGAGTTGGAGAAGCTAAAGCGAGAGAGGCTGCCGTAGGAACTGTTGCAACAAGAGAAGTTAATGTGCGAGAGGCAGCAGAAGAAGCTCCCATAGCGGAATAGATTTTAGTAGCTAACGAAGAAGCTGAGAGCATATCAAAATAATTGTGTATATACATCGTCCCTCCTTTTTAGGAGGGATTTTTTGTAATCAGATACTCTGATTCTATTTTTATGATAATGAGAAAGAATTCGACGTATATACAATAGTGATGTTTACGCCGGAAAATGAAGAAATATAGAATGGCGCCGTAAAGAATGGAGAGGATTACGGCGCAGGAACAGAAAACATCAAATCTCGTCGTAAAGAGCAGCTAGCTAATACGATTAGAAACAAAAATTATGAAATTGTTAATAATGTGTTCATAGAGTATCGTGAATTCATATATTATAATAAATATACAAAATGCAAAAGTGTCGAGTGCTTATATAAGCAGCGGAAGAACCAATTATTGGGGCGTATCCTATATAGGAAGGCTACCTCAGCCTAGCCCGTCAGCTAATTTCGTCAGGCAGAGGATTTGCAACATTGTTTGTCATGTATGCTTTTAGTCCTGCCACCCTTAGGGTGGTTTTTGCGTTATATAGGATTAATTTAGAAGGAGAGTAAACACATGGCAAAGAGAAATATTTCAGATTATTCAACAAAGCAGAAGGATATCTGCTTGAAAAACGACAACATTACAGAGGATTTATATAAGAAGTACGCTGTAAATAGGGGACTTAGAGATATTAATGGAAAGGGTATATTAACAGGCCTTACTAACATTTCAAAAATAACATCTATGAAAAATGTAGATGGAGTGAATATACCGATTGATGGCGAATTATGGTATAGAGGATATAAGGTAAACTCGCTAATCGATGAAATAAAGCCTGGAGAGTTTGGCTTTGAGAAAGTGGCATATTTACTTTTGTTTGGTAAAAAGCCTTCTGAGAAAGAATATGCTGAGTTTTCCAGAATAATATCTGAAAATCGTACATTACCCACTAACTTCACACGGGATGTTATTATGAAAGCCCCGTCTAAAGACATCATGAACAGCATGACCAGAAGTATCCTTACACTGGCTTCGTATGATGAGAATATATCTTCTTTGGCCCTAGAAGATTCAATACGTCAATGTCTATTGCTGATTGCGCAGTTTCCTATGCTGGCGATATATGGATATCATGCATATAATCATATCGAAAATTATGACAGCATGTTTATTCATAGACCTGATCCTAATCTTTCAACAGCTGAAAATATACTGCTTATGTTAAGGCCAGACAAAAAATACACTCCGCTTGAGGCGCATATTCTCGATATTGCACTCATACTTCATATGGAGCATGGCGGTGGAAATAATTCAACGTTTACAACTAGAGTAGTAACGTCTGCTGGTACAGATACATATTCTGCGATTGCGGCGGCTATGTCATCACTTAAGGGGCCAAAGCATGGTGGCGCTAATATCAAAGTGATGGAGATGATGAAAAACATCCGAGAAAATGTAAGTGACACAAAGGATCGAGATGAAATACGAGCATATCTTTCTAAAATACTAGCAGGAGAAGTTTTTGACCAAAAAGGACTTATTTATGGACTAGGCCATGCCGTCTATTCTTTATCAGACCCTCGAGAAATAATTTTTAAAGAGTACGTCAAAGAACTTGCTCATAATAAGGGCAAAGATTCTGATATGGAACTATATAGTATTATTGAAGAAGAAGGACTAAAACTTATTAATCAAAACAGACATATTTATAAAGGCGTGTGCCCGAACGTGGACTTTTACAGTGGATTTGTATATGACATGCTGGACATTCCCGTTGAACTTTATACACCTCTTTTTGCAATTGCAAGAATTGTCGGCTGGAGTGCACATCGAATAGAAGAACTTATCTGCATGAATAAGATAATTCGCCCTGCATATATGAGCGTTATGGAAGAATTAGAGTAAAAAGGTATTAAGAAAGAAGATGTTATATCGGAAGAATAGTAATCAAGTGTCTTTTAGCAGTTAACTATTGGTAAAGAGATAGTTCTTACAGTTCCGCACACTCAGTACATAGTGATGGCAAGGATTTGCGGGGGTGCGAGGTGAAAAAATAACACAAAAATAACACTCTTGCGGGGATGAGAGGATTGCGAGGAACTAAAACTGCAGGGGTGGAATGGAACTTGAAGACAATGAAATCGGGGATGTGATTGAGGGAGAGGATCAGCTGGGCTGGTCCTTTTTTAGTGGGGATTACTATTCACATATTAAGTATGTAATTGAGCGTGTGGGAAAGAATACTATTAAGGTCTGAAAGATAAACTTGTTTAAGTAATATGTTATAAACAAGTTTGAGAGCCGAAAAAGCAAAAATAAAAGTGCCGAAAAATACAAGACGCAAAATGCTAAGCAAACGCAATAATTAAACGCAAAATATTGAATTGATTTGACTTCTTGCGTTTCACTGAGGTATAATTTGCGTAAGATGAGGAATAATATTGCGAATGATAGGAGCTGAAATATATGAAAACTTGTAAAGAAAAGGCCTTAGAGTGGAATCTTTCTCCTCGTTCCGTAAATGATATGTGCAAAAAAGGAAGAATACAGGGAGCAATAAAAGAAAAAGGAACTTGGTTAATTCCAGACGATTCTCCAAAGCCAATGGATGGAAGAGTATCGAGTGGAAAATATATCAAGAAAAATATGGTTGCGAAAGCAGAAGTTAAATCATTACCAATCGGCATCTCTGACTATATTCGCGCACAGGAAGAATATTATTATGTCGACAAGACCTTATTAATCAAAGAATTCTTGGATCAAAAGCCATTGGTATCTTTGTTTACGAGACCAAGGAGATTCGGAAAGACCT
>JAZUDH010000015.1:0-11318 GCA_045639565.1 Lachnospiraceae bacterium
GTTTTCATAATTTAGGAATGACAAATCAGATTCATTGTCTTTGGGGTTAGTCATAAAACACACACCAACAACAATACAAGTCACTACAGCAACGGCAATAATCCAAAACGCCGGCTTCTTATAGTTCAGCACAGTTTTCACCCTTTCTTTTACACCCACTTCACCGAAAGCCAAAGGACAGGCTGCAATTCTTTTCCTGGGGAAGCTGCAGTTAAGCAGGGCCTGAGAGTATGCAGCTTTTGCAGAATTATCCATATCGCGGATAACCTTCTCATCGCAGGCCATGTCAATATCACGGCACAAAAGAATATACGCAAGCCAGCAAAGCGGATTGAACCAGTATACTGTCAAAAGAAGGTATCCGAGCGGTTTCCACCAATGATCGTGACGCTTGATATGAGCTGTTTCATGGGTGAGAACGCTTTCTAACGTTTCACCGGTCAGTGAGGAAGGAATATAAATAACTGGTTTAAATATTCCCAAGATAAATGGAGACTTCGCTTCATCACAAACAAGAATGTTGTCTCTTACCTTGGCTGACGCAGCAACACTCTTTTTTAGCTTAATATAACTGAAAAGGGCATAAAACAGTAGCGCCACAGTTACGCTAATCCAAACATACGAAAGAACAGGAACAACCGTTGAACCTATTGTTTCCTGTGGAATATATTCCCCATATCCGTTTTCATCAATTATATGCCGAGATTTGTTGTCTGTGCTGATTAGTTCAGCGTCAGATATCACGTTCATCTCATTAGATGCATCGGATGCATAACCATTGCCTTCATAAACACAGTAAGGTTCGCTAATCCATTTGTCAGTCCATTGTTTTACTATTGTTCCATCACTTATTATGTTTGGAACAAGTGAAAGATTTGACTCCGGAAAAAATGGGCATACCAGTCGAACGGCAACAAGTGACCAAAGAACACAATTAACCCACTTCGGAGCTTTTTTCAATACTATTCGCAGCAATATTACTGCAGCAATCAGCCAGGATGCTGCAATACTCATATTTACTAATTTCAGAAAAACAGCACCCATATTCATTTACCCTCCTTAAAGGTATCAATCATCCTTTGAATCTCTTCAGCCTCTTTTGCGGTAAGATTCTTGTGTGATATGAAAGACGCAATAAATGCCGGAAGCGAACCGTCAAAGGATTCCTCAATAATTTGTTCGGTTTTTGAAGAATAGAAATCTTCACGCGAAATCACGGAAGATACAATTCCGTTCTCGTTCTTAAGAAGTCCTTTTTCGCAGAGCTTACGAAGAACGGTATAGGTAGTCGGCTTTTTCCAGTTAAGCTCCTTCTCACATATCTTTACAAGTTCTCCGGAGCCTACGGGTTCATTGGCCCAGACAATATCTGCAAAACGTTCCTGCACGATTCCAAGTTCTAAATCCATCATTGAAAAATTCCCTTTCCTATTTGGTTTATTACGATAAACTATAATTGTTAGTTTACTCAAATAAACCAACTTGTCAATACCCTGATGGAATGGATGCAAATGCTTACTAAAATACGAGGGAAGAATAAAGAGAAGAAACACATACATCGGGAAATTAAATATAATTTTGCCAATATATGTTGATATCTTTTATGAGGAATTGGAACCATTTTTTGCCGGAGGTAAAACAGCTGAGGAGGTTGTGGTTTCACTTAATAAACGTGTACAGCTTTACATGGATGAGAAAAGATAGATGTGATAGAGAAATCCGGCTGTAAGAGTTCAAACAAGATGCGCAAGACCTATGCCTCTAACCTGGCAATAAAGGGAGTTCCTTTGGATTTAATCCGAGAGCAGCTTGTTCATACGAACCTGACAACAACCATATAAACGGTCAGATGTTTGTAACAACTGTTGATGGTGAGGATTATCTTGTGGAGACTTCACTGTGGAGTGGCCAGGGAGAATCGAGCTATCAGTACAAGGTTTTCTTTGGAGACGAATATAAAGAGTTTACCGTAGACGAGAAGGATATTACATTCGGGTCTGATAATCCTCCTGAGAATATTGCTGAGTTCTGGGATGGTTTATATAAATGTATTGCAAATACAGTGAGTGCTTTGGAAAAATCCAAGGCGCTCTTGTTTTATCATTTTCTATTTTCTGAAAATATTCATGTCTTCTTTTTTAGCAAAAATCAAAATTGTGATGCGAAGCATTTTACAATTTTGGTTGCGTGACTCATCAATGAAATTGATGAAACAGGGGATTGGGGAAATTCCACAACAAGCGAAAATGTGACTTTGTGGGTACAAAGGCATTGCTTGCCACTACTATAAAGAACGTATTGGGTTAAGAAAATATTTGCGTATGCAACTCGGCAAATGTATAAAACGGGTAAGCGTTTTTATTTGCAGTAGCATCCGAACACGTGCGGATAGTTAGGGATTGGGGATAGTCCTCAACCAGCTAATATGACATGGGGGTGCGCACCCATGCACTGCTGGCTAATTTGCAAAAGTGATTAAATACGCTCATTCGAAATCGAATGATATTAGGGTTTGGGAGAACTCTCCCAACAAGCCAAACTGCATCCGGTGGATACCGATGCCCTGCTTGCAACTATTAAAAAAACTCTATTCTCAATAGAATAACAACGCTCATACTCTATTATCTTGGGATGTTTTCCCTAAACTAATACACCTATTATCGATATATAAGCATTGGACAACGAGTCCATGTTTAATACCTGTTAGTAGGTGTATTTTTGTTTTGCAATATTAATATTACGGACAGCGAGTCCGTAGAAAATGCAAAATGCAAAATTGTATTTTTATTGTGACAGTAAAAATTTTGTTCCCTACTAGGACATGTTTTTTTAATAAATCATCAAATAACATAAGTCTGTGATGAGAATTTTTGTAATCTGCCAGATTATGTTTTTTATAAAAAACGAAAATTATCATTGTTATAAAAAGAAGGAAAATGATTATGGCAAAAAGAAGAATGATCTCGGTTGATGTAATTAATACTGATAAGTTTATTGCAATGTCTATGGAGGCACGTGGTTTGTATATGTATCTTAATGCTATGGCAGACGATGATGGCTTCATAGCTTCTCCAATAGGAATTATGAATATGGTTGGTAGCAAAATGGAGTTTTTGGCTGAACTCATAAATTCTAAATATGTTATTCAGTTTGATTCAGGCATTTGCCTTATTCGCCATTGGTACCAGCATAACCAGATTAAAAAGGACCGGTATTCTGAAACTATATATGCTGAAGAGCGAGCACAGGTGCAGCTTATCAACAAGGTTTATTTTTTTAATTCGGAATGTATCCAAAATGTATCCAAAGTGGAACCACAGATAAGTGTAGATAAGAATAGTTTAGAAAAGAACAGTTTAGTGGAGAGTAACGAAACGGGCCACCCAGAGGATGCTCGCCCTCCTACATCTGAAGAAGTTAAAGAATACGCAGATTCGATTGGATATAAAGATCTTAATGTTGATGCTTTCGTTGCTTATTACGATGCCAGAGATTGGAAGTTTGATTCCGGTCAGAAAATAGAAAACTGGCAAAGTTTTGTAAGGTTATGGAAGGCTCGAGAGCGAACTTCCTCTGGTTCCAATAAACCAACCACGAATCCATTCAACAATTTTGAGCAACGCGATTATGATTTTGCTGAGATAGAAAAAATGATTACTACACCAAAAACGTAAAGGAGGTGAGAAAATGGGTGCCACAGAGTTCGATTACTCAGTTCAGGAAGATTTGAGATTCGCTTTTGCAAATGGTATACTCGATTTGGATAGAGTGCATGAACTGTGTATGGCATCCAAACGAGAGCATGTAAGAAAATTACATCCCTATGCAATAACTCCACCGGCAAAAGAGGGTGACCGATGGAGAACCAATTATACAGACAAGGATGGTAAACGAATTACCTTCCGTGCACCGACAGAGGAAGAACTTCTCGACAAGCTTATTCCTTTGTATCTTGAAAAAGAGAACCTTGACAAGAAGACATTTCAAGACCTTTTTGACGAATGGATTCTTTATAAAGAGCAGGTAACTGCAAGCCCGAATACAATACTCAGGCACAAGCAGCATTACCGTAAGTATTTGATGAATTCCAAATTAGGGAAAGCGAAGCTTCTAAAGATTACAGAAATCTTGCTTGAAACGGAATGCAATCGTATCGTAAAAGAATTTACCTTATCCAATAAAGAATGGGTAAATGTAAAAACTATCTTAAACGGTATGTATGAATACGCTAAGCGAATGAAGTATCTGCCCGAGAATCCCATGCCCAACATAAGAATTACAGTTAAGTTTAGGCAGGTTGTCAAAAAGACAGGCAAGACTCAAACATATAATACAGAGGAACTTGCAAACATTAATCAGTATCTTGATAAGATGTACTCTGAAACCGAAGATGTTACCTTTATGGCCGTTAAAATTAACTTTCTGATGGGCCTCAGAGTCGGAGAACTGGTAGCACTCAAGTGGGAAGACATTCAGGATATACAGATCCATGTTGTAAGGGAAGAAGTAAGGGACCAGACAACGAACAAGGTTACTGTTGCCGAGCATACCAAAACAAACACGGACAGATTTGTGTATCTTATTCCCGAGGCTCTGGCAATTCTTAATAAGATTCCCAGGACCGGCGAGTATATTTTTACGAGAAATGGTGAAAGAGTTACTTCAAGACAGATTAATTATGTGTTAGAGAAATATGCCGAAAGAAATGGTCTTAGCACAAAGAGTTCTCACAAGTTGAGAAAAACATACGCCAGCATGTGTAATGCAAAAGGCGTACCAATCGACTTCATAAGAGAGCAGTTGGGGCATTCATCGCTTTCTACAACTTACGGATATATTTATAATCCGCTAACCGAAAAAGAAAGCTATGAGGCACTTACAAGGGCTTTAAGTATGAATCAGGACACTGATCCTGATACGCCGGATGACAATGCAAAAGTTGTGAAATTCAGCGATTTTAAGAGCCAAAAAGATTTGTCCCCAAATTGTCCTCATTTGTCCCCATTTTTCAGAGCAAAATAAAATAGCGGAAATGCTTGATTTTAAGCACTTCCGCCACTTTTTCGAGAGAGCGCGAGACGGGGATCGAACCCGCGACCCCCACCTTGGCAAGGTGGTGCTCCACCGCTGAGCCACTCGCGCATTTCTTACGTGTTTCACACGCAAATAAAATAATACTTTATTAACTGAATATTGTCAACACTTTTTTATATAGAAATTTGACGTTCTTCCTTTTACGTTATTCATTTTTTCATTTTTTCATTTTATCATTTAATATTCCAGGAGTTGTTCTCCTAGCACCGTATTCACAAACTTGCTTTACGCGGATTTTCAAGCTTTTTCCTCCTAGCGCCGTAATGCTCGATTTTAATGGTTCTGGTCGGCTTGTGCCTGATCATTAATAAGCTTATCAATTGAAGCTTTTGTAGCAAGCTCACCAGAAAAAGCTGTCGCAGCTGATGTCGCTACGGCCATTTCAAAGGCCTTTTTAGAATCACCGCTTTTTAGCATTTCTGCTAAAAAGCCTGCCACCATGGAGTCGCCCGCGCCTACGGCGCTCACCACGGCTCCCTCATATGCCTCAAGCATATACGCGTCACGCGCATCCGCGTACACGGCGCCTGCGGCGCCTAGTGACACTATCGCATGCTCGGCTCCCATCTCAACAAATCGTCTTGCGTACGCTACCGCGTCCGCAAGATCATTAATCTCTCCCCCAAATATTTCCAAAGCTTCACGCTTATTAGGCTTCACAAGATACGGATGCTTGCTAAGCGTATTCCTAAGCGTATTTCCACTCGCATCAACTACTACCTTGACCCCTTTGTAAGCTAGCGCATCAATAATTTCAGCATAGACTGCATCGGTCAATCCCTTACATACACTTCCGGAAAGCACCAGATAGTCCGAAGCCTTAAGACTCATAAGCTGCATCATAAGCTGATTAGCTTCATACGCTCCTATTAAGGGTCCTATACCATTTATCTCGGTTCCATCAACATCATCAACCTTTACATTGATTCTAGAAGCTCCGTTGGTAGCCTTTATAAACTTAGTTAAGACACCCATGTCATTTAACTGTCTTTCAATCTCATCACCTGTAAACCCGGCCACGATACCTAGTGCAAGGTTAGGTACCCCTAAATTTTTGAGAACCCTAGACACATTGATTCCCTTACCGCCAGCTACCAGGGATTCTTTTATATTTCGATTTGTTTCACCAAGCTTAAATTCCCCGACTGACACATGATAGTCAAGTGAAGGATTCAACGTCAATGTGTAAATCATACCTGTTCTTTCTCCATTTTTGTAAACGCAATTGAATCATCACTTATGCTGTATACCGCCCTTGTAAGCTCGTATTCTCCGCGCATATATCCATAGCCATCCCCCTTATCATCATAGAGATAGCATTCACAATCACTATCACTATATGGCACAAACTTTAGGTTCTGATACTCACCCGCTGTAGACTTAACTGCATCCTGAATTGGGATGAGGCTCTTATTCCTTACAAACAAAGGAATCCTATTTAACGGCACGCTCACAGTAATTGTTTGGCCCCCTTCAAAATGCTCAAATGTATAAAAGTCGAACCACGAAGTTCCCGCCGGAAGATATACGGTCTTAGTTGACATAACATAACAATCATTTTCATCGTGCACTCTTTCCTCTGTAACAGGACATACCATAATTGAGTCACCAAACATATACTGATCCCCAACTTGCCAGCACCTTGTATCCTCAGGAAAGTCAAAAGAAAGCATTCTCATAAAGCTTTCATCATCATGCCAAACCTTGTACATCCCTGTATAAATATATGGCATAAGCTTATATCTTAAATCAATTGCAGCAATAAGCGCATCATAGAATGGATCTCCTTTTTCACCAAAGTTCCAAGGCTCTCTTCTAATATCAGTTCCATGCGCTCTAAATATAGGCAAGAATGCGCCGTACTGAAACCACCTTACATAAAGTTCCTTGTAAGCTGGATCTTCAATTCCATTTTGATATTCGCCATCCCAGAACCACTGTGTACCATGCTTTACAAAGAAGGCTCCGATATCAAGAGTCCAGTAAGGAAGACCTGTTGCCACAAACTGAAGGCCCTCTACAATCTGCCTTCTATAGGTTTCCCAGCTTGCCGAAATGTCTCCAGACCAAAGAATAGTTCCAAACTTCTGACTTCCTAAATATCCGTTTCGTGTCAGATTACATACGCGTTTGTCGTCCTTTTTCACGGCCTCCTCTACGCACATTGCGTGATAATATCCATATGCGTTAGCCTTTTCAATGGGCATAATATCCCTCGCCTGATTTACAAACTCGCAGTAATTTACTGCAGGATCTGGTCTGACCAGACAATTCCATTCAGGTGTGATAGGCTCAGCCGAGTCGCACCACCAGGCATCTACACCCTTAGAAGCTAGTCCTTCAATAAGCTGCTTTTGATATAATGCCCTACTCTCCTTAGAAAAAGCATCATATATTTCTGTCCCAGGAAGCAAGAGATTTTCCCTCGCCATTTCTATATTATTAGGTGTCCCCTCTGCCATGTTAGGCCAGATTGACATCATAAGGTGTAGATTTTCACTATGTAGCTCATCCATAAGCTTAGGGACATCAGGAAATCTTGTTTCATCAAAGCTCTTCTGCCCCCACTGTCCGTCAGGCCAACTTAACCAGTCAAGAATTAGTGCGTCACAACCTATGTTTAACTCTCTAAACTTCTTGCCTACTGTCAGTAGCTCTTCCTCCGTTTCAAATCTTTCCTGAGACTGTAAGTAGCCAAAAGCCCACTTAGGAAGCATCACAGCCTTGCCGCTTAATCTTCTCATAAACTTAACTACATCCTTAGGGTCGCGGCTTAACACCAAATAGTAGTCAAGAAATCTATCGCCCTCAGTAAATATGTAAGAGCCATACTCGTCATCTCTAAAAATAGCAGGCGACATAGTTGACATAACAACACCATACCCTTTGTTAGAAATAAGTACAGGCACCGATATTTTCCTGTTAGCCTGGTGCAGATATCTAGTTGTGTGACGTAAGTTCATAACCCCTTCTTCACTTTGACCTAGTCCTACCAAAATTTCGTCTGAGGCCAAAGAAAAGTTTAGCCATGTTCTATATAACTGCCCTTCATATTCTTTTACTCCACCTGATACCCTGCTTTTGACACCATCTGGAGTGGTGATTTTTTCAACCTTAACAACTGAATCCTTTTTGTATCTCCATACATCGTATTTTTCTAACTTTTTACTTTCTAGTCTAGCTTCATTGAAGCGACAACCATCCTCTGTAGTAGCTGATATACTGCCTGTAGCTTTATTGACTACGATAGTCGATTGTCCGGACGATACTATTACCTCGTCATCATTCTCCAAAATGCTATAATCAGCCGCCGGCTGGTTGATATACTCCTCGCCTTGTCTTAGATCAAACTCGTCATTTTCAGACATAGAAATCCTATAGGCGTCATTAGCAAATGGAATAATCCTTATTACAAAGTTTTCTGATTTTAGTCTTATCTCTTCTTTGGCCGCTACAACTTCTCGTATCTTTCTGTCAAGAGCCTTAGGTGTGTCCATCATAGTTTAGTCCTCCACTATCCCTCAATCGAAAAAAGGCACTCAAGAAGAGTGCCTAAATAAACTATTTTATTTTTCAACCTTTTTGGTCTTTTTGGTTTTCTTATTCTTAATCAAGAAGGTTTCAAATTCTTCATCAGAACATGCTTCCTTAACACGATTCATTTCTTCCTCGCGCTTCCATAGGAAACTAAAATGAGCTTCCTTGCCTTCTTTGATACGCTTAAAATTAACGCTATGTCTGTAAAGCATAGCTATTGGTACCAAGGATAAAATCGCCGTGCCGTACCACGTACCCCCACGAATTGCATATACAACAACATAAGCTATAGAGCCAGTGATAGGCACTACAACCAGATAGTCAACAACAAACACTAATATAAGTTCAACCGCCAGGAATATCATTGCAATGGGGAATGAGTAAGCTAAAAGCGAACCGCCTAAGCAAGCTAAGCCTTTGCCACCCTTAAATCGCATTGCAACCGGGAACATATGTCCCAGTATTACTGAAGTTGATGATACCGCAACCACGAATAGTTCGTCAGCATAAGAAGAAAACAGATACTTGGATACCGCTACAGCTGCATAAGCCTTGAAAATATCAATGATCATGCAGATTACTCCAACCTTTTTACCCATCGTAATAATGGCATTGGAACCGCCAGCGTTACCTGATCCAGCCTTTCTAATGTCGAACCCTTTAAAACGTGAAATTAAATATGAAGGATTAAATGTTCCTATCACATAGCAGGCTGCAACACATGCAGCTATCCATTTATAGCTCATAATTCCATCCTTAAAAGTATTGCTATTACTAGCATATTATATCAAAAAAACGGAAACTATGCACGCAGTATTTTACGTTTCCTAAGTTTCCGTTCTCGTTTCTTATTATTTAGCATCCGCCTTTTCTTTGGCCCACGCTTTATCAATCAGTTTTCCAAAGACATTAATAAGTGGCGCATTTACAAAAGTTACTATCACCGTTCCCACGCCGATTCCTGCGGGTGAATGTGTAAGTAAAAAAGCAAGCAAAACTGCAATTAGTAAAAAGATAATGTCATTTACCCACTTTACCTTGCTAGTCTCAAAGCCATATCTATCGCTAATTTCAGTGACCGTAAGCTCATATACCTGTAATGGAAGCGTGGTTCTAAAATAGAAGGCAATTGCAAGTGCTGTGATAAGTGTTCCAGCTACAAAGGCTATAATTCTCGCTGTCCACGATTCATATACGCTATTACCACCTAATACGAAAAGCCACCCATCAATCATTATTCCTAGCAAAACTGCAGTTACAAATGATAGCAAGTATTTCCATTTAAATCGCCTTACTATGATGATAGTAATCACAAGCAAAAGTGCTTCCCACACGTACTCACTAGTCCCTTGCGTATACCAAGCGAACTTATCTCTAAGCCATACATGTATGATATACGGGGGCGCCCCTATCATCGATAAGCCAAAACCTGCTTTTGTACAAAAACATACGCCAAGTGAGCATAGTACCATGCCTAGCACCCAGCTTACAACATTTCTAATCTTATTCATTAAACAATTACTTCAAGATATCCCACTAACTTAGTAAAATCGTATTCTGGCAATACACCAAGTCCAGAATCATAATACTTTCCATCGAAACCGATAAGATAGTGATTGTATCTTCCCATCTTCTCCATCATAATACAGCACTTAGGTAACTTAACATCGGTGCGACCTAAAGTATATACAATTTCTTCAGAATGTTCAAATCCAAAATAGTTAAGGGCATTAATCATTTTACCCATTGTAGCCTGCCACTCTGTACAGTGCATAATATCGCTAACTTCATCAATTGAAAGACCTGAAAGCATTGCGATACATGACTGTCCGCACAATCCATCAGCTGGCTGTCTTACAACTTCGACAGAATCTATCTTTCTAATAGGATTAACTGATGAGTAGGGACTGTTTTCAACATTAGACTTTGTAATTCTAAATGAAATTTTCTGTTCCTCTTCTATATTAAGAGTCTTAGCAAGCTCTGCTGTAACAGGAATCTTGTAATAACCTCTTCCTAAAGGTACTAAGTTACATACAAATGTGGCATCGCTCAATCTAACCTTAGCGGGCACATCTCCCTCGCGCTCACAAATCTCCCATACGTTAAAGGGAATATTAACTGAATAACCAGACTCTTCTTTCTCTAATTTTCCAAAAAATGAATACTTCATATTAAATCCTAAAACCTTCCTAAACTACGTACATTAAACATTAAAATCCAAACAGGTTCTGCTTGCAGTAAAAGGTCTAACCTTTCCATTAGCAACTTCCACATGAAGAGGATGTACAGCATAACCCTTTAAGCTCTCCTCGTCAGCAAAAGAAGAATCAAGCATAACATCAGCATTAGAGCTTGCGAGTCCATCTGTGTAAACCTTAATATCAAGAAGTCCAGGAATCTTTCCTGCTAATCCTTCTAAACCTTCCTTGATACCAGCCTTGATTTCATCAATCTGAGCACCGCAGTACTCATCCTTTAATGTCCAAAGTATTACGTGTCTTACCATACATTTACGCCTTTCCAACAAAATCTCTAACTATAATATACCATTTGTGAAATAAAATCCAGTAAAAAACCCTATATTTTCGCTTGTTAAAAGATAGTCAAGCTTTTCTTCGTTAAGTTTTTGACAATTGACATCTTGGGGAGGGGGGGGGGAAAGAAAGGTGAATGTTATGCTTTTT
>JAZUDH010000016.1:0-2813 GCA_045639565.1 Lachnospiraceae bacterium
CACTAACATGACTAATGCTACATAAGGATAATGAAAAACTGCATAATCAGCTATATTTTTTGTCATCATTCCACATCCATAAACCATTAGATTTCCCAATGTCAAAATCAGTAAAAGTGTGACCACGCCATAAATCAATCCTTCGTAGGTCAGCATTTTTTTAATTTGCTTTTTTGTCATTCCTATACTCTCTAAGGCCGCAAGTTCATTCGCTCTTTGAAATACTCCAGTAAGCATTACATTGATAAAATTCATAAGCCCAATCAAAATCAGAATACCCGATATTCCATCGCCGATAATACTAAATGCAATCATAGACTCTTTAAACTCTTTCGTCTCTACGCTTCTTATATCCGACGCCACAATGTACTCACAATTTTTCATCAAATTCTTAAGCTGTAAAACGATGGTTTCATCCTTTCCCTTTTTGGCATTTCCAATTACACTATTAATTTTTGCATCTGGAAACAGTTCATTTAAGACCTGATCCGATACAAAAATATCATCCGGTGCTCCACCTAGCGTCCCATAGCTCCCTACTTCAAGACCTGCTCTATGACCAAAAATTCTAGCAGCACCAATTTCAATCTCTTTACTTACTTCAGTCTCTGGATTTACAAGTGTTATTTTTCTTCCTTTCAGATACTCCGCATCTTCATTAGAGTATACAGAACCAATAAGACATATTTCACCCTTTTCAAATCTATCTATATCAATATCATTCTCTTCATATTGATTATATATTTCCATCATCTTTCGATCTGCTGCTATAAGATTTGAGCCATACATTGAATTTGGATCCGATTGTTTTTGATAAAACTCTATCAAATCCTGTACTCCTTTATCCTCGTCCTCTTCTTCTGCAATTCCACTTTTTAAAAATGGCAGGAAATTATCTGCCTTATCAAGTGGCAGTATTACTTTTCCATAACGATTCACACGGAAATAATCAAGCTCCTCAAGCTCTCCCATCTTCTGAGCAAATTCATCCATGGTATAAAGATCCCCCACGGTATTTTTGTCTGAGTCGTCTGCATATAAGACGTAGTCATAGTAAAAATAACTGTTTACAAAGCTGTCTACATCCAATGCCTTGATAAAGGTATTCACACATAAAAATATCATTGAGCCCATAAACAATGATGCGAATACTAATCTTGCCTTTTTCTTGTCTCGAAAAACATTTCTAAACGCCATTGAAAAAACTTTATTCTTTTTTGTAGTTTTATATTTTCTATTCACCTTTGTATCTGCAAGGTAGCGTAGTGCTTCCATTGGAGATACCTTACTGGCAATTTTTGCTGGTTTTTTTGCACTTATTACTACTGTAAATATTGCAAAACAAATAGCGAAAATATAAACACCTGGATGAAAAGTAACTGTCTTAGAAATCATATTGGTTCGATTGGAACCAACCATTTTAACCGCAATAGGTACCAGTCCAAAGGATGCAATTGTTCCTAAAATAAGGCCTATTGGTATAGCAATCAACGATAAATATAATGTTTGGTATTTTATCAGCTTTTGAATCTGTGATGTTGACGTACCAATTGTTTTTAACATTCCATAAAAACGTATATCCTTACCAACTGATATGTACATTACATTATAGATTAACAAATAACCGCTAATAACAATAATAAGTGAAATCAGGCACATGCTGATAATCATTAACGCCTGTGTTTCTATCTCATCCTCACGCACATCAAAGGTGTGCTGCCACTCTTGTTCATCCGAAATTGTAACCTTATCATCAAGTTCATCAAGGGTTTCATTGTTCCTGCCGTGTTTGGCAGAAATCGATAATTCTCCATCCTTTTTTACTGTAAACCCATGTTTCTCACAATATTTCTTAGAAATCAAGGCTGGATTTGTTGGGGAATAACCCGTATAAAAACCAGAGAGGACAAAGCTTACTTCTTTACCGTCTATAAGTAATTCTATTTCATCTCCAATAGATGGTTTTTCGTTGGAGAGACCATTTAGCATTGCTTTTGAAAGCATAATTTCATTTTCTTTTTCAGGATATGTTCCTTTTAAATCGCTAACAGCAGGTAGAAAATTCTTTTCAAATTCTATCTCGTCATAATACACAAGCCCTAGATTTTTGCTGTTTTCTGCGTTCTTGGCCATATCAGCATAGATTCTGATACCTGCCGCTTCAACAGTGCTAAGCGATCTTACTTTTTCAATCTGTTCGTTTGTAGGTCCTTCCAAACTAATAGATACCTTATTGCCCTGTCCACGTAAAAGCATAACATAGATATTATCAATCACACTAAATCCCAATGTAAAAATAGTTGTGAACATAAATGTCGTAAGAATTACTGTCGCAATGATAACAAAGTTACGTATCTTGTTCTGTTTTAGCATTCGGCGATTTAATCGTTTTATCACATCTTTATTATTATTCTTTAACATGGCTTAGACCTCCCCAATTCTTCCATCTTCAATTCGAATCATACGGTCTGCCATCAAGGCTATTTCTTCATTATGAGTAATCATCACGATTGTCTGCTCAAATCGCTTACTTGAGCTTTTTAATAGTGCGATAACATCCAGACTTGTTTTACTATCCAGATTTCCTGTAGGTTCATCTGCTAAAATAATAGTAGGCTTTGCTGCCAATGCCCTTGCAATGGCTACTCTTTGCTGTTGTCCTCCTGACAACTGACTTGGCATAGCATCCAGTTTTTCTGATAAACCTAATGTCTCTACAATTTTTGCGATATATTCTTTATCTATTTGAGTTCCATACAGTTCTATCGGTAAAACAATATTTTCATATGCGTTGAGTATTGGCACTAAATTAT
>JAZUDH010000017.1:0-40229 GCA_045639565.1 Lachnospiraceae bacterium
ACCTGCTGTAATCCTACTCTTTGCAGTATTCCCTTCAGGCTTTACACTTCAAAATGATTTAGCACCTATCGGTTTTAGATATGACCTTATGATGGTCAGCATTTCAGATGCTGCTATGCCAGCAATCGGAGATGGCGACAAAAAGAGATGGACTGAGAAAGATTTCTTTTATGACATCTATCACCCCACAACTCTTGGTCACACTGTAATGAGTGATACAATCATATGCGCCATGAAGGCTTCCGTTGATAAAGAAACCAAAGCTGACGACGTGGATCTTACTGCCGAACCAGTTTTTGGTCTTGATTATATGGGCATCCAGACAATTTATAAAAGAGATGCTCTTAAAGACGAAAGCTTCACTATCGGTGGATTTAAGTCTAACGACCCTAACTGCTACAAGAATCTTCCTCTAGGCATAATGTGGGAAGACTCTTTCATGCACGATTCTGCTGACGGCAATGAATCAATGAAGTTTGAACTTGAATGCAAAAACATGCTCATCGCCTATCGTTCAGTTAGCGATTCTAACTATGGCGATATTGAAATTCTCATGGATGGCAAAGTAATTAAGACAATCCAGGGCAATACAGGTAGCTGGGGACAGTCCGTTTCAGATGTTGTATTTACAGAAGATACTTCTAAAAATCATAAGTTTGAAATCAGAATGGCCGCAGGAAGCGAAGACAAAAAGTTCACTATCACCTGCCTAAGCTACACAAACTAATTGACCGCACAAAGTGCCTAGGCTGCACAAAATAGCTAGGCACAATTCTAAACCATAAACCTAATCCCAGCCCTTCCATACATCTGGCTGGTACCCAAGGGTTGACTTCTTTCCGTTTCGTACAACCGGAGTCTTAATCACCTGGGGATTTTCAAGAATCTTCTCTAACTTGTCCTCATCAGCTATATATTTGATGAGGGCAAGAAGATCCTTATCCTTGCCTTCCCAGTTAATCATATTTTCAACACCACCATTAGCCTGGGCAACTGATGTAAACTCGCCCTTGCTCATACCTTTTTCTTTCATATCGATAAACTGATATTTAATGCCTCGCTCTTTATAATAGCGCTCGGCCTTCTTAGTATCATTACATTTCTTTGTTCCGAAAATCTGTATATTCAATCTAGCACCTCTCACGTAATAAACTTAATTCTTATCTATTATCATGGTATCATTTTTATAAAAGATGTTATAGCATTAATTTGATAGAGCCAAAGAAAAAGAGTAAGGATTTATAAACTATATGAAGAAATTAATTATTATCCTCGGAGTATTAGGAGCGTCATTCTCAGCAATACTTGTAAGATTTTCAGATGCGCCTTCTCTTGTTTTAGTATTTTATCGCATGTTTTTTGCAGTAGTATTGTTACTTCCTGCATTAATTAAGAATGGACTTTCTGAATACAAAACCATTGGAAAGAAAAATATGCTATTATGCGCACTAAGCGGTTTATTCTTAGGACTGCACTTTGCTTTTTATTTTGAAAGCTTAAAGCATACAAGTATTTCCTCTAGCGTCGTACTTGTAGACACCGAGGTACTCTTTGTAGCTATCGGCGGACTTCTCTTTTTAAAAGAAAAAATATCTAAAATCGATTGTATATGTATCCTGATAACACTTGCGGGAAGCTTCATTGTGTCCATGGGAGATTTAGCTGGTGGCGCACTCTACGGAGATTTACTCGCACTTTCCGGTGCTTTTTGCGTTGCTATATACACTCTGATAGGCAGGAAAATGCGAAAGGAAATGTCTACTACAGCGTATACCTGGATTGTATATTTAGTCGCTTCAGTTGTGGTACTAATTGGTTCGCTATTCACACACAATTTCATAATCCCTATTTCATTAAAAAATGTCTTCATAGGCTTAGGGCTCACCGTATTTTGCACCCTGTTAGGGCACAGTATATTTTCATGGGGTTTAAAATATGAAAAGGCTGCCTTTATATCGACAGCCAAACTTTTAGAACCAATATTTGCATCCATTTTGGGACTACTTCTATTTAAGGAGATTCCCACTGTCACAACATTAATAGGCGGATTGCTTATAATAGTCGGAATTGTAGTAATGTGTGGCAAAAGAACAGAATAAACTTTTCCTATTTCAAGGAGTCATTTGTCATTACAAAACCTGCATTAGCATTTCTCTTGCCCATGAATACTGGCCTTTGTCCTCATACTCTCTATAAAAAACCTCAATCATCATAGTTAGATAAAGAATAATATCGTACCACCTGATTCGCTTTAACTCCTCATCTGTAAATGAGGTCTTTCCAAAGCCTTTTAAAAAGCATTGTTCACGATTATGATGCCTAAATCTGTCATCCATGAATGCCTCACCCCAAACAGCTCTCTCCCAATCTATAATTCCTGACACATGTCCATTTTCAACAAAAACATTGCCTTCCCACAAATCCCAGTGAACCAGTGTTGCTCTATTAATGCCAAAGAAAGCGTCCTTATCATTTCGTAGTAGTTCTAAATATTTATCAGAATCATATACGATGTCGATATCTCTTCTCTTCGCATCCTCTAAAAGATTAGTAAGCATCACCTTCGTAAACTCATATAGTGAGCTGTACCTTTTAGTATCTCCTAAAAATCCAAACTCAGCATTCTGAATAGTTGTTAGCTCTTTTGAGATTGCACCGATTTCTTCATTAATCTTAGTTATCTCATTCTCAGATAACTGTTCTTTGGTCAGAAAATAGTTATGTCCCTTCAGCTTTTCCATAAAGAAATAGTCACCATCGCAAAGCTTATGTGATGTATCATAATACTGAACCATAGCCACATTTATTGAGCTTTTTTCGCGAACCAGTTCCATCGCTTGCACTTCAGCACTCATAAGATTTATTTCATTAGTAGTATTTCCAGTCCTATTAGCAGATGCTATTTTGAGTATACTTTCTGTACCATCATTAAATACTACATCATATGCAACGTTACACATTCCCTCTGTCAATTCAGTTATTTTAGTCACTTCCTTGCCAGGAAATGCAGCTTTAGCCATCTCAGTTATGCGATCTTTTGATTGCTTATTTTTAGTTATTGCCATATCCATCCCCACTTTTACATACAGCCTCAATTGTCTTTTCTTACCACTGCATGAATTTCAATTCTAGTCTATTCCATTATCTTAGTGAATGCTTTAATTGATGTTTATACTATCTTATTTTTTTATTAATATGGCAAAAGCTTATGCAAAAAAAGGAGTGTGAAAAGCTTTACGCCTTCACACTCCCGCATAATAACAAATTAATCTTCTTTATTTAATTACAAACTCAGCACTGTTTCCCTTACAGTTTCCAGAGCCCTGGATACCAAATGATATCTTTTGGCCCTTTTCAAGACGTGAGTTCCATGAAAGAGGAGTAATAACATAAGTATCTCCAACCTCAGCAATATCTACGCACCATGCTGAGTCAATAGAAACATCTGACTTTTTAACTGTAATTGTCCAAGTATCAACTGTGGCTCCAGTATTCTCTACTTCAATTGAGTACTGATATCCAGAACCCCAATCTGAGAATGACTTATTAACCACAAGACCAGCTTCTACTGGATCTACAGGTGTTACTGGATCTACTGGTTCTACTGGAATCACTGGATCTACAGGAACCACTGGATCTACAGGGTCTACTGGTTCTACTGGATCTACGGGATCCACAGGATCTACGGGATCTACAGGGTCTACTGGATCCACAGGATCTACGGGTTCAACAGGATCTACTGGTTCTACTGGATCTACTGGTGTTACAGGATCACTGGCTGTGCCATCAGATACTACAAGTGCAACCTTGCTAAGTGCACCCTGTCCCATGAAACCAAACTCTGTTGATTCTCCAGGAGCTAATGTTGAATTGAAACTCATAGAAGAGAAGGTGAAATAGTGTGCATCTTCAGATAACGCTGCACTCCAATTTACTCCGATGTTAACGCCCTTCTTCTTAAGGCTTACATGCCAACCATCAATTGTTTTATTTGAAACGTTCTTTACTGTAACAAGCATCTGGAAGCTGCTTCCCCAGTTGTTTAATTCATAAGTTACTTCTAAGTTAGATGAAGAAACAGGTGTCTCTGAAGGATCTTCGATTTCAGAAGGATCAAGAGGACGTTCAGGTACTTTTACACCATTGATAGTAGCTTTAGTACCATTAGTATGCTTCATCATAGTAGAAATGAATTCAGGATCGTCCCATTTAAATGTAGTACGATCAATAAATCCTAAGTTGTCAGCGTATGAAGTATATACATTGTTATCCCACAATACGCAGGAAACAATTTTTAACTTTTCAGCACAACCCATGTAGTAATCGCACCACTTGATACGCTCATCATGGTTATTAGCTCTTTTTAAACATCCCATTTCGCTGATACATACAGGGATACCCTTAGATACGAATTTAGAGTTAATGTCACCGAATAATTCATCGACCTGTCTAGCCATTTCAGCATCAAATACTTCGATAGGCTGAGCACCATCTAGAGCAAAATAGTATGGTGTGTAAGCGTGTACAGCTACGATAATTCTATCGTTTACAGTATCCTTAGGAATTCTAAATCCATCAGTCATTACACCATCAATTGATGTATCGTATCCTGCAACCATGATACTTCTTGTTGCATTGTTTCCGCCTGTTGCACGAATTGCGTCAACAACTGTCTGGTTGTAGACATTGATGCATTCAATTGCTTCCTGCATGTGCTTGCTAGGATTGTTTCTAGGGAACCACCACTCTTCAGGATCATCCGCAAGTCTGGGCTCGTTCATGGTTTCAAACACAAGCTTGTCACCATAATCATTGAATTCATTAGCAATCTGTGTCCAAATGCTTGAAAGATACTTTACTGATTCAGCTTCATAGGCTTTTTCTGGATAGTAGAAACGACATTTAGAGCCTACATCGTGGTGAGAGTTTAAGATAACATACATGTCATTGGCAAAAGCATAGTCTACTACTTCGCGTACTCTTTCCATCCACCAATCAGGGATTTCATAATTATCCCCTGTAGTGTACTGCCCCCAGGTTACAGGTACGCGAATAGTGTTGAAGCCTGCTTTTGCAACTTCATCAATCAATTCTTTTGTTGTAACCGGATTACCCCAAAATGTTTCCTGTGTAGATTTACATGGATAGTTTGATTCATCTGTTACAACATCCAAACTATTTCCAATGTTCCAACCTACTGTCATGTCTGCAACTATTTCCGATGCACTTCTCCCTACTGCGCTCGCTGCTTCAGCCTGTATTGGACGATACGAAATTGCACCCACCAACATTGCTGCGGCCATCACAATCGACGTAGTCAGACGGCGAGCCTTAAAAAATGTTTTTTTCATAAAATACCCCCTTATTTTATGTAATTGTTGTAACAAATTTATTTTATATTTTATACAATTTAGCGTCAATTGCATAAATTAAAAAAGATTAAAATCAAAAAAAATTTACACAAAGCCCAAAAAATTCACACAAAAAAGCTCTGACTATGTTTCAAGTCAGAGCCCATTTTCTAGTTTTATTGTGTTTAAGCTTTTACAGCTTTTCAAACTTAGCAACTTCACCAGTCAAGTCATCAGAAATAGCTTTGTTCTCGCCTACCTGGTTAGTGATTGAAGACATTGCCATTACAAGCTCACCGATTTCTTCTGCAACGTTTGTAATACCATTTGTTGATTCTTCAATAGTAGTAGAAATATTAGAGATTTCTTCATTCATCGATGTCATGGTTCCTACACTGCTGGATGCCTTTGTAGCAAAATCAGAGAATGTTAAGCTTGCTTCGTTTGTATCTCTTTCATAGTTGGCAATGATTTCCATAAATGAACCATAGTCTTCGATTACGTTATTTCCTACGAATGAAATCATTTCAGAAGCACTTTCTGAAAGCTTAGTAACTGCGTTAACTACCAGTGCACTGATTTCTTGGATGCTGTTAGCTGTTTCCCTACTATCATCAGCAAGCTTTCTGATTTCATCAGCAACAACCGCGAAGCCTTTTCCGGCATCACCTGCTCTGGCAGCTTCAATTGAAGCGTTAAGGGCAAGTAAGTTAGTCTGTGCTGCGATACTTAATATATTATCTGTAAGTTCAGTTATCTGATCAACCGACTTTGAATCTTCTACAGCACTCTTGACTGAAGCTTCGATATTTGTAAATGTTTCTTCTGTCTTTTCTTTGGCACCAAGCGCGTCCTTATATCTTGAAGCAGCCCTTGTCTTAACATCAATCATCGAATCAGCTTTTTCTTTGGCCTGATCATTCATAGACATTAGTTCTTCAAGCATTGATTCGCATCCATTAGCAAGTTCCTGAAGCGATGCAGAAATTTCTTCCATCGATGAAGCTAATTCCTCAGACGCTGCACTTACGTTTTCAGCGTTTGTATTAGATGACTCAACCTCTGAGCTTACCTTGCTAACCGATTCATTCATGTTAGTTGCAGCATCCTGAATCTTTTTCATAAGTGTCTGCAATACTTCCATAAACTGGTTAACACCGCCGGCAAGCTGACCGATTTCATCTGTAGTTTTCTTAGAAACTCGTAATGTGAGGTCACCCTTTCCGCCTTCAATGCCGCTTATAATTTCATCCAGGTCTTTTTTAGCGCTCTTAGCAGGGTCAACAACTCTTTTCTTCGAAAGAACAGATAAACCAGCAGTTACGCAAATAGCCATTACAACTAGTGCAATATCAAAGGTTAATGTTCCATCTACTCGAATATTACTTTTATTAACGGACTTTTCAAGTTTTTCTTTGGCAGCTGGTAAAATCGACTCGTCGCCTGAAGCAATTACCTGTTCATACTCGATAATCGCATCAGAAATCTTTTCATTAAATCCTTTAATGTTTTTAAGCGCGTTTACGTTTAGAACTGCAATCAATACAGAGAATACGCCTAGTACAATTAGCATTGTAGCTATCTCTTTACCTAAACTTTTCTGTTTCTTGTCTTTTTTCATAGACTTGCTTGCCTCCTAGGTAGATAAAAAATATCCCAGACCATTTCTATTGTCCAAGCCCTGTACTTAGTGCAAGACTGTGACCTGATGCTACACTTATGAAAAATTATAGTATCGATTTATTATTTCTAAATTAAAAAAAGTGCCTGCCAGAGCGGTATTTTACCTGACAAACACTTAAATTTTTATAAACTATATTTACGTCGATTTACACTTTTATAGGATTTGTAAAATTACTTGATTCTAATCTCAACAACGCTTGTTGCTGGTAATGTAACCTTAACCTTGTTTCCTGAAATGATTACGCCACTTAAATCCTGCTCAGTAAGCTTGTCAGGATCATCAAAGGTATTGTGTGCATGAATATCATCGCTTGTGATAACCTTAGCTTCTATAAGCTCATAGCATTCCTTGTCAGTAAGCTGGATTTCTAATTCTTCAGCGTCAGTTACTGATAAGTTGTTAAGAGTAATTGTGATGATGCCATCCTTTTTAGATACTGATTCTGTAACCTTTGGAACCTGCCATTCATCCATTCCGATGCTTTCTACGCCTGTAAGATGAGAATCTAACAGGGTTGCGCCCTGGTGATGTCTGTACATATGGAATACGTGGTAGGTAGGAGTCTTAACCATTCTTTCGCCTTCAGTAAGGATAACTGACTGAAGTACGTTTACAATCTGAGCGATACATGCCATACGTACTCGGTCTGAGTGCTTATTGAAGATGTTTAAGTTGATGCCTGCTACAAGCGCGTCTCTTAATGTGTTCTGCTGGTACAAAAAGCCTGGATTTGTGCCGGGTTCAACATCATACCATGTGCCCCACTCGTCAACGGATAATCCGATTGTCTTTTCAGGATCATACTGATTGATAATAGCTGAATGCTGGTTAAGAAGTTCTTCCATGTATAAGGTTTTCTTTAATGTCTTGTACCATGCAAGTTCAGTGAAATCAGTTGAGCTTCCCTTAACTTCCCAGCCTTCAGGAGTTGTATAATAATGAAGCGAAATAAAATCCATGAAGCCATGAAGGTTCTTAGGTGTATGGTCAAAGCATGTCTTTAATACGCCTTCGGTCCAGTGATAATCATCAACATTAGCACCACAGCATACCTTGGCAATACGCTTATTAGAGTCATAGTTTCTAATATATGTCTGATAACGGCGGTATTCATTTCCATAATATTCAGGAGTCATGTTTCCACCGCAGCCCCAGTTTTCGTTTCCCACTCCGAAATAATCAACGGTCCATGCTTCTTCATGACCATTTTCTTTTCTAAGATCAGCCATGGGGGACACACCATTAAAGGTCATGTACTCAACCCACTCGCTCATTTCCTGAACTGTACCGCTTCCTAAATTTCCATTGATATATGTTTTACAGCCTAACTGCTTACATAATTCGAAGAATTCATGTGTACCAAAGCTGTTATCCTCGACAACTCCACCCCAGTGAGTGTTGATCATCTTCTTACGTTTAGCCTTGTCACCAATTCCGTCCTTCCAGTGATATTCATCAGCAAAGCAACCACCTGGCCATCTAAGTACAGGTATCTGCATTTCCTTTAAGGCGTCAATTACGTCCTTTCTCATACCATTTACATTAGGAATTTCAGAGTTCTCGCCTACATACATTCCTTCATATATACATCTTCCTAGATGCTCTGAGAAATGACCATATATCTCAGGTGCGATTGTACTTAACTCGTGATTATCATTAATTGTTAACTTAACCATATTTAGCCTTCCTTCTAATATAAGTATTAGTTATATGAAAAAACAGGATATCCATTAGCATCCCATTCAATCTTCATAAGCATAGCATGACGATTAGGATTATAAAGAGGATTTCCCTCTATTTCAGCCTCAATTCTTGCATGATATACCATGATGTCATTGCCATCCTCATCCTTAGTAAATGAGTTGTGGCCTGGGCCAAAAATTCCTTTTTCAGCGTCAGTTTCAAGAACTGGCATACGTGACTTGTCCCAGCTCTTTGGATCTAAAAGATCGCTATTTTCATCAGCCACTAACATTCCTACGCAGTAGCATGCTCCAGTTTCCGAAGCTGAATATGTTAGGAATATTTTGCCATCCTTTTTAATAGTTCCAGGGCCTTCGTTAACCCAGAATCCTACTCTTTCCCAATCATAATCTGGTGTTGTGAGCAGTACCTGAACTGTCTTAAGTGTATATCCATTTTCCATCTTAGCTATATAAAGATTAGAAATCTGTTTACCTACACTTACCTTTTCAGCCCAGACATAATACCATTCGCCTTTATTTTCAAACACATGTCCATCAAGAGAAAATGCTCTGAATGAAAACTCATCATCAGCCGCGCACTGCATCATGCCCTTTTCAATCCACTTATCCTCCCAAGGATCCTGACCCTGACACTCTAGGACATAGGGACGAATTTTCCACTCATCCTCCATTTCGCCGCCAGCATAGTAAATGTACCAGTGTCCATATAGATAATGAATCTCTGGTGCCCAAATATGCTTACTCATAGGACCAGATTCATGTTTTACCCAAAGTGTTTTTTCTGAAGCTTCTGAAAGACCTTCAAGGGTTCTCGAACGCCTAATAACTATCTCATCATATGCAGGCACTGAAGCGGTGAAATAGTACCAGCCATCTTCTGATAGTGTAACATATGGATCAGCCCTTTGCATAATCCAAGGTCTGTTGTAGCTTAATTTTGTATCCATAAAAAATCTCCTGTATTAAAGATATTTAGGGAAAATACTTAGTATTTTACACCCCATATACTTTCGTTGTTTCCAACTGCTGAAAAAGTCATTACATTAGTTCCAGCCTCATCCTTCATAGCGCAGAATACGCCACTATATTCCTTGTCATCATATGATAAGGTCATAAAGTACTTACCTTCTGTAGCATTCCAGGTTCCCTCAAGATTTTCTCCTTTAACCGAGCCATCTTCCAAAAGATAAACAATTATAGGCTCTGCAACCTTTGCATCTATCTTGGTTCCCTGATTTACAAGGTAATATTTTCCTATCATTTCAGTTTCACTATAGCCAGCATCACTTATTCTTTCGCCTGATGTAACATATGGTAGTAAACATGGCCAGCCTTCAGCGTTTAGGAAATATTGCTTGGCCTTAGGCGTATGAGTTTCGCTTGCCTTGTCAAATCTTGTGTGGTATGCAACATAGCTTCTGCCATCGTCATCGATAAACGCAGAGTTATGTCCAGTCGCCTTGTAGCCTACGCTTAGGCTAGGAAGGTAATAGTTTCCTGATAGCTTAAGACCGCAGTATTCATGACCAATCTTAGCATCAGGTCTTGAATCGTTCATATCTAAATAGGGGCCGTCAACGTCTCTTGATCTAAACACTCTTATCTGGTAGCCACCGTCTCTTTTTAACTCACCGTATGATACAAACAAAAAGTAATAGTCACTTTTAGCGTCATATAATATGTAAGGACCTTCTATTGAATGGTGCCCGCCACCAAGAAGCCTCTTTCCATAGTATCTGTCTACATCAGCAGATTTATCGTCCTCTGGATGTATGGGAAGTCCTGTCTCTTCATCTATTTCTATTAAGAAAATACCGCCTGACCACGAGCCATATACCATCCACATTTTGTCATCCTTGTCATAGAATATGGTAGGGTCGATACAGTTAGGATATTTTTTGTAATTGTAAGCATAGCCTGCGTTAGAGGTGTATCTGGAGATTGCCTCATCCCTGTCCACATAATCACATATGTTGGTAGCATCTATATTGCTTTCTGTCTCGCCTGAGTATAGGAGATTAGCCTGCCACTCGTATGTGCCCTCAATGCTGTCAGCGGTTGCAAAATAGATTGTTGAAGCATTAAAGGTTGATGATGTACAGCCATACATACAGTACTTTCCCATCGCCTTGTTATATATAACGTCTGGAGCCCATACGTTTACTCCCTTACTTTCTGTAGGAATAATCGACTGGGAATAGCCTGTGAAGTCAAACTCGCCAGATTTCATATCTCTTAAGTCACCAAATACAGGATTCTTGTCAGTATAATTTCTGGCAATCATTTTCCAATCAGCTAAGTCCTCAGACACTGCCGCACTTAAATGAGAACCAAAAATGTAGTATTTTCCATTATCTTTAACAATCGAAGGATCATGTACCTCGGCCCTGCTGCTATCATTGATTGCTCTGTCTATACCCTCATAGTCAACTGTAAAATCCAGACTTTCCCGCATTTCAACTGTCCCCTTTTCTATAGTCTCACCATTCTCATTACCTTTAAAACCACCACATCCGCATAAAAGTGCGGCACCACCAGCGCATATTAATAACTTTATAAGCTGTTTCTTTTTCATCTTACTCTCACATTCCACATTCATATCTTGTGGCTACACACCACATTATCGTGGAATGTTGCCGTGTGGCACTAAATGCCACGTGACAAATATTCTATTTGTCACACTATCTCCAAAAAAATACAGCCAAATGATTTACATTTGGCTGTAAGTAATGTGTACCTTTATATCCTGATTGTAATTACCAAACTGACTTCCAAAAATTGTTAAGCCACCCACATGTGTTGCGTCTTCTGCGACCTTGAATTTGAACTTGATAATGCTCTTGTAATCTAGGTTAAACTGTTTAATGTTTACATCTGATATCTTAAGACCATCAATGTAAGTTCCGTTCTTGTCGATTGTCAGAACCTTTAGAAGACCATACTGATTCCAGTTATCGTACCACCAGTCGGGAGTAAATATACCTCTGACATCTCCGTAGTCTCCTGCGCTTGTCCATGTGCCTATTAACACATCATTCAAAAGAAAGCTTATGTCTGAAGGCCAGTCATCATTCACGCCTGGAGCTTCGGAACTTACTTCGAATGAAAGTGTAAGCTTTTCAATCTTTGTAGCCTCTGGTAAAAGATTAGGAATAATGTATTCTACATATCCTTTGCCAAACCACAAAATTCCTGCATTGACTCTGTCGGGATGCGCAAAATATCTGGAATCGTCTACCGCTCCGATAAGCGACTGTGTAGTTGCAAGTCCGCATGTTGGATAAATAGAGTAGTCACTATATAATCCAACCTTAACTTCTGTGTCATAGATAAGTTCTTCTTTTTCACTCTCGTTCGATTCAAGCTCAAGGAGAATCTGCTTCTCGTTTAACCTGCACATTTTCTTGTTTCCATGCACGCTTCGTTCGGGTAGGACTACAATAACCTGTGCTTCTTCAAGTATACGAATATGGCTGGTTAAAGCACCGTTTGTAACACCGAGTGCCTTAGCTATTTCATTCATACTCATCTGCTTATTATCGATCAGAAGCTTAACAATATTAACACGTATTTCAGAACCAAATGCCTTGAAAATTGGCATACCATCTTCAATTTTTTTAATATGAATCAACTTATCTACCTACCTCATTTTTGAATCATAATCATTTTAACCCTTAACCCCGGAAATTGCCATAGATTCAATAATATATCTCTGGAAAAAGAAGAACAGTAGCAAGGTAGGAACTAATGCAAGTACTGATGCTGTCATGATCAGTGGATAATTACTGTTAACTGCGTACTGAGAGTTAAACTGTCTAATTACAACCTGCAATGTATGCCACTTGTCCTTGGAAACGAATATTGTAGGAGCTAAATAATCGTTCCAAATTCCCATAAACCATAGAATTATCTGGGTCATAACCGCCCCCTTCATCAAGGGGAAGAAAATCTGATAATACATTCTGAAGTAACCACAACCATCAATTTTGGCTGCCTCTACAAATTCATAAGGCACGCTTGATAGGTTCTGTCTCAAGAAGAAGACCATACTTACGTTACCAAATAAACCAGGGAGAATAAGTGGTAATAAATTGTTTGTAAGGCCCCATCTTGTAAACATTACGTACTGAGGTATCATGATTACCGCAAAAGGTATCATCATTGTTGCAAGGAGTCCTAAAAATATTCCATCCTTGCCTCTAAATCTTAATTTACTAAATGAAAATGCTGCCAAAGAAGATGTAAAGCCACCCACCAAAAGTACTGGTATCTCGACAAGCATTGTATTTCTAACACCCTTTAAGAAATTCGACTCAAAGATTACTTCTCTGTAAGTACCTGACTTAAAAGGGCTAGGTATCAAACTAAATCTTCCTGAAAGTATCTGTCCCTTAGTCATGAATGATGCACACACCATGTAGATCAAGGGGAATACCATTGCAACTGCACCTATAGATAAAAGTATAAAAACGATAACGTCGGTTCGCTTTTCTTTTTTAGTTTTAACTGCAGATGTAACATAATCTTTATTCTTAGCCATCGCCATTACCTCCTTAATCTATAGCCTTAACCCATTTATCCTGAACCTTAAAGTTAATAAAGGTAATGATAAAGATGAATATTGCTAATAAGAATGCCATAGCTGATGCATATCCGTATTTATTAGCTGCAAACTTATCGTACAAGTAGAATACTACTGTTGCAGCCGAGTAATTAAGACCACCCTTAGGAAGCATTACTAATACTTCTACGAATACCTGGAAACCACCAATCATACCTGTGATAAGCAGATAGAACGTTACTGGTGATACCAATGGCCATGTTATGTTTTTAAAGAGCTTCCAACCACTAGCGCCATCAATTCTGGCTGCTTCATAGTAGTCTCTAGGAATACTTTGTAATCCCGAAAGATACAAAATAACCGAGGTACCAAGACCCTTCCAGGTCATGAATATAATCATTGATACCTTTACCCAAAACTCATTTCCCAACCAGTTAGGACCCTTATGTCCTGTAATCGCTTTAATAATTACATTAAGCAAACCATTGTCGTAATTAAATACGAACGCCCACAGGATTGCTACTGCTACAAGTGAAGAAATAACCGGAACATAATACATAGTTCTCAAAATCTTGATACCACGTATTTTTCTATTCATACCCATCGCAATGAATATTCCTAAGAACATACCAATCGGAATACCGATCATATAGATTATGGTAGTTCCTAATACTTTCCAGAATTTCTCGTCAGTAAAGAGTTTAATGTAGTTATTAAAACCACAGAAATGTTCAAGCATATTATTCATGCCATTCCAGGTAGTTAAGCTTGCTACGAAAGCAAACACAATCGGGAATGCCATAAATACAAGAAAACCAATAAATGGAGGCGCTACAAACGCCAGCCCATAGCAGTTCTCACGAAAGACTGCCTTATTCATTTTTTTATTTTTAGGGCGGTTTCCTTTCTCTGTCATTTGTATATCCTCCAAATAAAACAAAATACCTTTTCTAGGGCCACACCAGGAACCGCAGCTACGCGATTCCCGTCATGGCTATTAAAAAACTGACTAATTATTCATTCTCGTATGCTTCGTCAAGTAACTCCTGCATCTTAGCTTCGATGCCAGCACAGTACTCAGCGCTTGTAATATCACCACTTCTAACCTTGTCAATTCCTTCGAAGAATACGTTGATCCATTCAGCGTTAGGTGTGTATGTTTCGTCGTTGAATCTTGACTTGTAACCGCTCTGGTTATTTAAGTAGTTGAATAATACCTTGTAGTTATCAGGATATTTTAATGTCTTGTCAGCGATTGCCTTAGCGAACTCGTCATTAGCCATCGATACTAAGTTAGGAATAAGTACTGAGTTGCCGCCTTCGATACCTGATTCAAGCTTCATAGCTTCGTCTGAAGCGCTCATGAAGAATGCAAGCTTTGTCGCAAGGTTAGCGTTCTTAGTATTCTTGCTTACGCAGTAACCAACTGTTCCACACCAAGCATATGTCTCAACTGTTGAAAGTGTAGGGTATGCGCAAAGATCCCAACCAAAGTTTACAACTTCAGGATCCATGAATGCTGCGATATCCCATGTACCACAAGCGTAGAATCCGATAGTACCGTCAATCCATCTCTGGTATACGCCAGTACCCTGTTCCTGCTCAACTGAAGGAGTAACTCCATAAACTGTTGTAAGTGCTACCATCTTGTCCATAGCTTCAATAAACTTAGGATCTGTTACATTAACCTTCTTGTAATCATCCTTTAAGAAGCTTGTTCCGTTTGTATATAACCAAGGCTGGATCATGAGGTTAGGCCAGAATGCACATCCCCACTGATCAACTTCGCCGTCACCATCTGTATCCTTTGTAAGTGCCTTACAAACATCTACGAATTCGTCATATGTGTAGGGCTTGTCAGGATTAGGATAGTCAAGACCTGCTGCATCGAATAAATCCTTGTTGTATGCATATGCAAAAACTGATGAGTCATGAGGAAGACCATACTGTCCACCTTCATATTCATAAGCTGATAATGTACCAGCAAGGATGTCTGATGTATCAAGTCCTTCTGCCTTAAGGATAGGATTCATATCAAGAACATATCCGTTATTTACATAAGATTTTACATTTTCGGGTCCTAAGTAGAATACATCAGGAAGATTCTTGGCTGTCATCATACCTGTGATTGTTGTGCCATAGTCATCTTTGATACTAAACTGAGCTTCTACTTTACAATTGTTCTGCTTTTCGAACTCTGCAAAGAGTGTTTTGTACATTTCCTGTTCCTGGTCATTACCAAAAACATAAATGCTAACTGTTTCTGTTGCGCCAGCCTTAACAGATTCAGTAGTCTTAGACTCTGATGAAGCTGCGCTAGTTGTCTTGTCGCCGCAACCAGCAAGTGTGCTGAGTGCTAATCCAGCTGCAAGAATTGTTGCTAGAATTTTCTTTTTCATAAGTTCCTCCCAATAGATTGTTAAGCAAATTTTCAAGTTACATTACGATCGCTCTGCTTTGTGAGATTAATATAATACGCATGTTTAGATTTAACAATACTTTTTTACGTTTTTCTGAACTATAAAGGCATTTTTTCTGTTTTGCACTATTTGCGTACGCATAAAATGTGCATATTGTACAACCCGCAAATCGTTTTAGTGCTTTATTTTAGAAATATCTAAACTATTTTACTAATTTTAGATATTCCTTTAACATACACTTCTATTATGCTATATTGTAAATAACGATGAATTCGCGGAGGTTACTATGAATATCTTTTCTACCAACAATTTCTTAGGAAAGTTTATGAACTGGATAGGCAACATTGTGTTATTGAATGTTCTTTGGATTATTTTCTCTCTTCCTATAGTAACTATCGGGGCTTCTACAACCGCGCTTTACTACAGTACTATGAAATGGATAAGAAGAGACGAAGGATACATTCACAAAAACTTCATCTCTTCTTTTAAAGATAATTTCAGACAATCTACCATAATATGGATCATTTTACTTATTATAGGACTAATTCTTTCTATAGACCTTAGAATAGGGCTAACTCTTAACGCCGAAAGTGGTTCAGTCATCAGCAAGGTAATGACAGCTTCAAGTATCGTATTACTAATTCCTTACTACTTTGTCATCACCTACATTTTTCCCATTCAGGCCAAATTCGAAAACACTATCAAGCAGAACCTTCTAAATTCCATATTAATGGCTACCGCACATTTTGGTTACACGCTTTTACTAGCCCTTATTACAGCAAGCTTTATACTTGCTTTACTGACATCACATGCATTCATAGGTCTATGTATTTTCTGCGGTGCCGGTCTCTACGCATACGTTACCGGCAATTTATTCATCTTTATCTTCAGAAAGCACCTTCCTAATGAAATGGAAGAAGATGCCGAGGCAAAAGGTGAGTAAGATATCAGCTCCAGCTACTTGATCCTTTTATAAAACCGCCAGAAGGTGCCCTCGCCTTCCAGGTGATAGCCTTCATCTATATAATCCGCAAGCCAGCCTTCCTGATTTCGAACCTCAATGCCAGCCCATGTATACACCGCTATAACATCAGGCTTCTTATGTGGATTAACTTTCCAGTACTCTCCTAGGTTCTCACCATAGGTAGGTGTATCAATAGTCGAATATATCGCCACCTCGCTCTGATTATACAAATACACAATTGGGTCACACCAGGCATCATAAATCATCAGCACTTTATCACCTAAATTAGTGTACGTCTTATAGTCGTTAATACCATCTCGATTTTCATTACATTTCGAAAGCGAAGTTACAATTCCCTTCTCAGGTCCCACTCTCACAATATTTTCAACGTCAGTAATCAGATAATTCCCCTGAACATTTATATATCCATAAACTGTTATTCCACGATGGAGCAAAAGAACAAACAATACCCCTGTTAACACATAAAATGCCTGAGCGCCACTTTTGCCTATGGTTTTAGCAACAGGAATAATCGACACTACAATCCCTGGAACCATATATGCAAACAATGACAGCAATCCCTGATTTGTAAGTAATCCTACCGCAACAAAGGAGCATAACGAGATGATCATGCTAACTGTCCATAACATTTTTTCTTGTCTTTCCAGTTCGCGACTTTTTATCAAGCCAAACACCATCAGCGCTATGTATACTATAAAAACATTTGTCGTTACATCAAATCTTACAAATCTGCTAAAGCCAAGAATAAACAGTTCACCTGCTACCAGCGTTCCCACAAAGCAATAATAGAATGACTTTTTAATCAGCCTGCTTAGTAGATATGCAACAGCCAAAACAGGTATCATCCACAGCAAGCTCTGTACGAAACTTCCCAAAAATGCTCTAGCCACAAAAGTTGTTCCAGTATGCGAAGCATCTGAATAGAATATCAGTTTTAGATTTCTTATAAACTCAGTTACACCAATCGTGATTGCAAAATATCCAGCATATATCAGTCCTATCAAAAACGATATTCCAGTTACAATCAAAATATCTCGCCCTTTTCTTTGGCTCATCAGAATAATAGAGATAACTACACCTAGATATGTAATCAGGCAAGACGGGTAGCTTAACACCAGCAAGCATAGCAAAACAGCTGAGACAACTAGGTGTCTGGTTTTAGTCTGGTCCACTAAAAATCTATATAGTGCTATCACAAGCAGCATTGAAAAAGCGGTATGCATGTTAGAAAATTCCGGGAATACCATCAGCTTAGCTCGTGCCAGATTAAACAATATCGCAGCAAAATGAGCGAGTTCCACCGATGTTACTTTTTTCATCTGTACGAACACAACATAGGTTACAATTCCATACAGTAAAGCTCCATATACCTGTAAAAATATAGCCACACCTTCTAGGGAAGGCACAAAAAATTTATATATCCACAGACCAGCATCAGCAATAAATGAAGATGTTTGATGAGGTTCCCACATTTCTGTAAACATCCCATCACCCATCACATGTCTATAAGAAGTTGCAATAGCATATGTCTGGTCTGGTCCAAAATCTGCTAATATCGACTTAATGTTTACAAAGACAACACCTATCCACAAAAGCAGTATCAATTTTTTCCATGTCTTGTTGCTAATTATTCCTACCTTTTCCAATTTACTATCCTCACCTGTTTTTATATGGCATCAGCCATTTATCTTAATTTTTCTCACTCCGCCAAGCTGAATCAGTCGAGATGCTTTTCTCATAACTCACCTTATTATACATAATAATTTGTTATTTTATACCACATATGTTATTTTTATTGAGTATTCAATTCACTCAAGGAGACTCAATTAATTGAAAAAAATACTCAAATCAACTATATATCCCATACTTCTTATTGCATATTCTCTTATGCTTATTAATCAGGGAGTTACCATGACCGATACTGGCTATAATTTCGGCAATTATATTCACTTTGATTCTCTTGATAATATGTGGAAATTTTCAACCTACCTTGCCTCTGCTACCGGTTCGTTTTTTTCTAAGTTGCCATTTGGCAGTACTATGCTAGGCTTGAATTTATATACAGGATTAATAAAGGCAGCTATAGCAGTTCTGATTTATTACATCACAACATATACATTAAAGATGAATTCTCATTTAGTCTTTGTCGCCGAACTGATGGCTTTAGGCTACTGCTGGTGCCCCACCGCTCTGATTTATAACTATCTAACCTATTTATTATTCAGTCTTGCTGCAATCTTCTTAGTAGTAGCAGTGCAAAAGAAAGCGAATAAGTTCTATATCATTGCCGGAATCTGTCTAGGTGTAAATGTTCTTGTGCGCTTACCAAACATAGCTGAAGTCGCCTTAATATTAGCAGTTTGGTTTTCATGCTTCATAAATAAAGAAAAGTTTATTTCATACCTTCAGAAAACCGGACTATGCATACTGGGTTTCGCAATCGGATTTCTATGTGTTTTTACATACATATGTGCTCGTTACGGTATTCATAGCTACATAGATGGAATACTTCAAATCCTATCTATGCCATCAGAAGCCGGCGGATATTCTCTAAAGGCAATGATAGTGGGCGATGTAATGTCATATATCAGCAATAGCAAGTGGCTGTTCTTTGGCCTCGCCGTAATTTTGTTTGGAATGATACTTTACCGAATCTTCCCTGCAAAGTATATGCTTATTAAGAGAATTATATATGCAGTTGCTAATGTATTACTCATTTACGTTTTTAGAGTCAAGGGTATGTTCAAATTTATCTACTACGCCTACGACAGCATATATTATGTGAGCGTTTTCTTCCTAATTATATCCGGCTTACTAGGGCTATACGTTATGTTCTTCGAGAAAGAAGATTCTGTACAACGCACTTATGCCATTGTAGTAGGTATTGTGATACTTATCACACCGCTTGGAAGCAACAACCACCTGCTCTCTGCAATCAACAATATCTTTGTTGTGACTCCTTTTGTCTTCGATACAATTCGTCGTATCATGATGAGTAAATCAGTCTTAGGAAAGAAAGGGCTATTTTCTCTTGAGCCATTAAAGATTACACTTACTTTTGTAACGCTATTCTGCTTTTTACAGGGCTTTTTATTCGGAGCTACTTTTGCATTCAGAGATGGAACCGACGGTACCAAACGAGACACTAAAATAGAAAGCATTCCTGCCTTAAAGAATATGTATACCACCCAAAATAATGCAGCAAGGCTTGAAGAAATATATATCTTCCTATGCGACAACAATCTAGTCGGCGCCGATGCCATCCTGTACTACAATGTACCAGGTCTGGCTTTCAGCATGAATCTTAATCCTGTTCTTTCAACATCATGGCCTGATTTAGATTCATTCTCAACTAGTAAATTCGAAACCGAATTACATAGTGTAAAAGACAGGATAGATTCGGATAGCAAGCCCCTTTTAGTGATGGGTTGTCCTCTGAGCAACGACAGTCGCAAACTCGAAATGCTCTGCAATTATGCTGAAGATTTAGACTATACACTTATCTTTTCTAACGAAATATGCAATATCTACTATTAAAGAAATAATATGTTCAGTAGGCGAAGTTCTCGAACAGGTTTGTAAAAATGTTGGGTGCTATGCCTACTGTAAACTATGGAATATAGGATTTTTTGGAGGAAGCGATAGTTTCAACGCCAATCAGAAGTCATCTTCCAGCAATTCCATTGTTTCAAAATCATCTGCCATAGAGACTTCTCCATCCCCATCCCAGTCAATTCCGAACAAAGAGGTATCCTTCTTTTTCTGATCACTTTCCTGGCTACTTTTCACGCTACTCGTCATGTTGCTTTTCGCGCTACTCGTCATGCTACTTGCCATGCTGCTTCTATCGCCACTTCTCACGCCGCTCCACACACTACTCGTCAAGTGGCTTTTCTTTTTCGTTGGAATGTACAAAACCACTGCAAAAGCAGTCATTATGCTGAGCACGCATATTTCAGTAAAACCAAATTCTTCTTCGCTATTATTTTGAGGGCTTTCTGTAGCATTATCCTGTTGCATTACTGTGACATTATTAGTTTCAACTAAGCTTTCAGAATAAGCTTTATCCCCTACCACTATTATGATGCTTAGAACACCTACCAGAATAAATAAAATAAGAAATAATCCCAGTATCTTTTGATTTTTAGTCATTGTAATATCATCCTCTCACTATAAAAATCATATATTCAAGAAGCTTATGCACGAATCCATTTTCTTAAAAAAACTGTATGGGCTTTATTTACTTTGAGTATACAACAACTTGAAGTCCCATTGTCCGTACTTCTTTCTTTTGCAAAACAAAAATCTACTAGTGAATAGCAATAGAGCGCTGACAACCTTTCGTTAACGAAAAGTTTACTGTTAATCTTTATTTTAAATATGAGTATTTCTGCCAAAGAAAGGACGTTTCAAAATATGAAGGCAAAAAGTTTATCAGTAATATTTCTTTTGATATTTATAAGCACTGTCTGTGCGTGTGGAAAAATTCCAGCTTCAGACCTAGGAAGCTCAAGTAAAGAAGTCGTGGCGCAAGATTCTGCGATGGAAGCCTTACCCGATTTTTCAATACCAACAGATATTACAATAGAGCTGTTTGATCAAGATATTTTTTCTAAAGATATGTGGGGATGGACTAGTTATATTGATGGCCTAATAGATAATGAGTATTCGAATGTGTATTATGGCGATAGCTATGCCATATTTAATAACTATGATTTTTACAGTAAAAATAACGGTTTCTTTCAATACATCACTACCGCCGAAAAGGATAGTATGCGTACCGGAAAGACAATCGCCACGATTCACTATGGCACTAATGACCTGCTAAGGGATATCGAAGTTCTCGACAGTAAGGCACATCAAAGTTGCCTACAAATATCAGGTCTTCAGGTTGAACAGAGTGCCAAAGAATATTTTAACGAAATTGAAGAAGGTCTGTGGAACACAATTTTGTCCTTAGAAAATACTCGCTACCTCAGGGAAGCACATGGATGGATTGTAGACCACACTACTGAAACAGTTGACGGAACAGCTTATGACAAAATCATTTTCAAAAATGATTCTGTTCAAGTTACGTATTGGATTATCGATGAAGTTGTCGAGAAATTGACTGTTTATAGTGCGAAGAGTTTATTAAACGGCAATAAAGGGCTTGCTAATCTTCCGGTTCCTGACTATTCGTTGGCCGAATATCAGTTATCCCTCACTCAACCTACTACATGGTATGGTAAGTATCATTTTAAATTCAATTCATTTTTTGACGCATTTGACCTTATCCCTTTGATTGATGGCGAAAACGTCATCTTGGCTCGTCATGAATATGCAGCAGATGAGTTTTACTTTTTTATAGATAACCACGTCTCAACGAAAACCATTGAGTGCCCCAAATCGTATGAATCTGATTTTCGTCAGTCTTTAGATGAGTATAATTTCGAAGAGCAGCATGGAATAATAGAATATCCTGCTTGCTCCAAGCCTTTAGCAGATCTATCCATAAGGTATGAATTATTAAATGACAGTGGGAACTATACATATAGGGTCCTTTTCAAAAAGGAGGCTCTATCAATGGTTAGCGGAAGTATATTTATGCCTGGCGATAATATAAGAGAATATTTAGATTCATATGAGGAAGGCACTTTCGATTCTTTACTTGCCGGCGACACTATAACTGCAGGCAGCTGGACGCTTCAGTACGCTAATCACGAATTAAAACTGACTCATGGCAATACACTTTATCCAGAAAAAATGACAACTTATATTCTCGAATTACACAAAGAGATCATTCAAGCAGTTGAAATTTCGGGCACCTTACTAAATGTCCAATTCCTCCCTACTGCTCATACTGAAGAAATAGAAATGGAACGTACCGGGCAGGAGATTCCTAACTGGAATCTTTTGGTAAAAAACACAGACATTTCAAGTATGACGCCTGGGGAAATAATGGATTTTTGTGGTGTTCCAAGAGAAGAAGGCTTTTGGAGCGCTCAAAAGAATGGAGACTATGTAGCAATTAGTCGATTCTTCGGATATATATCTGGTAATACAGACAAACCAAACTTTTCAATAACCCTTTATGACCCTTCAGTTAGTACAGACGGTTCGCGCATGAGTGGAATCGATGGTCCATCTCGTGAATATGCTTGTATAAACTATTATTCTTCTATCGATGATGATAGTGCAAGTTTTACACTTGCTGTAAAAGAAGGCGGTGCGAAATGTGGTTCTATCAGCACCAATATGCCTATGCCAGGAGACAATGTTAGAACATTTTTAGACGCATATGAAAATGGGCTGTTTGATCAGCTTTCAAAATCAGGGTCTGTTAAGCTTGGCACTTATGAATTATTCTACAGTAGCAGCAACGATGAGCATACCATTTCTATGACAGACGAATCAACGAACGCATGGTTCTCCATAAATACCAAGGGCGAAATCGTTACCAGTGCTTCTGCAACGTATATGCGATAGGTGTGATTTATTAAGAGGCTAATCAGAAATCTGATTAGCCTCTCTTTTTATCTCCATACACCTAGAAAGCTTACTTGCATCCATGAATTCCACAGGAATTATTATACTCTGCGATTTCCTCTTCTTTGGCAGGCGCCTGCCCTATCCAAGATAAAGCCTCATCTAAGTCCAAGGTTTTTCTGCCATCATCATTTACAAATACGGGAATTCCTATGCCATGATGTGTGCGAACCTTTTCAAATATAGGCTCGGTATCTCTTAATGCTAAAAACTCCTTTAGATTTGTCGTGTTCTCTGTAATATCGATAAACTCAGCCTCAAAGCCTCTGGCCTTCTGTAATGCCTTATAATTTCTGCAGTCGATGCAGATTTCTGATCCATATACCTTCATGTTGTTCCTCCTTTATACATATTGTCTCATCTTAGTGATGATAACTCATATAAGCATTGTATGCTCTGTTTTCGATTTCTTTCTCAGTCATAGATTTGTACTCATCTTCCGACTGTGCAATAATACCTATGGTGTAGCCAAAATCAGCAAGCACACTACCCTCATAGTCTACTCTGATGTCATAGTATTCTTCGCCAGGGCTTAACAAAGATGTGAATGTTCTGCGCTCAATTATTTTGTTTTGAGGTTCTATCACGCCTTTTCCATCTTCTCGTCCCACCATATACAAAGCATTCATCTTATCTGGATTGGATTCAATTTTCCCAACTTTTGGCGAATTGACTGGTTGAAATATTCTGGCTATTCCTTTCTTTTCAAGTTCAAAAAGCGCTTCCATCTGCTGATTATACATATTATGGCGGATGTTTAATGCCTTATAAAAATTAGGATATTTTTTATACATAGCAGTTAGGAGCTTAGGCATAGGACGCTTGATGTATCCTTTATCCTTAGTAAGAACCACCACCAGTCTTTCATATCCCATTTCCAACATCTTTTGAAATGGAATACTGTCTGTAACCGCCCCATCAAGATACAGCTCGCCATTTATTTCTACAGGTTTAGACACAAACGGCATGGAACCAGAAGCTCTAAGTGCATCCATCTGTTTAAATACGCTCTTTATTTCAACATACTCAGGTTGTCCTGTTCTCATATTGCTAATAACAGCATAAAAAGGCACTCCACTGGTCATAAAGGTCTCGTCATCAAAAGGGTCAAGCTTCTGTGGCACTCTTTCATAGGCATACTCTGTATTTACAATATTGCCAGTCTTCAGCAGAGAAACTATGCCCATATAGTTAATATCTGAATTATATTTTTTATTGTATCTGATAGCTCTTCCCATCTGTTTAGAAAGATAATTTACTCCGAATAAAGCTCCAGCGGATACACCTATAATGGCATCAAACTTAAGTCCTCTTTCCATAAAGGAATCAAGGACTCCTGCCGTATATATTCCGCGCATCGCGCCACCTTCTAATATAAGTGCTGTTTTCATACATCTACTCTTTCATAAGCTATATTTTACATTACTTGATTTATATTATAATCTCTCCTCATCGTCCGCAACAGTATTTGCTATTGTAATTACAACTGTCTACATCATTCTATATGCGAAAAGAAAAGATGCAATTTAAAAAGACTATTCATTGATAAAGACAAACGAAGTTTTGCATGATATAATGACCGAAGTTTACAGGATGATACTAGGGAGCATAGAAAAATGGATAATTTTAGGAAACTCAAAGATAAACATACTATTATTTTCGCAAGTTTAATGCTATTAGCATTTGAAGCAATCTCAAACCTTTTGGTTGCTGGCTTTAGCCTGCTTACTTCTATGAAAAATACCGGCACTAATTTGCAATATCTGATACAGGAAACTCTCGTACTTATAGGTTCTATATTGCTGATTACATTGACAGGGCAAAAGCACATCTTCAAATTTGAGTTCAAATCTTTCATTAAGAGTCAATGGTCTGGCGCTTATTTCTATTTTCTCGCAATAATACTTATAGCAATTAATGTTTCAGATGCACTAGAAGCAGGTAAGCGTTTTAAGTCACCTCTTGAAATAATTGAGTTTATAGTTTTTGTATTGCTCGTAGGCCTAGCTGAGGAGTTAGTATTTCGAGGAATAATCGCTGATAATATGTATGTTGCTAGTTGTAACAGCGTAAAGAAAACTTATCTTTATATTATATTAAGCGGTTTCATATTTGGTTTATCACACTTTTTTAATTACTTTCATGGACAGTCATTATCAAGCGTTATTTGCCAGGTGCTCGGAACCACAATGCTTGGTATCATACTAGGGGCAGTCTATTTTAAACGTCGAAGCATTTATGGTGTGGCTCTTCTCCATACATTATTGGATCTAGGCACAATGTCTCAAAGAGCGTTATTTATAGGTGGCTCTGTTTCAGATGACGTAAATGCTTCCATTGATTTTATGACATCGCTTTTTCAAACAATGCGTAGTCAGTTACCATATTTGATAGTTGCTTTTATAATCTTACGACCATCAGCAATAAAAAAGATATTGCTTTCAGAGAAAGCAGAAAAATGATGAATCACGCATAAATTGAAACGTTTATTTCTGAATTGAGAAATATAGCAGGATTGCATATAGGGCAAAGCACAAAGGCATCAGTGTTTTGTCCTTTCTTTATACCCTATTTCGGTAGGATTAGGCGAGAAAGATTCATGTAGTTTCCAAAACTACTTCATGTAGCTTTCGTATTGACATACCCGTGGATTATAGTGTTATAATAAAACCGAAAAAATTTTTACATAAGGTGATAAAAGATGGGAATGGAAAAAATAAGAATTATTACTGACTCTGCGTCAGATATTGGTGCTAACGAATATACTAATTTAGTAGTATTACCATTGAGTGTTCGTTTTGGCGAAGAAGAGTTTTTAGATAATGTCAATATTACTAATAGGGAATACTATACAAGACTTACATCAGGGGATATTCTTCCTAAGACCAGCCAGGTTACACCAGTTGCATTTGAAGCGGCTATTCAAGCAGCAGTTGATGCAGGAGAAAAGGCACTTGTCATTACAATATCAAGCAAATTATCAGGTACGTATCAGAGCGCTTGTATTGCAGCCGCTAACTTTAAAGATGATCAGGTTATTGTAATTGATAGTTTACTTGCATCAGTATCTGAACAAGTTTTGGTTAAGTATGCATATCAGCTTGTCAACGAAGGCAAATCATTTGATGAGGTAGCTAAGACTATTGAAGAGGCTAAAAGTAAGGTCAGATTAGTTGGTTTACTTGATACTCTGGAGTATTTAAAAAAAGGAGGCAGGATATCTGCGGTAGCAGCTATTTTTGGTGATGCTCTTTCTATAAAGCCCATTATTCAGCTTGTCGAGGGTGCAGTTGCAGTTGCCGATAAAGCCCGTGGAAAGAAAAAGGGCATAGAAGCAACTTTAAAGTACACTAGAAAGTTCAAGATTGATACAGATATGCCAGTTGCAATTGGATATGCCGGCGTCGAACCAGATTTGCTGGGTGAGGTTGTAAAAGCAAGTAAATCTGATGACAATACAGACATGTCTAGCTGGCCAGTAATCAGCATAGGCGCAACTATTGGAACATATACAGGTCCAAATTCTGTTGTTATCGGTTATTTTGAGAAATAAATATGACCTATCAAAAACGAAAAATAAGTGCGGTCTCAATACTACATTATTATAAGCTGATATTTAGATCTGTCTTATTTATTATGGCTGTAGTTTGGTACGTATATAACAGATATAACGACATAACAATAAATATACACAACAAAATTGATGTTACAATCAATATGAATTGGACAGTATTAATCATAGATATTGTTTATATCATAGAAATGATGTTAAGACTACTGCCATCCAAAGTCGAGAGCCCAGGATGCCAGAAACAATTCAAACGAAACTATGAGTCAACAGGAAAAACCGATGTCATCCTTCATGATAATCACGCCGCTGTAATCGTAGCTCTTATTTGGATTGTGCCAAATGGGATAATTGGTGCGCTATATATGACACATGTTATTGATGAAGGAATTCTATGGCTCACCTGTCTATTATATGGTATCTGCGACATGATATGCATATTGTTTTTCTGTCCCTTTCAAACATGGTACTTAAAAAATAAATGTTGCGTATCGTGCAGAATATATAATTGGGACTTTGCAATGATGTTTACCCCACTTTTCTTTATCCCAGGAGTTACGACATGGTCATTGCTTGCTCTAGCGATTGTAATCCTCATTAGGTGGGAAGTTACGATATGGCGTTATCCGGAAAGATTTTCAGAAAACACTAATAAATATCTAGCTTGTGCTAACTGTAGTGAAAAACTTTGTTCGCACAAGAAGCAGCTCATATCTTTTAGAAAGTCCCTTACAGCGTATGCTGACGAAACGATTAAACGAATATTGCAAAGATGATGTTGCAAAAAAACTTTTTTATAGTTATAAAAAGGCAGTGAATAAACTGAAAAAAACTCACTGCCTTTCTCTGTTTACTGTTATAAACATTGCTGTTTCATCTAGTCAGCCATAAAGTTTAATTTTTAGATCTATGGAGTCTTTAGTTTATATCCAAGTTGAGCTTCACCATTGATACTCAAGCTAACGGTCACATAAGCAAGGTCGTAACCTCTTGAATCAACGCAGTAGCGTACACTTCCGTTCCATAGGTTTGATGTGAAGTGAATAAGCTCATTTTGCTCTATAAGAATAATAATCTATTATTTCTCAGTCAGTTTTCCAGCTAATTCCCTAAGCTCTTTTGCAAGCTCACTAACTGAATCGACAGTTGCTATATTGTCTTCACATGATGTTACTGTGTTGTTAGCATGAGCAGAAACCTCTTCGCTAATAGCTGAAATTGTAGATATACTGTTAACAATCTGCACATTTGATTTTTCAAGCTCGCTGATAGCATCTGACAATTCGTCAGAACTTGTCTTAATACTGTCTGTGTTGCCTTCAATAGCTTCAAAGTTATCAGCAGTAATTCTGATAGTTTCTTCCTGCTTGTTGATGCTTTCAAGCATAACATTTGTAACTTCAACCACATTATCAATAGCCTGATTGACATTATCAAGCATTGTCTTTATTTCGTCAGCAGCGGACTGAGTGCTGTTAGCCATGCTCTGTATTTCAGAAGCAACTACAGCAAAACCTTTTCCTGCCTCGCCAGCGCGCGCTGCTTCGATACTTGCATTAAGAGACAATAGGCTGGTCTGTGATGTGATATCTGAAATAATATCGATAACCGAACTCATCTTTTCCATGAATTCATTAAGCTTTTGGATCTTATCAGATACTTCGGCACCATCGTTTTTAGTTGTATTAGCAAGGTTAATTAGTCCATCAACATTTCTTTTGCCTGCATTCAGAGCAAGAATTGTATCCTGAATACTTGAAGTGATGTTCTTGTAGCTTGATGAAACGGCTCCTACCCTGCTTGAAATTTCATTGGTAATTTCTAACTGTTTCTCAACGGTTTCAGCGGTTTCTGTCGCACCCTTATCAACATCATGCATTGCATCTGCTGTAAGTCTGATTGAATTGCCAAGGTCAGTAATAACTTTGTAAATCGAATCGACAGTTTCGTTGGTCTTCTCACCAATCTGCAGGTTAGTTTTTAAAAGGGCCTTAGTCTTTTCATTTTCTTCTTTGACACGCGCTTCTCTTGTATGATTATTAGTTTCGACTCTTCGAACCGAAAAAATCATAAATACAGTTATGAGAGCCACAATAATAATATGAATCTCTACCATCGCAGTATTTGAACTGTTATATATGCCCTTGCTAAAGAAATAAACAGCCTGGGCGATATTTAAAATGATGGTTCCCACAGATTCCTGTATGGCGTACTTAGTATCAGCGTAGGTTGATGCGATAATAAGGATAGGGATAGCATAAGTAAATGTAAGAACATTTTCAGTAGAAAACAATACTATGGCATACAATACCGGGAATCCAATCCCTACAATATGCTTGGTATATTTATTGTCACGCTGACGTCTGAATACAACTTGGGATGATATGATTAGGCCTAGGCACAGCCCTACAATCATACATACATAGCCGATTGTTCTCGCACCTTTTAAAAATTCAGCAAGATACGCTACAGCTATGATAGCTAGCTCAACTGTCATACAGATTGTGACCAGTCGGTTGCTTCCTGCAAGTTCTACATCTTTTACTTTATTATCTTTCATAATTCTCACCTTTAATAAGTACCTGGCCATAAGGCCGGTTGACAATAGTAGCGTGTATCTAGGTGTGGCATAGATACAGATAACATACTTATATCACATTATCATTAGTGCAAAATTATATTGGGCGCGACTTTAGCGTTTGCGGCAGGATAGCCCAGTCGCATACTCTTTTAGAATGTCACCGTGTCTTTTCTCATCATTTCTAACAGATTCGACTTCGGCATACATTTTAACTACCGGCTCATAAGTTTTGTATGCAGAATACTCAGCCCTTGAGACAATCTTAAGCAAGATCTTCCAGCCCAATATTTTCTGAAGGATTGGAAGCATAGTCGCCTTAAGCATTTTAGGGTTTAGCTTTTCACCTGTGAGATTATAAAAGACTACTGCATGATGTCCTTCTTCGGCCGCAAGCTGCTTGAAGATACTCTTAAGCTTTTCGTCTTTAGCGACCTCTGATAATCTTAAGTACATGGGAACTGCATCAAGCTCACCCTGCTGAGATTTTAATAGAATCTTTTTCTGTTTTTCGTCCATAGTTTTCAAGCCCTTCTTTTAAAGCAAAAAGCAACGAGGAACTTCATCAGAAGAAGTTCCTCGTTTTTTAATTAAAGAATAGTAACATCCTTATCAAAGTTATATACGTGGGGTTCCTTGGTAGTTGCAGGAACACCTACTGCAAGAGCAACCTTGTAGCTGTAGCCTTCGGGAATAGCTAATTTATCGTCATAATATGCTTTCTTTTCTCCGGTAAGTACACCTGCTATACAGCCGATAATAACGCTGCCAAGTCCCATATCTTTAGCTGCAAGATGCATATTTTCAACAGCTATACCAGCATCTACTCCAGTCCAATGGAACGCATCTGCACCACTAATTATGAAAAGATGTGATGAGCCATAATGAAATGGAACCTTAGCATTAGGATTTAAATCCTGTTGAATCTCTTTAACAATATCACTATCGTTAGCAACTGAAGTAAAGTGAAGCTCCTGAGTATTAGCAGCTGTAGGCGCTAAGAGACCAGCTTCAAGTAAAGTCTTTACCTGCTCTTCAGAGAGCTTGTCGCTGCTGTAAGCTCGAATCGAGCTTCTGGTTTTGATAGTTTCTAATACATTAGCCATTTGTGTAATCCTCCTTTATGTGTATGTTTAAATTTATTCTAAATTGCTAATCATCTGAACAAGATTTAAATAAAAAGGCTTGATATCAACGCGTTTTGTCATGCCGCCCTGAAAGTACATGTGATCACCTACTGATGTGGGCATTACGTAATACACTCCGGGTACTAAATCTGTGCCTGCTTCGTACTTGGTTGCAGGAGCAGAGCTAGGTGCCATAGCTGATACCTCATTAACTAGTCCGTCGTTAGACTGCCAGGTCTCATCTATTACCATACCGCCACGAGTTGTTCCCGAATACTTGCTCATGAGAATTGCGCTTCTCATAAATAAGCTTTCAGTAATCTCTTCATCAGGAGCTTTCTCTCCATTCTCGGCTATTTTAGTAGTTGAGCATGGATAAGAGAAATAATATACATCGTCGAAGGTTGTTATCTTTTCATTAAATGCGTAGGCATTATCAATGTGCATGTCATATGAGGCATAATCTTCTTTAATTCTGCTATCAAGCTTTGCTTTTGTCCCCTTTGACATGGTTTCTCCAGCCTTAACATATTTTTCAGCAATCTCTATTGACGAAACGTCGAAGCTAGGATCTTCATACATATCATAGGCTGTGGTTCCATTGCTTGGTGCAGCAAGCAAAACCATGGCAAAAATTCTATCCTTATTGCCTCCCTTAAAGAAAGGAGAAATGTCATCGTCACTAGATGCCTCAATTTCTGCCTCAGCTCCATTAGCAAGAATCTCTGAGAAAAGACGTATTGTAGCGCCGCCAAAAGAATGTCCTAGGAGCACAATCTTAGAATTTTCAAAGTCTGTCATTAATGGATTCTTAGAGTAATCAGCTCCGAATCTATCGTGATTGCAACGTTCACTATGCTCCTTGCCATAATCAACAACTGTGCCAGTAAGCTCGGCATATAACTCACAGGCTCTATCCCAGGCACTTCCGCTAGGTGCAACTGATGGTTCATAACAGTCATAGCCCATTCTTCCTAGATACTTGGTAATGCTGCCTCCTGTAAGTCCCCAGTAGGGAACAAAGTGGTTAATAGTATCATAGTGTCCCCATCCTGATAATCCATGTACGAAGACAAATTTCAAATCTGACATAGACTCTCCTTTGTGGTTACTCCATATATTAATACCTGTCACTAAAATGCATATACTAAGCAAGACCACTAATAGTCTTTTAAGATCTTTCTTCATAGTGAATACCTCGTTTCATTTTGTTCGCTTAGATTGTATGCAATCTTTTTCTTTTTGTCAACCCCGTGTGATTTAGACTAGTCTATTCCCTGTCTCTACTGCCAAAAACTATTTCATGCTTTCACCAGCAGATAGACCTATAAGCTTTTTAATCTGAGCATCGGTTGCAATTGGATAAACTTCTTTAATATGCTTCACCATTCTCGCACCTGATTCTAAAGGGCTTTCACTATAAGCCGCAGCTACCAGTTCGTAGCTAAAGATATGTTCAAAGGTTGAATATATTGCTGTCGCCCAGCCATATTCCTCACCCTTTTTATTCTTTTTAGGTCTAAAATCCCTTACACATAAATACATCATGTGTTGCAGGTTTGTCATCGTGCCGTCAAAGCCCTTTTCGCCGTTTTTACCAAATCCTGCATTTTTCTTAATCTCATAGGAATAAAGCTCCGTCGTCTGGTCATTGCTCGCAAACAAATCCATTATCTTTTTCTGACGTCTCGATGCCTTTCCATCTTCCCACAAGGAGTCAAAGTCATAGCCATCACGTCGGAAATTAGCAAAGTATGGAAGCCACTCTTTAGATATAAATCCAGCTTTTCCATCAAAAAACTTGCCATAAGCCACTTCGCCACTCCTTGCAATAATAGCTCTCCATTCCCAAGGATCAATAGCCTCAATCCCCGACCACCAATGCTCAGCTATAGTGCGCTCTTCAAGCGAAAATCCCGGAATTCCATTCTTGAAAAGCGGCAAAAAACCTATCTCATTTATATATTCAATTGCTTCTTGTACATTATGGATACATTCAGGATCGTCTGGTTCAACACCATACATGATCCAGGTTCCGCTTTCGTTGCCCATGTTAGTTTACCTTACTAAAAAGTTGATCAATACGTTATAGATATTGTATATGAAAAGCCTATGCAGCCAAAAGAACCAGCCCGCTGCATTGCAACTGGTTCCTTGAAAAAAATTATTTATAAACTCCTACATAAGCTTTTGTGCCGCTCTCTGATCCTGGAATCATTCCATAAACAGTCGCCCTCTGATGTCCTTCAAGTATCATGTACTCTTGTTCATCTTTTGTAATGAGGATAATCGGCGGAAACTCCACACCGCTTTCTAACGCTTTTACACCATCGTAAAAACCATCATTGGAAACATTAAATATCTCTTCTCCTGATTTTACCGTTATTGCTCCAATCGTAGGTTTAGATGTACCTTTAGATAGTTCATTCCAGTAACTATAGTCAATGTACCTTAAGTTTTCGATGTCCCCTTCTTCAAGCATCATAAGCTTCCATTGAATATTCTTAGGATAGTTTTCAAACAACCCGCTGTCAGGATATCCTCGATACTCTGATAGCAATTCGATTCGCTTAGCATCGGCCCAGCCCAAAGAAAAGAACTCATCGCCTATGATAGTTTTATCAATTTCTCGCTCTTTAATGATTTTATCGATTTTTTCATGAAATCGACTCGATTTGTATTCCATATTTAGAAATGCCCATACCATTTCTGCTTCAGTGGCCTTTCTTATCATTTTCATAATCGATTATTCCCTATTTTAGATTCTATCGCAGAACGTATTCTGTTTAAGTAACTAGTTCATGTTAGTATGCTTTCTTTTCTCCGGTAAGTACACCTGCTATACAGCCGATGATAACGCTGCCGTAAGCTCGAATTGAGCTTCTGGTTTTGATAGTTTCTAATACGTTAGACATTTGAATATTCCTCCTTAATATTTTTCTCGACATAATATACTTCGATATCATGAGCCGGCATAGTAAACCGAATGATATATCCCTTTTTATCATTCCATTCTACACGTACTTCCTGCCCATCCACGATAAAGTTATAATCTATATCTGTTGCTATAAGACTATATGAGATTTCCACCTCAGTCCCTGCCACATAATTTTCTTTGGCCCCCGAAAACTGATTCATCTGTCCATGATAGTCAACTTTATAAAGTTTCTGCTCATCTCTCAAGAACTTGTCTTGAATTGATTCGTTTGTACCTTCAAGTATTTTCTCTATATCATTCATGCCTGTATTATCGCTTAGTGCCTTATTGCAAAATAACTCAATAAAATATTCTTAATGTAGTTGTATCGTCTCGCATAAGTATTCTCTACCCTGATAAGTTGTAAATTATGTTCTCTACATATCTTATTTTTCTGGGCATCTCTTTTCTTTACCACGTCGTCCTCTAAGTGCTCTTTTCCGTCAAGTTCAATTGCAAGGACAGGAATCTCAAAGTTCTTTCCTTTTTCGTATACAACAAAGTCAAAACGACCTGTATAAAAAAGACCTTCGTACCCTACGTTATCTTGAAATACTTGTGAAATAGCTACTTCTTTGTGAATCGAATATTTAGATTGAGTAAGCCATATGTTTTCAAGGGCATGCGTCAAATTGCTCAGGAAAGCAGTTTCAGTTTCTGAACTAAAGGGCTTTACTCCTAGAGCCCTGGAGTTTGTTTCTTTAGGAGTTACTACGGTTTTTCCTTCACTACGAACATATTGCAATAGCTCATACAAATCGTCTTCCTGTTTATTTAATGAATGTAGCCTGTCTACATTTTCAGAATCTGCTAAAACTATTAGTTTGCTTTTAGCTCTTGAAGTTGCCACATTGATTAATTCTCTATTTGTTTTAAGCCACTCATACGTTCCTGCTTGAGTTCCAGATCCAATAGCTGTCGAAAAAAGCACTACGTCTTTTTCATCCCCTTGGAACGAATGAACAGTACCGCAAGTAACGTTATCTACTCTTGCTTCCTTAAGTGCTCTATTAATCATTTCTTTTTGATTAACAAAAGGTGTGATGATACCAATATTTTTGTCTTTATTGGCTTTCACATATTCCACTATGTGATTTACCTCAGACGGAGAGGTATTTTTGAACTCTTGATTGCCGTTTTTGACATCCACATACACTAATGGTTCTGGATTATTTTCAGAAGCTAGTACATTAAGTTGTGAATTATAGTATTTTTTATTATTAAATCCTATTATTCTGGGATCACATCTATAATGGTTATGAAGCAAAATTTCATCACTAACAGAATCACAAGCAAGAAATACTTTGTAAATTGAATTCTGACGGTAATTATATTCATCTGCAACTTTGTATTCTTTCATTAGCCTTCTGTTAGTAAAGTCATCAAGCAAAATAACAGGATTCAATTGCTGCGGATCTCCTACCAACATAAGGTTTTCACCTCTAATGATAGGTACAAGTGACATAGCTGTATTGCACTGACTGGCCTCATCTATTATTACCATATCAAATAAAGGCTCAGGTTTTCCTATTCGGTGAGCTGAAATACAAGTGGAAATAATAACAGGAAATACTCTCTGTAATTTCTTAATATTATCTGACTCGGATAGATATTTATTCAGTGCTACGCATGCTTCTTCAGTATTGTCGTTATATATTATTGATCTTAGCTCAGAGTATTTTTCTTCATTCAATCGCTTTACATATTTGGCTGAAGTGAAATACAGATATTGTAAGAATTCCTCTTCGTTTCTATCAAGGAACTCAAGGGCATCCTTTTCCGAAACCTGTTTTTGAGAAGCCATCGCATTTTCAATCTGCTGCATCTGCCTTCCTTGCAAATCCAGTTCAAAAGGGAATAATGCGGACGATGTAGCATTTCCGTCCTGGAATTCTATTAGTCTATTCAGAGTCTCTTTTCGCTCCTTTAAGTCGATGAAATCTTCATAGACTTTAAGCATGTTTGTCAATTTGGCAGCGCGATCTTTTCTATCATCTTTTCGCTTATCCAAAGTACTTTCGAAAATAGTAATACTAGAAACCTGCTTAAGCAGCTCACGCATATACTCTAAAGATTCTTTAACTTTATCAAGATTACCTAGTCTTAATACAGGAAAAGGTATAGTCTTGCCATTATAAGTAAGGTTTCTAAGCTTGTTGAATACTCCATTTATTGGATGATTATTATAAGACGCAAAAAGAACTGTTCTCTCATTAAAGAAAGCAGTCACGATTGTGTTAATGATAGTATTAGTCTTGCCAGTACCAGGGGGACCTTGAATATAGGCAGTTGGATACTGCATAGCCTTATTAATCGCCAACAACTGATCCATATTTATTTTGTTATCGATTAGTGCTATAGGATAACTCTTAATTTTTCTAGGTTTATCTAACAAATCTCCAAAGAAAGCTTTGATCGGGAATGTAACTTCACCTGTTTCATACATTTCAAGAATAGCCTGATATTCTTTGTGAAGATCAACAATAATGTCCATTCCAATTCCGATAACATAAGGCATGTCATCAACGATTGCTCGCCCCTCAGTATATTTTGTTATCGCATTCTTGATCAGTTCCTGATTCTTTTCAAAGTCAGAAAGCAACTCATAATCATCTGCATCAAGATACTTTCTAACATTTTCTTTGTTAGTACCATCAATTTGAAATTCAGTACATATAACAATATCTTCGTCAGGCTGCATAGTTGCAGTTTTTACGTTAAGGTTTAACTTTTTATATGCTAAAGGGTATAATCCCTTCTTTGTATTTATACTCAAAACATTCATGGCAAGCTGCTTTACACGAATGTTTCCTGTCTGAGTTCCATTCTTTTGCCTATCTGCTCGAAGCGAAAAATTCTTTACTATCTCGGCAAACTGTTCACGACTCAGTTTATAGTAGTCCCCTTTGAATGATTCACGATCCATGAACTTTATCAGTTCATAATCGGTATAATATGGAACCGTATCTAGACGATTACACATTTCCAGATAGTTCAATATTTTGAGATTAGCAACACTGTCAAATATAGATTTGTATTTATCAGGGTATTCGGCAATATCATTGATTAGAGCATTGTTGACAGGACAATACGTTCCATCAACAATAACAGCAGAAAGAATTGAATCAATATAGATATTCAATTCTTCAATAGAATATAGACCCCAATGCATACCATCAACCAACAGCATTCTCTTTCCTACATTGATGGATTTAATCCCGATCCAATAGTTTGTTATGCTGTCGGCTTTGTTACGATATTCAATTTTAAGCCATTTTCCTTCATGGATGGCCTTAAATATCTCCTTGCATATCGAGTTCATCATCATCCCCTAACACATGCCAAAGTGTTTTTCCATACTCTATTCGACATTATAGCATTATTTTCAGACAATTGTAACTCTAGCAAGTTGATTCGTATTAAAAATGCTTCTTATTCCGCCCTATACTCCATTTAATCATGGATTTCGTTACCTCTCTTTATTATCACTTGTCATAAGGTTTTTGGCTTATGTCAGCCTTGTTGTGATAACGTATTATCCTTCGTGATAAAAACGAATTCGTTGTCAAATTGTTGCATTTGATGATTTTTGTTGTCAGATTCCGCGAGGATCCTTTCTTCAAAAATGTAAATATTCCACCTATTTATTTTGTTCCTTTTTAGCTTTGGCAGCTTTCAAAATATCAGCAAGATTGTCACCATTAAGTATTCCAGGATAATCCTCTTGAAATCCGACTAAAATATCTTTATTTTCCTGTTCAAGTTCCCTACACTGCTTGTAAAATGCATGCAAATTTTCCTTCTTGTAAACAGCCTCAATAAACGTTCTGGACGTTTCTGGTATCTTGTCATAAGAATCATATAAATCAACTACAGCCTTCTGGATTTCTTCAAAGCTCAGTGGCTCATCTCGTTCCTCCTGCTCAATCAATACACCTACAATATCTGATAAATCATTCTTATATTGGCGACCCGCCATAAGTTTCATAGCTACCAAGTACTCAGCAGATACCGTTCTTATCTGCAATATATTCGAAAAGGACTTATAGTACTTTGAATGCTCTACCAATCTTGGGGTATATGAATTCGTATTAACTAAGTCTGTATTTAACCATCCATACGGAAGCCCTAATCTATCTCCCACTGTGTTAATTGCTTCCCTCATTGCCCCTGATGCCTTGATAATTACATCCATGTCATAAGTCATTTCTCTAAAACCATAATTGATAAGAATGGATGCTCCCCCGACGAGTATAATCTCAGCAGGCATTCTGGTCCCATTCTTTTTACGAAACTCCTTGGCCAATTCCTTTAGATAGTTATCCAAATTTTCTTTTGTAAAAGGCTTATCAGCAGACATTCCGCACCTCACTTTCTACGATATTAAATCGAATAAATTCAGGTATAGCATTTGCTAATGCCTTTTCTTTTATGCTTTCATCTCCCGTCGCTGCATATGATACTACAACGCCTGCAGGAAAATATGGCTTCTCAAGTTTCTGTGAACGAATATCATTATAATTCGTACAAAGAGGAAGACCATTAATTCTAGACAGATAATCAATCATTGCAAGCAAATATAGTGCTTCTCTATACCAACTACGCTCATATAGTTTACGTATCTCATCTGCCTCAAGCGTTTCAATGATAAAGTCGATATCACCCATATCCTTTACATGATGACAAATATTACTCTTAAATGTTTCAAAAGAACATCTATAGTCCTCTTTTTCCATCGTATTATTCTCCAGTATAGAATCAACCGTCACACCAAGAACCTTAGCAATCTTATATAAAGTTCCAGCTGCACATTTATCAAGATCAGCCTTTCCGCTACAGATATCTGTAATGGTGGTCATTGCTACTCCGCTTTCCTTGCTTAAGCGATATCTTGACATATTTTCTCTTTCAAGCAAGTCATTTACAATCATCAGCTTTCCCTCCTTTTACTATAATATATCGGTTGACCGAACTAGTGTCAATAATATATTATTTCCTTATTTCCGCAAAAATAAAATGCCCTGCCGTGATTCCCGCCTAAAAAATCCACAGCAAGGCATAAGTTTGTACACTTTAGCTGCAATCGCTGATGTTGAATTTACAATTTAGTCTTAACACTTACTTTTTTTCCTGAAAAAGCAATTCCAAATTTCAGTATATCAGTAATCCCATCCTCTTTCATTTCAGAATCATATCGTAGCTTATCAATCTGTTCCAATGCCTCATCATACATTTACAATTAGTTCAAAAAAGAGGTAGAATTAAAGCCTTTTGCGCTTACTCCACCTCTTCATATTATACATTTTCTATTCGCCTGTATTTTTGCTTATGTAATTATTCTTAGTCCCCAATACTGAGTGCAACTACGTGTTTTCTTGCACTTATTTTAGCCTTGCACGATGATACTTCATATATTGCTTATTTCGCTCGGTCAATGTAATTCTCATAGATGAGTTAACATTAAAAAATATCTGATCCACATTATCTAAAGAATCCGAAATAACAATAGTACCATCATCATCAAAGCTTATATAATTTAAGTCAAACAGTTTGTCGTGATTGGGGCATAGCAAAAGACCATTATCAGCATCTAAACATTCCTCAGGCTCGCATTTTGACCAAGGCTTAATGTGACTAGCAATAAGTAAATCTTTACCATGCGCACCACAAAGGCAACACTTACTATATCTTAGCTGCAATCTCCTTCGAAACTCACCTTGATTAACCCTAACCTTAACATATTGTTCGCGCATTTCTCCAACAAGTTTACTGTTAGCAAGCTCATTTTCTATCTCTTGATAGTATTTTTCTGTATTAGCTTCATATGTTAAAACTTCATCACGCTCAGCTTGATTTGCAGTTTCAAAGACACCATCAGTCCATATTCCATATAGATACCGTTTTTTCGTTTCGTTATTGGGATAACGATAAACTTCCCCATTATATGGATAATGACTCCCTAGAATAGAAAAAGAATTACCTTCCTGATGGAATAATAGAATTTCATTATTTTTAAAGCGCTTTCTCATTTCATCGCTATCGTTAATTCGGTTATAACAATGATCAGTAAGTTGAAGGTTATCACTCCACTTAAACTTTTCTTCTTCCATAAATATTCTTATTTCATCTTTGGTCCTAATTTTACCCACTCCATATTTTGAAACGAAGAGATCCATTGCACTCACAAGGTTATCAATATAAGTGACTTTTCCCATTTTCACTTCCTCACTGATTTCTCATAAAATAATACAATTCATTATAGTTTCATAATATTATCAAATCACTAATCCGTCTTGTTCTTACACTGCATACACGCTTTTTCTTCTAACATTTTTAACGTCTTTTCATCTTTTTCCCGCCAAAGAACTTATCAATCACGCTGCTAAAAACGTCTGTGTCTTCTGCTACGCAGTCAAATAGCGTCATGGAAGAACATAGCTTATAATTATCTGGCACTCCAAAGATTTTAACTGGGTCGCATTCATTCAATTCTAACAAAGCTTCTGCAATTTGGCCACGACAGGAATTATGAACACAAATAAACGCAACTTTTTTCATTATCCTCTCACTTCCTTGTACACTTTGATAACTTCATCTTTTTTTATAACCTTACCATATGAAACAACCTTGTTATCAATTACAAGAGCTGGTGTTGACATTACTCCATATGTAGCAATGACAGCAAAGTCTGTAATCAGTTCAACATCTTCATTTACACCAAGTTCTTCAAGTGCAGCCTTTGTA
>JAZUDH010000018.1:0-7577 GCA_045639565.1 Lachnospiraceae bacterium
CCAGTCAATTAACTGCTGAACAGTAACACCATTAGCCTTAGCGATCTTAGAGAGAGTATCACCACTCTGAACATCGTAAGCGAAAGAACCAACTGTAGAACCAAGAACTGTAGTTGCTACAACTGCTAAAGAAGTAGCCATGAAAAACTTGTGTGATATCTGTAAATCTGGCTATCAAAAAGAAATGCCGAAAAGGTGACAATGCCACCTTTTCGGCTAAAAATACTTACAAGAACACCTGTTCTGAATATTTGTTTGCTACGCAATGCGAAGTGAACATCTATGATGTAAAGTACACATCGTCGATGCATCATCTACGTCCCTATTTTACACTATCGACATATTCATAGAATCTTGGAAGTGAAAAAGCAAGAAAGCCATAAGATGGAGATATAAGGATAGAATTATTAAGTAATCCATCACGGTAATGTCCAAAAGTATCAGATGTCATGTCAATTTTGTTTCTAATATTTTCAACTTTTTGACTCTCAATTCCTGTTTCTTTTTGCAAATCTTTTAATGCAATCAATATATTTTTGCTACCACTATTTTGTTCACTCCATATTTTGTCGTATGCCATTGAATATAGTGTGCCATCTATATTTTCAAGAATTCTTTCAAGTTTAATATTATCTCTGCTTTTAACCATACACAGTTCTTCCCAATAATAAAAGCCGATTACCTGATATGCAAAAGAATACCCTTTTGTAATATTTGCCAAGTAACTAGCATCATCAAAAGACAAACCCAACGTCTTTTGATAATCTTGTCGTATAAGCGTGATGTTTAATGTTTCAAGATTGTATTTCTTAGCTCTATATAAAAAAGTTAAATCAGGTTTGTTTTGGATCTTTTCAATATTACTTGTCAGGCCAGTCATGAGAACATAGATGTCGTAATCTTGATTAGCGAGCGATGACATCATATGTGAAAAAGCAGCTACATCTTTAGTGCTTGTCACTTCATCAATACAGACTAATACTTTTAATTCTAATTTTTTCAATACATCTAGCATGTAGATGAGCGCATCCTTTTCATCGCTGGCTATTAGTTTAGCTCTTTTTAATTTTAACCCTATCTGAAGAACTGAAAAGTCTATCTCGGCCTCTAAAAAAGCATCCTTTAGCATCGGATTTCTGTACAGTGCTCTAGCAAGAGAATCAATCAGGTTGCCATCTGGTTCAAGTGTAACAGTAATCCAATCCTTTATTCCTTTTTCATTTTTTTCTTTGGCTATAGTATCACGTATTTTTCCCATTAATACGGTCTTTCCACAACCTCGTACACCTGTAATGAATATGCCACGGTATGTAGGTATATTTCTCTTAAAATTGAGTACTATTTCATCAGTTACTTGCTGCCTTTTTATATATTGCTTTTTAGGAATTGCGCCAAATTGCATTGTATATGGATTATCTATTGACTTATATCCTTCCATAATAACCTCGCTTTCTAAGCTGATTTTAACACAACTAAACACAACTTACAATTCACATTTAACACAACTAAACACAACTATGTATATCTATCAAAATCTTAATAAAATCTTCCTTGTTATATATTTTCTCACAATATATAGTAATTGCATAAAAGGAGAGATTTGAACATGAATAAACTTAATAAAGATGATTATAACAATTCAATAGAATTTTGGAACGAGCGCCTCGCCTTATCTGACGAAGCAAAAGCACAGGACTTGCAAGAAGAAATCGGTGAAGATGATTGGAAGCAGTTTGCACCTAGTGAAAAACTTTTCAATGCATTAACTAATATTAGTAGTAACAAGGCAATTCTTGATTACGGCTGTGGAAATGGATGGGCAAGCATTATACTTGCTAAGGCTGGATGTGATAATGTAACAGCAGTTGATGTCATTCCTGGCGGTGTTGACTCTGCAAGTCACTATGCTAAACTCTTTGAAGTTGAAGGCAAAATCACCGCAAAGCTTATCCCTACAACCTGGTTTGATGAAGCTTGTGCTGATCAGTTTGATGCTGCTTTCTGCTCTAATGTCTTAGATGTAGTTCCTACTGAAATTTCAGATGGTATCATTGAGGGATTGTCTAAGGTAGTCAAAAAGGGTGGACAGCTTGTAATCGGCATGAATTATTATGCTGAACCTGTAGCAAGAGAAGGTAGAAATGAAGAAATAAAAGACGGAATCTATCTTTTCGCAGATGGCATCTTACGTCTAGTATGCAGAACTGATGAAGAATGGTCAGAAGCCTTTAGCAAATATTTCGAAGTCGAGAAAATCGATCACTTCGCATGGCCCGGCGAGGAAACCGAGCGCCGCCGTCTTTTCTTTCTACGCAACAAATAGTAGGGACGTGGATGATGCATCAAGGATGTGTACTTCGCATCAAATAAAGAAACATTGTCCCTTCGTTTAAATGAATGCCTTTTTAAAAAGAATTGGGACGATTATAAAAATCGTCCCAATCTATCATGTGTTATTTCCTGAATTGAAGTTGCAATGGAGCGAGCTTTTGCAGGATTTATTCCTATATTTTTAGCTACCGCCAGTATATCATCCTGCGTTGGATTGACTCCGTTCCCGTTCACCGTCGTGGCATGCTCGCCACCTATTGAACTAGAATAAGTGAGGTCATACGCTGGTGATAATCTCCATTGTTTCTTTTTTCCTTCATATATATATGTAAAATTTTTTGAATGATCATCGCGATTATGCGCATATACATTAAAGCACATCAGCCGATACAGCTTTTCGCACTCTTCCATAGACTTAGTCAATTTAAGAGTGAGCCTCATGAGCAGGTTATAATCGAGGTTTGGAATTCTATGAGAGGTTTCAAGTATTCCAGCTGCGGAAATCATATGAAGTCTATCATTTTCAGAACTTCCCATTCTGTCAAATCGCTTGGTTCCAAAATATCCTTCACATTTTTTAGATTCAAACAGTCTTACCTCAGACATTTCAAGTCCGCATTCAACAGCACATTTTGCGTACTCATATTCCTGCAGCCCTATGTCAGGCCTATCATCACTTGACGGAAACTTAATAATCCAATCCTCACCGTCGACCTTTGTAAGCACCTTCGGCCTTGCGCCACCCGACGAACCACCATTTGCAAATAGATAATCAAGATTTGCACATTCTTCGGCATTCAGTATCCGCTCACATTCTTTTGCAATCTCGTCAAGCGAAAGAACAGATTCATCCGACTTCATATCAATTACCGGTCTATAGGTAAGTGCACCCATTCCGCTGGCTCCTACAATAGCGAGACGTTCAAGACTACCTATTTCCATTGGATCAATTTTATTTCGCCTCATTAATCTATCAACCAGTAATCTTCCCCAACCATCTGGCAGGCTATCAGCAAAAACTCCGAATAAACCTTCGAAAGGATCAATCTTAGGCATAAATACTTTCTTTTCGAGTGGAAGTGAGAAAGGGCTAATCGAAAATCCATCCATAAGCCACTCACTATCATACTCAAACGCAGCCAGTCGATTTTGAAATAGTGCCATTGTTCCGACTTTCTTGTCGTGATAAAGGACTTCAAGTTTATTTAGTCTGTCCATTTATTACCTCCTCTATCGATTCAAATGGAACCTCGCTAAACAACCTTTCAAGTTCATCCTCTACCGAAAGCGCAATAGCAATCTTAGTAAGTGACTGCAACGATATCTCACCGCTTTGCTCAAATCTCTTAATCGATCCAAAGCTTACTCCAGATTTCACTGCCAATTCTTTTTGCGATATCTTCTTTCTTTTTCTTATACTTATAACATGAGCTGCAATTTCTTTATCTATCTCGCTCCATGTCTTCTGAAATATATTAATCATGCTAATATATTAGCTCTTTTCGTGCAAAACATCAATAACGGATAATATATTAGCAGTCCTGGTTTATAGGGACGGGGATGAAACATCAAGGATTGTCCCTTCGAATAACGATGGCAAAAAGATTTTTCTAAAAAAACTGAGGCACCCTCATATGAGAGTGCCTCTTTTAATGCACAATTTCCGGCATCAAGTATGCTAAACTTTAGGAACACAAATAGCTGCATACTACCGCAAATCAAGGTTATAATCAAACATCCACTGATCAAACCATTTCATTGCAGTATTGTTCTTATTATTCCACTTGTTATCTCCAATACAATAATCTAGGATTTCCCATTCCGCATCCCTGAGTTCAAATCTTGCACCTTTTGATAACTTCGGATCAGTTAGAATTGCATCCACGGTATTTTCGAAAACCTTAATCTGAGTTTCTAGTTTCTTATTTTCACCTTGATTCTTTAGCCTTACACATTTATCTGCTTCGCCCCATGCATCACTCATTTGGTCGATAAATCTGAGACGATGACGTCTTTTCCATATTTCTTTCGTTTCTGCATCATGACCTTCAAGCGTTGGGAAGGTACTGATATAATCTTCGTAACTCATTTGTAGCATTATTAACCCTCTAGTTCTATTTTGCTCTTCAAAATATCGGTCAATCTACTGATTACTTCAGCATTTGTTATTTCTCTAGGAGAAGCCCCCCACTCTCGTAATTTAATATTTTTAGAGTTATTTAACGTTGAAGTCCAGACGATAGTACCATCATAATAGAGATTTCCACCCCATATATCACTATCGTTAAAATTAAGCGAATAGTCCCTGTTCGAAGCCAGTAAATCAAGACAGTCGCTATGTATTTCCATTCCTACTACAACGCTATTATTAGTTGCATCAATAACAAATTTGATATAATTTTCTTCTTTGAAAAATTGTGGAGTAAGATTTCTCAAAAAATCCATATCTACTTTTTCTTTAAGTAATAAACCATTTCTGTCAATATTCATTTCGCATATCCACCTTTATGCTATTGTATCATATAAAAGTATGAAAAATCCATAGTGGCAGAGTATATAGGCAGTGCTCAGGGACGTGGATTCAGAACAGGATTCAGAACAGGACACACTTAGGGACGTGGACACACTTAGGGACGTGGATGATGCATCAAGCCCTGTCCCTTGTGAAGCATTATCCTCACCCATCCCGATATATAGGGACACCCCTTGAAGTGAAGGGACAGTGTTTCTTTAATAGTAAAAAGGATTATGCTACAATCCATTTCGCGTGAAAATCACGTGAAAGAGTACCCATGACAGGGTGGTATACTCCTAGATTTCTATCCTGGTTTTCCAGAGTATAGGAAGAAAGGAGGTGTGTACATGACTGCTTACGAAATAATTTCAACCTTTCTTGAAATACTGAGTTTACTCATTCTTTTCGGTGGCTTTATTGTTGCACTACTATCTTTTCTTGATAAAAGAAAAGATAAGTAAAAAAATGCCTCACCTGTCGGCCAACAGGTGAGGCGAGGTCTTATGACCAAAACACACATCTAGGAGCATCCGCTTTGGAGTGGTTGCTCTTTCTTTTTTCAATATAGCATACACTCATTAATAAATCAACGGTGGCAAAGGGTACATCCTCGATGCGAAGTACACACCCTTGATGTATCATCCCCGTCCCCATGTATGTTGACTGCGCTAAAAGAGCCACCCTCAATAATGAGAGTGGCTCAAATTAGTTAAGTCATATTAACTTAGGTAGTTCGAAGGTACAATGGTCGGTGTTTCAGAACCGTCCCTAGGAATTACTGATTCTTAGCAAATGTAAATGTGAATGTTACAGGATCACCAAACTGGTTAACAACATCATATGCAGCACCGTAAGGCTTTGATGTACCGATGTATCCCTGAGCATAAGGTCCTACATAAGCATCAAGATTTCTAGCATCATTGAACTTCTTGCTTTCTGCATTGTACATATCTACAAAATCAGTTACAAGAGGTTCACGATGAGTTGCATTATACTGTGCTCTATCGATTGCCTGCTGTGCGCCTTCATCAAGTACCTGTGCGATAGGGAATGATGCTACTGTAGGTAATGCATTTGTATACTTATTAGCCTTATCTACAGCTGCTGCATATGCATCCCAAGCATCTGCTTTATCTTTTGTATCTTTATAAGATTTGAATTCATCAGCCTTAGCTAAAACTTCATCAAGATACTTATCAGCTACGCTCTGTTCTGCACATAATATCTGATACTTTTCAATTGCTTTATCGCGTAAGCCCTCTGCTGCACTCTTAGTTGTAGCAGTATTGTCATTTGCTGTTGAAGGATATTTCCATTTTGAGCCGATATTCTTAATTTCCTGAGTTGCTGCATTGCCTCCAAGAGCTGTTTCAGCGGCTTCCTGCGTTGTATAAATGGCAGGAGCAACTGCAGCAGCAGTTACAGCAGCTGTAACAATCTTTTTATATTTACCACCTACAGCTACAAACTGGCCAACACCAGTACCTTCGACACCGTCATTGCCTGGACCATTTGCATCTGTCAATGAATCATATTCTTTGTCTGATCCACCATCCTGTTCATAAGCGACAGAAACAGCCTTATACCAAATTTGTAACTGAGGAACTTCTGTAATCTCATTTTCAGCAGCTGTAGCCCCTAAAGTAAATGTATATGTTACATCAGCACCATTATATTTTCTCTTAAGATCAAATGAAGTGCCTTTTGCATAAATGTTATCGCCTTCATCAATTCCATTATTGATTTCATATGCATCAAGCTTTTCATTAACTTTAGCTACAACTGTAGCCTTATCAGCAGCTGCACGAGTATATCCAGGATCATCTACAAGAGTAGGCTGATCAACCTGTTCAGGAGCTGGTGTAGGAATTGTGGGCTTTGCTGCACCATATACTGCCTGATAATTAATACCAAGATGAGATGTTGCATTAGTTAAGTTTTCCCACATTAACTTTTCAGCATTAAGTTTAATACCCTGCTCTTCTTCGTTAGCAACATAGAAAACAGGTTTTCCATTTACTACAGCAAGTCCAGGAGTAGTGTAGTGCTTTTCAACATATCCATCATTCCATTCCTTAACAGCTTTATTGTAAAGAGTTGTTGTATAATAATCTTTGTTAGGAGCAGCTGAGATAGGATTAGCTTCTAATGCAGATCTGTAAGCAGTAACATCGCCGTATGCGTTGTTGAATAGATTCTGTGCAATTGCCTTTTCACCAGCAGCGAATGTAGTTCCAATAGCAGCCATATCAGCGTTGAATGAAATAATTTCATCTGCTGTCATTTTGAAAGGTTCTTTCTGACGTTTAGTATCATCATCTACAAGTGTGAAAGCTGCATCAAGATGACCATTTGCATCGCCAATCCAAGCCATATACTTATCATATTTAGCAGCTGTAGGAGCAACTTCTTCAGCTAACCACTTGTCATATTCTTCCTTAAATTCGTCAGATTTAGCAGCAAAGCCATATCTTTCGACGATATTCTTAAATCCCTGAGCCTTCTGAGCATATAAGTTGATGATAGCCTGATCAAGAGTATTTCCAACAACAACAGGAGTGCTAGGAGCAGGAGCAGCATTAGCTTCGCCAGAGCCAGCAATAACAGTGCCATCAGCCTTAGCGATAACTTCCTTAGTACCAGCCTTTAAAACCTTGATACCCTTAGCAGCAGCTTTTTCTAAGGTAGTAACATCACGGCCTTCCTTCTGACCGAAAACAACGAAGTGTTC
>JAZUDH010000019.1:0-23823 GCA_045639565.1 Lachnospiraceae bacterium
GCTTATGAAAAAATTGCAAAGGAACTTCCAAAATGGAAAACAAAATTTTCGGAAGAAGAGTATAGAAAAGCGCTTATTTCTATTACAGAATATATGGGAAAAGTTCCTAAGGTCCCAAATCGGATTATGGGAATTAAGGAATCAGATATACCATACAAGGCAAATTATGATAGACTTGCGAAGATTATTAATGAATTGGGTCAGGAATATAAGCAGGTGAATTGGATAAAAGCAGCAGAATTATTTGATAATTGTGGTAAAAATATTGAAACGATTGTTGCGTACATTGTTGAATACTGCTGTAATGGTATTGACAGAGTGGATAAAGTTCCTCAGTTGTTTCTTGATAATGCTGACTATGCCAGAGAAGCATATCAGTTGATTCAGGACACAAAAAAATAGATATTTTAGCGATGTAAAGAACCCGACATATTTCAGTTTATCGAGATGATGTTAGACAATGAAGTCTTATGGTTGGAATTTTTTTTTCCAACCTTGAAAAGAAGACGTTGTACAAGTCTGATAGGTGCAGACTAATATCTGATCAATCAGGCAAGGCTGAAATAGCATGGCCGTTGCCATATAAATTAGAAGTGCTTTTAGTGAGTAGAAATAGACAATAAATAGTAAAAAAAGATAAATTCTATTAGATCAAGAAAGTTGTTCGGGAGGTAGTGTGAAAAGAACTTCTAGAAGCTCAAAGCAAAGGCATCTTCGTGAAGAATAACTAAATTTCTTTTCGGAAAAACGCAAGCGTTTTCATTACTATTTGAGTCAGCCGAAGGCTGACATGGAGGGTATTTTGTAGAGATGTTTCAAATAGGTGAATTTTCAAAAATAACGAAAGTATCTTTAAGAATGCTTAGATACTATGATAAAAATGGTATTTTTATTCCTAAAATCAAAGACGAATGGACAGGATATAGATACTATACAGCAGATCAAATTGAGGATTTATATAAAATCATTCAGTTGAGAGATGCTGGCTTTGGAGTGGGAGAAATAGCAGAATGGCTTCAAACAAGTGAAAAAGATCAGCTTATGGAAAAGCTTACTGAAAAAAGAAGAGAAATAGAACAGCAGATCAAAGAAGCAAATGCAAAGTTGAATCAACTTGAGTTGCTTTGTAAGGAAATGAACAGAACAGAGGAGATGGATAGTCCACATATTACTATTGTAATGAAGAGTATACCAACGAAAGAAGTGTATTCCTTACGAAGAACGATGCCAGACTATTTCACCGAAGGCGACCTTTGGGCAGAGATGATGGAAATACTCAAACCATTCGGATATGATGACAAAAATGAATGTTTTAGTCTGTATCATGATGAGGATGACAGAGAAGAGAATGTCGATATTGAAACATGTGTTGTTGTGAAAAATAAAGAGAATAGGGTAATTCCTAAGGGCTTGGTACATAGACAGATTGAGGGATGTGAATCTGCAGCGAGTATTATGATTTATGGTCCATATGAAAATATCTCAAAGGCATATCAACAATTTGCGTTTTGGCTGGAAAGTAATCCTCAATATTATATGGATGGCCCAACAAGGCAAATATGTCATGTTTCATATTGCCATACAAGCGACGTGCAGCAGTTTGTTACAGAACTATTGATTCCGCTATCAATAAAAAAATAGGATATTTTTTCTTGACCTTGACATGATGTCAGGGTCTATTTTGGTTTAAGAGGATTCGGTTGTTGTTAATTAAAATGTGAAAAGGAAAAATGCAAAACAATTTGTAAAAGAAACAATTAATACCAGAATTCATTAAACAAAATGGAGGAAAAAATGGCAAGATTAGTATCAATAGGAGTGTTGTGTAAAAAAAACAAAAATGTTTTGGTCAATTTAGAAAAAACGTATACCAAAGCGCTGACCGGTTTGGCTGAGTGTAGTCATATTCATGTTGTATGTATTTCGAAAGAAGGAAAGTTAGGGATAATTATCTTAAGGATTACGGATATTGATCAGAAGCAGGGCATTATAAGTGGGTTTTATAGTGATATAAAAGTATTTGAAGAAGAGGAATATCCATTAGAAGTAATTGATATAAAACCATATTTCCCATGCGAAGATTATGCAAAACAAGCTACTGACCAGGCGATGATCCAAACAATACAAGTAAAAGAGATTGCTTCCAAAGAACATGAAATCAGTATATTGGGAGAAATCAGAAATGTTGGTGGAAGTAAATTTCTTCAATTAAGCGAATTACCTGATCATATAGGAAAATATATCAAGGTATTGTGGTGGTTTCATAGGTTTGATGATAAAAAATACAGGAGTGTATTGCTGTGTGATCCTCCTTATAAATGTGAGAAAAAAATTGGTGTTTTTGCTTCAAGGTCACCAGTACGACCGAATCCAGTTGCGATCACTGTTGTAAGAGTAAATAAAGTAGATAGAGATTTAAACAGAATTTATATTTCTCATATAGAAAGTTATGACCATACACCTTTACTTGGTATGATAGATTATGATGCTGATACGGATCGAATTGATGGAGTAAAGGTTCCTGAGTGGGCAAAGGATTGGCCAGATTGCATGGATGGTCAGGACACCTGTGATGAAGCTACATTGGAAAACACAATAAGAACATTAGACGAAAAGGCAAAAAATGTAATGGAGAGTTTTCGCTTAGATGAGGAGCAGATTATTCAAAATGAGTATGCTTTGATGAGAGAAAAACCAACACATATTGAAGTTATAGGAGCTAGAGAAAACAATCTTAAAGGAATCCATGTAACGATTCCATACGGGAAAATTACTGCCGTTGTGGGTGTAAGTGGAAGTGGAAAGTCCAGCCTGGTAATGGATACAGTTTATGCAGAGTGTAAACGAAGAATGGACATACTGAATTCAGATAATGCTGGAATTGTAAGACCGGAAATGGATGAGATGATCGGATGTATTCCAACAGTGAGAATTTCACAAAAAGAGATACGTACTAATCTGAACTCTACCATAGGCACTTTTTCAGGATTATATGGGCACTTACGCACAATATATGCAAGTATTGGTAATAGAAACTATAAAAATGAGAATCAGGTAGAGTTCAAAATGACTCCGACGATGTTTAGTTATATTGACAAGGAGTGTCGATGCGATAAATGCAATGGTACAGGTGTTGTTTATGAAGTGGATGTTAAAAAAATTATTACTGATGAAAATAAAAGCCTGATGGAAGGGGCGTGTCCGTTTTTAGGAAAGCTGAAAAACTTTCTGCAAAATCCAAATGCAAATTGGATGAAGGGGCAAGTGGTAGCCCTTGCAGACAAATTTAATGTTTCATTAGAAACGGCATGGAAGGATTTGCCCGATCATTTTAAGAAAACAGTTCTATATGGTGACGAAAGCAAAAATGTTTCTTTTGTTTATCATAATAAAAAGAATGGAAGAAAAGGTGAGATAAATCGTACCGTAGAAGGAATTATTCCAACCATAAATCGCTTATACAGGGAAAATCAATTAGATCAGTTAACGGGAAAATATATGTCTGTTATGGAATGTGATAAATGTCAGGGAGAAAGGTTAGCATATGATGGACGAATGGTAAGCATTGAAAATGTAAGATACCCAGTGTGCGCTGGAATGACTTTTGATGAATTATCAGGCTTTGCAGACTATTTACGCTCAAAATTAGATTTTGAGAAATATAAACTCATAGAAGAACATGTTCATGCAATACGAAACATATGCATAACTGCTAAAAAACTTGGAATATCATATTTGAATGTTGATCGAAGAACAGATCAAATATCGGGAGGCGAGGCGCAGAGATTAAAATTATTATCTGCTTTTCAAAATGACATGACAGGAATATTGTATATTTTTGATGAACCTTCCAAAAAACTTGGTGTAAATGAATATCAGTATACTATTAATCTGATGAAAGCATTGATTGCACAAGGAAATACAGTTTTGATGGTAGAGCACAATCTGGATATGATAAAAGCAGCAGATTATATGATAGAAATTGGACCTGAAGCAGGTGATGCAGGTGGATATTTGACAGGTGAGGGATTTTATGAGGATATCAGAAATCATAGTGGTACTTTGTTTTCAAAATATATGCAACTTGAAAACAAATCACATAAAATACAGAATACCTTTTCAGAAAAAGACTTTGTACATATAAAAAATGTTACAGCACACAATCTAAAAGATGTAAGCATTAAATTCCCCAAAAGAGCGTTAACCTGTATTACTGGTGCAAGTGGAAGTGGAAAATCAACACTTATGAATTATGGGATCATACCGCAGATGAGCAATTCAAAAGAGTTTGAACAGATTGTTTTTGTTGAATCAAAGATAACTGCCGGTTCCTCAAAATCTGTTGTTGCTACCTATGTAGGAGTAATGGATGAAATCAGGGAATTGTATGCAAAAACAGAGGATGCGTTAATGAACGGTTATTCGATAAAAGATTTTAGCTTTAATAATGGTAATGGACGATGCGAGTGTTGTAACGGTGAAGGCAGGGTAAAAATACCATATTCAGAAGATGCATACCGTATCTGCTCGCAGTGCCATGGTAGAAGATATAAAAAAGAACTGGATGTAGTAAAATACGGTGGAAAAGCAATCGCGGATGTTCTTCAGATGTCTGTCCAAAACGCAGGCAATTTCTTTGAAAAAAGTGACACGAGTATCAGTAAAAAATGCAGGATGCTAACACGTGTAGGGCTAGGCTATTTATCCTTAGGACATGCAACGAATATGCTCTCAGGCGGTGAAGCTGCAAGAATGAAAACTGCAAGCTGCCTTATGAATGCAAATATGAAAAATACATTATTTTTATTTGATGAACCAACTTGTGGACTGCATTTTTCGGATATTGATAATCTGCTTTCTATACTTTATGAATTGATCGATGCAGGAAATACAGTAGTAGCAATTGAACATAATAAACAATTTATAGCTTCTGCAGATTATGTGATCAATTTTTCGGACAAAAAAACAAAATAAATCTCAAATCTTTAAAATTCTCCGTTATCTGTATAAGACTATGGTAATTTGTTTTGTTGTAACTGCTGTATGGATTACTATTTCCTGGAAGTGTATTATTAGGAAATAGCTTCGTGGGCCTGTAAGTATATGAATTGAATAGGGGAGAGTCAGGGAATGGAAGAATCGATTTTTAAGCTAAAAGCAGCAGCTTTGTTGCAGAATATGGTTAGCACAGAGGAAGAAGTAAGGTACAACGATTTGTCTCCTGAGGCTATTATGACGATAAAGCAAAAAATGTTTGATTATTTGCAAGAATTCATATTGATTGGGACGAAATAATACGTTACTTTGATAGTGATAAAGTCCTATTTTCTTGTTAGATTAAAAATTAGATTGGAGATTGAAGAATGCAAAATTTTGGAATGTCAATGTTATGGTTTTGGATTTCATATATTATTGTTACACTGATAGGAGTTGGACATACAATTTTTAATATTGTTGTGTTACATATGAAATCAATGAAGGATGGACCTGGAATGGGAGAAGGATATGAAAAAACAAAGCCATGGCATCCACTTTATAATATTATAATGTTTACACTGTTTGGATATTTATATATGAAGGGTCTAAATTTGCCTACTCTTAAGGAGGCGTTTGTTACGGGAGCAATATGGGCTGGAATATGTATTGTGTTTGATGTTTTTGGGTGGGTAATAATAAAACATCCTTGGAGTCTATCATTTAAAGAATTTTATGTCGATTATCAGCCTTGGATAACGCTTATTTATATTGCTATTTTTTTAGGACCTGTGATTGGCTTCTTTTTGTGTTAGTACTTGAATATTAAATTGAAATAAGCAATAAAAGACGCTGCCCTGCCACCAGTGTCAACCCACAGCTCTAAGCTGCAGTGGGTACGACACATAGGCAACAAAACAACCTTTAAATGCCGTGAATTCGGCACCTAGATATTCTCAAAGAGATAAGGATTGCACAACGCATTACGTCTTTGGAAGAGGTATTATGTGGGTATCTAAAATAAAAGAAAATGAGTTAACTGATGAAATAATAGATAAGGTGCTGTACAAAGGTATAGAAGATTCTGGGGACAAAGCTGATTGTATTATTGTTCTTGGAAGCAGCAAAGCAGTGCAATACAGAGTGCCGGCAGCTGTTAATGTGTATAATGCGGGACGTTCTTCTAAAATAATGATGTGTGGAGGTCCCACACGCAATGTAGTAGGTGAAAACATCGCCGAGGCGGAGAAAATGCGTATGAAAGCACTTGAGCTAGGTGTACCCGATGAGGCAATAATATGTGAGAAAAATTCGGAAAATACTGTAGAGAATTTTTTGTTTGCTATGGTGGAACTTCAGAGGATATTCTGGCTAAATAATGTTCATAGTATTCTTCTTGTTACGACTACATATCATATGCGAAGGAGCCTTGCATTGGCAAAATATTTATTTCCAGACCATATTGCAATATATCCTTGTCCTGTGGATGATACAAACACGAAGAAGGATAATTGGATGAATAGCGAGGAAGGGCGAAAGCGTGCAGTTGCAGAAGTTGAAAATATAATTTGCTGTGTAAAGAATGGTGCGTTTCCTGATTTTGAGATTTGATAGTAAAATGGATTGAAATATGAAAGATTTTATTTTTGTGACAGGTGCTAGCGGAATCGGAAAGAGCACACTATGTAAGGGGCTCCTTGAACATTATCGCACGACGGTGGTAGAACAACACATGGTTCCTGAGTTTATTACTAGAGATGGTAAAGAAGAGGTGAATGGAGCTTTAGAAGAGTTAACATGCTGGGAAGTTCAGGTTGCAATGATGCTTAAGTTTCATGAACTTGGATATAAGAATATTATTGCAGCTGATATAGATGATTTGAGGACAGCTGATATTCCTATTGTTTTTAAGGGATATGATTTTATAACAATTAAGCTTATTTGTCGTGATTTGGATCAGATTCAGGAGCAAATGAAAAATCGTCCTAATAATGGCTTAATTGATTATGAACTCCAGAGAAAAATGAATGAAAAGAACATTGCAAGAGAACCTCTTATTAACGAGGTTGAACTTGATATTACAGGAAAGAGTGTTAGTGAGGTTTTGGAAGAAGCCATTCAAATAATAGATAATACGCAGTCGCTGATAGAATATGCATATGAGAAGCCTGAAAAGGAATTATTCTATTCATGGGTGTTTGCGAATGGACTAAGATAGGAACAGTATTTAGGATAGAAGGAGGATATTGATATGGTAGCAGCATATAGGACACGATTCATTTAATGCAAAAACCGGTTAAATGGTTTTTGCAGAACGGCTGAAAACTATTTAATTATAAGGAGATTGTAAAAAATGAATTTTCAAGAAAATGTATTAAAGGAATATTTAAAGAACGTATATTTTATTACCGGAACACCATGCGGTGGCAAGACCACTATTTCTCGTGCTTTAGCAAAGAAATATGGATTTGAACTGTTTGATATTGATGAGAGATTTGAAGAGCATCAAAAAATATCAGATTCAGCACATCAGCCTGCTATGAATAAGCAGTTTAGAAATGCTGATGAATTCTTTGGCAGAAGTGTGGAAGAATATAAAAAATGGTTAATTGATAATACAAGAGAACAGTTAGAGTTTGTATTGCTGGATTTGATTCGTGCTTCTGCTGATAAAAAGATTTTATGTGACTGTCATTTGACAGTGGAACAGGCACTTATGTTTTCGGATCCTTCAAGAGTAGTTTTTCTTATAAAGGATCCATCAAATCTTGTAGATGAATATCGAGAAAGATGGGACCATCAAGGTTTTAACCAGTATCTGAATTCCTCGTCTGATGTGGAGAGCGCCAAGAAAACCGTAAGTACAACATTGTATGAACTAAACGTTGGACATATAGAGGAAGTTAAGAACAGTCCATTCTTTTGGATAGAGAGAACTGCTAAAAGCACAGTTCCAGATACACTAGCACGAGTAGAAAAGCATTTGGGATTATCTGTGTAAATAGACTTGTTGGAATGCGCTGGGATGCTGTCAGCAATGAGCAAGCAAGTAGCAAATCCATAGACTGGGATTGGCAAGAATCCCAATTTTACAGGTTTTTTCGCACCTATTTAAGTTCGGGGAGCGTTAATTTACGTTCTCAAAGAGATAATTATTTCTCGAGCAAGATTTTATATGTTTATTTGTCCCGGAAGCAAATGCTTCCGGGATATTTTTCTAAATCGAATGATTTAGCATTTCTTTTATGACCTATATCGCCGAAATCACAGGCAGGTCAACCTTATTTATTCAGAATAAGGACATAATTCCCATTTTTTAATTTAGGGGTTGAAGTATAAATAACACTTTGTACAATATACCTATCGAGCGCTCGATGAGTTTATTTTAAGGAGGTTCATTATGAACGAAATTAAAGTATTTCCCATCGGAAAAATAGAAAATGAAAACGGAGAGTTTAAAGTTACAGTTGATTCTATCTACAAAAATGGCCTTAAAGGCCTTGCAGATTACAGTCACGTACAGATTTTGTGGTGGTTTGACGGATGTGATAATCCGAAAGACCGTGGAACGTTGATTGAAAAGAAGCCTTATAAGAAAGGCCCAGAAGAAATAGGTGTATTTGCACTTCGTTCTCCAGAAAGACCTAATCCAATTGCAGTTTCCAATGTAAGTATCGCTTATGTTGATGAAAAGGCTGGTATAATTGGACTTTATTACATTGATGCTTTTCCGGGAAGTATGGTACTTGATTTGAAACCTTATACTCCAAGCATTGACCGAATCGAAAACCCTATTACACCCAAATGGTGCAGTCACTGGCCTAAATCATATGAGGAAAGCAGTGAATTCAATTGGGAAGATGAGTTCAATTTCTAAGGAGGTTGAAAATGTTATTAGCCGATTATATTATTACAAAGCCAACGATACACACGGAACGATTAATTATACGTCCAATGAATGCGCGCGATGTTACAGCGCTTAAAGAATGGATGCCAGATAGTTCCATTTATACATACTGGGGAAAAGGACCAAGTAAGTCCGAAAAGAATCCAGAGCTTCTCTTTGAAAAGAGCGAAAAACCAACTAAAACCTTTCACCTTGGAATTGAAGAAATATCATCTAAAAAAGTGATTGGTGATTTATATGTGTATCTGATAGAAAATGATCGAATGGCCTCTGTTGCAATACGAATTTCTGCTGATTGTCATGGTAAGGGGTACGGAACAGAAGCATTAAAGGCAATTACTAAATTCTGTTTTGAAAATACACAATTGCAAAGACTTTGGACGGAGGTTGATATTAGGAACATTTCATCACAAAAAATGCTTGAGAAATGTGGATATACTAAGGAGGGTCATATCAGGCAAGGAAAGATGGTAAATACTTGGTGTGATTATTACATATACGGAATACTCGCTTCTGATTATTTGCAATAATTTTTAGTAGTTCACAACAAATTCTCTAAAACAGATAGTTTACTCTCTAAATTAGGTATTCTTATGTAATACATCTTTGTATATTATGAAGAAGTAAACAAAAAGCATGCTTGATAAAAATAACTACTTCAGAGGATAAATGAATGAATTTAGGAAATAATTTAAAAGAATTAAGAAAAGAAAAGAATATTACACAAGAAGACTTAGCGGAATACTTATTAGTATCACCACAGACAGTTAGCAAATGGGAAAATAATATTTCAACACCAGATATTTCTGTCCTTCCGTTACTAGCAGATTTTTATAACACAACAATTGACGGATTACTTCAGTACGACACTATGGAACGTAAGGATAAAATGCGAAAGTTATCGCAGCATATCCATCAATTACTTGATGAAAAAAAGAGCGAAGAGGCTTATTTTGCGTTAAAGAAGGAAATACCTGAGTGGACATTATCTGCTGGCATTAATCACCTGTTTGCAGTCGTTATTCGCGTATACTCTGAGCAGCTACAAGGAGCTGATAAGGAAAAGTTATTATTAGAAGCTATAAATCAATGTGATAAAGTAATGAATCTTGACCAGAATGAAACAGACAAAAGTGTACAAGCAAAAATGACAAAATGTCTTTGCTTATTTGATTTAGATAGAATTACAGAGGCTGAATCAGTGGCCAAGACATTGCCATCTGTTTACTCTTGCAGAGAAAGAATTATGTGTAAAATAAAAAGTGGTGAAAAAAATAAAAACAATGTGGATTATGCTAGAAAGTGCTTTAGTGAGCTATTAGCAGAACTTGAAACATATAATTGATTCCTGCAAAGAAAGCAAAAAGAAAATTATATTATCAGCAGTTGTTGCGGCACTTACAATTATTGCTGAAGTTCCATTATTTGTGGTATTAGGAATGATTGAAATGGAAAATGGAATCAGGATTATGCTTATAGTAATAGGTATTAGCAAGACCTTCGCAGAAATGCGAAGGTCTTTTTGTATTAAAATGTGACATCAATGTAGTGCTTATGGGAATATCAGGAAGTTTGAAGACTGATGGATAAACATGTATAACCAAAAATACTTTTTCGAATTTGTTATAAAAGATATTGACAAAGCGGTTAGGAAGAGCTAACTTTATGTATGGTTAGCTGTGTCTAACTATGGCGAGGATGTGTACGATATTACTAGAAATATGGTTTATTGCAATCAAGATTCAGGGGAACAAAATGCCTAGAGATAAAAAGGTGAGTCATCAAAAAGTATTAGAAGCAGCCAAAAAGGAATTTTTGGAAAAAGGATTTGAAGGAGCTTCTATTAGGAAAATCGGTGCAAATGCAGGTATGACAAGTGCAGGATTATATAGGCATTGCAAGGATAAAGAAGATCTATTTAATCAAGTTGTGGAACCAATGCTTCAGGAAATGAATAAAAGAATCGAACATCATAAAAAAATGTCCTACGAAGCAATTAATATAGGAGAGCAACCTGGAGAGGCATTTGAAACAGGTGATATAAAGATTTTTTTGGAACTGTCAAAGGAGTATCCTAATGAATTAAAATTGCTTTTATGTAAAAGTACTGGAACTAGACATGAGAATTTTATTCACGACTTAGTGCATATACAGCAAGAAGAAATGTTTAATGTCCTTTATATTATGAAGCAAAAAGGATATAAGGTGGCAAATGTGACAGAAAAGGAAATGCATGTACTATTAAGTGCATATATTACAGCGATTATAGAGCCTGTAATACACGAATATGACGAAGAGGAGATAGAACACTGCTTTATGAAGCTAGCAGAATTTTTCACACCAGGATGGATGCAAATAATGGGATTATGAAGGAGCCGCAAGGCTCCTTTTTAATTTGTTAAGTTATCAAAATGTTACAACTGATAACTAACAACTTATATAGAAATAAATCAAGAAAGGATAATGAAAATGGAGAGCAAAAATCCAAAAAGAGTTATGGAAATTATTAATCGTTATGCGGGAGGGCATAGGTACTTGATTATGCTTGGAAGGAGTTTGGCATTTATTAGTGCGCTGATTCAATTGACGCCATTTGTGCTTCTTTGGAAAATTATCAAAGTGTCGTTAGTAGGTGATGATTTACGGATGATAAGAACATATGGCTTGTGGGCTGTAGGTCTTACACTAATCTCGATGCTAATCTATGTTGTAGCGCTTATGTGTACTCACAAATCGGCATTCAGAGTGCAGGCCAATTTGCGAAAGACGCTAGTAGACAAGATAGAAAAACTTCCTATGGGAACATTTGATAAAGAGGGTAGTGGAAAAATAAGAAGAATTGTAAACGAATCGACAACAGCTACGGAAAGCTATATTGCGCATAGCTTGCCAGATAAAGCAGTTGCTGTAGCAACACCACTTGGGTTGGCTGTTTTGCTTTTATATTTTGATTGGAAGCTTGGACTTTTATGTTTGATTCCGGCAGTAATAGGGTTCCTTTTTATTTCGGGAATGATGGGAAAAGAGATGCAAAAGAAGATGGCTGAGTACCAGAATGCGCTTGAAATCATGAGTAATGAAGCAGTTGAGTATGTAAGAGGTGTTCCTGTTGTTAAAACATTTGGCCAGACAATTCATTCTTTTACAAAATTTAAGAATGCCATTGAAGATTACCGAAACTGGGCTGTAGATTATACAGTTTCACTTCGAAAATCTATGGCTGGTTTTATGACAAGCATAAATGCTATTTTTGCAATAATTGTAATGGTAGTAATTGCCAGTGCGGGAAAAGGCTTTACCAATGAGCTAATCCTTAATGTGATGTATTACATAATTATCACGCCAATAATTACTGTTACACTTACCAAAATCGCATATTCGGGCGAGCAGGAAATGGTGGTAATGGATGCCATTGAACGAGTTGACAGTATTTTAGGTATCGGGGAGCTTTCAGAAGTGACTGGGAGAGCACAGCTGGAGGATAATTCTGTTGCGTTTGAAAATGTTTCATACAGATATGATAATGCAAAGGACAATGCAGTTAGTAATCTTTCATTACAAATAAAACCAGGAGAACATGTTGCTTTTGTCGGACCAAGTGGAGGAGGAAAAACAACATCTGCAGAGCTGATTGCACGGTATTTTGATGTAACCGAAGGAGAAATAAAAATTGGCGGGGTGAATGTAAAAAATATACCAGTCAGTCAACTTATGGACACTGTTTCTTTTGTATTTCAAGATAGTAAGCTCATCAAAACTTCAATACTTGAAAATGTGAGATTGGGAAATCCAAAGGCATCTGAAGAAGATGTTTTGGTAGCACTAAAAAAAGCACAGTGCATGGATATCATCGATAAGTTTCCAGATGGAATTCATACAGTAATTGGAACAAAGGGAGTTTTTGTATCAGGTGGAGAGGCACAGAGATTATCAATAGCTAGGGCATTTCTTAAAAATGCACCAATTCTTATTTTAGATGAGGCTACTGCTTTTGCGGATCCTGATAATGAGGCGAAGGTTCAAAAGGCTTTCGACGAACTGTCAAAGAATAAAACACTTATTATGATTGCACATAGATTAAGCACAGTTGTAAATGCAGATAAGATATATGTGCTTAAAGCTGGTGAGTGTGTAGAAGAAGGTACACATAAAGAATTAATGGAAAAAAATGGTTTGTATAACGCAATGTATAAGGATTATACAAAGTCAGTTGACTGGAAGGTGGGTGCTTAAGATGTTAGAGATGATAAAACATAAATTTGCTCTTTCTAATGAAGGAGCCAGGGATTTGATAAAAGCATGCATGAGTGTTGCAATATCTGATTTTGTTTTGATGGGACCTGCTAGTATATTATATTTGCTTATTGAGGATATGCTGGCAGGAAAGATTGATTCAGGTAAGATAACCTTTTATATAGCTTCAATTTTTGTTGTTCTCACACTTATTGTGATTACACAGCTTAATCAGTATAATGCTACATTTTTATCTACCTATAAGGAAAGTGGAATTAGACGAATTACAATAGCTGAAAAGCTTAGAAAGATGCCGCTATCATATTTCGGTAAAAAGGATCTTTCAGATCTTACAACGAACATCATGGCGGACTGTGCTTCGATAGAAACTGCATCGAGCCATTTTATTCCGCAACTTTGTGGCTCTTTGATATCAACAACAGTGGTAGGCATTATGTTATTTTTCTTTGATTATCGTATGGCATTTGCAAGCTTTTGGGTAATACCGGTATCGATAGCAATTGTATTATTGTCAGGTAAAATTCAAAAAAGAGCAGTAAAAAAGCATACAGCAGAGCAACTTGATTTTTCAAATGGAATTCAGGAATACATTGAAGTCATTAGGGATTTGAAAGCCAACAATGCCGGTGAAACATATAAAAGAGATCTTTTTAAAAAAATAAGAAATGTTGAGGAGGGCTCGCTTACTACCGAGTTTACAATGGCAATCTATGTGGCATCAGCGCAAATGGTATTAAAACTAGGAATCGGTTCGACTGCTATTGTGGGTGGAGTATTATTTGCTTCTGGAAAAATTGATATTATTACATTTTTTATGTTTTTGATGATTGTTTCAAGACTGTATGATCCTATGCTTGTGTCACTACAAAATTTGTCTGCAATCATTGCAACTGATGTAAATTGTGACAGGTTAGATGAAATATTATCTCATAATATTCAGACAGGAGATGAAAATCTTAGCAATAATGGTTATGACATTGAGTTTAGCAACGTGAAGTTTTCGTATGGAGATGGTGAGGATGTTCTTAAGAATGTATCATTTGTTGCAAAGCAGGGTGAGGTAACTGCATTAATAGGACCTAGTGGTGGTGGAAAAACTACCGTATCAAGATTAGCTGCAAGATTCTGGGATATAAGTGAAGGCAGGATAACGGTTGGAGGAATGGATATATCAAGAATAGATCCGGAGACTCTCTTGTCAATGTATTCAATTGTTTTCCAAGATGTAACACTGTTTAATACATCTGTTATGGAAAATATAAGACTTGGCAGGAAGGGAGCAACAAACGAGGAGGTTATAGAAGCTGCTAGACTTGCAAACTGTTTGGAATTTATAGAGAAACTCCCAAATGGATTTGATACTTTGATTGGTGAAAACGGTAATAACTTGTCTGGTGGTGAAAGACAGAGGATATCTATTGCAAGAGCATTTTTGAAGGATGCGCCTATTATTCTTTTAGATGAGGCAACAGCTTCTCTAGACGTAGAAAATGAAACTCTTATTCAGGATGCGTTATCAAATCTTATAAAGGATAAAACAGTGCTTATTATAGCTCATCGTATGAGAACAATTGCAAACGCTAATAAAATAGTAGTGCTAAAGGATGGCGTAGTTGCCGAAAATGGAAAACCAGATGATTTAATAGAGAGTGATGGAATATATAGTCGCATGATTAAGCTACAAAATGTATCAGAAAACTGGAATATGGCATAGACAAAATGTGATGACTCATCCGTTTGTGCGAGGATTTCTCGGAGAGAAATCCTTTCTTGCATGGGAAAAATCAAAAATGGTGGGATGAAAAGCAAAGACCGAAGGTCGTAGCTGAGGTAAGAGAAAGTGTCATGGGTAGACTTAAAGAGCTAAAACAAAAAACAGAAGTAAGTCAGAAAGTGAAGGTTGAGCCAATAAAGAAAAAGGGTATCGACAGACAATATAATTTCTCATTGACCACAGATAACGGGGGCGTGACACGCCCCCGTATTTATTAGCTAAGGGAAAATTGACAAGTGTGATGTAAATGTCCTTTATGTGGTTGCGTTTCAGTGGTAAAATATCAACGAGCTTTGCTTGCTAGAGCGAATCTCATTTTATAAAGTTAAGTATATAAAGTGTTGGGGCAAATTGATAATTCACAAATGAGATATGGTGAATTATTAGCTATGTTAAGAAGGAGACGACAATATGGATCAACAGAAAATGGGAGTTTTCCTAAAAAAAACTTCGAAATGAAAAAGGTCTGACACAGGAACAGCTTGCAGAGAAGTTTTGTGTTGTAAGAAGAACGGTATCACGCTGGGAAGTAGGAAGCACTCTCCCCGATATCGATATCTTAATTGATATGTAACCAACAAAAATAAAATTATTGGAGGAGAGTTTTAGATGGATAAAAATAAGAAAACAGCATACATTTATTTTATTGCTTCTGTTATTTGTTATATTGCTTCTGGCCTTTGGTATATGAATGAAACAAATGGTTTAGGAACGATGTGGCTGTGCATTGGATCCGCAAATTTGTGTCTCGGGTGCATTTGGCTAAAACGTAGCAAGAATATGAATAGACAGGACAAAGATGATAATAAAAATGAGTAGAGAAAGAATAATAGCAGCATGTGGAAATGACTGCTCTATGTGCCCAAGATATGCAAAAGAACCATATGATAAGACTAAAGAAGAACTAGAGCATACCGCTGAGCTTTGGTATAGAATTGGTTACAGAGATCATATAGTGTCGAATGAGGAAATAGCCTGCAGTGGATGCTGTGAAGATAATTGGTGCAGATATAAAGTAGTTAAGTGTGTTAATACAAGGGATATAGATAATTGTGGTCAGTGCTCACAATATCCTTGTGACAATATAAAGGAATGTTTTGAAGTGACGAGATCGTTTGAACCATTTTGTAAACAGGTATGTACGGAAGAAGAATACGAAACCATAAGGAAGGCTTTCTTTGAGAAAGAAAAGAATCTTAAAAATGGCTTGGTAAGTGAAAATGAATTTGATTAGATGCAAGAAAGATGATTTTGATAGGATAACTAACTTCTATAGGTATGTGACCCAGCATACACCGGGGATGGCGCAGAATGGCAGATGGATATACGGTCAACATCCTACAGATGAGATGATTGAACGATATATTACTGCTGGTAACATGTATTATACAGAAAATAATTCTCAAATGATGGCTGCAGTTGCATTAACGCCTTTCCAGGAAAGTGATTATAATTCTGTCGATTGGAGCAGAACACTAAAGGATGATGAAGTTTGTGTGGTTCATCTTTTATGTGTAAATCCAGACATGCAAAGAAGTGGTATTGCTAAAGCGTTAATGAAAGCGATAATAGATTTAGCAAAGAAGACTGGAAAAAGGGCGGTCAGATTGGATGCATTAAGCTGTAATGAGCCGGCCAATAAATTGTATAAGAAGATAGGCTTTGTAAAATGTGGTACACAGAACTGGTTTGCAGAAAATACTGGCTGGATAGACTTTTATTTATATGAGTTTGTACTGGATTAGTTTTTATCCAACTATAAAAGAAAGAGTGAAGGTTTGAAGGATGTTAATGCAAGTAATACGCTCATTGCTGCTATTTGAGCTGGGGTAGATGTGCTTGATCATGCAGGTATATTGGCGGGCATTCTTTCAACGCATTCTTCGGAATTAGACGTGGCAGTATCAGATAAGATTATATCATCGTCCCCCCTTTGTCTTTTTCTTGGAAGGCTGATTGTACGCTGGATAAGGATTCATTACAATTCTTGAAATTTTCTGAAAAATGTGGTATATTAGTACCAGAAAATAAAGCATACTCGTGATTTTTACTAACGATTTGCAGGTGAAATATATGGCTAAATATGGACGTTTTTCTGTGGAAGAAAGTCGAAGAGTGATGTTTCAGGTATTGATTGCTATTCTGTTTCCATTTGTGGGTAGCATATTGTACTGCTTAGTGCGTGGAACATCTTTTTTTACGTTATTCCTTCCTAATTCTTATAATAATGATGTTCTTTTCTACTACAAATTAGTAGAGGGGCTGTGCGATGGGGGTATTACTGGCTTTTTCGGCTTTAACGAAAGCCACGCACTTCATGGTGGATTCGCCGCATGGAATCCACTTATTCTTGTGCCTTTTTTTATTGCGGGAAAAATCTTTGGCTGGACCTACATGACTCCCATAATATGCAACATTGTTCTTTTCTCGATTGCTCTTGCTGTATTCGTTATCCTGGTTAAGCCTAAGTGGAACCAGCTAATCTGCGCACTAATCATACTAGCCTTATTCCCAAGCTTCTGGATTCACATGATGAATTCTCTGCCGGAAATAGTAATTACTTCTATACTGATAATCGTCGTATCCGCCCTTATTTCCTACGTCAGTTCGGGTAGCAATATCGCCCTCTGGGTATCATTAATCCTAAGCGGGTACTTAACCATAGTACGTCCCTACATGGTACTCTTTTTTCTCTTTGCACTACTTTTTCTTTTGCAAAAGAAAAGACTTTGGAGCACCATAAGTGCCATAGTAAGTCTATGTATCGTGGGCATTGCATACGTACTTATCAGTCGCTACTTAACCGCTGATTATTTCGCTCCACTTTATGATATGTCAATGTTAAAGGCTCTTGGCCACTTTAAATTCAATGAGGCGCTTTCAATAGCTAAAGACTCATTAAAAATTATGTTTCCTGGAATTCTTTCTTTCCTAAAAGGCGCATTTGTCTATGGATCAACCGCAGGAACTCAGTACATTATGTTTTCAGTGGCGCTTGCTGGTTCAATAGTTTTAATGTTTTGTGATATCTTTACTAAGAAGAAAAATAAAGATTACGTTTCAGCATATTTCATATATATCCTTTCAGGCTTGGGACTAACCTTTGCAATTTTCTTCTTATTAGTAAAGCCTAATGAAGGCGGAAGGCATGTATTTTCTTTTGCCATTCTAGGAATAATACTTGTTTCTTTAGGCTTTAAGGAAACAGTGGGAAAAATCTTTTCAGGAGCAATCGGAATACTATTAATAATATTCTTGATAAGAGGCTCGTTAGTTCCTACCGATTACGATATTCCCATGGAAAAGCCTGGTCTTGCCAGTGATATAGCTTACTGGGAAGAAAACTTTAAGGCATCAGATGAAACCGGATATGACAATACTATTATCTGGCCGTTATATGATTTCGTGGATGGAAATGTTGTAATAACCAATTATAACGAGCTTTACGGTATTCCTTCTAAAATGGGAATCAGCTGTTGTTTCTATGATTATGTTACAGGCAATATCGACAACCTTAAATGTAAATACGCAGCAGTTCCGGCAGGTGGAACGATTGAAGCGGCTTTGATAGAAAAAGGAGTAGTATTAGTAGGAAGAACTAATGATTTAGCAATCTATAAACTTAAATAGAACGGATTAAGAATATCTGTTATTTGTTACGCCCCAGGACTTTGATCTTGGGGTGTTTTTTATTTATAAAACATACAGATGACACGACAAAACGCAAAATATCATTAACTAGAGGAACATTCCGATAGACCATCATTAATCATATATCTAAATTATTTTCCTTCGTTGATATTGGGTCAAATTATGCTATCATAACAATATGGCACGCATTTTCAGTATGGAAATTAGTTAAGGAGATAGCTCATGAACACGGCTAAAAAATACAGAAAGACACTCATCGCCTGCTATTTAGGATTTGTGACGCAGGCAATTTGCGCTAATTTTGCGCCACTACTATTTATTACATTTCATGATTCATATGGGATAAGCTTTAGTAGACTTGCGCTTATTTCTACAGTGTTCTTTTTCACACAGCTTCTAGTGGATTTGGTATGCGCAAAGATTGCTGACTATATAGGATATAGGACATGCGTAGTGGCAGCAGAGGTGACGTCTGGTCTGGGCCTTGCAGGGCTTTCGTTTATACCAGAGCTTACGCCTACTCCTTTTTCCGGGATAATTATATGCGTAATCATATATGCGATTGGTAGTGGACTTACAGAGGTTTTGGTAAGCCCTATAGTAGAGGCTTGTCCTTTTGAAAACAAAGAAGGCACTATGAGTCTTCTACATTCTTTCTATTGCTGGGGGTCTGTGGGAGTAATCCTAGGATCAACACTGTTCTTTGCTGTCTTTGGAATAGAAAACTTTAGAATACTTGCTGTAATCTGGTCGATAATTCCGTTCTTTAATATTTATAATTTTGCAACCTGTCCCATTGAAAAGCTTACTGAAGATGGCGAAAGTATGACTATGGGACAGTTGTGTAAGACAAGGCTTTTCTGGCTATTTATCATACTTATGATATGCGCCGGGGCATCTGAAATTTCTATGGCTCAGTGGGTGTCTGCTTTTGCTGAATCAGCCCTTCATGTTTCTAAGACTGTTGGTGATCTAGCAGGTCCATGCGGGTTTGCGGTGTGTATGGGAATAAGCAGAGTACTTTATGGAAAATATGGCGAGAAGGTTGATCTTACTGTATTTATGGTTTTCTCCGGCTTAATGTGCTTAGGGTGCTATCTTTTAGCTGGACTTGCAACCCTTCCTATCTTGGGATTAATAGGTTGTGCTTTGTGCGGCTTTACCGTAGGTATCATGTGGCCTGGTTCAATCAGCATATCATCAAGGGTACTTCCTAAGGGGGGAACAGCAATGTTTGCTTTACTTGCTCTCGCTGGTGATATGGGCGGAGCAGTAGGCCCTTCCATTATTGGTAATGTATCGCAAAGAGCAGGTGAAAACCTTAAGGCCGGAGTACTTGCTGGTATAGGCTTTCCGATTGTCCTTGTAATATGTGTATTAGCAGTTAGAAAGAAATACAAGGCACAAACCAATTCTTGAGGCGGTGATTAAGTGGCAGAAAATATTGTGACTGATTTGGTCAGCGAGGCCAAAGAAAGAAAATGGGGAATAACTTCAGCGGTTTTACATATAATAGCGATGGCATTGATGCTTTGCGATCATGCATGGGGAACTATCTTAGGCGAATACGTTATTTTGAATGATATAGGAAGAATTGCGTATCCAATATTTGCTTTTATGCTTGTTGAAGGCTTTTTCCATACAAGCAATCTGAAAAAATATATTTTAAGACTGCTTGTGTTCGCGGTTGTTTCAGAAATTCCATTTAACCTAATGACAAATGGGGTTTTCTTTTATCCCTTCCATCAAAACGTAATGTGGACCTTTATTATAGGTCTATTATTAATGGCATGGATTAGCTATGTTCGTAAGAAAGGCAAGTTATGGCTCACCATCTTAATAAGTGCACTTGCAATTTTGGTAGGATTCCTAGGTGGAATGGCTACATTTGTAGACTATTTTGGATTTGGCGTTTTAGTGATACTTGTATTTTACTTTTTTAGAGGTAAAAAGTGGTGGTGCTATGTAGGACAGGTGGTGTGCTTATATTATATTTTTGTTGAAGGGTTAGGTGGCTATTGTCATATCGTAACTATATTTGGGCACACCTTTGAAGTAGTACAGGAAGGTTTCGCGCTGTTTGCACTTATACCAATCTGGCTATATAACGGAAAGAAGGGATATCACAAAAAATGGTTCCAATATTTCTGTTACGCTTTTTATCCTGCACATATTTTGATTCTATATTTACTTAGATTCATCGTCAGATGGTAAAAATACAAAAAAATAAAATTTTTTTAAAAAAAGTATTGACCTTCCACCTTGTGGAAGCTGTAAAAGTTAGTTATCACATGAGAAAAGAGCTTGGGAAATGAAGATTAAACAAGTTGAAGAACTGGTAGGAATCACCAGCAAGAACATAAGATTCTACGAAGAACAGAATCTTATCAATCCACAAAGAGCAGATAACGGGTATAGAGAATATTCCATGGAAGACGTTAACCTGCTTAAAAAGATTAAGCTTTTTAGAAAATTAGGTATTTCAGTTGAAGAGATCAATAAGCTTCTTAATGGTAAAAGCGAGCTAGCAACTTCTCTTGAAAGAAGAAAACTTGAACTCTTAGATGAGCAGAAAAATCTAGAAAGCATGTATAAGCTTGCTAATGAAATGATTGACCGGGATGAAAGCATTAATTCAATTGACTCAGACCTATGGCTTGATGTGATAGAAAACAAGGAAAAGGAAGGAGTAGATTTTGTGAACTTAGACAAAATCGATATTCGGATGAGAAAGAAAGCCGGAGCAACAATAGCAGGGGTTATATTTGCAATTGTGATGGTGTTGTATATCGTGTTGTTTACATACTTATGGCGTCAAAATGCATTGCCGACGCTTGCGTATATTCCAATCGTCACAGTTCCTACTATAGCAGTAATAGCAATTTTTGTAGCATTAAAAAGTAGAATTAATGAAATTAATGGAGGAGAAGAGGATGAAGCTTCTAAGTATTGAGTATATTCCTGACAAAAAGATTGAAGCATTAGGAATGGTAAAGGGTACAATTGTACAGACTAAGAATGTAGGCCGTGACATTATGGCTGGATTCAAAACATTAGTAGGCGGCGAAATCGCAGGCTACACAGAAATGTTAAACGAGGCACGACAGATTGCCATTAAGAGAATGGTTGACGAAGCCAAGGAATTAGGCGCAGACGCAGTTATCGGTGTTAAATATGGTTCATCAACAGTTATGGCAGGTGCAGCAGAAGTGATCGCATATGGCACTGCTGTAAAGATTTTAGATTAGAGGTGATTTTGTGATTACATCAGCAAATATGGTAGCTTTAACACTGATGGCAGTGCTGGGAATTGTACTTCCAGTAGTAGGTTCCATAGTATGGAAGGTTGTAACCAAGGAGTCATTTAAGCCTATTTTAATAGGTGCTCTTATGTTCCTGGTGTTTGCAATCGGGCTTGAAACAATACCTAAGCTGTTTTTGCTAAATTATTCAAATCCAGTGGGAGTTTATATATTAAGCCATCCATTATTGACAAGCTTGGTAGGCGCATTGCTTGCAGGTATATTTGAGGAAACCGGACGATTTGTAGCATATAAGTGGTTATTAAAAAAGAACACCACTCGCAAAACCGCTATTTCATACGGAATTGGTCATGGTGGCTTTGAAGTAATGTTTTTATTAGGTTATACAGGAATTCAGTATCTTTCAATGGCATTTATGATTAAGTCCGGAACCTTTTACTCAGTAATTCAGGAAACTCAGGCAGTAGCCCCTGACAAGGCTGCACAGCTTTTAGCAATGCCTGGAATTATCGCATCAATTTCTATAGGAAGTGTAGCATTCTCTTTTATAGAAAGATTAAGTGCAATGATGATTCACATCGCTTGCTCGATCATTATGTTTAAAGCTGTTCGTGGCAAAAAGCCCGCACTATTCGCTTTAGCAATTTTATTACATGCTTCAATTGATATGATAGCTGGTTTATACCAGGTAGGCTTAATTAGTTCAATACCAGTAATTGAAGCTATTTTATTCATCTGGGCAGTGGCATTATTACTTATTTCACTAAAATGCATTTACAAAAAGCTTCCCATAGATGTGGCCAAAGAAAATGCTTAAATAACTTCTAAGACAATGGCTGCAACAATCAGTAAAAGACCTATAATCTTACGTACACCAAGCTTTTCTTTAAAGAGTAGCACTCCTATAAAGCTTATGAGTAAGATAACGGCAACATTGTAAACCGGGTAAGCTACAATAGCAGGGACTGTTGAAAGCGCCATAAGCAGGAATCTGCTTGAAAAATAATTAGGTATTCCTATACAGAGACCACAGAGAAAATCTTTAGCTGTGAGTCTCTGTTTTTTTGCCACTATTCCTATGATACTTGCGGCCATCGCTGCCAGGAAAATAGAGAGCAGGTAATGGTTACTAAACGCTGGCTTCCCCATTTTGTCATAAATGTTAGAGGCTGAATCTGTCAGACCGCCTACTAATAACAATACTATGAGCCAAAGAAAAGACTTGGATTTCTCGCGGCCCATTCCATTTATTACGATAATAGCTATAAGTGCCAGTATAAAGCCTGCTATCTGCAGGATGCTAGGAGAATCATGAAAGAAAATGACGGCCATGATTACTGGAACCAATACACCCAGCTTCATGAAGGTTGAGGCAAGTATTACACCGTTTTTCTGAATATTAAACTGAAGAAGTAAAAACGATAGTAAATAAAAAATACCGACTACGCCACCAAGCATAAGCGCAAAGCTTAATCCGCTTGTGCCTGCTTCAAGCTTTAAGGCGTCCTTTCCTGAATCCTTGAATAAAAAGAAAACGGAACATAGGCAGCAGATTAAGTAATTAGCTGTAAACATAGTCATGTTGTTTTTGATATGAGGATCAAGCACGCGCATTAAAACCGCGATAATAGTGCTACATAGTATGGCAAGGATAAGATTTATCATGGAAAAGTCTGTTCTTTCTACTTATTATTATATTCATTAAGGACATAAGTGATGCTTTCTTCGTAAGCGGAGTCGTCCTTTAAATGCTCGATAATCATGGGCATATCGGGGTTAAGGGTGGTGGCCATTTTCATGTAGTCAATATATGGGAAGGTTCCCTCGCCACAGGCACACTCTCTTAGCTGGAAGGTAAAATCCTCAAGAAGCTTAATATCCTTAAGATGACAGCTTACTATACGAGAGCCTAATAAGTCAAAGGTATGCTTTAAAAATTTGTCGGCAAAAAAATATCTATCGGGGCAGTTAATCATATTGATGATATCAAGGTGTACAGC
>JAZUDH010000020.1:0-2731 GCA_045639565.1 Lachnospiraceae bacterium
AATAGAATCCTCCGTAATTACCACAGTTTGATCAAGTATAGTATTGCTATCATCATATCTATAAAATGAATTTAAGCAAATATGAGGTTTTTCACTCCAAAATCCACTTTCGCTATAATACCAATCTTTAGACTCCTCCCTACCTTTATGCTGATTAGGCGTAAAAACATCTAGAATGAATATACCTCCAGGCTTGAGTGCCTGATATATACGTTTCAACAAACTGTTACGATCTTGATTGGACATCACACCAAAATCACAATATATGAGTGTAATTACATCAAATTTTTCCTGGTACATTATATCAAGATAATTTTGATATATATACTCAATCGGCATATTATTGTTCTTTGCACTGTCAATGGCATATTCAATAGAACGCTTTGAATAGTCCATACCAGTCACATGATAGCCACTTATGTAAAACTTTTCTGCGTATATTCCTGGTCCACATCCTAGATCTAATAACTCCGGATATGTTACTGGACTAGCAATACTTGCAATCCATTCAACAGATTTTGTAACAAAATTATGATTACGCGTTGCAGCATCCCACTCTGGATTAAGGTGAGCTTCCAACATTCCCTTGGATATATGCTCGTCATCCCAGAATTTCGATGTACTAGCTGTGTAAACTTCTGGTTTTTCTGATGTATAAATTAATAATTTATTAATCATCTTTAATCTCTCCTATCTTTATATTTATTTGTGATAACATGAAATGTATTTATAGCTCCATCGATGACAATGGAACCATATTTTCATAAAAAAAGCTGTGGAATATTCCACAGCTTAATGTTTATATTATAGGCGTGGAATATGAAACAAAACCATAATTTGAGCAAGAAAATAAAACTGTTTACCAACAGCTATTTTTTCTTATTAACTTATGATTCTTTTCAACTTTTCCACGTTCTCACTTATATTACTGATTGTGCAATATCAAGTGTGCCGGATTGCATTCACCTCTACTTCTCATGTTATCACAGGATTAATTTACCACATCAAAAACATACTTTCAATTTATTCTTCTTGTAATCAGCGGTGAGGAATAAATATTATTATACCTACCACGCAAATCCATTTCTTTTAGTTTTGGAAAAAGTACATGCTTTGCGTTTGTTTCTCTGGCTATTTTAGGTGCCACGCCATGAAATCTTGTAAAAGCCTTGGTAAAGCTTTCTGGTGTGTCATAGCATATTTAAGAGCAATATCGGTAACCATTTTATCAGTTTCTATTACTTCCATTCCTGCAAGTGACAACCTTCGATTACGGATATAGTTATTTGCAGTCATGTCCGCAAGAAAGCTGAAAGCTCTATGAAATTCATAGCTTGAGATATGCACACTCTCAGCCACATCTTCATAATTTATTTCTTCCAGTAAATGCTCTTCCATATAAGTAATAGCCTTTTGAATAGCACTCATCCACTCCATACTTTTAAGTTCCTTTCGTTTATGATGTAAGTACAGAAGGAATAAACTATCTGCTCATTTCTGTGATAATTTGGTAAATTTCCAATATCGAAAGGCACTCGAAACTTTCAGTTTGTAGAGATAAATCTTAGTTTAATCCGTCAGTTGGATTGCACACAAAATTTTAATTATCGACTATATACACACTGCCAACCCCCTGCTTATCTAGATGTTAACTTGCGTTGCTTGCGGCAACGGCCTATTTTGATGTTTGATTGGAAAAATATATTACATTACAATCACCGGAAGTCAATTTAGTGGATATCAAGTATCATTAGATGAGCTATCAACCAAATAAAAACAAAATAAAATAGCTGCATTATACATTCTTGCACAATGCAGCTATTGTTGTATCATCTAACGACCTAAATACGTTCTGAGCGCTTCTTATATTATAAACGCAGGTCTCATATTTTCTACCTGTCCTCGTGATAAGCCATACTCCTTGGCCAAACGTTCCCAGTTATTCTTTACTACCTTAATAATCTCATCTGAAAGTTCCTTTGCTTTTGCTTCTGTTATTCCAAATCTTGGAGCAACACTAATTGCAAGAGGAATTGAAATGCTATTATCTTCATCATCAACCAACAATGATAGCTCGTCACCATAAGGAACCGGATTTACATCGTATAATGGTGATAGTTTCCACCCATTCTCAGCTAAAATAAAAGCATGGTTTCTAAGATGATCGTCTGTATTGGTTACTGCCATATTGAACACTATTCTTTTCCATAATTCAACCAAATCATTTTTAGGATCAGCACCATAAGACTTAATAAATCCTACGATATCAAGATAGCTGGTTCCGTCAGCTGCTGAAGCTCCGTCAGCCTTTCCAAGCAGCGTCATTGCAGATGCAAAATGAATTCTTCGCTCCCCATCTCTATCAAATCTCTTTACTAAAAAAGTACTTCCATACTTCGAGAATTTCTCAATCTTTGATTCAGGAACATTCAGTCCACTAAGCTTTGCCAGATCATGAACAACCTTTTCCCATGCTCCGGTATCATTCTCATCATTTTTTGACGGGAACTTTGCTATCCAGAGTTCTCCTTTAGTATCAACAACAGTTGCTTTCGGTCTTGCACCGCCAAGAGAAGAACCCGGTCTAATTAACTGGTTAAGCCACTTTTCAGCAATTCCCGTTTCATCCCTTTCAAAATTTCTTGATGCTTCTTCCAGTGTTCTAAGAGAGGTCCATGGAGGCGTGGCTGTTTCTTTATCATCTGAAAGAAACGCGCCATCGTTCTCAAGT
>JAZUDH010000021.1:0-15503 GCA_045639565.1 Lachnospiraceae bacterium
GTATGCACAGTTCCTAATTATAGAGGAAAAGGTATAGCCAAAGCACTTTTATTTGAAGCTTTTAATAGAGCGTGTGAGATGGGAGCTACTACAGCATATGTTATTTCAGATATGGATTTTTATTCTAAATTAGGTTTAACAGCTAATAAACATTACACATTTTATAAAATAAGAAAATCATGAATTAGTGTACTGGGCTTAATTTTGAAAGAAGAAAATGAGTAAATAACAAATTATGGAGGATTTACGTGAGAGTTGAGGTGAATAAATTAGTCACTATTTGGTCAGTGAATACAGGAGGCAGTTATGGCGGATATTACAGTTAAGCAGTTAAAACCATATTTATATTTATTAGATGATAACAATGAAGCTACAGGCTACCTATTAATTGGAGATGAGAAGGCTTGCCTTATTGACACGATGGTTTGTGGAGAGGATTTATATGCATTGGTAAGAAGGTATACAGATAATCCCATAGTGGTGGTTAATACGCATGGACATCCTGATCATATCTATGGAAATGTCTTTTTTGATAAAGCATATATGAATTTAAAGGATTTAGATATAGCGAAAATCCATATGGAACATCCTGAGTTCGTTGATTGGTGTGAAAAGAATAATAAAGTTATGCCCCCGTTTGAAGATATACACGAGGGAGATGTAATCGACCTTGGAAATCGTACTTTAGAGGTATATGATTTACCTGGCCATACCCCTGGTGGAATATTGCTTTTATTTAAAGAGGATAGAGTTTTATTTACTGGTGACAGTATTAATCACCATCTGTGGATGCAACTTCCAGAGTGTAGTGATATGAAAACTTTTGTGGATAATCTTGAAAGAGTTATGTTCTTAGAGAACGAGGCAGATATTATTCTACATGGTCATGCGAGGGATTATGATGATATATCGCTGATGGGGTCTCTTCTTACTGGCGCTAAGGAAATATGTGAGGGAAAGACCCAGGATGATAAGTCATATAAATGGTTTGGTGGTGAAGATTTACAGCATCCATTTAAGGTGCCGGCGGATAAGCATTTTCAGCAGTCTGACCATGTGATTTGTTATAAGAAGTAAATTAATCGGTTACAGGCAAGTGACGTGGAGGTTTGAAAATGGTGATGAAAAAAATAGGTTTGGTTGGTGGTACTGGTCCAGAATCGACATTGATGTATTATAAAGAACTCAATTCACAAATTGATCAGATAACGAAAGGAAAAGCTATGCCTGATATAGCTATAGAAAGTGTGAACTTTCGCAAGGCCTGGGACATGGTAGTAAATGAGGATTATGATAATTTGACAAATTATTTGTCCGAAAAAGTTAATTCATTGGAAATGACGGGGGCTGAAGTCATTGCATTAACAGCAGTTACGATGCATATTGTATTAGATTCGATAAAAGAGAATACTGGTGTATCGTTAATTAGTATACCGATGACGGTGTGCAAGGAAGCCAGCAAAAGAGGTTTCAAAAAAGTTGGTTTGCTTGGTACTATTTTTACAATGGAACAGGACTATATGAAAAAAGATTTTGTTCAAGCAGGAATTGATGTTATAGTGCCGAATGATGAGGATAGAAAGCTTGTTGCTAAGAGAATTTTGGAAGAACTAGAGGTTGGTATTGTAAAAGAAAGTACTTTAAAGGAATTCAATGATATTCTTTTTAAGATGAAAATTGAGCAAGGTATTGAGGCAGTTATATTAGGTTGTACTGAACTACCGCTGCTATTAAACGATGATAACTGTATTTTGCCATGCTTGGATAGTGTTGCTATTCATATTGAGGAGCTGATCAAATTAGCTAATACAGATGATTGAAATCCTGATTTCATAAGCGATGCAGGTTTCCTATAAAGTGGATATTATATATAAGAAATTAACAGAAAAAGGATTTTTAGAATTAGACAAATTTTAATTCAATGGAGTATTTATCATGAAAATAACGAGGTATAAAGCAGATCCTAAACAACCATACAGCCTTCATGATTTTCGTATTAATGGAATGGATTTTATTGAAGGGGACTTGAAACTTTCTTTCGAAAATGGATTCATGAATCTTGATGGTCAGGATCATCCTGATCTGCAGGGAAATATTGTCATTGAACAAGTTGACCTGGACTTCTGTGAAGTTGTCATTCAGGGTAAGGGTGGCAAAAAGGGAGGATTCAGAGGTGAGAAGCTTACAATTACCGAGTTTACAGAAAAATATAAAAACTACAGTTTTGAAGTAATTGACGAGTATTACGGTTGGCACAGACTGCATCTTGCTGGCTGGCTATGGATGCCGGGCACTTACCCTAAGGATATGACACTGAGTATCGGCTATTTCAAGGGTGATGTGGTCTATAATACGGATGAAGAGTAAAAAATCATAATTTAATGCGGAGATGATGCCTATGAAGAAGGGATTGTATGATGATTTGTTATATAAAAAATACTCCTTGATGATGAAGGATATTTTGGGAAATGATTTGATGAATCAGAAAGCTTTTTCAGAATATATTCAAACTGAGCTAAAGGGAATGATTTTTTTTGAATCCAGGGAAAAAGAAAAGATTAGTTTCCTTTATTATGGTGCATGGGAGGAAAACGGTGTTAATCACTACTATGTACCGACATTTGGGTACTATGCGGAAGACGAAAAATCAATGGTCAGGCTTTTTCAAAAATGGTCGGGAGAAATAGTGGACGGGGTATGTGAGTTTTCGGTTAATTTGTATGCAAAGGACACTGATTGCATTAGGGGCTTTCATATGATGCAGTTTGGAAATATGTCAGAGAAGTGCATTAAAGAGCTTGAAGATAATTATTCTGCTTTGGAAGGTTTTGATATTAAAGTCCTGTACAAAGAAGATATTAAAAGCAATTGGAGCGAAATTTGGAGAGCAACAGGTAGTATTATTGAACATCTGAAAAGAGCGCCTGTTTTTTATCCAGCGGATGAATTTACGGAAGAAATCTATAACGAATTTTTTATGAGCGAAGACTTAGAACTAATCGTCGCATATAAAGATAACAAAATAGCAGGAATCATAGAGTGGAACAAGGATGAAAATGAATTCATGCAAAAAAAAGATGACTCTGTTAATGTTGGAGAGGCTTTTGTATATCCAGAGTACAGAGGGACTGGCCTCTCAGAAAAACTTTTAAGATTTTCTGAGAAGAGGGCTTTGGCGAAAGGGTATAAGTATATGTGGGTTGAACATGGTACTGCCAATCCTAATGCACGAGGATTTTGGAATAAGTATTTCAAGACATATAGTTATGAGCTAGTGAGGACTATTATGAGATAAATTTAAGTTTGTAGAGATAAAATTTTTAGATTGTTTATGAGGAGATAATTAAGAATGAAAGCTGAAGAATTGTGGAGTAAATTTTGTAATGAAAAAGGTATAGATGTAAATACACCATATGAGGCCTGGCAGTTTGGCGGGGCTCCAGACAAATTGGCTGATCTTGTGGTGAAGGGCATAAAAACAGCTACGGCATCGGCCTATGACCTATATTTTGTCGAGGGCGCGGAGGAACCTGTTCCTGAAGAAGGTATGTTTAGTGTTATATTAGACTCTTGTGACGAGGCTGTGTGTGTAATTATGACTACAAGGGCTTATGTGGTGCCATTCGATGAAGTTAGCAGCGAGCATGCTTATCTTGAGGGGGAGGGAGACAGAAGTCTTCAGTATTGGAGAGAGGTTCACGAGGAATTCTTTAATGATTGCTATGCTGAAACTGACTTGACATTTAACTATAAGAGCAGGGTGGTGTGCGAAGAATTTAAAATGCTATATAGAGCCTAACCGGACACAGTTGTCATGTGCCATGCATAATAGACTGGGAAGGAGCTATATTATGTGGAAAATTAAACACATTTTTGATGGGGACTATGGATGCGAAGAAGTCAATGTGCCTAGGATGGTTTCTGTCACTATAATTAACGAAAAAAACGAAGAAAAAATAGAAAATGTTCCTGAAATATGGTTGACGAAAAATGCTTTGGATGTGGGGTCCGTATGGCCAGACTACAGTGATTTTTCTATAAAAACAGAAGGCTTAATTTTGAAAAAGGCTAAACCAGAAGATTGGAAGGACATGTATAACAACCTTTGGCATTATGAAGAAAGCACAAAATATATGTTGTGGGATGTGACATCATCTGAGGCGGAAGCAATTGAAAGAGCAATAAAATCTGCTGCGTTTCAAAAAGTCACTAAATATGCTTTTTTCATATATGAAAAAGAATCGAATATGGCAATTGGATTTGCAGGAATGAAGGAAATTGAACCCGGTGTTTATGAAGATACAGGCATTGCCATAGGTCCATCTTTTACTCAAAAAGGGTATGGGACTCAGGTGCTAAACGCCCTTGTGGAAGAAGCCAAGCGTTGTGGAGCCCATAAATTTGTCGTATCATGCAGAAAACAAAATATTGCTTCTCATAATTTGCAGGTGAAATGCGGATTCAATTTTGTTAAAGAAGAGACACGAATTGATCCGAGAACCGATGAAAGTTATGTGTTGGAATTTAATGAAAAACAACTGAATTAATATGTGTATTAAAGGAGTAATCTGTGACATAAGAGTTGAGGATAAGGAAGATTTGATCGCATTAAGGAAGTTGTAGGGGTGGTAAATTCAAATTCTATACACTGAATGGAAAAACAATCGTTGATAGAGGCAATACAGTGATTGTCATTGAGCATAATACAGATGTGATGAGGTTAGCGGACTATATCATTGATGTAGGACCTGATGGTGGAACGAAGGGTGGAGAAATTGTATTTACAGGTACTCCAAAGGAAATGTTCGATACCGGAAATACAATTACTGCAAAATATTTAAGAAATAATCAATAATGATGTTGACTCTCTCCTTAAGGGGAGGGTGTATAGTCCTTCTTGAGAAAAACAAGGAGGACTATTTTGATGAATGAAAACACAGTGATTCGTGTAAAAAATCTGCAAAAATCATACGCAGGCAGAAAGGTTGTTGATAATCTTTCATTTGATGTAAAGAAAGGCCAGGTATTTGGACTACTTGGACACAACGGAGCGGGAAAGAGTACAACCATTGATTTGATTTTGGGTTTAAAGGAGCCTGATGATGGACTGGCAGAGATTTTAGGTAAGAAGGTTTCAAAAAACAGAGAAGAAATATTTGAAAAGGTAGGTGTTCAGCTTCAGCAGACACAGTATCAGAGTAATATCACCGTATTAGAGGCATGTATTGAGTATGGATCCTTATATGCGGATGCAGCAGATTGTGAGGAATTACTTAACCAGTTTGGACTTTGGGGGTTAAAGAAAAGCTTGGTATCAAAGCTTTCGGGAGGAGAGAGACAAAAGCTTTCGGTGGTACTTGCATTAATCGGTAATCCGGAAATTGTTTTTTTGGATGAACTTACAACGGGACTGGATGTTGTAGCAAGAAGAGAAGTCTGGAAAACGCTTAAAGTACTGAAAGAGAAAGGTCTTACTATTGTTCTGACGACTCATTATATGGAGGAAGCTGAAGCATTATGTGACAGACTTTGCCTCATTAAGGGTGGAAAAGAAGTGATAAGCGGAACTGTTGAAGAAATAATACAAAAATCCGGGAAAAAGAACCTGGAGGAAGCTTATTTATTTTATATGGATGTGGAGGAATTATTATAATGAAAAGTTTTTTTAAGATGTATGAGATTGAACAAAAACTATTTTTTAGATCACCCGATGTGATACTGTTTAGTTTGGCAATGCCTTTAGTGGCACTTATATTAATTTCTGTAATTACCGGGGAAAAAGAGGCGGCTAACTCAGGACTTACGTATCTTCAAAGTTCCTATGTTGCACTTTCCACAGTAGGTATATGCTGTAGCGCATTTATGAGTATTCCTATATCCATCGTTGAATACAGATCACAGGGAGTACTTCGGAGAATGTACTGCAGCCCCTGCTCGCCAGCACGACTACTTGCCTGTGATACAATGGCAAGTGGTGTAATGGCTACAGTATCCACAATGATTCTTACAGTTGCGGCAATTGTATTTTTTAAATACAGAATGGAAGGAAACTGTATTATATATATAGGAGGTTGGATTCTTACAATGCTTTCTATGTTTTCCATTGGATTAATGGTTGCAAGTCTTTGCAGAACAACAAAGTCTATGAATGTTGCAACAAGCCTATTATATTTTCCAATGCTACTTTTTTCTGGAGCTACAATTCCAGCGGAGGTATTCCCAAAAGGAATGAGAATCTTTGCAGATATTATGCCACTGGGGGTAGGAATTAATTTACTAAAATCATTATCAAAGGGATGTTATGAGGGGCAATTTACAAATGTAATGATACTTACTGTTATAGGTATACTGTGCACAACTGTAGCTGTAAAAACATTTAGATGGGAGTAGACGATATGGAGATGAGAGAAGAACATAAGCCATTTGAAACAAAAATCGAAGATACATTATATAAAATTGGTATGTTTGCAGCCATGAACAGAATTAGTATTAAGACCCTTCGGTTTTATGAAGAGAGAGGGCTTTTGCATCCAGCATATATAAATGAAGAAAATGGATACAGATACTATAAATTGTCTCAAATGGCTGATCTTCATAAGATTACAGCTCTTAAGTTAGCCGGATTTACACTGGATGAGATCCTGCTGATTAATGCAGGGGCAAATGAAGAAAATGTGATTCAAAAAAAGAAATCAGAAATACTAAACCAGATAGCAGAACTGACAAAGCAAGTGGCAATTCTTGACGGATACCTGGCAAAGAGAGATGGGGGAATAAAGGTCCCAGTGCTTGTTAAAGCAGTACCAGAAGTTACGGTGGCCTATATGGAAGCAAAAATCGATAGCTATGACTGTATTTTTGATTTGATGCCAAGTCTGGGTGAGCGAATGGAAAAAGCAGGCTGTGAATGCGCTCTTCCGGAATATTGTTTTACAAATTATCTTGAGGCAGGATATAAAGAGTCAGATATATTAATCGAAGTATGTGAAGCAGTGACTGGCTTTAAAAAGGAAACAGAAGGACTCAAGTTTAAGACTATACCGGCGACCAATGTGGTCAGTGCCTATCATAGAGGTTCATATTCTAACATTTACGAAACCTATGAAGAAATCATCAGGTATATAGAGGATAAAGGGTATGAGATATCTGGGAAAATAAGAGAAAGCTACATTGACGGGATATGGAACAAAGAGAGTGAAGAGGATTGGTTGACAGAAATTCAAATTCCGATCATGAAACAGAGAAATAATATTATATACTCAAGTGGAGAATGATTATGTTTTGGGATAAGGCTGCAGGCTTTTATGATATTCTCGAGAACTGGTATAACGGAGAAGCTAATAGGAAACTCGGCGCAGATTTTAAGAAGCTTTAAATTCCTATTTCCGATGTACCCTGCAACCAATTAACCACCCTCCGGGCATAGGAGTTCAACAAATTCTAATTTTGATATAGAGGAGAAGATAATTATGAAAACAATTGGACTTATTGGTGGAATGAGCTGGGAAAGTACAATTCCTTATTATTCAATAATTAATGAATATGTAAAGAAGACACTTGGTGGACTTCATAGTGCCAAAATTATTCTTTACAGTGTAGAATTCGATGAGATTGAGAAGTGCCAATCGACCGGCAATTGGGATAAGAGTGCGGATATTCTCGGCGATGCTGCCTGCAAATTGGAAAAAGCTGGTGCAGATATGGTGTTAATCTGCACGAATACGATGCACAAGGTATATTCACAGATTCAGTCACATGTAAGTGTTCCGGTCATACATATTGCGGATGCAACAGCTGATGCCCTTCAAAAGGACAGAGTTTCTAAGGTTGCTTTGCTTGGAACACGGTATACGATGAAGGAGGATTTTTATAAGTCAAGACTTATAGACAGAGGTTTTGAAGTGCTTATTCCCGAAAACGAGGATATCGATATAGTTAACAGAATTATTTTTGATGAACTATGTGTAGGAGAAATAAAAGATGATTCGCGTAGCGAATTTATTCGTATAATAGAAAATGTTGCTTCAAAGGGTGCGGAAGCAGTAATTCTTGGATGTACGGAGATAGGTCTTCTCGTGGGTGAGAAGGATTCTCCTATTGCGATATATGATACTACTATAATTCATGCAACAAAGGCTGCACAGATGGCACTTGTTGAAGAGAAGGCAAAAGTTGAAGGCAAATTGACGATGTGATAGAACGTGAGAAATTGCTGGAAGAATTTTCATTAAGGGAAGCTAAAAGGCAGATAATGCTTGCAATTTTTCTTGGTGTAACTGTCATTGCTAAATTGACAAACCCTTATCAAAACCGAGTTGATATTGCAAAATCTCTCTTTGGCATACTTCCTGCTGACATCACATTAGAGGACGCCACAGATGGTCTCGACTGTCGGAAAGCCATTTCTTCTGATATTGCTGACTATGAGGATGCTGTAATGGTTGAAACTGCAATTCGCTGTGAAATTGATTGCATTGTCACCCACAACTCCAAGGATTATTCCAAATCTCCTATTGCTGTGTATGAACCAACTGATTTCATTAGCAAAGTAACAGCGTAGCTTTTTATGAGCATATATCTATTGGGGATATATGCTCTTTTTTAGTTTCAAACCATCGCCCTCTTTTCAAAACCCTTGCACTTTAGTCTGCTAAACTCGCACCACTAGCATCATTAGCATTGTCTGCTTCACTAGCTTCATCAGCTTTATTGTCTATGTCGTTTCCTTTTTTCTCAGTATCATCATCCTTGACAATTTTAATCTTTTCATGAGGGATAAGCCTTATAAGCATTGTTTCGTAGCTGACAGGATCCATGGGCTTAGGCATATATTCGGTGAAGCCAGCTGCGATATAGTATTCGGCTGCACCTGCTTCAACATCGGCGGTGAGAGCTACAACAGGAACGTCCTTGTTAAGGTGATCCATTTCTTTCATTTTCTGAAGTGTTTCAACACCTGTGAGGCCTGGCATACGCTGATCGAGCAAGATTACATCATAGTGCTTAACCTTGATCATTTCGAGTGCTTTTTCACCACTTTCTGATTCTTCAAAGTTGATACCGGTGTTCTTTACTAACAGCTTAGCGATTGTGCGGTTAGTCTTGATATCATCAACAACTAAGATTGTAGCATCTGGAGCAGTAAATGAAGCTTTATGCTTTTCTTTCTTTTTCTTTTCTTCCTGCGCCTTCCTTTCTTTCTCAGCATCAGCGGATGTATCCTCGAACTTACCTAATTCAGCGGGGTCAGAAATAATCTGAGGAATTGCAATGTGAATGTTAGTACCTACGCCATATAAGCTTTCAACTGTTAGTGAGCCGTTCATAAGCTCGAGAAGCTTTCTGGTAATAGTGAGTCCCAATCCTACACCATTAGAGTTGTGGGATGAATTTTTGTCTATTGAATCAATTGACCCAAAGAGCTTATCAACATCCTGCTCTTTGATTCCTACACCAGTATCCTTAATGTCAATTAGGAGGTTGAGGTTCATGTCATCAATACGAGTGTAGTTTACACTAATTGTAACAGTTCCCTTTTCTGTGTATTTAATTGCATTGTCTACGATGTTCGAAACAATCTGCTTAATTCTTATCTCATCACCATAAAGACTCCTAGGAATTGAAGGATTAACGTCATAGCATAGCTTAAGCGATTTGCTCTCAGCCTTGAATCTCATCATTGAGTCAATCTCTCTAAAAAGACCTGAGATTGAGTAATAAGTAGGACTTAACTCTGTCTTTCCAGCTTCAATCTTAGAATATTCAAGCAGATCATTTATGAGCGAAAGAAGGGTTTTGCCAGATCGCATAAGGTCTGAAGCGTAGTTTCGGATATCTGGTTCATTAGATTCCCTTAAAATCATTTCATCCATGCCTATGATGGAATTGATAGGTGTTCTAATTTCGTGAGACATATGTGCTAGGAACATGCTCTTAGCCAGGTTAGCCTTATCAGCTTCTTCCTTGAGCTTTAGTGTTTCGTTTAGATGATCATGTTCTTTGGTTATATCTTTTAACCAGTGAATAGTAATTGCGTTATCGTTTCTATAAGAAATATCTTTTGTCTGACACAAATAGGTTGAGTCGCTAAGCGTATAGGTTTCATTATTTTCGTATGAAACGATATCAATTAGTGCATCACCGACTTCTTCGATGGGCATACCGTAAGTGATGTTTTGATTTAGCCCTAAAATGCTCAATGCTTTTTTGTTAGCATATAACAGACGGTTATATTTATCGATTGACACAATGATATCATCGATTTCGCTGATGATAGATTCCTCTAAAGCTACCTTCATGGGAACCAGTCCAACCTTATATACTGTGTAGTACATAACTACAGAGCCAAGTGTGCAGCCTAAGAATCTCCAGTCATATTTTGAATGAGTGAGTGTCGGTATCAATAGTGAAATATATGAGGAAAATGCTGCTACAATATAAGCCGCCAGAGCTTGCTTCATATATTTTGATTTGTATCTGCCTTTAAAGGAAGCTCTGATGACTACAAAAAGCATCATGAGACAGTAAAATGTGTTCCAAAGAAGATATATATGATATCCAGGAGCAAATTCCACGTGCTGGTGCATTGCATGGCCGTCAAATTCAAACTGTATGTTGTGGAACATATTTCCACGCCAGTTATTGGTGGCTATTAGTGATGAGAATAGGATGTTTATAAGTACTAAGGATACTGAAAGACCTTTCGGAAGCTTCGTTCTACTAAAGATGCACAAAAACAGTAGGAAGCAAAATGAAATATGTACGCCTCCATAGTGTGAGAAAATCATACCTACCTTAGCTGCATCTGGCAGATGTGTTCCAGCTGCGACAGCTGAACCAAGAGTTAGTACTGCTAAACAGAAGCTTAGTATGAGCAATATTTTTTGTTCATTAGATGGTGTCTGTAATGCCGAAAATATAAGCAAAAACAATGCAATTGCGGCACATAGTACAACAAGTGTCAGGTAAATGCTATCCATAATTTACATACCTCTACGTAGTAAAGTTTGTACGAAATGTTCTTTGGCCCACAACCCGCATGTCACACCAATGAAATGATGCGTATTGAAAATATACCTTATGGCAGTAATCGGTGAATTAACAATTTTTATAGAAATTTAATAAATGCAGCTTATTCTTAATAAGGGATTTATTTGACACAGTTAATCCACCTGTTATACAGTTAATATAACAGTGGAAACACTTAAAATAGAGGATTAATATGCTGATAGAGATTGATTTTAACTCAGATGAAGCGATTTATATGCAGCTTCGCAATCAGATAATAGTCGGCATAGCAACAAACGTTTATCGGGAGGGGGATTCGCTTCCGAGCGTGCGCCAGCTAGCCGATTCAATAGGCATCAATATGCATACGGTCAACAAAGCCTACACTGTACTTAAGCAGGAGGGCTATGTTAAGGTCGACAGGCGTAGAGGTGCTGTTATTGCGGTAGACGTTAACCACATAGAGGACATGGCTGAAATCAAGAGAGACCTTCTTGTAACATTAGCTAAAGCTAATTGCAGAAATATTAGTAAGGATGAGATCCATGCCCTAATCGATGATATATACAACGAGTACGGAGGATGAGAAAAATGCGACTGCCATTTACCGACAGTGCAGAAGAAGCACTTAGAATAGCAGAAAGAGTGTCTAAAGAGCTTAAACACTATTACATAGGAACAGAACACATTCTTATAGGTCTTCTTACCGAGCCGGAGGGTGTGGCCGGAGAAGTCTTAAGAAATAGTCAGCTCACAGTAGACACAGTTATAGAGATTTTAGGAAATCTTACAGTAAACGGAAAGGGAACCTTATTAAAGGAGCGTGCCGGCTTTACTCCCAGAACTGAGAGAGTACTTGCTGAGGCTGAAAGATATGCTGAGAAATTCCATTCAGGAACAATAGGAACAGAACATATCCTGCTTGCTATTTTGCACGAGGGCAATAACTGCGCTTGTCAGATTATTATAGCTATGCGACATACTCCTCCTGAACTTTTCATTCAAACGCTTGTTGCAATGGGTGAGGATCCTAATATTGCCAAAGAAGAATTTAAGAAAAAGAAACCAGCTGAGAAGCAAGGAGAGTTTTTAAATCAGTTTTCTAAGGATTTAACAGAACTTGCTAGAAAAGACAGGCTTGATCCGGTAATTGGACGAAATGATGAGATTACAAGAGTAATACAGACATTATCAAGACGTAACAAAAACAATCCATGCCTGGTAGGTGAGCCTGGTGTTGGTAAAACAGCAATTGTTGAAGGGCTTGCAGAACGAATTGTTGCAGGTGATGTACCAGAGACCATTAAAGATAAACGTGTTCTTTCGCTCGACTTATCAGGAATGGTTGCAGGAACCAAGTACCGTGGTGAGTTCGAGGAACGTATGAAGAGATTAATAAGCGAGGTTGTAAGCGCTGGAAACATCATTCTCTTCTTAGATGAAATACATACAATTATTGGAGCTGGTGGCTCAGAGGGGTCAATCGATGCTGCTAACATACTAAAGCCTTCTTTAGCTAGAGGCGAGATTCAGTTGATTGGTGCAACCACTATTACTGAGTATAGAAAGCATATTGAAAAGGATGCTGCATTAGAACGCAGATTCCAGCCCATCGATGTTTCAGAACCTACCGCCGAGGAGGCTATCAGAATCGTTTCTGGTGTAGCGCCTAAGTATGAGGAGCATCACCATGTAAAATATTCTCAAGAGGCTATCGAGACTGCTGTAAGATTATCTGAAAGATACATTAATGACAGACACCTTCCAGACAAGGCAATAGACCTTATCGACGAGGCTGGAGCATTAGTAAGACTTAAAAACTTAAAGCACTCTGACAAGACTACTGAGCTTAAGGATGAAATCGCAAAACTTGACTTACAGATTGCAAGATCAATTAAAATCGAGGCTTTTACTCAGGCAATCGAGCTTAAAAACAAGCAAAAGGTATTAGTAAAGAAGCTAGAGCGCCTTGAGGCCAAAGAACGTGATAACAGAGAAAATGCATATGTAACTGTTGATGAAAATCATATCGCTGATGTAGTTGCAGCGTGGACTAAGGTTCCTGTTAAAAAGCTTAATGAAAAAGAAAGTGATAGACTATTAAAACTGGAATCAATCCTACATAAGCGTGTCATAGGACAGGAAGAGGCTGTTACTAAGATTAGCAAGGCTATGCGTAGGCAAAGAGTAGGCTTACAAGACCCTAATAGACCATTAGGCTCATTCCTTTTCTTAGGCCCTACTGGTGTTGGTAAAACTGAATTATCTAAGGCGTTAGCTGAAGCAATGTTTGGCTCAGAAAACGCACTTATAAGAGTAGATATGTCTGAATATATGGAAGGCCATTCAGTGTCTAAGATGATTGGCTCACCTCCAGGATATGTAGGGCATGATGATGGCGGTCAGTTATGTGACAAGGTTAGAAAGAATCCATATTCTGTAGTGCTTTTTGATGAAATTGAGAAGGCACATCCTGATGTGTTTAATGTTCTTTTGCAGGTACTTGATGACGGACATATTACTGATTCTAAGGGTCGTAAGTGTAACTTTAAGAATACTATTATCATCATGACTTCTAACGCGGGAGCATCAAGGATTGTAGAGCCTAAGAACTTAGGCTTTGCAACAAAAACTGACGAACAAAGGGATTACAACAATATGAAGGGTAACGTAATGGAAGAGGTTAAGCGTATGTTTAAACCTGAGTTCATTAACCGTATTGACGATATTATTGTGTTCCGTCAGCTAAACAAAAAGGATATGGGAGAGATTATTACTCTTCTAAGTAAGCAGCTTGTGAGAAGATGTGCTGATCAGATGAATATTAAGCTTACTATCTCACCTCAGACTAAGCAGTTCATAGTTGATAAATATAGTGACATAAAGATGGGTGCTCGCCCTATGAAGCGTGCAATCCAGTCAGAAATAGAGGATGGTTTGTCCGAAGAAATCCTTAAAAAGGCTATCGTTCCAGGTGATACAGTTACAGCCAAGGTTAAGGATGGAAAGATTGTTTTTGTGAAGAAAACAGATAAGGAATAGTATATTATGGCTAAAAAGATGCTTACTTTCTTTTGCCAAAGCTGTGGGTATGAATCAGCTAAGTGGATGGGGCAGTGCCCGGGTTGTAAGGAATGGAATACATTCGTCGATGAGCCAGTGGAAAAGAAATCAAGTGGTGGCAGCAAGATAGGATTAAAATGCGCTGCGCCAGTTTTGCTAAAAGACATAACTGGTTTAGATGAGGAGCGATTCTCAACTGGAATCGGCGAGCTGAATAGGGTGTTAGGTTCGGGAATTGTAAAAGGCTCACTTGTATTGATAGGCGGTGATCCTGGAATTGGTAAATCGACTCTTTTATTGCAAGTAACTAGGAATGTAGCAAGAGATAATCGTAAGGTTATCTATGTTTCTGGAGAGGAATCTCTTAAACAGATAAAGATGAGAGCTGACCGACTGGGGACGGACTTTGCAAATTTATTAGTGCTATGTGAAACTAACCTTGACAGTATATGTGAGACGATTCAAAAAGAAAAGCCTGACATGGTTGTGATTGACTCCATTCAGACTATGTATAAAGAAGATGTGGGGTCTGCACCAGGTTCGGTTTCACAGGTAAGAGAAGCAACGTCGTTGCTTATGCAGACAGCTAAGTCCCTTGAGGTTTCTATATTTATCGTAGGCCATGTTACCAAGGAAGGAGCGGTAGCTGGCCCTAGAGTACTTGAACATATGGTAGATACTGTTCTTTATTTTGAAGGCGACAGGCATGCTTCTTACAGGATTTTGCGAGGTGTTAAGAATAGATTTGGCTCTACCAACGAGATAGGTGTATTTGAAATGCGACAAGAAGGGTTAGTGGAGGTTCCTAATCCCTCTGAATATATGTTAAGTGGACGAGCTGAAAACGCCAGCGGTTCAGTCATTACCTGTTCTGTTGAGGGCACTCGTCCTGTGATGGTTGAGATTCAGGCACTTGTATGTCATTCTAATTTTGGTATGCCTAGGCGCCAGACAACAGGTATCGACTATAATCGTGTAAACTTGCTGATGGCTGTAATTGAAAAACGAGCAGGACTGCAAGTCGGAGACCAGGATGCATATGTTAATATTGCGGGCGGCATGAAGATTAATGAACCTTCGCTTGATTTGGCAGCGGTAATGGCTATTGTATCAAGCTTTAAAAATAAGATTATTTCTCCAGACACCGTAATATTTGGAGAAGTAGGTCTTAGTGGCGAAATTCGAGCTGTCAGTCAGGCTGAACAACGTGTGCAGGAAGCTAAAAAACTAGGATTTAAACGAGTAATTCTTCCCTTTGCTAATGTGAACGAAAATCTCAAAGCAATTAAGGGGATTGAGCTTACAGGCGTAAGCAATATCTCGATGGCGATAGATTTGTTTAGATAATAAAAGCAGACCTTTGGGTCTGCTTTTTATTGTTTTTGACATCTTGGGGACGGGGTTGGAGACGTCATTTTGACCCGTGCAGTCAA
>JAZUDH010000022.1:0-3113 GCA_045639565.1 Lachnospiraceae bacterium
CTGCGTGACATTTCGGAATAACTGCGTGTGTTTATATTTGGTGTTATAGTTTTTTCGTAGTCAAAAATATTGAACTACGAAAGGAGGCATGCAAATGCAAGACTACAACACTATCATTGGCGTAATTCAAATGCGCCAAAATAACTGCACGCTGCAAAGTATTCAGGACAGATATCATATAGGTTCTGGTACTGTACAGCTTATTCTCAATCGTTTTAATGACTCAGGATTTACTCTTGAGCAATTAAAATCTATTGAGCCAAAATCTGTGGAGGAATTATTCTATCCTCCTGAAAATCTTAAGCGGAAATCTCTTCCGATACCTGATTTTCAAATGTATTATGATCGTATTCATGCCAAAGGCAGTAAGGTGAATGTTTCTTACTGCTGGATGGATTACAAAAGTAAACATCCTGATGGATACGAGCAAACTCAGTTTTATGAGCTATACAATCGTTTCGTCACAAAGAATTATGGTCATCAGGACGTTAAGATGCCTGTTGAGCGAGTTCCTGGCGAAAAGATGTATATCGACTGGGTTGGAGATACTCCGGCGTTATTAACAAATCCTGAGACTGGTGAAATAAAGGATGTTCACATCTTTGTTACTACACTCGGTCTTAGCAGTCTGATATATGCGGAGTTATTCCTCGATGAAAAGCTTCAAAGCTTTATTACTGGAACTGTACACGCACTTGAATTCTATGGTGCGATACCTAAATACCTTGTTCCAGACAACTTAAAAACTGCTGTAACTAAGCATACGAAAGATGAGCTGATTCTTCAGTCAGCCTATTCTGACCTGGAAGATTTCTACGGAACTATTGTACTTCCACCACCGCCACGTAAGCCCAAGGGCAAACCAACGGTTGAAAATCATGTCAGATATCTTGAAACACACCTTGTTGAAAAGCTAAGAGAAAAGATTTATACATCTTTGGAAGATTTGAATACCGATACTAAAAAGATAGTAGCGGTTCTCAACTCTCGGCAAATGCAAAACAAGAATTATTCAAGGCAGGACATGTTTGATAAGTACGATATAGCGTGTATGAAACCACTGCCAGGCGGATGCTTCACGTTATGCGATTATAAAACAGTCACTCGAATTCCTGATAACTATCACGTTGAGTATGATAACCACTACTACTCAGTAGTGTATACCCATTGTGGCAAGCCTGCAATTATTAAGGCTACTGCATCTGAAATTCATATCTGTGACAGTTACAACAGATTGATTTGTAAACATAAGAGAGTCTACAGAGATTTTCCTAAATACATCACTGACGACTCGCATATGCCAGAATCACATAAATACTATAAAGAAGTCAATCAAAAGGATGGCGCATACTATAGAAGGTGGGCCAGCGTGTTTGGTCCAAACATGGCTGAATGTATTGACAGGATTCTTAAATCTTCAAAACACGAAGAACAGGCTTATAATTCCTGCGCTGGACTTCTTCATTCTGTGAAGGATCTTCCACATGGAATCGTTGAAGAAACAGCCAGACAGTGTATTGAAATGAATTCCTGCAGATACAAGACCTTTAAACAGGTTTTGAATCGAAATCTACACAGTAACGTAGTTAATTCCGGTGCACTACCATCTCATGAAAACATAAGAGGAAAGGACTTCTATAAGTAAGGTGAAACCAATGGCATATATACAAAAATCATATATCTATAATGAACAGCTTAATGCTGAGCAAAACTTATTACTGGATCGATTGTTTAAAATGCGACTGTCTCATATGTCAGAAGCATTGGAAAATCAGTTTTTGAATCCTAATTATGAACTTGAAGACTTCCATACCAGAATCGCAGAAGTTATAAACTACGAATGGGATGAGCGTCAGACCACCAAGTTCAACAGACTACTTAAAAAAGCAACACTTAAATATCCAACAGCAGACTTTGATGAAGCAATATATGAGCCTGACAGGATGCTGGACACTCATACAATAGAATTACTTCAAAAATGCGACTGGATAGAAAACAACAAAAATCTAATAATTACAGGAAGTGCAGGTGCTGGAAAAACACATATCGCTAATGCTTTATGTATTGCAGCACTCCATCAGCACAAATCTGTTAAATATATCAGAGCAAACTCCTTGCTTATGGAAAGCGAGAAAGCTCGAATGAATAGAGAATCTTTGGAGTATACCAATACGATGGCTTCATTTGATCTGCTGGTCATTGATGATTTCGGACTAATGGAACTAGACATCGATAAATGTCGTGATCTATTTGAGGTTATCGAAACCAGAGACAGCAAGAAATCTACAATGATAGTTTCGCAGCTGCCTGTAGCCAAATGGTATGAACTCTTTAAAGAAAACACTTATGCAGATGCCTGCTTAAGCAGGATGACTTCCAAGGCATTACGTCTTGAGTGCAATGGTCGCGACATGCGCCAGGGGTAAAATATAAACTATAGCTGCACTACGTGCAGTTTAAAGCGGAATGGCATGCCGTTCCTCCGGAACGGTCATGCTGTTTTGGCGGAATATACAGCATACCTCCCTATATTATTTATGAATTCAATTATATTATAATTATATGCAGTTTTCAATAATTGTTTCTTTATTCAGAGTTTTTTTCTCTAAATAAGCATGTAGAATTGCCAAATGTGTATTTCTCATAAAAATTCATCCTTTATGTAAGCGCTCAATAACATAGCGCCTATTAAATAATAAGAGGATGGCTTATAATACCATCCTCAACAATAACAACTATTTGCAACGCTCCTGTACATCCTCCGACCACGGCATCAGGTCATCCAGTTCCTCCGGATGGTTATGCCAGTCGCTTCCCGGCATATACAAGAGTAAATGTTGAAGATATTCATATACATTAAGGCCATTTGCTTTTGCGGTCTCGACTATACTATATACTGCAGCAGATGCAGCAGCTCCTTTGGGAGTATCTGCAAACAGCCAGTTCTTTCTTTTATGTTCTATAGAACATAACCGCAAGAACTGGCTGTTTTCCGATTCTCAGGATGGTGCGGAAGCGAGTATGCTCTGTTACACCATGATTGAGATGGCAAAAACTTATAACTTAAAAATATATGACTACATTCTATTCTTACTAAGCGAACGCCCAAGTAA
>JAZUDH010000023.1:0-2629 GCA_045639565.1 Lachnospiraceae bacterium
CACTTGCGCAGATTATTGTCACAAGAGTGTATTTGACAAGTCTAAATCAGGAGCAGAAAAGGTTGTATATCCAGTTGGTTGTGTTGATACATGCCATGGATGTGGTGACCTCTGCCCAGTAGGTGCAATAACTTACTTTGGTGATAACACAGGTTGGATTCCAAAAGCATTGAGATAAAACTTAAAATCTAAGCCCTTGCTAAGAAATTGGCAGGGGCTTTCGTTTATATTTTTCTACTATGCAAATTATTGTAATGGTACAGCCTAAATAGTAAAATTAGAATATAATTTCTCGGTATAAAGGTTGTGTGTAAATGTCTATTAAAAATGGTAATATTGGCAAAATTTTTACTGCGTTAATCGCATTATCTATAATTTTAAGCTTGCTGCCATTAAGCAGGATTCATGCAGCAGCGGAAGATTTATATGTTAAGGATTTCTCATACACAATTATTAAAGATGAAGGAGATCCTAGCGTCGGCGATTTTCATTTGAATAAGTCTGATTCTACACACAATCCTCACTGGATTGGTGATTCTGGTTTTACAAATGATGATGATGCAAACTTAGAAAAACTCAAAGCATTAGATGGTGTAGTTCTTTTTTCAGATACTGCAAAAGCATATGATTTTGGTATTGCTACTGACAATGATTATTGGGCTGGTGCAATTGCTACGAATATTAAAAATATAAATGCTAGTTTTGTACTTTCAGATGGAACAACTAAACCTGTTACTATAAAGTTTAAAGATACAACAAACTGGAAAATGTATCTTGAAATAGTAGATAAGAATAATGATTTTGCGACATTTAAAGTTGATGGAGTTGAAATTCCAACAACGCCTAATGCTTATTTAACGAACAAATTAACGCTTGTAGGTGGTAGTGTCACAGATCAAATGACAATAGGTATTCTCGATTCCAGTAGGTCTAGTGAACCAAAGTTGAAGAATGCTATAACAATAGATGGAAAAACATATGATGCTGGATCTAAAGGTGTTTCGTATGGAAAAGGTAATGAATGGGATGATTCATATCTTGAAAACTTGAATCAATATACAACTTACTTTGTTACTTCTGTGGATGTTGAAGGCGTTGGAACACAGACAGTAATTTTGAAGCTTGATGTTGTAATTGACATCAACTGTGCAGGATGCCTTACATATAATGTTTCTGATTGTATATTGGCAAATACCTATAGAATTGATATTAATGATTCATCTGAAAACTATGATTCGGCAATAGATCCAAGTACAGTAACCTGTAATCTAACTGGTGATTTTTCAGATAAAAAGGTTATTACTCTTGACTCAAGTGGTGCAGGTACAGCTTCAACTATGTTGAATCTTGACCCTTCAAAGGATAGTTATTCTTTGACTCTCAAAGAAACACCAATAGAAGGTGTTATTACTACTCCTAACAATGGTTATAATATCAGCCTTCAGTCTAAAAATATTATTCAAGGTATAAGTGATTATAAACTTTGGACAGCTACAGTAAACGGAACAAAATATGACAACCATATGACAGCTGAATTTTCGAATAAATACAGATTACCTGATCTTAGTGAAGCAACTGTTTCAGCTTCGGATAGGCCTGTATATAGAGGAGAACCAATTGATTTTGATGAGTTTGGTATCTCTGTATCTCTTGATGGAACTGATATACCAATAAATACATTAAATCACCATTTTTACTCTGATGTAGAATGCAATAATCCATGCACACCAACTGATGCTGGCGTTTATTATGTTACATTTGATGGCGATGATTACGTTGGAGAAACATCACCTATACCTGTTAAAGTAAATAAAGCAACTGTATTAAAGCCAGAAGTAAATACTAAAAGTTTTGTTTGCGATGGAACAGAAAAAGAGCTTGAAATTAATCTCCCTTATGGAGCTGATCCAACACTAATTAATATTGTCGGTAATAAAGGTACTGAAGTTGGTTCATATTCTGCCTATGTATCTCTTACTGATACTAAGAACTATTGTTGGCTTGGTGAAGATGCAAGTTCTTCAAGTGCGTCTGAACCAATCTTAATCAACTGGACAATTGAAGAAACTTCAAAACCAGATAACAATAATAATGATAAAAAAGATGCCGAACCTGAAGCAGTGGCAGATACAGGCGATTATGCTAATTCAGCTCTTTGGAGTTTGATAATGATAGGCTCATTTACAGCATCATCTGCTCTTTATATTCGTCGTAAGAAAGTTTAAATTTGAAAGCCCTTGCTAAGAAATTAGCATGGGCTTATTTATTGCATTGATATACTTTTAAAATAGTAATATAATAGGAAAATGTAATTTCTAGAAAAAGGAAAAACTTAATTTATGGCATCAAAAGACATAGTTATCAAAGGTGCTCGTGAGCACAATTTGCAAAATGTGGATTTGACTATCCCACGCGATAAAATGGTAGTATTTACTGGACTTTCGGGTTCCGGTAAGTCTTCTCTTGCCTTTGATACTATTTATGCAGAAGGCCAGCGCAGGTATATGGAGAGCTTGTCCTCATATGCAAGACAGTTCTTAGGCCTTATGGAAAAGCCAAAGGTTGACCAGATTGATGGACTTAGTCCAGCAATTTCTATTGACCAGAAAACTACTTCTAAGAATCCTAG
>JAZUDH010000024.1:0-7815 GCA_045639565.1 Lachnospiraceae bacterium
TGGTGAAGCTGTATTGATATCAACACCGACTGCATTTACACAATCTTCAACTACGCCGTTCAGACTTTCGGATAATCTTGCCTGCGGCATATCATGTTGATACTGCCCTACACCTATAGCCATCGGCTCAATTTTTACAAGTTCAGCTAGCGGATCCTGAAGTCTTCTTGCAATTGAAACAGCAGACCTTAAGTTGACGTCATAATCGGGGAACTCTTCTGCTGCGAGTTTGCTTGCAGAATATACTGATGCTCCTGCTTCATTAACGATAACATAGCAAACCTTTTCATCAATTTCCTTAATTAAATCAACTATTATTGCTTCTGATTCTCTTGATGCTGTTCCATTTCCACACGAAATTAATGTTATATTATATTTCTTTATTAATTTTTTAAGAACTGCTTTTGATTCTGCTATTTTATTATGTGGCTGTGTTGGGTAAATCACTGCAGTATCTAACACTTTTCCTGTTGCGTCTACCACCGCAAGCTTGCAGCCTGTTCTAAAAGCAGGATCCCAGCCAAGTACAGTTTGACCTGCAATCGGTGGTTGCATCAAAAGCTGCTCTGTATTTTTGCCAAACACTACTATTGCGCTGTCTTCTGCTTTTTCTGTAAGTTCGTTTCTAATTTCGCGCTCTATTGCTGGCGCAATCAATCTCTTATAACTATCATCTATTGCTTCTTTTATATATTTCCCAGTATTTTCATTGTCATTATGTATTATTTTCTTCTCTAAATACTGGCAAATTTTTTCTGCTGGCGCCTCTATTTTAATCGTAAGAAACTTCTCATTTTCTCCTCTATTTATCGCAAGCACTCTATGTCCCACTATCTTTGCAAGTGGTTCCTCATATGCATAATAATTTTCATACACAGACTGTGCCTTTTCATCCTTTGCTGTCGAAATCAGCTTTCCTTCTTTGAATGTTACCTTTCTAATATAACTTCTATAATCTGCATCATCTGAAATGAATTCTGCTATTATATCCTTTGCTCCATCTAATGCATCCTTTACATTTTTTACATCTTTTTCTTCAGATATAAAATCCTTTGCCACTTCCTCCATTGGCTTTGTTTCCTGCTGCAGCAAAATAATATTTGCAAGTGGCTCCAAGCCCTTTTCTTTTGCAACAATTGCTCTTGTTCTTCTCTTTGGTCTATATGGTCTATACAAATCCTCCACAACAACCATTGTTTCTGCAGCCAAAATCTGAGCCCTTAGCTCTTCTGTAAGTTTTCCCTGCTCCTCAATACTAGCAATCACCTGCTCCTTCTTTTCCTCTAGCCCTCTCAAATACTTAAGTCTTTCATCTAACTTCCTAAGCTGCTCATCATTTAAAGAGCCAGTAACCTCTTTCCTATATCTAGCAATAAACGGAATCGTATTTCCTTCATCAATCAGTTTAACAGCAGCTTCAACCTGCCATCCCTTAACTCCCAATTCATCTCTAATCACATCTAAAATCTTCATATAAACCTTGAATGATTATTTAGAAGCAAATAATCATACTATCCTTTCATTTTCTATATCTCCTGTCTAGCCGACCTTCTAATTATACCAAAAAGCCATATTCCCCGCAATTACTCCATCCATATTGACCCACTCTCACTAAAGCCATCCGCCACATTTGCCACGGCCTTTAGCCCTTGTCTGCGGCATATATATGCCATAACTAAACAGCCGTTTTGCTCGAAATTTTCAGGGAACCGAACATGTCGAGACATGCGCTTTGTTAGTGAGGACGAGCGAAACGCTAAAACAGTATTGATAGTGAAATTAATTGTGTTAAAATATATTTAAGAATTATTCTACATGCACGAAAGGAGAAGGGGAATTTGTCATGAAGAAAAATCGTTTTAAGCAGATATCTGTATTATTGTTGACACTTATTTTAACTGTATGTATGATGCCTATGGGCGTTTTTGCAGCAGATCCAGACGATGAAATTAAATTTAACTGGAGAAATGAAGCCGAAGAAAGATTAATGAATCCAACGGATCCAAACTTTGATAAAACAGACAATTTAAACCCGTATGGGTATGCACCTGGCGTACCGTTTTTAATGTCAGAAGAAAACGAATTGTTTATGCTTCAGGGTGGAGATAATTTTTCAGAAGATGTTAAAGAAGTAATATGGGATGAAATGGTAAATGATGAAGGAGAAACAGCGAACACTCATACAGGTAGATTTTTAGATGAGTATAAAAGCGAAATTGCAATAGAAAGTATCCCATCCAGAGTGCACTCTCTTAATTTTACGCAGGCCGTTTCATTCGATCCAACGCAAAGTGGCAGACTTGACCATGTAGCAATAGTTGGTGTTGATTCTAATAAAAACACTTGGCTTTATGTATATAATGCAAAACTCAAGAAATGGTCTGACGGGCTTAGATTGAGTGATATGTGGTGGGTAGATAACGATTCAGAGTTTTATCAAATGAGTAATTTCATCAGCATTACCGCAGGTGATTATGATGGTGATGGAAAAGACTCATTGGTTGTATATATCGCCGGTGAATCTAATACCGGAGGAAATTACGACGGATATGGACTGGTTGAAGTTAAAGTTGATTCTAACGATTCTCAAATAACATTAACAAGAGTATCAGACAGTACTGATGTTAATGTTGTAAGTCATGATTTATTAAATCCAAAATATGTAGAAAATTATACTGCTATTCGTAAAAAAGATAAGGGTAACAGTCATGGATATGTACGCCTTCATGGTGATGTTGAAACAGGCGATTTCAATGAAGACGGATTGGACGATTTGGCTGTATTAAGTTATTCAATGGCATATGACAGTAAGGATTTTGATGTGCATGCACATATGCCTTATCTTGCAGTAAGTTATGGTAGTTCAAGCGAAAAAATAATTAGGGCAAGTCAAGATGATTCTTATGTAACTTCAAGCAAAGCTTCACCATATTCTACGATGTGTAATGCAAATATGACAGTTGTAAATGCTGATGGATTGCATGGCGATGATATTGTCATTGCAGGACATTCAGTAGACTATAAATTTAGTAGTAATAATCATTATGATGGACAATCAAGACATGATAATGTGCGCATTGCGAAATATGAATATTGTACTAACGAAGAAGGAAGCGGAATAACATGTAAATTCATTACGGATAAAGGATTTGATTTGAATGGAAATTCAGTAACATTTGGTGAAAATGGATTTTCAAATCATTGGAGCGGTAAATGGGATGTTTATCCACAGATGTCTGTTCAGGGTGTATATATGAACGGAAAAGGAAATCCTGGCTATGTAGAAATCGGTGGAGATATATATGACTGTTCTAAAAACGATGGAGCAATAAAAATATATACTAATGATTTCGCATCTCATTCAGATGATGCTTGTAGTGGAAATATAATCAACTGTAACTATTTTCCATATGCAGTAGCTGGTAATTTTGATGGAAATGATGGCGGTTTCCAACAGATAATACTTGCATTGGGAAGAAAAGTAGAGGGTTCTGATCAAAATTACGTTTCATATCAAATGATAGGCATCGATAATAGCAAGCATGATGCTGAAAGTGGTGTGCCAAAAGATGATATAATTTCCACTTCATTTTATGAATCTGATAAACTTTCTACATATGATATTCATCATAGAGGTGATAATTTAGGCAAGAACTTAAGTTGCCTCATTGTCCCAGTAGATGCGGATGATGATGGTATTCTGGCAAGATATTCGACAAATGATGAATTAAGAAAAACATGTTTATATACTGATCCTGAAATAATTGCAATTTTGCAGTCGGCACCATATTTTGGTGAATTAAATTACCCTGGTGGTGTAGGTACTACGGGTATTAGCCTTACAGAAACAATAACTAAGGCGAACGGAACAAGCCATACATCAAGTGTTGCAACAGGCTCTACCTCAACTGTCAGGACGCCGGCAGTAGTTGCAAATATGAGCATTGGATATAATTATAGAGAAACATCATCGTTTACCAACTCGTATGCAACTTCGGAAACATTAACATATAACTCACTTGGAGATGATAGAGTAATTGTTTCAAGAACTCCTATATATATTTACGCATATGATATATATGATCCTGTATTAAAACCAGACGGTGATCATTGGGTAACTGCGGCAACGCTTATTAAGACAATGCATAAATCAAGAATTGAAAATATGTCTCTTGAAAAATACAATATTTTTGTTGACGATTACAATGAGCAGATGGCGGAAGCACAGGTTAAGGCAAATGCAATAATTGATGAATATAACGCAACAGTACCTGAGGAGCAAAAAGCAAAGAAAATTGATTTTACACAATTAACAAAAATAGATCCTGAATATTGTCATCTTGATAATCAGGGTGAACCAGAAAACTATTTAGGTATATACAACGAAAATGATAAAAACAAACTGAATATGAAGAAGTTATCGGAAAATGTTCTGGTTATGCCTGATGGTTATGGAACAGCAGGTTCTTCATTAAGTGCTACTAACTCTTATACAGAAAACAAGAGCACAACACATGGTATATCCTTTAATTCTTCAGTTATGGTCGGGGTTTCTGCCCTCGGAACGGGAGTAATGACAGGTGGCTTTTTGAACGCTTCTGGTTCGTGGGGTACAAGTACTTCCACAACTACTGCGTCTTCGGTTGCCATTTCTGGAAATTTGTATGGCGCGAGTAAAAAAGGTCTTCATCCTAGAAGCCTCATTGATGAATATCAATTAGAAGCGCAGTTAGCAAGCTGGGATTCAAATATAAAGGCTCCTGTATCAAAAGAGGACGAAGGAAAGGATCCTACAGATAAGAAATATTTGGATACACATCATACTTACATTCCAGTATATGGTTACTATATAACAGAATTGGGAAAACCATACAGAACGCCTGCAACAGGCAAATTTTCAAAGTTGATTAAGAGGCTAATAGTAAGGCAAAAATTAGTAACAAATGATGGAGGCGTTACAAATGGACTGTTTGCAGCACCAAATAGTTCTGAAAGCTTCATAGTTCAATGGGAAGATGAATCTGTAGAAAATAGAAAATATGGACTTCTTGAATTTGATAAAATTGGTGATGAGTTTGATTATAAGCTGGTAGCAAAAACAGAACCAGGAGTTAAGCAACTTGAATATACACCAGAAGATTCAAAACCAATAAGACAGCTTGCTGTAGTAGCTATTGATGATAATGATAATCCAATAAGTATGATATCAGAACCAGCATATGCGTTATCAAAGGACTATTTTACAAAATTAAAAACAATACAAATTGAAAAAATGTATGATACGCCAACTGGATTCTTTGAAGAAAACACAGGTAAATATGTTGCAAGACTGAATGTTGAATCGGAAAATGAAAGTGAAATTAAGTCATACGCAGGAATTACCGATATCATCAGAACTGAAGTGACAGAAGATGGCGTAAGGATTTTTGAAGTTCACTTTAAAGACGGAACTACAAAAAATGTTGAAGTAAAAGATGTAGAAGATCGTGGCATACAAAGCATTGAGATGATTGGCACGGAAGAGTTTGAAAATTATTACAAAATCACTTTGGTAAGCGGTGAAGAGTCTTATATAAGCTTACCTAATGGAAAGACGATTGAGGAAGTTTATGATGGATGTGTACATGACTTTAAATTCCTTAATGAGATTTGTCCAAGTGATGTAGCAGGAAAAACTGCGGATCTTATTTGTATTAAGTGTGGTGCTCTTTACAGAGAAGGAAAAATTCTTCCACCTAATTCAGAAATATATGCACTTCTTACAAATAACGGAGTAACTACTACAGAAGGAGAATATAGAGTACTGAAATTTAGAACCAGTGCAGTAAACAGGCAATTAGGTTTCTTAAGAATGGATGGCAATGTTATTGATCCTGTAAATTATTCTTACAACATGGATAATTGTACACTTAGTTTGAAGCCAGACTTCGTAGAAACGATGCCTGCAGGTACGCATAATTTCCTTGTTGCATACAATGATGGATATCTTACGGGAAGCATAAACGTTGTGCCTAAGGAAACTCCTTCGAAAGACGACCCTGTGGTACCGAAGAATGATAACAGCCCTGTAGATACAGGCGATTCTTCAAATATCATGCCATATGTAATCATGATGATAACAGCTTTTGGAGCTGTATGCGTGATTGTTGCAAGAAGAAAAGAAGTATAGTGGAGATATACCTAAAAAGTTGGGAATGCATCCATTATGAAAAATAAACCACAAAATAGTGCATATTGGATATAAAAAACACATTTATTCAGAGCAGACGAATACGTTTGCTCTGAATGTAAATTTAATGCAAAAAAGCCATATGCAAAGTGTCCTAATTGCGAACGTGATATGAATAAAAAGAGCTATGAACCAACATGGGTTGATGAAATGGAAGCAATAGATGCTACCGATTGCTTCAAATCTGTTATGGCATGAATTTGATGAATATGACGAAGAGTGGTAAATTCTAATATGCGCATCTCGGGGTCCAATACGCCGAGGCGTATATTAAAGAAATAAAAGTAAGATGGGGGTTAAAATGAGCGAACAAAAAATAATTATTCCAGATTATAGTAAAGAAAACTTCTGGTATGACAATGGATGCGGATATGATAAAAATAAAACAGATGTGTTTTATTGCTTATCAACGACGCTTCTTAAATCTGTTGATAGTGAAGGGAATAAATCCTTATATGCAGCACTGACACCGGAAGAAAGAAAAATAATGGACAATGAATATGAACATATATCAACGAAAATGTTTGATGGTGAACATTTCAATTTTTATGCGCCATATTATCGTCAAATGACCTTTGAAACATATGAACCGGAAAATATAAAGGACCCTTCAAAATCTATTTTAGCATTTAAAATTGCATGTAAAGATATTTGCGATGCATTTGATTATTACATGGAGCATCATAATAACGGTCGCCCATTTATTATAGCTGGTTTCAGTCAAGGAGCAATAATGACGGAAATATTATTGGAGCATATGACTGATGAACAGTACTTAAGAATGATTGCTTCATATACAATGGGATTTAAGGTTACAAAGCAAAACTTAAAAAGTGGTCATGTCAAAGCGGCAACAGGTCCGGATGATTTAGGAGTTGTTATCTCTTATAACTCGGTAGAGTCACTTGAACATGTTTGGAAAGAAATATCATCTCCAACAGAAATGTGTATTAATCCACTAAATTGGAAAACAGATGATACTCCAGCCAAACTTATTTATGATGGAGACGAAGCAACAGTACATGTTGATAAAGAGCATAAATTGCTAATTGTTGAGGGACTGGATTCTAATAAATATGATGGAATGGGATATCCTATCGAAAAGGGTGTGTATCATATGTGGGATATAAGATTTTATGCTGAGGCAATCAGGGAAAATGCTATACATCGTGCGGAATTGTTTAAACAAAGACAGGCGGATTAATTATAAAAATAACAAAGGCTGATATATCAATTTGATATATCAGCCTTTTTACTTGATTATTAATATTTTAATTCTCAAATGTTCGTTTCTTTAACATATAAACTATTGAAATTCCAGCAAATGCAATAATCACTGTTGAAACAGTAGCTGCAAAAACGCTTGAATCACCAGTATTTACATAGTCATTATATACTAAAGCATAGGTTGAAAATTCGCTTGAACCAAAGAGTAATTCACCTGTAGTATTGTCATATGAATAAGGTGAAATTGTTTTGGCATCGGCACCATTATGTGTATACATCATAAGGAAGTTTCTGCTGGTATTTCTTAGTTCTTCTGGAACAGTGAATTTGATTTTTAAATCTGCTGTAGTATTAGCAAC
>JAZUDH010000025.1:0-12669 GCA_045639565.1 Lachnospiraceae bacterium
GGATTTGTGGAAAGAAAATCCTGACATGTTGGTATATCGTTCTAAGGCGGAAAAATATGCGAAAATAATTTCGAAAACAATCATTCAGTCAGGAAATGAGAATGCTTCCTATGGTCAGAACTCGTATTTCTATGATGCCGCTGAAGGAATCCTCACATCAACGATTCTTCTTGTATCGGAATTTGCGGGCGAGGGGAAGCGACATATTGTATCTGTATTCAAGATTATTCAGCAAATGATGCAGCCTTCAGGTACACGTGGCAAAACGGAATTCCATCGAATATACGACCTTCTTCCGACTGATCACAAGGCGAAATGGTATGCTGCAGCAGCATTAAGTTCAGCAGAACAGAGCATGTCATCCGTCCTTTCTACTGCCCTTTCCCGCCTAAACAGTTTCATTGATTCCGAACTGGAACAGATTCTGTGTTTTGATACCGAGATTAATGCCGAGAAATTCTGTACTAAAAAATCGGCGCTATTCATAATTATGCCGGAAGAGAATCCGAATGCATATTTTATGGTATCTCTTATCATTCAGCAGATGTACCGTGAGATTCTTGCTGTTGCAGATGAGATGGGCGGTAAACTTGAGAACCGCTGTGTATTTTTTTGCGATGAGTTTGGTACCTTACCGAAAATCGAGTCTGCCGAAATGATGTTTTCTGCATCACGTTCCCGTCGACTTCAGATAGTTCCGATAATCCAGTCCTTTGCTCAGCTTAACAAGAACTACGGAAAAGAAGGCGCCGAAATCATAATCGACAATACGCAGCTTACCATCTTTGGTGGATTCGCACCGAGTAGTGATACAGCAATTGATTTGTCCGACGATCTTGGCAAAAGAACTGTGCTTTCCGGTAGTATGACAAAATCCGATACTACATCTCAGTCTTTTTCGATGATTGCAAGAGACCTTATGACTCCGGATGAGCTTAAGAGTATGCCGAAGGGACAGTTCATTATCATGAAAACCGGATGTCATCCAATGAAGACCAACCTTAGTCTGTATTTTGATTGGGGTATCGAATTTAAGGAACCATTCGAAATGCCGGATAACGGCAATCGTAAGGTTTTGTATTCGGACAAAGAAGAGATTGAGAACGGCATTATAAGCAAATATCAGCCAGTCAAACTGAAGCATCGTCCTGAACCGGACAAGGGCATTGGCGGACAACAATTAACAGCACTCGAATGCAAAGAAATTCGTCTCAAGAATTATGGCAAAACCCTTCTCAAATTCCATGGGAGCGGAGGTCAAGGCAATGTATGTAAGTAATCATGATTTCCTATACAAATCAGATTTGCCACATCGTGCACGAATTGTGTACCTATATCTCGAACAGCGCGCGAATAGGGATGGCATATGCTGGCCATCCCAAAAGCGCATTGCTAAGGACTTAGGGATAAGCGTGTCTACGGTGAAAAGGGCAATAGGAGATTTGAAAACGAAAAAATTTCTTAGTAGTAAAAACAGATACAGAGAGAATGGTTCATGTAGTTCTAATGAATATATGATTTTAATACAGATACAAACAAGCATTGTTGACAACTCTTCATTTTCTTCATAACTTTCCTACATTTTTTAATCTTTTAAGCAATCGTTCTCATCTGGGTCTGATCTGTTAGTAAAACAACGATGAATCTTAATCTCTCGTGAAATTGTTGCAGGAGATCTATGAAGTCTCTTGGCAATGTAAGAAAAAGTAAAAACTTCAGCAATGAATTTCTCAATTAGTGCTCTATCTGAAAGAGATAAATGTTTTGTTATGTCTTGGCTCCTTTCTATCCGGACAGTAACTTGATTATTCTATGAATTACTAAATTTGTAAAAGTAAATGTTGAGTTTGTAGAAGTAAATTTCGAGAAATTCTTAAATTTAATTTTCAATTAACACTTTTACCTAGGTTGAATATGTCCAATTAATGACGCATATGAGTTGTTATAATCACAGCGAAGAGCACGTAGAAAGAGTTAATTATAGAGCAATCTTTAGCTATAAAAAGAAAGGATAAACTAATTTTCACAAATTGGCACTATTTTCACCCAGTAGATGTAAATTCGCAAGATGTTGATGTATTTTCTTGTTTTTTTGACAATAAACAATACATACTATGTTATAATTTCTATATAAATCATAGTGTGGGTGTTTGATATGAAAGTTAGCTACAAGAAACTGTGGGTACTGTTGGCAGAACGTGAAATGAGCAAGGCTGAACTTAGAGAAGAGTTACAGATTGCGACGGGTACGATGACTAAGCTAAACAAGAATCAAGAGGTATCATTGTCCGTTCTTTTACGTATATGTGATTATTTTGACTGTAATATCGGCGACATTTGTGATGCTGTAAGAACACACAGTTAATATGGAGACTATATGCTACAAAGAGTATGTAATAAATGCAAAACGCCTATAAATGGTACTAGATGTACAGATGTTACTTGTGGAGGAGATGCCGTGAGCATTTCTTCTATTTTCTGGTGTAATAAATGCGGAATACCTTTATTTGATGAAACCTGTTCTTTGTGCGGAGATAAAGGAAAGTATATTGCAACTGATATAAGGCCTGTGTTTCCTGAAGAGAGCATTTTGTTATCTTTGATTTGTAAAAAAGATTCCAACTATTTTCTTAATAAATCTGTTTGGTATGGTAGTAATGCCTATATTGTTGATGGAAAGAAAATGAAAATATCTGTTTCTGAATTGAATCGATTATCGTTAGATGAAGTAAAACAACTCAAGGAAAAATATGACGATGTTGATAACAGTAAGGGTTATTTGTATTTCAATGATATTGTAAGTAAATTCGTTGAAGCAAATTCTGACAGATACAATTTTATAACCGAAGAAGCTGTTCACTTTATTCAGTCTTTTCAGAAGAGATATTCCATTGATGATATGATGGTTTCATTTAGTGGAGGAAAGGATTCAACTGTTACGTCGCATTTAGTTAATAGAGCACTTGGAACAAATAAAGTACTGCATATTTTTGGAGATACTACATTAGAGTTTCCTTATACTATGGAATATAAGAAGCGATTTAACAAAAATGCCGAATCACAGGGAGTACGTATTTTAACAGCAAAAAATAGAGAGAAAGATTTTGAAGAATTGTGTAAAATAGTTGGTCCTCCCAGTAGAGTCATGAGATGGTGTTGCACTGTTTTTAAAACGGGAGCCATCCAGAAAACAATTTCTTCGGCTTTTAAAGATAAAACGAGTATTTTATCTTTTCTAGGTATACGTCGTAGTGAGTCCATTAGTAGAAGTAAATATGATAGAGAAGGTGAAAGTCCCAAGATATCAAAACAAACAGTTGCTTCACCGATTATAGATTGGATGGATTTTGATGTTTGGCTTTATATACTAACAAACAAAATAGATTTTAACTATGCTTACAGGTTGGGTTATTCCCGCGTTGGTTGTTGGTGTTGTCCCAATAATGGTGGCTGGTCCGAGTTCTTGTCAAAGGTGCATATGTATGAACAATATATTCGTTGGCACTCCATGTTGGTTGATTTTGCTACTAATATAGGTAAGCCTGATCCAGAGGACTATGTAAACGAAGGAGGTTGGAAAGCTCGACAAGGGGGCAATGGTTTAGCTGCAGCTCAAAAGTCCATTGTTTCTTTTGAACCATGTGCTACGGAAGACGATGCCTTTAATTACGAATTACAGAGGGACATTTCTGAGAGCCTATATGAGTTGTTCAAGCCTTTTGGATACATAAATCGCGAACTTGGAAATAAAAGGCTCGGTGAAGTTTATTTTCTAAATAAGGCCGGAAAAGTAGTTCTTGTTCTTCAAGGACGTATTGGTAGTAAAAAACTAAAAGTTCGAATTAAGAATCCACACCTTGCGGGTGCTAAGAATTTAGCAGTTGCAGAGACTAAGATAATGTGTCAGTTGACAAAGTACCAAATGTGTTTAAGTTGCAAGGCGTGTGAAAGTGTATGCAAACATGATGCGATTTCTGTTAGAGACAACTCAGATGGAACTGTATCATATACAATTGATGATAATAAATGCATTCGTTGTACTGAATGTGTAAGTCACTACAATGCAGGTTGTTATATGCGAAAAGTACTTTGTATTAAGAGGAATAGTTGATTATGGCAAATAGTAAAGTAAAAATTAGGCTTCAAGGTCACGAGAAATTTGCATTACGAGAAGGCTGGATAACAAAGGGCTTATTTTTGGTTGATGAAGATAGCAGTGTTTTTCAACAGAAGAATACGCCAGATATTTTCGGAATAGGTAACAATATGGTTAAGTCACTAAGGTATTGGATGAAAGCTTTAGGATTAACAAAAGAGAATGCAATTAACGGAACGTCACTCACAACTTTAGGGAAAATGATTTTGAATTATGATCCCTACATAGAGGATGTATTCTCTTTGTGGATTATGCATTCATATATTTCTCAAAACATTGCAGAAGCAACTACTTGGTATATGTATTTCAATCGTTGTGAAAACGAAGAATTTGATAAGGAACAGATTGAGAGAATACTTTCTCGTGAAATCGCCAAGTATGCTAATGGCACAGCTTTTTCTGAAAAGTCATTAAAGAATGATATAGATGTGTTGCTCGGAATGTATAGCAAAACAAGAATTAAAGCAGACCCAGAAGATAAGAACATATCCCCGTTCTCCACTTTAGGACTGATTAAAAATGTAAATGGTAGTTATAGTAAAAACCATCCGGACAGAAGAATGATTAACGAATGGGTCATTTTGTATGAATTATCATTGAAAATGGAAAAAGAAGATACATTATCCATTGATTCCCTTATTAGTGGAGAGAAAGGTTTAAGTTGTATTTATAACTTATCAAATGTAATGATAAATGATTATTTGGATAAGCTTGATAATATAGGGTTTATCCAAGTTGATAGAACGGCGGGTCTTGATATGATTTACAAGAAAAGAGCGTTCGACCAGGAAAGCATATTAAAGGCATATTATGAAAAACATAGATAAGGAGACTATAGAATGAGTGCAAATAGTCTTAACGAGATTATAAGTTTAAATAGAAACTTTAAGACAGCGGTCAATCTGTATCTGAGCTTAAATAAGACAGATAAAGTGTTAAATTATATTCCTACCAAATCATCGGTTGATGTGATTGGTGACTATATTTCTAGTGTTTTAAATAACAAGGAACAGGCGACTATTCTGATTGGTCCTTATGGAAAAGGAAAGTCTCATTTATTACTAGTATTGTTGGCCATTCTTTCATTAGAAAGAAATGATGAAAATGAAAAATTAATTAAAAAATTAACTGATAAAATCAAAAAGATTGACGAAAAAGGATTAGATGTTGTTTCAAATATTAATCAGTTATGGAATGAAAAAGGTCGATATCTTCCGGTAGTGATAAATGATTCAAAGGGTGATTTGAATCAGGCTTTTTTAATAGGTCTTAATGAAGCATTGAAGAGAGATGGGATTACGGATTTGACAGCTGATACCTATTATTCTATCGCATCTGAAAGACTTGCTGATTGGAAAAACAATTTTCCTGAAACATATGAATTATTTGACCACGAATGCAGATGTAACAATAGTACTGTTGACGAAGTTGAAACCGGACTCAATAACTTTCAGAATGAAGCGTTGGGTTTGTTTACTAATTTGTTTCCTAAAGTTACAGCTGGGGGAAAATTTAATCCATTATCTCAATCTGATGTCTTGCCTTTATACAAAAGCGTTAGTGAAAAGTTAGTAGAAAACTATGGTTATAGTGGAATATATATTGTTTTCGATGAATTCAGTAAGTTCATTGAAGGCCAGGATGGTTATTCAACTGGAAACAATATGAAATTATTACAGAGTATTTGTGAGTTAGCTACAGATTCTAGCAGTGCTCAAGTATTTATAACTCTTGTTGCTCACAAGAGCATCAAAGAATATGGAAAATATATCTCACAAGATATTATAAATTCGTTTACAGGAATTGAAGGAAGAATAGTCGAAAAATATTTTATAACTTCGTCCAAGAACAATTATGAATTGATAAAGAACGCAATTGTTAAAACCGAGGACGAATTACTAAAAACTCCAGATTGTGCCAGATTGATTAGTAGCGATGCTGCTGATAAGTTTTATTCACTTCCTGTATTTAAGTCTACCTTTGACAGAAAAGATTTTATAAAAACCGTTTTAGTTGGTTGTTATCCAATGAATCCGATAGTTGCATATATTCTCCTGCAAATCAGTGAGAAATCTGCACAAAACGAAAGAACGCTGTTTACATTTATATCGAATGATGAACCTCATAGTATGGCAAGATATGTTGAAAAACATAGTCGCGATATGAATTGGTTTGTGGGTGCAGATCTAATATACGATTACTTTAGTGGTTTGTTTAAGAAAGATACATTAAATGAGTTTACCCATAGTATTTGGTTGAGTGCTGAATATGCTATATCAAAATGTACAACAATAGAAGAATGCAAGTTTATAAAAGCACTGGCCATTATCTGTATTGTGAATAGAGATGATGAGCTTCCAGCTGATGAGAAATATATTAGTTTATCTATTGGTGTTGACAATTGTGATGATATTATTCGCAGCCTTGAATCAAAAGATTTGATATATATAAAAGCATCTACAGGTTCTTATGTATTTAAAACTCGCGCAGGTTCAGTGTTGAAGAGTGAATTGAAGAAAGTTAGATCCTTGCACGAAAATTCAGTTAACTATTCAAGCGTTCTTGAGGCGGTAACAGGAAAGTATTATGTGATACCAAGAAAATATAATGCTATGAATAAAATGACTCGTTATTTTAAACACGAATATATGAGTGTCGAATCCTTTTTAGATATATCATCGTCAGATGTTCTATTTAGCGAGGAGAATTTTGTGGATGGTATAGTCATTACATTATTTGGTTTTGCTTCTATTAAACAAACTGAAGTTAAAGCTCATTTTAAAGAATTGAATAATGGTAAGATTATTCTCGTTGTGCCACATAAGTTTATAAAATCTTGTAAACGCATGCAGGATTTTGAGGCATTAAAAACCATTAAGAATAATCAAACGTTCATCAATAACAACGAAATATTAAATCGTGAAATCCCTCTTTTAGAAGAGGATATTATTACTGAAATTGAGATGGAATTAGATTCTATATATCTTGATGATAGTTGCAAAGTGCTCTATTGGGATAATGGAAAAATTAAATCAACTAATGCTGGTAATGAAGAGTTAGCAGTTAATATATGCTGTAGTCAAATATATTCTAAAACCCCTATTATCAATAATGAATTAATCAACAAAAGAATAATAACTACTGCTCAAACCAAAAAAGCAAGAGTGACTATCATTCAAGCTATATTGGACCATGTTGATAATGTAGATTTCTATACCGGAACCAGTCAAGAAGCAACTATATATCGTGCAGTATTGTGTAATACTGGGCTTGTTTCGAATGAAGCAAACGAAAACATTAATACCATCATTGATGAAATTAATAATTATATTGATTCTTGTTGTGATACAAGAAAATCACTCGCTACACTAGTAGATAGATTAACTTCAGAGCCATATGGTATGCGACTTGGTGTTTTGCCAATCTATTTAGCTTATGTTTTTTCTACACGTAAGGAAGATTTTGTTATTTACTATTCTGATACAGAAGTCCCAGTTAGTGCAGATATAATAGTTAAAATGTGTGACAATCCAGTTGAGTATGAACTTTTTGTTTCCAAGGAAGACTTGTTAAAAGAGAAGTATATCGCTGAATTAAATAAATTGTTCTTAGTTAATGAAGGTCGTAATTTATCAGATAATCGCATAAAAAACATTATTATTTGTATGCAGCGATGGTTTAGGGCATTACCTCAAGTTACTAGAAATATTGCTCGGCTAGACGATTATTGTGAAGATGATTTGCTTTCAAACAACATGAGAACTATACGAAGAATTCTTCAGAAAGTTGAGATTAACCCATACGAGGTTCTATTTGTTTCTTTGCCTAACGATTTTGAAACAACGAATTTTGAAGATACATTTACTTCAATAAAGAATGCCAAAAATGCTTATGATAAGTATTTTGACTGGATTCAAAATGTTGCGATAAATTTGATTTATTCCGCATTTAACGAAAGAAAGAACAAAGATTTGTATCATTCTTTAAAAGAGTGGTATGACTGTCAGAGTAATATATCAAAACAAGGACTGCATGGTGGGCGAGTATCAAATCTTATGTCATGTATAGAGCAATTGAATATTTATGATGATATAGGAATTGCTGAAAAAATAGTTAAAGCAGTATCTGATGTATATGTTGAAAATTGGAATGATAGTTCAATGGATTCTTTTTCGGAAGAGTTATTATTATTAAAAAGCACTATTGAAAACATCAAAACTGACAGTATTGAACAAAAAATGAAACTGTCTTTTATCGGACGAAATGGAAATACAATAGAAAAATATTATAGCCGTGTTGATGAAGGAACAGGTGCTATACTTCGCAATATCCTTGAAGACGAACTTGAGGAATTTGATGATTTAAGCACAAATGATAGGGTGGCTATTTTGCTAGAAATGATAGAAAAAATAATAGGATGAGTAATTATGATTTACTTGGATAATGCGGCAACTACATATCCTAAACCAGAATGTGTATATTCCGAAATGGATAAGGTGAACAGAGAAAGATGTATGAATGCTGGTAGAGGTTCCTATAAAGAAGCTCACCTTTTGTCTGATTGTATTACCGAAACTAAAGCCCGATTGCGTGATCTTGTAAGTGCAACTTTTGATACACCAGTGGTGTTTTCACCTTCTATTACTATTGCTTTAAATCAAATAATCAATGGAATTAAATGGGTCGATGGCGTTACAGTTTATGTTTCGCCTTACGAGCACAATGCAGTAGCAAGAACTATACATAAAGTTGCTAAAGAGAAAAAGATAGATGTAAAAGAACTTCCTATTGATAAATCGAATTACGAAATCGATATAGAACAAGTAAAATATGAGTTTTCAAAATATCGTCCGTTTGCTATTTTTTGTACACATATAAGTAATGTCACCGGATATATTCTTCCAGTAAAGGAAATATTCGCTGAAGGAAAGAAATACAATAGTATAAATGTAATTGATACTGCACAATCATTAGGACTTATTGAGGTAGATTCTAGAAAATTAAATGCTGACATTATAGCCTTTGCAGGGCACAAGTCACTGTATGGTCCTTTTGGAATTGGTGGCTTCATTAATGTCGGTAATGTTTCACTAAATGAATACATTACTGGCGGAACCGGAAGTAATTCTTTAAACCTCGATATGCCATCTGATAGTGAAGGTAAATATGAAGCATCGAGTTACAATATTGTTGCAATTAGTGGTCTGAATGCGGCATTAAAAGTTTTGAATCAAGAGCGTAATTTTGAGCATGAAAACAAATTAACGAAATACCTATTAGACAAATTATTTTCGTTAAAAAATGTTAAAATAGTATATAAATATCCAGAAAACAAACAGATAGGAATAGTTTCATTTACTATGAAAGATTTAAATTCCGATGATGTGGGTATAATTTTAGATGAAGATTATAAAATAGCGGTACGAACAGGTTATCATTGTGCCCCGTATATTCACAAGTACCTTAATGATGAGAAGAACTTGGGAACAATTAGAGTAGGCATTGGGCAGTTTACAACTACTGGTGATATAGATGCATTAATTGAGAGTTTATTAGATATTGGAGGAGGCTTAGCATGAGTGAACCAAAAACGACAATGAATTTACAAGAGATTATTGGGGATATCGAAAAAAAGAATATCCTTTTGCCTGATTTCCAAAGAAAGTTTGTATGGACTGAAGAAGAAAGACAGAAAAAAATAGTAGCGTCAATATTAACTAAAATGCCGATAGGTAGTATATTGCTACTTGAATCCGAGCCATCGGAGTATTCATCAAAGATTATTGGTTGTAAGACCATTGTTAATTCTGATGAGATAGATAAATCAGTAGAATTTTTGCTTGATGGTCAGCAAAGAATAACAGTATTAACGAATGTTTTTTCAAACGTTATCCACAATAATTGTAATAAAGTTAGCGACTTAGTATCTCAAACATTGAAAAGACGTTTTTTCTTACGTATACCAAAATGGAGAAAATGTCGTAGCGAACAAGATTGGTTTGGTGTTCATAATTTGGATTTTCTGTATAAAGATCCAGACTCTACAGATCCAGATTTCTTGTCCGGTGAAATTTTACCATTTATCGTTTGTCAGACTTTTAATGCAAACGATAACGCGCCATATAATCCTGGAGTTGATTTATCTACCGATTTAGATGATTACTGCCTTAGTTATGAGGATGGCTACTTATTACCATTGTTTTTGATGACTCCTTCAAGTGAGAAGAATCCGTCTCAGGCCAAGCTTAGACTTAAAACCATTAGAGGCAATATAGCAGCGAAGATAAGTCAGGAAATTGAAGACCATTTTCAATCTTTATCAGATGAGAATGAAAGAAATCGATTTATTGACGAGATTTTTTCTGATGAAAAGGATAAGAAAATTAATGCGGCAATAAAAAAAGATAATTCTTTGCTTAGTAAACACTTAGAAGAAAGAGCTGAAATTTGGGAAAGCGATCTTGATGAGTACTTGGTTTCTTGTGTAAAGAATGTAGCATTGAATAAAATTGTTGTATCTGCTGAAAAAAGAGCAAGAGCAATTGATATTTATGAGAACCTAAATATTGGTGGTGTGTGTTTGAACATCTTTGATCTTATTATGGCCAAGGTTGCGAAGGTAGATAATACTCCATATTACGAAAGATTGATTTCTTGTATTGAGTCTACTAAAACATACAATAAGAATATTATTCCAGATTATATTCAGAACGTTATGAAAAAAAAGGACACTTTCGTTGAAAATGGAGTAACCAAGCAAGTTGAAAAAGATCTTATTGATGAGAAGTTATATATCGCATCGATTAATACAAAGTGTTATGACAAAGAAAAAAATGAAATTTCTTCTAAGTTTATAGATGCATTTTTAAATGTTCTTTCTCTTTATACCTACAATTCTGATTACAAACCTGAAGTGTATAAAGTTGATATGATTAAAAGAAACAAGATTTTGGATTTATCACCTGAATCAATCCATAACAACACAGAGAAGATATGTTGTGCTATTGATCGAGCATTGATGTTTTTCCAGACTCGTTGTGGAATAAGGAACATTTCTGAACTAAACTATTCATTAATGTTGTCGTTGGTAGCAACCGTGTTTACGAACGATGAATGGTTTGATGATATAAAAGTTCATAAAAAATTGGAGGCGTGGTATTGGACAAGTCTATTCTCTGGTAGTTATGATAGAGACCAGAATAGTGTATTTATTCAAGACTTAATATCTGTTACTGATATGCTTACAAATTCTGCAGATACAAGTTGGATTGAGAAGAACATCGATTATATATTGGACGCACAAAACTTTTCTGACCAACCTATGTTGCTGATGGAAAAGGCATCAGAAGAGAGAGTTCCAAAACGAGTGTTACGATCTTTTGTTTGCCAGTACTTGCTGGCTAAAACATATGCAGATATGTTTGATTCTAACACTACTATATCAGTATTTTCTGAGTATGCTTCGACTCTTGAGGCACATCATATTATTCCTTTAGGAAGTGTAAAGAATGTAGATGAATCAACCTCGGCATTAAGAAACGATGATAAGAATATTTGTAATTCACCTCTCAATTTTGTCTTGATAACTAAGAAATCCAATGATGCAATTTCTGACGATTCCTTAGATATATATATTACAAAAATTACTGATGAAGCAAAAGCAGCTTTGTCTATACAAAATTATACCATTGCTCAAATTGATGCTGATGCTACAAAACAAATTTTGATTGGAAGATATACTGCATTGAAGGGTGATATAAAGAGCAAAGTGAAAAACTTGTTAAAATAGAATTTATCAATGAATTACTAGAACTTGTTTTTTTCGGAGGGATTATGTCAGAGACTATCGAATTTCAGATTGACGTTATGATGTATGGAAGTATAAGTGTGGAGATTAACATATCTGAGGAAATCAAGGTTTATGTCTGCTTATCTGATGAAATGGGAAGTAGAAAAGAGACAGAATATGTTTTTGATATGATGAGATATAACAAATTTTCTACTCGAATTTCTACAGCTGTAAAGCAATTATCGTTTGAAGATGATATATGCGAACTATATGGTGCTGACAATGGAATAACTTGGTGTTTGAAATTAAGTGATGGTAAATCAATTTATTCGAGCGAAAAATCAGAATTGCTCTATTTGATTGTTGACACAATAGAAGAGTGTTTTCCCATCAGAAAGAAAATTAGTAAGTTCCTAGAATTTTAATATATCTTTACCAAATTATGTAAAAAACATCTGACGACAATTCTGACGACAATTGAGAATAGAAATAATAGAATAAGTGGAAAGTTTTGGGTTATCACAATTGCTGTAATGTACTGAAATAGGCTATTTTAGATTCTATAGACGTAGACGGAAGTTACCTTAATAGTTCGACTCCCTCCTTCTCCGCCAAATTTCAAAAAGACGTCGCACAAAGCCCGTAAAATCAGGCGTTTGCGGCGTTTTAATTTTTTAGAAAAACGCAACTTACGACAAACTTACGACAAAATGATAGAAGAAGT
>JAZUDH010000026.1:0-40492 GCA_045639565.1 Lachnospiraceae bacterium
TCTTCTATCTGAAGTCCTACGTGAAATTCCTCAAAGTTTGTAAGTCTTTCACTAGGAGGAATGGTAATACTATCTTTTCTTTCGTACTCTAAAAATCCAGTTGGTTTTCCCATGTTAAATCCTCCTTAGTTTTTGTCTGCCATAGCTTTATTGAAAGCTTCAATCTGAGCATCCTGAATACTCATACCTCTTTCAATAAAGTCTTCGGTGAGACTCATGATACGCTTATAATCGGCAGGGATAATCTTTTTAAACTTAGGAAGATAATCTTCGAAAGCCGCTAAGATTTCTGTAGCCTTTTTAGAGCCTGTGTACTTAACATGCTTTGTTAGTAAGCTCTTAAGCTCTTCTTTGTCGGACTTATTCTCAACCTTTTCCATGAGAACCATTTCTTTATTTAAGTTTCTATATAATGCATTCTTGTCATCAAGTACGTATGCAATACCACCGCTCATACCAGCTGCGAAGTTCTTGCCGGTTGAACCAATGATTACTGCAACACCACCAGTCATGTATTCACAGCCGTGCTCTCCTACGCCTTCTACTACAGTTTTAGCACCAGAGTTACGAACGCAGAAACGCTCACCAGCCATACCTGCAATGTAAGCTTCACCGCTTGTAGCACCATATAAAGCAACGTTACCAATGATAATGTTGTCCTCAGCATCATAAGCAGCATTTAAAGGAGCCTTAACAATTAACTTACCGCCAGATAAGCCCTTGCCAAAGTAATCGTTACTATCACCAGTAAGATTAAGTGTCATACCCTTAGGAATGAATGCACCAAAGCTTTGTCCACCGGCACCGGTACAGTTAATGGTAATAGTGTCTTCCTCTAAACCATCATGATGATTCTTAGTAACCTCAGCACCTATTAATGTACCAAAGGTTCTATCTATATTATTTACTGCTACCTTAGTTTCATATGTTGTGCCGTCTAAGATAGCTTTAACCAAAGCCTTATCTTTACGTAAAAGCTTATCATCCTTACGGTTAGCAAGCTCGAAGTCATAATCATCACCATCAACGTGGGTAACGTTTAATGCCGCGCCATCTCCTAAAATCTTATCAAGGCTTACTCTCTTTTCAAGCTCGTTAAGCTCTTCTTTGTAGCCTAATAAATCTGTACGTCCTACTAATTCAGAAACCTTACGAACACCAAGCTTAGCCATGTATTCACGAAGCTCTTCAGCTACAAATCTCATGAAGTTTTCAACATACTCAGGCTTTCCTATGAATTTCTTACGAAGTTCAGGATTCTGTGTAGCAACACCCATAGGACAGGTATCAAGGTTACATACTCTCATCATTACACATCCAAGTGTTACTAATGGAGCTGTAGCAAAACCAAATTCTTCGGCACCTAGAATTGCTGCAATGGCAACATCACGGCCGCTCATAAGCTTACCATCAGTCTCGATCACAACCTTGTTACGAAGACCGTTCTGGATAAGTGTCTGGTGTGTTTCAGCAAGACCTAATTCCCAAGGAAGACCTGCGTTGTGGATTGAGCTTAAAGGAGCCGCACCAGTACCACCGTCATATCCGGAAATTAATATTACACTTGCTCCGGCCTTAGCAACACCAGCTGCAATTGTACCTACACCAGTCTCTGAAACAAGCTTAACAGAGATTCTTGCATCTCTATTAGCATTCTTTAAATCGTATATTAACTGAGCCAAGTCCTCGATTGAATAAATATCATGATGAGGAGGAGGCGAAATCAAGCTTACTCCAGGTGTTGAGTGACGAGTCTTAGCAATCCAAGGATAAACCTTCTTGCCAGGTAAGTGTCCACCTTCACCAGGCTTAGCGCCCTGTGCCATCTTAATCTGAATCTCTCTAGCACTTACTAAGTACTTGCTTGTAACACCGAAACGTCCACTTGCTACCTGCTTAATTGCAGAGCTTCTATCGTGTGCAGTTCCAGCGCTTTCAAGTCTTTCCTCGCTTTCACCGCCTTCACCGGAGTTAGACTTACCGTGTAAGCGGTTCATTGCAACTGCGAGCGCTTCGTGAGCTTCCTCTGAAATTGAGCCGTATGACATAGCGCCAGTTTTAAAGCGCTTTACAATTTCCTCAACGCTTTCAACTTCGTCAAGAGGAACAGGATTTACTGGATAGTTAAAATCCATAATAGTTCTTAAATATCCTGTGCCCTCAGCATCAACCATCTGAGTATACTGCTTAAACTTACCGTAATCACCCTCTCTGGTTGCAGTCTGTAGCATATGAATAGTCTGAGGATTATATCTATGCTTCTCGCCCTCTGAACGCATCTTGTGGCGTCCCATAGAGTCAAGAGTCTTTTCGGTATTAAGTCCTAATGGGTCAAAAGCACGCGAATGCTGACGATCACTCTTTCTAGCGATATCTTCAAGTGAAATACCCTCAATTCTTGAAACCGTTCCAGCAAAGTACTTATCAACTACTGATTTAGAAATACCTAAGGCTTCGAAGATTCTAGAACCCTGGTATGACTGGATAGTTGAAATACCCATTTTACTTGCAATCTTAACAATACCTGAAATAACAGCTGCATCATAATCATCTACTGCTGCATAGTAATCCTTGTCAAGGATGCCTTCCTCGATTAACTGACCAATCGAAGCATGCGCAAGATAAGGGTTAACCGCACATGCACCATAGCCTAAAAGTGTCGCAAAGTGGTGAACCTCTCTAGGCTCAGCAGACTCAAGGATAAGTGACATTGCCATACATTTCTTGGTAGTTACTAAGTGGTTATGCACTGCTGCCACACCAAGCAACGAAGGAATTGCAATGTGGTTTTCATCCACGCCTCTATCGCTTAGAATCAAAATGTTAGCGCCATCCTTGTAAGCTCTATCTACAGCTACGAAAAGATGATCAATAGCTCTGTCTAAAGGAGTGCTCTTGTAGTAGCACAAAGAAACCTTTTCAACCTTTAAGCCAGGCTTTTGAAGCTTTGTAATCTTTAATAAATCAAGGTCACTTAAGATAGGATTCTTGATTTTAAGGACATTGCAGTTTTCAGGCTTTTCTGAAAGCAGGTCTCCGTTCTTTCCCACATAAATTGTTGTAGCTGTTACGATTTTTTCTCTTACAGCATCAATAGGAGGGTTAGTAACCTGTGCGAAAAGCTGTTTAAAATAATAGAAAAGTGGCTGATACTCACGCGAAAGAACAGGAATCGGCGTATCCACACCCATGGCTCCAATCTGCTCTGAGCCATTTAATGCCATAGTGTAAATCTGATCCTTGTAGTCTTCGTATGTGTATCCAAAAGCCTTCTGAAGTCTGATTAATTCATCATGGCTAAATGAAGGAACTCTTCCGTTTGGAACCTTTATATCAGAAAGTTCAATTAAGTTAGAATCAAGCCATTCGCCGTAAGGTTCGCGGCTAGCATACTTATCCTTTAATTCTTCGTCTGAAATAATCTTTCCCTGCTTAGTATCGACAAGTAACATCTTGCCAGGGTGTAAGCGTTCTTTCTTTAAAATCTTAGTTTCATCAAGCTCTAGCACACCTACTTCAGATGAAAGAATTAATCTTCCATCATTCATAACGTAGTATCTTGAAGGTCTTAAGCCGTTTCTATCAAGGATGGCACCCATTACATCACCATCGGAGAATAAAATTGAAGCAGGACCATCCCAAGGCTCCATCATTGTTGCATAGTACTGATAGAAATCGCGTTCTTTCTGCGAAATAGTATCGTTATGCTCCCAAGGTTCAGGAATTAGAATCATTGCAGCTAATGCAGGATCCATACCTCCCATAATCATGAATTCAAGCGCGTTATCGAGCATTGCTGAGTCTGAGCCTTCAGTCGAAATAACAGGTAATACCTTAGTTAACTCGTCCTCTGTAAAGCAGCTTGTCTCAATGGTCTCTTCTCTTGCAAGCATCTTGTCAACGTTACCCTTGATTGTGTTGATTTCGCCGTTATGAACTACGAATCTGTTAGGGTGAGCTCTAAGCCAGCTGGGGTTAGTGTTAGTAGAGAAACGTGAATGTACTAACGCAATAGCTGATTCATACTTACTATCCTGAAGATCAAGGAAGAATGTTCTAAGCTGATCAACCAGGAACATACCCTTGTAAACGATAGTTCTGGATGAAAGCGAAGGAACATAGGTGTTGTCATTACTTTGTTCAAAAACTCGTCTTACTACGTAGAGCTTTCTATCAAAGTCAAGGTCAGTCTTAGCACTTAGGGGACGCTTAATAAAGCCCTGATAAATCACAGGTGCACTCTCTAAAGCCTTGTTTCCTAGCACTCCCGGATTGCTAGGAACCTTTCTCCAGCCTAAGAACTTAAGGCCTTCCTTTTCTACAATAATCTCAAACATCTTTTTGGCACGGCTCATTTCAAGCTCGTTTTGTGGGAAAAAGAACATACCAACTGCATATTCTCTTTCCTTGCCAATTTCAAATCCTAACTCCTTAGTAACGTGTGCCATGAACTTGTGTGGAATCTGTGTAAGGATACCAACGCCATCTCCCGTTTTGCCTTCGGCGTCCTTACCAGCACGATGTTCAAGGTTTTCAACTATACTTAATGCATCGGCAACTATCTGATGAGATTTCTTGCCGTTTATGTTCACAATTGCCCCGATACCACAGTTATCATGTTCAAAAGAAGGGTCATATAAAGGGCTTACAAACTGTGGACCATTTACCTCAGCGTTTTGATTCATGAGTTATTCCTCTTTTCTTTGTAATGCGGCTTCAATAAGCCCGTCAAATAAAGGATGAGTTGCATCCGGTCTTGACTTAAGTTCAGGATGTGCCTGAGTTGCTATAAAGTATGGATGATCCTTTAACTCGATCATCTCGACAATTCTTCCATCAGGAGAAAGTCCTGATAAAACCATACCGTTTTCTGTTAAGATGTCACGATAAGTATTGTTTACTTCGTATCTATGACGATGTCTTTCTGAAATATTAGTCGTCTTATATAATTTGTATGCCTTAGTGTCTTCTCCTAATACACAAGGATAAGCACCAAGTCTTAAGGTTCCGCCTATATCTTCAATACCAGCCTTGTCAGGAAGGATGTCGATTACAGGGTTCTTAGTGTTTTCATCGAATTCTGAGCTGGAAGCATCGCTAAGTCCGCATACATTTCTTACAAACTCAACAAGTGCAAGCTGCATACCAAGACATATACCAAGGAATGGAATGTTCTTTTGCCTTGCATACTTGATTGTGCTAATCTTACCTTCTGTACCACGCTTTCCAAATCCGCCAGGAACGATAATAGCGTCAACGCCTGCAAGCTTTTCAGCTGCATTTTCATCAGTTACTTCTTCAGAGTCAATCCATTCGATATTAACCTTAGTTTTGTGGGCAATACCTGAATGTCTAACTGCTTCAGCAACTGAAAGGTATGCGTCATGTAATGCTACATACTTTCCTACGATAGCAAGTGTGATACGATGCTCAGGATTTCTAAAGTTGTCAACAATCTGTTCCCACGCTGTTAAATCAGGCTCGGGACAAGGAATGTTTAAACATTCGCATACGGCTTTAGCAAGATTTTCTTTCTCCATCATAAGTGGTACTTCATAGAGGCAGTCAGCATCTAAGTTTTCAAGTACGTGATCCTTACGAACGTTACAGAATAATGCAATCTTTTCACGCATATGCTCATCAACTGGATAATCTGAACGACATACTAAAATGTCAGGCCAGATACCCATGCTCTGAAGTGCCTTTACACTCATCTGTGTAGGCTTTGTTTTCATTTCACCAGAAGCTTTGATATAAGGAATTAATGTTACCTCGATCATAATGGCGTTTTGCTTTCCTACCTCGCCCTGGAACTGTCTGATTGCTTCGAGGAATGGCTGGCTTTCAATATCCCCGACTGTTCCACCGATCTCGATAATGGAAATAGTAATGTCATCGCTATCTGGCTCTTTGTGGAATCTATCCTTAATTTCGTTGGTGATATGAGGAATTACCTGAACAGTGCCCCCGCCATAATCACCACGTCTCTCCTTGTTTAATACAGTCTGATAAATCTTACCTGTAGTAACGTTAGAGTTTTTATTAAGACTCTCATTAATAAATCTTTCATAGTGTCCTAAATCAAGGTCAGTCTCAGTACCATCATCAGTTACAAAAACTTCACCATGCTGTATAGGGTTCATTGTTCCTGGATCCACATTGATATATGGATCAAACTTCTGCATAGTGACCTTATAACCTCTCGCCTTCAACAATCTTCCCAGTGAAGCCGCTGTAATACCTTTACCTAAACCTGATACAACACCACCAGTTACAAAAACATACTTAACCATTAAATCCTCTTTCCGTATAAATCTGTTTTCATAACCCCTACTGTTTTTTTAAGACCAACGCGCAGGGCACAAAAACAACTTATACTCTTACTCCTTAATATGAAATGAATGAATCGCGTTTAAGGGCGCCCCCTTAAAACGAATGCAGCACTCGTTACTTTCCGCTTGCGCCATAGTTTGCAAGCACTCTTGCCGAAGGATCATTAACATTACATCCTTCCCACTCCTTGTTAGGCATCCAGAAATCAACTACCATTTCAGCCTGACCAGGATAATGCTTTTCAAAGATTTCGCGGTATAAAAGTGATTCTTTTGTAAATGGACGGGCAAAAGAATATTTACCGCAAAGCTCTGAGTATTCGTCATCATCGTATAATGATGATGCATATTCTTTTAAGTAATCAACCATTGAATGTCCTACAGCATCTGAGAAAGCTGCTTTCTCACGCATTAAAATATCGTAAGGAAGGTAGTCGCCTTCAAATGCATGTCTTAGTAGATATTTACCTTTGTTATAGGTATTAATCTTCTTTTCAGGATCAATGCTCATTACATACTTAACAAAATCTAAATCACCAAAAGGTACTCTTGCTTCCATTGAGTTAGATGAAATACATCTATCAGCTCTAAGTACGTCGTACATATAAAGCTCTCTGATACGCTTAGCAGCTTCCTCCTGGAAGGCTTCAGCTGATGGAGCAAAGTCTGTGTACTTGTAACCAAATAACTCATCAGAAATTTCACCAGTCATGAGTACTCTTACATCAGTCTGTTCATGAATTGCCTTACAGATTAAGTACATACCGATACTTGCTCTGATTGTGGTGATATCATAGGTGCCTAAAATCGAAATTACTTCATCAAGTGCTGCAAGAACATCTTCTTTTGTAATAATGATTTCCTTGTGATCACTGTGAATATAATCAGCAACTTCTTTGGCATACTTTAAATCAATAGCGTCTGTGCTCATACCAATTGCAAAGGTTCTGATAGGCTTATCTAAAATCTTTTGTGATACTGCACATACAAGTGAACTATCAAGTCCACCACTAAGTAAAAATCCTAAAGGAGCATCAGCGTCAAGACGCTTTTCGATTCCTGCTACAAGCTTGTCATGAATGTTCTTGCATACAGTTTCGATATCATCTTTTACTACTTCTGTAACCTCAGTCATATCTCTATAGCATATAAATTTTCCATCCTCGTAGTAGTGTCCGGGAGGGAATGGCATAACCTTGTCTGTAAGTCCTACTAAGTTCTTAGCTTCGCTTGCAAATAAAATGCCGTCCTCTGTATAGCCATAGAATAAAGGTCTGATTCCAATAGGATCTCTTGCTGCGATAAAATCTTCTTTTGCCGCATCATAAATAATACAAGCATATTCTGCATCTAACATTGCGAACATTTTAGTTCCGTATTTCTCGTAAAGTGGGAGCAAAATTTCACAGTCTGATTCACTTTTAAAAGTATATTCTTTCGAAAGTTCTTCTTTAATCTTTCTAAATCCGTAGATTTCACCGTTGGCTACGACTGCGTTTCCATTAAGATTAAAGGGCTGCATTCCGGCCTCGTTAAGGCCCATAATACTTAGTCTCTCAAATCCTAATATTACGTCATCGCCATATTGTTCGATGCGCTGCATATCGGGACCGCGAGAAATTGTCTTGTCAAAAGAAAGCTTAAACTTCTCGAGGGAAAGTCCCTTTCCTTTATAACCCATAATTGAGCACATTTTTTTTCCTCCAAAGTAAATATTTATTCCATACCTAGTAGGCTGGCACAAACCAGGTGAAATTATAAAATAGAATATGGCTAGGGCCTCCCGTTCCCTCGCCATCTAGTTCCTGCGCATTGCTCATAACATATGTGTTAGCAATATGTCTGATGCAAAGCTTAGGTTTAATAAAAATCCCTTCGCGTCGCTCTTAGCATATTAAATTTCTAATATGTTTACCTCGAGGCTTGGGTGCGATGGTCAAATCAAATTTGACTATCTATGAATGCGGTTATACGGAAAGAAGATAAACTCCTTTCCGTGACACCGTTCATTCATTCATATATAAGAAGTCTTATTCGACATCCTGAAGAGCTTCGAAGTCTTCTTCACCTGTACGAATCTTGACTACCTTAGCTACGTTGTAAACGAAAATCTTACCGTCGCCGATGTGGCCTGTATAAAGAGCTTTCTTAGCAGCTTCGATAACCTTATCAACAGGAATCTTGCTGACAACAACTTCAACCTTAACCTTAGGAAGTAATGTTGCATCCATTTCAACTCCACGGTACATTTCGCCGGCACCCTTCTGGATACCACAACCCATAACCTGTGTTACTGTCATACCAGTTACACCAAGGTCGTTCATTGCTTTCTTTAATGCATCGTATCTAGAAAGCTTAGCTACGATTGAAATCTTGTACATACCAGTTGCAGGACTAGGGTCAACTGCAACTTCAACTGCTGCTGCCTTCTTGAATTCAGAAGCTTCTTCGTAAGATTCTGAACCAAGGCTTGTGTTTTCGTTTACGCTCATTGTCATGGTGTTAGAAATATCCATGATAGCGAATCCTGAGTAAGCTGATGCAAGACCATGTTCTGTAGAGTCAAGACCCTGAATTTCTTCTTCCTCAGTAACTCTTAAACCAATTGTTTTCTTAATTACAAAGAATGCAATTGTGATAGTAACTATTGTCCAACCAGCTACTGCTGCAAAACCAAGTAACTGGATACCTAACTGTTTAAATCCACCGCCGTAGAATAGACCTTCTGAAATACCTGCTGTTTCAAAAGCGGGTGATGTAGATGTTGCAAATAAACCAACTGCGATTGTTCCCCAGATACCGTTTAAGCAGTGAACTGCAACAGCACCAACAGGATCATCAATGTGAAGCTTGTAATCAAGTAACCATACACCGAAGCATACAAGTAAACCAGAAACAAGACCGATAATTGCTGCGCCAAGTGCATCTGTAACATCACAAGGAGCTGTGATTGCTACTAAACCTGCAAGTGAAGCGTTAAGACACATTGAAACATCAGGCTTGCCATATTTAATCCAAGTGAAAATCATAGTTGCTACTGTAGCAACTGCTGGAGCGATTGTTGTTGTAACAAAGATTGATGCAAGTTCATCAGGTGATGTAGCTGCAGCTCCGTTGAAGCCGTACCAACCAAACCAGAGGATAAATACACCAAGTGCACCAAGTGCAAGGTTGTGACCAGGGAAAGCATTTACCTTTGTAACCTTACCCTTTTCATCTTTTACAAACTTACCAATTCTAGGTCCTAAGAATGCTGCACCGATTAATGCTGAAATACCACCAACCATGTGAATTGCTGTTGAACCAGCGTAATCATGGAAGCCCATATCTGTAAGCCAAGCACTACCAGCACCACCCCAGATCCAATGTGCTTCGATAGGATAAATGATTGCTGAAATAACACCTGAGTAAATACAATAAGAAATGAATTTTGTTCTTTCTGCCATCGCACCAGAAACGATTGTTGCTGTTGTAGCACAGAATACTAAGTTAAATACCCAAGATGACCAGTCAAAAGATGCATAGTCAGTAATAATCTGCCAGTCAGGTCTTCCACAAAAGCCTGCTAATGTGTTCTCTCCTAAAAGTAATGCACCACCGATTAAGATAAACATTACAGTACCGATACAAAAGTCCATCAGGTTCTTCATGATGATGTTACCGGTGTTCTTGGCTCTCGTGAAACCTGCTTCAACCATTGCGAATCCGGCCTGCATCCAGAATACTAATGCTGCACCGATTAGGAACCAAACCGACATCGTAGTTCCTTGAATTGCTTCAAAAATTTCTGTAGTCATAACTACATCCTCCCTCATATTTAAAATATTTAAAGGCACGTACCCTGTGTGAGGGGTACGCGCCTTTGCGTAGTGAAAATTTGATTTTTAATTTTCATAGACCCAAGCTTCGTGAAGCTCGGGGTAATACATTTTAGAAAGACTCTAAAATGTATTAGACATAGAACAGAATTTCTTCATATGTAGGATAAGGAAGCATTCCTTCAGGAAGTAAAGGTTCAACCTCATCGTATGATGCTCTAAGATCTTCCATATCAGCAAATACTACATCATGGTAGAACTTAGCCTGTTCTAATACTTCTGAAATGCTCTCTGCCTTTTCGGTATCAGCGGCAAGCTTTTCAACCTTAGCAGTAATTGCTTCGTAGCTAGCTGCAAGGCATCCGAGGAGTTTTTCTTTTGCCCCAGTAGGAATTGAAGCGCTAACGGATTTCTTAGCGATTACAGAAGCACTAACTTCATCTTCGTACTTCATAAGGGCTGGTAAGAACTGCTTGATAACCATATCCTGCATTGTAAGTGTTTCAATGTGAAGTGTCTTACAATAGTTCTCAAGTAAGATTTCGTATCTTGACTCGATTTCTGTTTCAGAGAATACATGGTGCTTTGTGAAGAGCTCAACGTTCTTAGGAGCCTTGAAGCAAGGAAGTGATTCAGGTGTTGACTTGAAGTTGTAAAGGCCTCTAGCCTCAGCTTCTTTAACCCATTCATCTGTGTATCCGTTGCCGTTGAAGATTACTCTCTTGTGAGCGATGATTGTCTCTTTTACAAGTTCTCTAACAGTTGTTTCGATATCTTCAGCACCTTCAAGCTTTTCAGCAAACTGCGATAAGCTTTCAGCTACTGCTGTATTTAATACTACGTTAGGTCCTGCTACTGATGCGCTAGAACCAAGCGATCTGAATTCGAATTTGTTACCTGTGAAAGCGAAAGGTGATGTACGGTTTCTATCAGTTGTATCCTTTACAAAGTGAGGAAGAACTGTTGCACCAATTGACATGATTTCTTTCTTCTTATCAAAGGTGGTTTCATTTACTACAGAATCAAGTACTGCTGTAAGTTCATCTCCAAGGAAGATTGAAATGATAGCAGGAGGAGCTTCATTAGCGCCAAGTCTGTGATCATTTCCAGCACTTGCAACTGAAAGTCTCATTAAGTCTGCGTATTCATCTACAGCCTTGATAACTGCTGCGAGGAATACTAAGAACTGAGTGTTCTGAGCGGGAGCCTTACCAGGATCAAGTAAGTTCTCACCAAAGTTTGTGCTCATTGACCAGTTATTGTGCTTACCAGAACCATTGATTCCTGCGAAAGGCTTCTCGTGTAACAAGCATACAAAATCATGCTTTAACGCGATCTTTCTCATAAGTTCCATTGTTAACTGGTTGTGGTCAACTGCAACGTTTGTTGTATCAAATACGGGAGCTAACTCATGCTGACAAGGAGCAACTTCGTTGTGCTTTGTCTTAGCAGGAATGCCAAGCTTCCATAATTCTTCATCAAGTTCATGCATGTAAGCAGATACTCTAGGTCTGATTGTACCAAAGTAATGATCTTCCATTTCCTGACCCTTAGGAGGCATAGCACCAAGTAGTGTACGTCCTGTAAAGATAAGGTCTTTTCTTTTGGCATAATCATCTTTATCAATTAAGAAGTATTCCTGTTCAGGTCCAACTGTTGTTGAAACACTTGTTACATCTTCTTTTCCAAGGATGTGTAATACCTTAACTGCTGCTTCATTTAAAGCTTCCATTGATCTAAGTAATGGAGTTTTCTTATCAAGCGCCTCGCCTGTGTATGAGCAGAATGCTGTAGGAATACATAATGTTCCATCTTTAATAAATGCAGGTGATGTAGGATCCCATGCTGTATATCCTCTGGCTTCGAATGTAGCTCTTAAACCACCTGAAGGAAAACTTGAAGCATCGGGCTCGCCCTTTACTAATTCCTTACCAGAGAATTCCATGATTACCTTTCCACCTTCGATAGGTGAGATAAAACTGTCATGCTTTTCAGCAGTGAAACCTGTCATAGGCTGGAACCAGTGAGTGAAGTGTGTTGCTCCATTCTCTACTGCCCATTCCTTCATGGCGATTGCAACTGCATTAGCAACGTCATATTCAAGATGAGTATTATTATCAATTGTCTTCTTTAATGCCTTGTAGATATCTTTGGGAAGTTTATCTCGCATTACTGTTTCGTTAAATACTAAGCTTCCATAAATCTCGGGTACCAATTTACTCATTTTGTTTTCTCCCTTCAGATAATTTAGATCTGTTATGTTTTTTCTTTCTTTTTATCTTTTTCCGGAAATTAACGACGTTTTAAGCAAAAAAAAGGGTGCCTCGGACTTGATTGTCCGAAGCACCTTTGCTTTCATGGATTGAATATAATACTAGATTTTGTGCTTGTCAATACATAAATTTATATTTTTTTTATGATTCTGCCCGGTCCATTAGGGACGGAGGCGTTTGGACCGTAGGTCTGTCCCTATCGTTCCGCTTTAGATAGCTTTTTGATATCTGAGGGACGGGGGTTGAGATATCATTTTTAGTTGAGCATATAGTTTTGTTCTATAAGGATATCTCTGGTAAGTTCACTCATTTCACAAGAGATTGTACTGGGATCGAATAAACCAGTGAGACTTCTTGCGTCATATATCTGACCCTTTAAGAAGTGTTTACTAAGTCTACCTCGTACAGTTGGTTCTCTCTCAAGGATGTGTTCTAATTCTTCTATTTCACAAATTGGATACTTTAGATTATGACATAGTTTTGTTAGTGTATCTTGAAAATCGTTTCTTTGAATTTTCCTAAGACCATCAAATGGCTTAACTTTCTGTAAATATATCGCAGGAATAACAGGAATATATTCATCATTTGTAAGTAGCATCCATAATATGAATATTTCATCGCTTCTCTTTTGAAATCCCGGATCAATGTCGTAAAGATAGACTGCAGCATATACATCATCAAAATCAACAAATACACCAGGATAATCGGCTGGTGCGATGAAGTTTTGAGAATATCCGATGCCAATGATTCTTTCTAGCTGCCTATTTGAAGCACTCTTGTATTTATCAAACAATTCATTTCTCTTCTTTTGAATAAGCTGGAGAGTTGTTGCCGGATATGTCTTTTCATCAATTCGACGTTTATATGCTAAATATCCCGTCATGTTAAGTTCTAATAGCTCTCTCTCAGACATTACCTTAATCATATGCTCCCCGCTTAAATATGTGATATATCTTGTTCATTTTTTATATTATCAGACTAGTCTGACAATTACAATAGTGAGCTGTTTGAACGCAGGCATATCTATCTCATAACGCTTACGTATTAACTTATATCGGCTAACCATAAGCTTATTTCTGGTGTTTTCAGACCTTACGACCTTCGGCTCATAACGGAGTAAATTTAAAGATACGGACAATTTTTGTACATATAAGCAAAAAATAGTATGTTTTAGCCGAAAGCATTCATCCATCTTCTATGTTTTGTGCCAAAGAAAGCATTACGCGAAAAAAACAAACAAAAATTGTTCCAATTTCACATAAATCCGTCAGATTAGCCGAAACCATCACCCACGCAATTATTCGCACCTCTAGAAATACACAAAATGACATCTCTAACCCCGTCCCCAAGATGTCATTTTTTATGGCAACAAAAAAGCCCTCCAAATGGAGGGCTTTAGCAAAAGTCATGAATTAGAATATTGTGCTTACCTTGATGGTCTGCTCCTCGAGAACATCTAAGAATACCTTAACTGTATCAAGAGAGGTAAACATGGTTACGTTGTTGTCGATGGCGCAACGACGGATGGCAGCACCATCCTGGTTGTGGACACCAGACAAAATCGCACGGGTGTTGATAACGTAGCTTACGTAGCCTGCGCGGATTGAATCAAGGATTTCTTCAGATCCTTCGGAAAGCTTACGACGCACACGGGTACGGATGCCGTGCTCCTTGAAGAATACGGCGGTACCAATGGTAGCTTCGATGTTGAAGCCCATGTCGTAGAAACGCTTTGCAAGAGGAAGCGCTTCTTCCTTGTCTTCGTCTGCGAGTGTGAAGATTGCAGTTCCGTAGTTCTGAAGCTTGATGCCAGAAGCTACGAGGGCTTTGTACATGGCACGCGATAACGAGTTATCGTATCCAATTGCTTCACCAGTTGACTTCATTTCAGGCGACAGATAAGTGTCCATACCTTTTAATTTGGCAAAAGAAAATGCTGGAGCTTTAACACACCATCTCTCACTCTCCTCTGGATAAAGTGAGAAGATTCCCTGCTCTTTAAGCGATACACCAAGAATTGCAAGTGTAGCAATATCAGCAAGTGAATAGCCAGTTGCCTTAGAAAGGAATGGTACAGTACGAGATGAACGAGGGTTAACTTCTATGATATAGACGTTGTCATCATTATCTACGATAAACTGGATATTGAATAAGCCTACGATGCCTATTCCGATACCAAGCTTTTTAGCATACTGTAAAATAGTACCCTTTACTTTGTCTGAAATTGAGTAAGGAGGGTAAACGCTGATTGAGTCACCAGAGTGAACACCGGTACGCTCTACAAGCTCCATGATACCTGGTACGAATACACTTGTACCGTCACAGATAGCATCGATTTCAACTTCCTTACCACGGATATATTTATCAACAAGTACTGGCTTGTCTTCATCAATTTCAACGGCGGTCTGAAGATAATGGCGTAGTTCCTTTTCTTTAGACACAATCTGCATTGCACGTCCGCCTAGTACGAAGCTGGGACGTACAAGTACGGGATAGCCGATTTCGGCTGCTGCCTTGACACCATCTTCGATGCTTGTAACGGCAGTTCCCTTAGGCTGTGGAATGTTTAATTCCTTTAACAGCTTTTCAAACGCATCACGGTTTTCAGCACGTTCGATTGCAGCACAGTCTGTACCGATAATCTTAACGCCATATTCCATAAGTGGCTCAGCAAGGTTAATAGCTGTCTGTCCACCAAGGATAGCGATTACGCCTTCAGGCTGTTCCATTTCAACGATGTTTACAACGTCTTCAACACATAGAGGCTCGAAGTAGAGCTTATCTGATGTTGTGTAATCTGTTGAAACAGTTTCAGGGTTATTGTTAATAATAATAGCTTCGTATCCTGCTGCCTTAATGGTCATAACTGCGTGAACAGTTGAGTAGTCAAATTCTACACCCTGACCGATACGGATAGGTCCGGAACCTAATACGATAATCTTCTTTTTGTCTGAGATAATTGACTCGTTCTCGCCTTCGTATGTTGAGTAGAAATAAGGAATATAGCTTTCAAACTCTGAAGCACAAGTATCAATCATCTTGTATACAGGGAACATCTTACGTTCTTTTCTAAACTTGTAAACCTCCATAGGAGTAGTATCCCATGCCCAGGCAACTTCTTTGTCTGAGAATCCAAAACGCTTTACATCGTAAAGAGTATCAGCATCCCACTTATGAGCCTTAAGTTCGCGCTCTAAACGTACGATATTCTGAAGCTTTGTTATAAAGAAAATGTCGATTCCTGTGATAGCAGCAATCTCAGCTCCATCTACGTCGCGGCGAAGTAGTTCCATGATTGCGTAAATTCTATCATCAGTACCGATTACGATATATTTCTTAAGTTCATCAGTAGGTATCTCATCGAACTTGGCACTATGTAAATGGTACACGCCGATTTCAAGAGATCTAACTGCTTTTAACAAGCTTTCCTCTAGGCAACGGCCTACGCTCATGACCTCTCCTGTTGCCTTCATCTGAGTACCAAGCGAGTTGTTAGCATCGCTGAACTTATCGAAGGGGAAACGAGGCATCTTGCTTACTACATAGTCAAGTGCTGGCTCGAAGGAAGCAAGTGTATTAGCAAGCTTAATCTCATCAAGTCTCATACCTACGCTGATTTTAGCTGAAACTCTGGCGATAGGATAACCACTTGCCTTAGAAGCAAGGGCTGATGATCTTGAAACTCTAGGGTTAACCTCGATAAGGTAATACTGGAAGGACTTAGGATCAAGTGCAAACTGAACGTTACATCCGCCTTCGATTTTTAAAGCTCTGATAATCTTAAGAGCACTATCACGAAGCATGTGATATTCCTTGTTAGTAAGTGTCTGTGAAGGACATACTACAATTGAGTCTCCAGTATGAATACCTACAGGGTCGATATTTTCCATGTTACAGATAGTAATCGCTGTGTCGTTAGCATCGCGCATTACTTCGTATTCAATTTCCTTGTAGCCCTTTACGCTCTTTTCAATCAGTACCTGATGTACAGGCGAAAGAACAAGCGCATTCTTCATGATCTCTCTGAATTCTTTTTCATTGTCAGCAAAGCCACCGCCAGTTCCACCAAGGGTAAAGGCAGGACGAACTACTAAAGGATATCCTATATCGCGGGCCGCCTGTAAGCCTTCTTCCATGTTATTAGCAATTTCAGAAGGAAGAACGGGCTCTCCAAGTTCAATACAAAGGTTTTTAAATAATTCACGGTCCTCAGCGCGTTCGATACTTTCGATTTTAGTACCAAGTAATTCTACCTGACATTCCTTTAAGACACCCTTTCTTTCAAGCTGCATAGCAAGGTTAAGTCCGGTCTGTCCACCAATACCAGGTAAAATAGCGTCGGGACGCTCCATTCTGATGATACGGGCAAGGAATTCAAGAGTTAATGGCTCCATATAGACCTTGTCAGCAATAGCTTCATCAGTCATGATTGTTGCAGGGTTAGAGTTACAAAGAATTACTTCGTAGCCCTCTTCTCTTAAGGCAAGGCAGGCCTGTGTTCCGGCATAGTCAAATTCCGCTGCCTGACCGATTACGATGGGACCTGATCCTATTACAAGTACTTTCTTGATGTCACTTCTCTTAGGCATTTATTTGTCCCCCTTTATGTTCTTTATAAACTTACCAAAAAGATAGCTTGAATCCTGTGGTCCAGGCGCACTTTCAGGGTGATACTGAACTGAGAATACTTTATCTTCCTTGCACTCTACACCTTCGATTGTGTTATCGAGTAGGTTTATGTGAGTAGTTGTAAGCTTTGTGTTTTTAAGTGATTCTTCATCTACCGCATATGAATGGTTCTGAGACGTAATCTCGATAAGGCCATTAGCAAGATTCTTGACAGGATGGTTACCACCGCGGTGACCAAACTTAAGCTTGTAGGTCTTAGCTCCATATGCCAAAGAAATAATCTGATGACCTAAGCAGATACCAAAGATAGGCACCTTGCCGATTAGTTCCTTGATAGCCTTAATAGTAGGCTCTACATCAGTAGGGTCTCCAGGGCCGTTTGATATAAATACGCCATCAGGCTTGTAAGCCATAATTTCTTTTGCCGTAGTATCATAAGGCACAACAGTAACCTTCATACCGCGCTTAGCCATTGAGCGTAAAATGTTCTTTTTGATACCGCAGTCGATTGCTACGATGTTTAAGTCTCCAGAAGTAGGAACTTCAGTAAAAACGTAAGGAGCCTTTGTGCTAACGGTAGGCACAGCGTCGGTTGCTGGAGTCCATGCTCTTAGTTCTAACGCTGTTCTTTCGCTATCCGCACTGATATCAACGATGGCTGCCTTACAGCTTCCGATGTCACGAATATGTCTAGCTAACTGTCTGGTGTCAAGTCCCTCAATCCCTACGATATCGTATTCCTTCATAACCTCGGCGAGAGTTTTGGTACATCTAAAGTTCGAGGGTTCGTCGCAGTATTCACGCACGATAAGTCCTGAAATTGTAGGTACATTTGTCTCGTAGTCGTCATCACATATTCCATAATTTCCGATGAGTGGATATGTCATAACAACGGCCTGGTATGTGTAGGAAGGGTCCGAGATAATCTCCTGATATCCTACCATTGAAGTATTGAAAACGATTTCAAACTTCTTGTCGTTCATAGAGCCAAAGCCCCTGCCGGTAAAGCTTGAGCCGTCCTCTAACACTAATTTTCTGTTAGCTAACATTTATATACTTCCTTTCTCTTCTCCTATGAAAATACTTGGTTTTGTTTCTGCCTATATTATTATATAAGTGTCTATAATCTAAGTGCATGCATGGCAAAAGAACGCGCAGCGCGCACTTATACAAATTACTTTATTGATGTTTAGTATAATTACATTTTTAACTTTTGTACATTGTAAAAATGACATTTTTATTTATCAAATGCACGTTAGGTTTTTGCATAATTTTAGGTGGTTTATGTCCTTTTCTTTGGCTCGCCCGAAATTAGTAGTTTACACAGGATAATTGTTGTCAAAGCATGCCTTACATAAAGGAAGGTCGCCAGTCATCTTGCATAGGTCGTCAAGGTGCATGTATTCAAGGGAATCAGCGCCGATTTTCTTGCAAATCTCAGCTGTGCTCATCTGGTTTGCGATAAGCTCCTTGTTGTCTGGCACGTCGGTGCCGTAGTAGCAAGGATAAAGAAAAGGTGGCGAACTGATACGCACGTGTACCTCGGTTGCACCAGCTTTACGCATAGTGGCAATTAGGTTAGAAATCGTGGTGCCGCGAACAATCGAATCGTCGATTAAAACTACTCGCTTTCCTTTTACAACATTTTCAATAAGGCTTAACTTCATGTGAACCGAAGAAACGCGCTCTTCCTGCGTAGGCTTTATGAAGGTACGACCCACGTAGCTGTTTTTATGGAACGCAAGCTTAAATGGAATGCCTGACTGCTCGGCATAGCCTACTGCCGCAGGGATACCTGATTCAGGTACGCCAGTAACAATATCAGCATCGACGGGGTATCTTAAAGCCATTGCTTTGCCACCGTTGATGCGGGCTTCGTGGACGCTGATGCCATCCATTACTGAGTCCTGCCTTGCAAAATAGATGTATTCGAAGATGCAGTGAGCCCTTTTCTTTTGCTGTAAACGCTTATCTGATGTGATACCAGCTTCTGAAATTGTAATCATTTCACCTGGCTCGATGTCTCTAATGAATTCAGCGCCTACTGCCGAAAGTGCTGCGCTTTCTGAAGCAAGAACGTATGAACCGCCCTTCTTTCCTAGGCACAAAGGCTTAAGGCCCAGTGGATCTCTTACGCCGATAAGCTTTTGGGGCGAAAGAATAAGTAGCGCATAGCCTCCCTTTAAATCCCTAGCTACACTAACTACAGCCTCTTCGATTGAAGGAGCTGAAAGTCTTTCCATTGCTATTTTATATGCGATAACTTCTGAGTCTGTGGTGCCATAGAAAGTGGCATTTCTAGCAAGTAACTCGTCGCGAATTTCCTTAGAATTCGTAATGTTTCCGTTGTGAGCAAGCGCTAAAGTTCCTTTTAGATAGTTTAAGAATACTGGCTGACAATTTTCAATCATGCTTGCGCCAGTTGTAGAATACCTTACATGACCGATACCGATATTTCCTCTTAAAGTTGCCATGGTGTTGTGGTCAAATATTTCACTAACCAGTCCCATTCCCTTGTGAATGCAAATATTGCCAAGTGGCCCCTTCGTATCGCACACAACAATCCCTGCCGATTCCTGCCCGCGATGCTGTAACGCTACAAGCCCATAATAAATCTGGCTCGCCGCATCAATGTTTTCGTCACTCCAGATTCCGAAAACGCCACATTCTTCATGTAATTTGTCCATGTATGACTCCTTATTTTTACCTATGAATGAAAAAATACACACAAAAAAGGCACTTTGGGTATATCCCCAAAGCGCCTTTGCTTTTTGAAAAGTATATTTTTTCTTGCCCCTTTTGTCAAGTCCGAAATGACATCTTGGGGACGGGGGTAGAGATGTCATTTTTCGTACGCGTTGCGCAGTGGCGGGATGGGGACGGCCGCTGCCTCCGTCCCTATCGGGCCACACCAATTATTTTTCTAAAGTATTAAAAATGTTCATTAAGTTTTCTAAATCCTTTTTGATAGTATCTATCTGGGCAAAGTATGCTTCAGACTTACCGCCTGATACCTTCATACTCTCGATAATCTTGTTAAGATCATTGTTAGTTGCATTGAGTTTTTCAGAAATATCGCTTGCAGAAGCCGAGCTGCTGCTTGCAAGCTTACCCATTTCGGTTGCTACTACCGCAAATCCTCTTCCAGCATCACCACTTCTTGCAGCTTCTATTGAAGCATTCAATGCAAGAATATTCGATTTGGCTGAATCAGCACTGATATTTTTGACAGTATCAAGAGCCTTGCTCATGTCGTTTCTAACATTGTCAATTTCTTCAGACATTGACTTATAGTCGGCTACCATGGTTTCTATGTAATCAAACAAAGGAGCGATTGTGTTATTTATATCATTCAACGATTTTGTAAACTGAGCTTTAAGATCTTTTACTTCAGCTTTATCAGATGATGGATAATTAGCGGTAAGCAGCCCTATTATTTTCCCTTCATCCTTAATCGGAATCAAATCTCCTTCGTAAGCCTCGCCCATTACTTCTGCGGGCAAGAAATTATGTATTTTTTCTCCAGTTCTAAGTGCCTTCTCTACTGCTCCTGTGGGATCCACAAATTCATCTCCTACTGAAAGCTGAGGCTTCATCCCTGGGATCATGACAAATCCACGCAATATATGATTCTCATCTAATACCGTCATAATTGCTGGAATTTTGTAAGTCATCTGAATTAATGGAAGCAGTTCAATAATTTCGTTCAATCTGTCGCTCATATTTTTTCCTTTCGTGCTGACACTAAACCACATTATTACAATACAGGCTGCTTGTTAACGAAAAGGATGCAAGAAGGCATGAGGACGCTAGGGGGGCACGTTAGGGACGGAGGCGTGTGGACCGTAGGTCTGTCCCTAATGGGCCACTTCGGCTCGCGGTTCATTGGGGACAGTCCTACGGTCCATATGCCTCCGTCCCTAATGGACCGAAAAAAATCCCCGGCACGAAGAATGCCGGGGGGGGGGTGGGAGGATGAATAGGTGGTGAATTATACGTCGTCACGGACATAGTAGTGGCGGCCCAGCCATTTAGAAAGACCATCAAGGCCAGAGTAAATGATACGCTCGGAAATGTTTTGCTGATCAAGCATATCCCTGATACGCCAACGAAGGTTACGGTTGATGATATATTTGACGGTATTATTAGTGTACTTGTCAAGGAAGGTCTCGATGTCGGTGATGGCATCAGGAATTACTGCAAAGAACGAGTACTGGTTAACAATTCGAGGATCAATCGAAGGTGGCTCAATAATAGCCATAGCCTTGTCAAGCATATCCTCATCATACTGCTCAAGGGACTCAGTTACATCATGGAGCATGTTAACTGTAAAGACCGAGGTCTGGTTATCTTTAAGCTCCTTTTTGTAGCGGCCTGGAAGCAACGCATGAATTTCCTTGATATCGATACGCCAAATCATACAATCATGGTCATCCATATCATCCAAATTATTCTCAGCATTAGCAAAATGCAAAGCGATTAGCGGAGACTGCGACCAGTCTAGAAGCCTTGTGGGCAGGCCGTGATGCTGGCCTAAAATCATTTGTCGCCATACTGACTTTTCGATGAGCGGATCTTCTAGTGCTCCATATTTTGTGAAATTGCTAAGGATACAAGGCTCAAGTGATTTCTTTAAATCCTTACAATTTCTTTGTAAGCTCGTATCTAGCTTGAATGAAACATCCGTCATTCCTCGATATAGGTATAAACTTCTATTTCTATGTAAGTCAGGTCTGAACTCCTGCTCTGTTATAAGCGGAAGAACATCCTCGACTGTATCAATGTTAACGATTTTTATCATATAATATGGTTCCTTCTTGTTATGTAAACTTTCCTTTGTGTTATGTAAACTATGTTACTCTTCATCCCACATTCCAGACACAAAGTACATCAAAGCACTCCACGTGAAAATCGAGAAAGGGTTTCCATGCTCGTCGCGGGCTCTCTTAAGAATTTCTTTGGCCTCAGCCATATCAACTAGGTGGAACCCGTCGAAAAGTTCCGAGCCCACTGCGCCTGCGCTATTCAGGCAGCCTGCATCATCTAGTTCAACTACTGCCGCCACCAACGCATTGCTCTCATCTGTAAATCCAGGTGTGGCAAAAGAACAGGGACTCACGACAAAAATTTTGTCACTTTCCTTTACGTCAATGTTGGTTTCTTCCTTAATTTCACGGATTGCGGCACGTTTAAGAGCGTCCTCATATGCACTGTCCTCAGGATCAATGAGTCCTGCTGGTGGACTTAACAAAAACTGTCCCACCGGATATCTGTATTCATAGTCAAGAAGAAGTTTGGGCTCCTCTCCTTTAATTTTCAAAATCACAAAACAAGTCACCGCATCAGGCAACATTCTTTTAAAGTCTTCATCGCTTTTAATGGCTACCAATTCTTCGGCAGTTCTACGAGATGCATCATAATAGTGTTTTCCTGGAGCATACTCTAAATCAAATACCTTTATGAACTTAGATTCGAAGAGTGATTTTACATTTTCTCTAGAAATAATAGGTTTCATATATATCCACCTTTCTTTATTTACTATACCATTTGTTGCTTAACAAACCGTGCGTTTTTATACACTAAATTCGGTTCTAAACAATAAATACGGTTCATACTATTTTGCGAACTCGACCAACGCTTCGCCCGCTATTCTATATCCGGTCCAGTCAGACATCTGCTTAGCACCTAGTGATAAATAAAAGTCAATGCTTGGCTTGTTCCAGTCAAGACACGACCAATCTAGTCGACCGCAGCCTCTTTCAACCGCGATTTTAGCTAAGCTTCTGATAAGCTCCTTGCCATATCCCCTTCCTCTGTACTCAGGACGTACAAACAAATCTTCAAGATAGATACCAGCTCGACCTAAAAATGTCGAAAAGTTGTGAAAGAACAAAGCAAAGCCTACTTCTACCCCATCTTCAAGTGCAAAAATGACCTCAGCTTTTCTTTTGTCAAAAATCCATTCTTTTAGTGTAGCTTCATCGGCCACAACCTCATCGAGCATATTCTCATACTCTGCAAGCTCTTTAATAAACTGTAAAATCAACGCAGTGTCAGATTCTTTAGCATATCTATAATCCATAATTATTTCTCCCATTTATCTAATTCATTGTTCGATACCATTTTATTACATTTTTCTAAGCTTATATCGTAAATCATGTCGAATTAAAAGAAAATTCATATTTGCAACCTGGCACACTAGGGACGGAGGTGTTTGGACCGTAGGATTGTCCCTAGTGGACCACTGCGGGGCTGGCCCGTTGGGGACAGTCCTGCGGGCCAAACGCCTCCGTCCCTAGTGGACCGCTGCGGGGCTGGCACGTTGGGGACAGTCCTGCGGGCCGAACGCCTCCGTCCCTAGTGGACCGCTGCGGGGGCTGGCCCGTTGGGGACAGTCCTACGTGCCAAACGCCTCCGTCCCCAATGGACACAAAAAAACGGGGGCGAAAAGCCCCCGGGGAAAGTTGGAATTATTTGGCGATGTTGTACATCATGGTTTTGAGCATGTCCTTGACTAGGATGGCGTCTTCGACTACTAAGTATTCGAAGCGGCCGTGGTAGTTAGCTCCACCGGTGCATAGATTGGGACAAGGAAGTCCCATGAATGAGAGGCGGGCGCCGTCGGTGCCACCACGAACCGGAACGGTGATGCCTTCCACGCCTAGCTCTGAAAGAGCGTCCATGGCCTGGTCAATTAAGAACATACAAGGCTCGATTTTTTCGCGCATGTTGTAGTAGCTATCCTTCATATCAAGGACTGCTGTGCCTGCGCCATAACGTGAATTGATTTTCTCGACTACATCTGTCATGACCTGCTTACGTTCGAGGAACTTGTCCATCGAATGGTCACGGATAATGTAGTGCATTTTAGCCTGCTCACAGGCTCCCTCGATACCAGTTAAGTGGTAGAAGCCTTCGTAGCCTTCTGTATAATAAGGTGTTTCATTAGCCGGAAGTAATGAATTGAGTTCCATTGCAACTAAGGAAGCATTAATCATCTTGCCCTTAGCCTCACCAGGATGGATTGACTTACCGTTGATGGTTATAACTGCACCAGCTGCATTGAAGTTTTCATACTCGATTTCACCAAGAGTGCCACCGTCCACTGTATAAGCGTAGTTAGCACCAAACTTCTCAACGTCAAATAAATCAGCGCCACGACCAATTTCCTCATCAGGAGTGAAACCAATCTTAATTGTACCATGAGGCTTGTCTGAGTTAATAATTTCCTCAGCAGCAGTCAAGATTTCAGCAACACCAGCTTTGTCGTCGGCACCAAGCAGTGTAGTACCATCTGTGACAACCAATCTCTTACCGATTACATTGTTAAGTGCGGGATAATCATTAGGCGAAAGATAAATTCCCTTTTCTTCATTTAATAAAATATCGCCACCCTCATAAATGTCAGTAACGCGCGCCTTGATATCCTTGCCGCTAGCATCAGGTGCTGTGTCCATGTGAGCGATGAGTCCGTATACAGGAAGTTCCTTGTCGGTATTAGCAGGAATTGTGCCGTAAATGTATCCGTGCTCATCCATCATTGCATCAGCGATGCCCATCTTCTTCATGTCCTCAACGATTTTCTTTCCTAGCACAAGCTGGCCAGGTGTCGAGGGACAGTTTTCACACTCCTCGTTAGAAGTTGTCTCGTATGAAACGAGCTCTAAAAATCTTTCAATAACGTCCATTTTAATAAAAATCCTTTGTTTTGCTTAAATTCGAGTGTCCGAATTTAGATTATTTGAAATAGTAAACAGCTGAAGCATGTGCTCTAAGCTCAACTGAGATTTTATCACATTCTTCGGTAGCATTTCCAGTCCATAACTCGCATCCAGCTGGAATCTTGTCCATTTCTAAGTCATTCTTGTCAAAAGAAACTGTTGCGCTCTCGTCAGATAAATTGAATACTGCCGCATAAGTGCCACCTTCTGAGCTTGAAGCAAGCCAAAGAACAGTTTCCTTGCCAAACCTTTTCTTTCGCCATACTTCATGTGCATGACGTGAATTCTTGTGCATCTTCAAAATTTCAGCGTTGGTTAAAAGATCAAGAGTGAACTTGTCATTCTTAGTCATCTCGCCGCCAATCATTAAAGGAGCTCGCATGATGGTCCAAAGTGACATCATTGTAACCTGCTCATCTTCAGTGAATCTAGTCCATTCGTTTTCGTCATAGCACTGTCTAAGTGCACCTACAGGCAACATATCTGCATCAGGATAGTGTCCGTTTCCTGCATGGATTGACCACTTTTCAGCGCGCTCAAACATAGCATACAAAAGCTCCCACTTGTCCCAGAAGTCATCAGTGATACGCCACATGTTAGCTGTATCCTTGTAAAGCTGAGCCTTTTCAATTAGCGCAGGTCCTGGAGATAAAGAAAGCACCATCTCGCGGCCACAGCCCTTTAAAGCATCGCTTAACATTATGAGCTCTTCTTCTTCGTGAGGAAGCTCACGACATATATCGTCACACTTAATAAAGTCAACGCCCCATGAAGCATAGAGACTAAAAATACTGTCATAGTAAGCTCTTGCTCCTGCTTTCTTAGGATCAACTCCGTAATTGTCAGTATTCCAGTGACAGATGCTTGCGGTCTTAGCAATGTCTCTTGCGTGAACCTGTGTACCATAAACCTTAGTGTTCTGATGAACGGCCTGTCTAGGGATACCTCTCATAATGTGAATTCCAAATTTAAGTCCCAGTGAGTGAATGTACTCAGCTAAAGGTCCGAAACCTTTTCCACCCTTAGATGATGGGAATCTTTCCTCACCTGGAATCAATCTTCCATACTCATCCATACATAACTCAGTGAAAGGATGATATTCATTTGTTGCTGCAATTGGCTCATACCACTGGATATCGACTACGATATATTCCCAGCCAAACTCCTTTAAATTTTTAGCCATGTACTCAGCATTCTTGCGTACTGTTGCTTCGTCTACAGCTGCGCCATAACAATCCCAGCTGTTCCACCCCATCGGAGAAGTTTTAATCATTTTTCTTTACCTCTTTCCTTTACCATTTGTGCAATTTCAAAGTACCCCTACTCGTATTGCGCACGATATAGTCCGTAGTAAAATCCCTTATCCTCCATAAGAGAATCATGGGTCCCCTGTTCGATTACATCACCTTTATTAACAACCAAAATATGATCAGCATTCTTGATAGTAGAAAGTCTGTGGGCAATGACGAAGCAGGTCTTGTCACGCATCAACTCTCTCATAGCATGCTGAATATGCTTTTCGGTGTTAGTATCTACATTGGAGGTAGCCTCATCTAAGATAAGAATTTTGCTATCATAAAGCATTGCTCTTGCAATCGTAAGAAGCTGCTTTTGCCCCTTAGAAATATTACCGCCATCCTCACTTACTATAGTATCATAGCCTTGTGGTAAGCGCATTATAAAAGAATGAATATGCGCAGCCTTAGCAACACGTACCACATCCTCCATCGTCGCATTCTCACGGCCATAAGCTATATTTTCAAAAATAGTTCCATTAAATACCCAGGTATCTTGCAGCACCATCGCATACGCACCGCGAAGACTCTTGCGTGTATACTCTCTTATATCCTTTTCATCTACCAAAACAGAGCCCGCGTCAACATCATAAAAGCGCATGAGAAGATTAATTATGGTAGTTTTTCCAGCTCCAGTGGGCCCTACGATAGCAATAAGCTTTCCTGCATCAGCCTTTAAGCTTAAATCATGCAGAATAGTTTTATCTTTTAAGTAGCCAAAAGAAACATTTTCCATAGCCACATTTCCAACCGCATTATCAAGTACAATCGCATTCTCAACATCCGAAACTTCTTCTTCCTGATTAAGAAGATCAAATACTCTTTCCGCTGCTGAAAGAGCTGAAATAATTTCATTCATAACATTCGCTATTTCATTGATTGGTCCTGAAAACTTACGTGAATATAGGACAAAAGAAGAAATCTCTCCAATCGAAATAGCTCCATTCATGTACATAATTGAGCCAAACAGCGCAACCAGACTGATGCCTAAGTTATTAATAGACATTACAGAAGGTCCGATTGTACATCCATAGTACTCAGCATCATAATAAGCATCAGCAGTATCCTTGTTGATGTTATCAAAGCGCTTGCCCACTTCCTCTTCATAAGCATATGCCTGAATAGTCTTGTGGCCTGAGAACATTTCCTCGACAAAGCCATTCATGCGACCATAGTTTCGAGAGCGTTTAGAATATTTAGGCTGAGTCTTTTTCTTCATATATACAGTGTATCCAATCGATAGAGGAATCGTAACAATTGTTGTAAGCGCTAGTCCCCTTGAATAATAAATCATCATAAATAGCGATCCGATAACTGTGATAATACATGTCATAATCTGAGTTACATCAGTAGCGATTGATGTCGTGATAACATCAATATCATACGAAACTCTACTGATAATATCTCCTGCCTGGTTCCTGTCAAAGAACCCAACCGGCAGTTTCAAAAGCTTATCAAATACGTCCTGTCTTAAGTTTGTCGCAATCTTACGGCTCACTCTTGTCATGAGAATATTAATAGAAATAGTCATGATGGAAGAAAGAAGATACACAAAAAGCATTCTAATTCCATAGTAGGATACCTTGCTAAAGTCAACGAGTCCCTTACCCGCTGCGGCTTCGTTTATTGCCTTTCCTGCATACCCTGGTCCTAAAAGTGAAAGGGCATCAGAAACAGCGCATAATAGTAGGATAACTAAGAATGCGTACTTATACTTTCCCATATATGAAATTAATCGTTTTAAGGTGCCCTTTGTATCTTTGGGCTTTTTCCTTACGGTATCATTTCCTGCCATTAAATAACTCCCGTTTTTATATTATGACATCTGCACTTCATATATTTCTTTGTACAAAGAACAGGTCTCCATCAGATATTCATGAGTTCCCTGTCCTACGATTTTACCATCATCAAGGACAATGATATTATCAAGACTCATAATTGAGCTTATACGCTGCGCAACTACAATTGTAGTAGTGTCCTCGTAGTGCTCTCTTATCGTCTTACGAAGGTTTGCATCAGTTTTGTAATCAAGAGCACTTGATGAATCATCAAGCACTAATATTTCAGGATGAGCAGCCAGGGCTCTAGCTATGAATAGACGCTGCTTTTGCCCTCCAGAAAGATTCGCTCCGTGAATCTCAGCCTTATGCTGTAAGCCATCCTCATATTTAGACACGAAGTCGCCTGCCATTGCATCCTCGCAGGCTTCCATTGCTCTCTTTTCATCAATATTTCTTCCAAAAGAAATGTTCTCAATAAGAGTGTCAGCAAAAATAATGTCATTTTGGAATACTACACCAAATTTTCTACGAAGTTCCTGTAGATTATAGGATTTTACGTTCACTCCATCCACTAAAATCTCGCCCTCATCTGTATCGTAGAAGCGCATAAGCAGGTTGATAATTGTAGTCTTTCCCGCTCCTGTTGCGCCTATAATACCTAGGGATGAGCCTTTTGCCATGGCAAAAGAAATATTTTCAAGCTCCTTGTCTTTAGCATTAACGCCTTCTTTGGCGTAGCCAAAAGAAACATCCTTGAAAGCTATGTAGTTTTCAGAAGATGGTAAGCCATAAACGGATTCAAGGTCCTTGCCCTCCTCTAAGACTGCAAAGATTCGATCAGCCGATGCGCTGGCCTTAGAGCTTTGTATAAAGATACGGTTGAGTCCGCGGACACCGTTAGTAATCATATTAAAATAAGTAAGAAAAGCTAAAATAACACCTGGTTTTGTAAGACCTCCGTTTACTCGGTAGGCTCCATACACTACTACAATTGTTAAACCTACATTTAAGAAAAGATTTGCAATAGGGCCAGGGAGAGCCATGACGTTACTTGCGAGGGTATCTGCCTTGAACATGTTGTTATTAGCCTCAGCGTAACGGTTTGTCTCGTACTGTTCTTTGGACAAAGCCTTGACAACACGGATACCTGAGATGTTTTCTCGCATAACACGGACAATTTTGTCGACTGCCTGCTGAACCTTAGTGTAAAGAGGAATACCCTTTTTAGAGATAAAAATAACTGAAATCAGGACGATGGGCGCAATGATAAACAAAACGAGAGCAAGACCTCGGTCCATAATGAATGTGGTGATAAGACCACCAACCAGCAAAATAGGGGCACGAACACCCATGGTCTGAATCATACGCATAAAATTCTGAACGTTGTAAGAATCAGAAGTCATACGAGAAATTATTGAAGGCAATCCGTACTTGTCGACCTGTGTGCCCGAAAGCTCCATAGTTTTGGTGAATAGATCGCGACGGATATCATAGATTGAATTTCTGGCAACCTTAACAGCGGTACGGTTAGCCCATACGTTAAGTTCTCGCACCAAAATAGAGATGCCTATCATTATGGCACCCCAGATTAATATTAAAGTTAGATTTGATGTGGGAGCAACGTCATCGATTAGATGCTCTAAAACATATGGAATTAAAAATTCGACGAAGGCACCTGCAATCTTTAAGCATACACCTAAGATTATTGCAGTCAGGTAAACCTTCATATATTTAAAGATATTTCTCACTTAATCGTACCTACCCCAAAATTCATGGTCTCTTGCTGCCAAGAGACCATTGATTTGTAACCATATAATAATACAACAGTTTAAGCTAATAAGCTACTTTATATACAATGCTGTATTATCTTTGATAGTAAAATTATAGATTTTTTACCATGCTTTCAACTATTTCTGGATAAACCCAGGTAAGCTTTTCGCGGTCAAGAAGTGTAAACTGCTCTCCCTTTCCTGATAAATTAAAGTTATCCCACCAGGTAACAGGAAGGTTATACTTTCTAGCCATCTTTATATATGCGATTGCCCAGTTAACTCGGCACTTAAGATTATCCTCGCCATCCTTTAAAAGGGCTCCGAATTCGTCGATGATAACGGGTACATTTTCTTTAACAAACTTTTCATATGCCTTGCTCATGAAAGATTCAAGATCATGGTCACGCTGTTCTTTGGACTCATCCCAGGTATTGACGCCAGGAAGCTCGAGTGCAAAACGGTAAGGACGATATGCGTGAATTACAACCATAAGGCGAGACTCGTCAGTTGTGTCCTCAGGAAGTCTGAATAGGTCTGAAAAAACTCCTTCAGGGCTTGTAGCATAGCCACCTACCAAAAGGTATCTTGATTCATTGTTGCCACCAGTTTCGCGAACGGTATCCACGAAAATCTGGTTAAGACGGTTAATCATCTCCACAGCTTCGTTGCAATCGTCATTCACTACAAGGTTCCACTCATCAGGGTGGCCTACAAGACGTGGCTCGTTGAGGCCTTCAAGCATAAGTCTATCATCATAATCTTTGTATCTATCAGCAATCTGTGACCATACATCGCGTAAGAATTTAGCAGACTGTTCAAACTTAGCCTTGGTAGGGTAAACGTAATCTACATTTATATCGTGATGTGTATTCAAAATAACATAAAGCCCAGCTTCAAGTGACATATCTACAATTTCCTGCACACGATTAGCCCATGCCACATCAATTATGTGATCAGGACCAGACACATGATTGTGCCATGACACAGGAATACGGATGTGATCAAATCCGCCATCCTTTACTGTCTTAATCATTTCAGGCGTAGTCCTGGCGCTCTGCCATGCAGTCTCATACTCAAGACCCCTATCTTCCTTGCCCGCTGCATCCAGCGTATTTCCTAAGTTCCAACCAAGTTTCAATTCATTCAAATTCATAATTTTCCTCTTTTATGTATACTTTTCGGGGTGGTCCATTGGGGACGGAGGCGTTTGGACCGCAGGTCTGTCCCTATCGGGCCGCACCTAAAGGCGGTCCACTAGGGACCGTCCTACGGTTCAAACGCCTCCGTCCCCAATGTGCCGCGTCCCCAATGTGTCACCTACATTATTCTTATTAATACCATATAAAGTATGGTTCCCACTAAAATACTAAGCACAGTGGAGTGCTTCCATTTATATGTAATTCCCACTGCTAAGCAGGCAATGAGCGATGGAACACCAGTGTGAACTGGGTCTACAGTAGCACCCTTTATGCAGTAGATTATGAGTACTGCCATTAAGGACGCTGGTAATACTTTACTTAGTCTATCAAGCCAGTCCGGCATTTTGCGCTCGCCATTAAAGATAATAAAAGGAAGGGCACGCAGTCCAAAAGTCACTAAAAACGAAATTACAATAGCTAAAAGGAAGTAAAGTTCATTACTCATGGCGGGCCTCCTCTTCTTTAGAATCGTCATCGGAAGGCACACCAGCTTCGCTGGAAGCAGTCACTTCATTACTAACGTTTACTTCGCTAGCAACGATGACGTCACGCGCTTCGCTTTCTTTATTCATAGCATTATAAATAATCAAAAGCGCTGAAGTAATTAAAAGAGCCGGAAGCATGAATCTGTCTGGTTTAAAAATGAGCAGGCAGACTGTAGCTACCACGAGGCCTATTATTGCTGGGATATGGCTCTTAGCCTTTTCCCACTGATCTATAAAAATTACTACGAAAAGTGCAGTCATGCAAAAGTCACAACCATCTAAATTGATAGGAAGCAACTGTCCTGCAACGCCACCAACGATTGAACCTATGATCCATGAAAGGTGACTGAATAAAGATACATAAAACATAATGGGCTTACGGTTAGGCATATCCTTGGCCAAAGAACAGTTTACGGCATACGTTTCATCTGTAAGAGCCTGAATCATATATATCCTGTTCTTTTTATATGTCTTATATTCATTTAAAAAAGTGAGTGCATAAAAAGACTGACGACTGTTTACAAGCAGACAGGTAAGTGCGATTGTGATAAACGAAGCCCCACTTGCAAGCATCGCACGAAGCACAAACTGATATGCACCTGTATATACAAAAATACTTGCAAGACCTGAAAACTGCCAGTTCATACCTGCTTCCTGCATCATGAGACCATACGCAGTACTCATAAAAAAGTAGGTAAACATGATAGGCAAGGCCTTAGCGAATGCTATTTTTAATACGGATTTGTCTTTGTAGCTTTCCATTCTCATTGTCCCCTTTTTAGGTAATAGCATATTGAGGTCGGATTTTCTTTGGCCTAAATATACTTATTTATAGTACCCTTCTGAGTGCATAAAAGCAACAAAAAGAACGGGTTTTGTGTATAAAAATTAATTAGTATTAAGCACCTTTTTCTTCATATAAACGTATCTAAGCCATGCGGTGAAGCCTGCTAGGAACCATACGATACCAACAGAGCCCCAGATTCCCCATACGCCGATAAATGGAATCGAGATAAGCGCAATCGGGATAGTGAAACGACCTACAACTTCTACGACACCATTGATAAGTGAGAAGAATGCGTCGCCAATACCATTTAATACACCACGCACTGTGTAAATAGTTCCCAAGAAAATGTAGCACCAGCTTGAAATACGTATAGCCTGTGCACCCATTGCGATAACTGGCTCGTCGCTTACAAATAAGCTTATGATTTCGCGGCCAAAGAACTGCATGATAGGCAGCATCAGGATAGAGAATATTGCCATCATAAGCATGCTCTTTCGGTAGCCTTCGATTACTCTCTTATGCTTAGATGCACCGTAGTTTTGGCCAGTAAATGTTGAAAGCGAAGCACCTAATGTCTGATAAGGCTGATGTACCAGCTGCTCAATACGGCTGGTTGCAGTAAATGCAGCAACTGCCACTGCTCCAAATGAGTTAACAACCTTCTGAAGTGCCATACATGAAATTGCGATAAGCGAGAACTGAAGTGATAACGGCACACCTAGTCTTACTGTCTTCCAGATGATACTCCAATCTAGTGAAAGGTCTTCTCTTTCAAACTTAAAATATGGGTTTTTCTTAAGCGCATACAAAATACATACAAAGCCTGACACAAACTGTGCAATCAAGGTTGCAATACCAGCACCCATGATGCTAAGTCCTAGGAATTTTACAAAAATGTAGTCAAGAACTGTGTTCAAAATGCAAGAGAAAATCAGGAAATAAAGTGGAGTCTTGCTATCTCCTAACGCTCTTAACATAGAAGAAATGAAATTATATAAGGATACGAAAACAACACCTATACACATAATTCTTGCATAAGTGATAGAATCCGCAATAATGTCAGCCGGAGTATCAAGCATTGTAAGTAGATTTCCTACTATTATGAAACCAAGTAAACCTACAATAATAGGGAAAGCTACCATAAGATAAAATGTATTAGTGATACACTTCTTGACTCCTGCGATGTCTCCACGGCCGTAGTTTTGTGATGTAATAATACCACCACCATTACCGATACCATTGCAAAGTGCAAAGAACAGGAATGTAATCGAATTGGTTGCACCAATCGCCGCAAGCGCATCTGCACCTACTAACTTACCAACAATCACCGAGTCAATCAGGTTATAGAACTGCTGGAACACATTTCCAATCAGCATAGGAAAAGCAAAAGCCAGTAGCAAACCGACTGTATTGCCCTCTGTCATGTTTAAAGTACTATCTTTCTTTTTCAAAGCAAATCTCCTTAGTGCCCCCATCAATGCCCTACTACACATTTTTAGTATAACCGTAACGAGAATTCAATAATTAAAACGCGTGAAAATGTAACAATACCACGCAGCTTGCCGCGTGGTCCGTTGAGGACGGAGGCGTTCGGACCGCAGGTCTGTCCCTATCGGGCCGCTTCGCTGCCCGGTCCGTTGGGGACGGAGGCGTTCGGACCGCAGGTCTGTCCCTATCGGGCCGCTTCGCGCCCGGTCCGTTGGGGACGGAGGCGTTCGGACCGTAGGACTGTCCCTATCGGGCCGCTTCGCTGCCCGGTCCGTTGGGGACAGACCTGCGGTCCAAACACCTCCGTCCCCAATGTGCCGCGGTCCAAATGCCTCCGTCCCCAGTGTGCCAGCCATGAGCTGTGCCCAGGAAAGAGCAGAAAAAAAGACCTCGGAATAAATCCGAGGTCTATGAAATCACTTCAGTATCTAAATTATGATTCAAAATTTACATGAAGGGCACCATTCTCATCGAACCACTGCTGGTCAAATTTCATCGATGGCGCTCCACCGTTCTCTGTTTCTGTGATATTCATTTCAATAATTTCTGCTGATTCCCAAGTTTTCATTATTATATTCTCCTTATTAATTACAAAATGAAAGTTATCTAAATAACTAATTATGATTCCACGAATGTACCTTCCCAATTTCCTTCTTGGTTTACGTAAATATCATCGAATTCCTTTGTGTTTATTCCACCGTACTGTGTTTCAGCTACTTCCATCTCAGCAACTTCAGGATTTAACCAATTCTTCTTTTCCATAATTAATTCTCCTTTTTATATATAATCAGTTTTCTCAAGTTCATACTGTAAAGGAACTTTACAGTACCAATAATACTCGTTTAATATACTATTGCAACAATTCTAACAGCTTTGAAATAATTCCCATTCATCAAAACACCTATCATTGCCACCTAACAAGTACTATGCTTATATAATAACCACTTGGTCAAATTATTTCAATGATATATACAATTTTGAAAACAGTTTATTTCATACTCGTTATTACATACTCTTCAATCGTTTCAAATATCTTGAAAATGTATATGCATCTACAAGCATCAAAAGCTTTAAATCATCCATTTTTTCATCTTCAAAATTAATAGCATCAAAGTATTCCTTAAGCTTAGCTTCATCTAAATACTTAAGTGTATCATTATCAAATAAGTTTTCTTTAATTGTAGGTAACATTTCTTCCCACACAAGACTAGCTCTATATTTATTATCACCACTCTGACGACCACGATGCTTTACATCATGTCTTATAAATTCAGGAACGACACCCTTCATGCCTTCGCGAACGAGTCTACGATCATAATCATGAGCTGAGAAGCATTCAATAGGAAGTAAATAGCACAATCTTATAAATTCATCCGTTCTCATAGGATCTCTAAGTAGAAGCCCATATGTAAGTCCGAATTTTGCTTCAATTTCACCAATCTGAGCATTGGCCCCTAACATATATCTTTCAAAGTTCATTCTTTCGACACTGCTGTATGGCTTATAGTGGCAATACTCTTTGCAAAAACGCTTAGCATAAAGATATCGTTCACCCATAGATATGTTCGTTACATCATAGCCATACGCAAGTTTCTTTCTAGGAATGAAAAAATCAGTATAGTACTTAATTATTCCTTTACCAAGCGCCTTGAGATATCTTTTCTTAGAAACATGCTGCACCTCTAGAGGCCCCAAATATTCAAGAGCTTTCTTGAAATTTAGCTTCTTAAGGTAATGCATAAATGTACTCTCAACATTCCCAGCTGAAATCGTACAGTTTCCAGTCGAGCCCGATAAAACAATCTTTCTGCCATCCTCATTCATCTTAGTATATATTTCATCAAGCCAAATCGCATTCTGCTGCGACTTACATGGAAGCTCCCACACATCAATGATGTGATCGACTTCCTTTAAGTAATTACGACCTTTCGAATCAATGAAATGAGGCACCATATTGTCAAACTCGGCACAGAGCTTTTTAACGTTTTCGCTCTCGTCGTACATCAAATAGCCCTTATTTTCAAGCCCCGCGTCAGGATCGGGCACTGAGGTATAGGCATAAAGATTTCTTTCGCTTCCCTCAATAAGCTTAGAGGCAGTACATCCCACCGCAGTCGAATCAAGTCCCGCGCTGAGCGTAATTGCAAGCTCATCACTATCACGAATCTGCTTAGCGACACAGTTTGCAAGAGTTTCACGAACCATTCTTTCGCTCTCTTCAAGGGTAATTGACCAGTCCGTTTTGTACATTTTAGCGGGCCTGTAGTACTCAGTGATAATGGGCTTTAAGTCCATTCCGTCGACCTCAACATAGGTTCCTGACACAATTTTATAGACATCTAAGACCGCAGTCTCACGAGGCTCGGTCATCATAATGGGCCCACGAATCGAGATTTCATCAACTAACCATCGCTCGTTTTCTCTAAACTCAAGCCCAGTTTCTTTTATTAGGCCAAAGAACAATGTTGAAAAATATAAAACACCATCTCTAATATGGTAGAAAAGGCATCTAGTCGCAAAATGGTCGTTAGTCATAAAAATCTTATTGTTTTTATAATCATATACAACCATTGCGTACGCGCCATATGCATGCTCGCCTAGTTTCCTTCCCCACTTAACATACGCTTCATAAAGTATGCGACCATCCGGAGTATCCTCCGCTAGCCCTAATTCCTTCACAAGTTCGTCGCGATTATCAACAATCGCATCAGCGGTATAAAGAAGGTTTCTTTCTTCATCTAATATAGGAAGTTGTTCATTTTTGATTTCTTTAAAGAATTCCTGAATTCCAGCACCCATCCAGGCATTTTTGATCGATGCCTCAGACTGTCTGTCAATTTTGAACTTACTGTAGTAATCTGTGAATTTCTCCCCTAACTCTTTTGGTATCAATCCACCCCTTAAATTAATTGCACCATATATTGCCGACATATTCTCTCCTTTTAGGGACGGGGCTTACGCCACAGGGACGTGCACCGTGTCGCAGGGACGTGCACCTTGCCACAAGGACGTGCACTTTGCCATGCGCCACACCGTTCCAGTTATATGTATTACTATCTACAATTCTCAATCATTTCCTTTATTTCACTAAGCTCAAGTGGAGCATAGCCTGTTCTTTCGACGCTCACGCATACTCCGTGGCTACTTGCTGAGCAATAGTTCGGATTAGCGTGGACATGTCCGAAAATATTAGCATAAGGCATGTTGTTGTTTATGTACAAGGGTTCATGCGATAGCATCCAAAAGCTATTGAATATTACTGGCAAGTCATAAACCTCCTCAAAGCCCGCCTGTCTGTAATAGTCGTTATCGAAAGTGTCGTGGTTTCCTTTGATCAGGTATTTGCGACCATTAAGCATTTTTATGTATCTTGCGTTTCCTACATCCCCAATTATGTAAACCGCATCATCAACTCCGACTTTCTGATTCCACTTTTCTAAAATTGTCTGATTCATTTCGTGAACCGACTCAAAAGGGCGATTTTCGTATCGAAGTATATTCTCGTCATCAAAATGCGTATCCGCAATAAAGTATGTTTTCATTAGTTCTCCGTTCTTTGGCCCACAAATAATCCTGCCACCAAAGCTATTTTATAAAAACAGGTCGCCGCTCTTTATCTGAAATCCCGAAAGCCCCGCCTTAATAGCTCCCTCCACGTCATTAGACATGCTATCACCTATCATTATAGTACGAGATTTGTCCAATTTGTACTTATTAATTGCAATGCCAAAGAAATTGACATCAGGCTTCATGCATTTATAATCGCTCGACATAAAATAGTCATCCACCAGCTTGTCTAAACCAAACATTTTAATCTCTGGCTCAGTATAGCTTGCCTGCGCATTGCTCAAAATGATAACCTTTTTACCATTGTCCCTAAGTTTCATTAAATATTCCTTAGTTCCAGGAAATAGCCTTATATACGCTGTCGATGCCTTGCGAAACTCCCAGGAAGCTTCGCATATTGCCTCTTTAGAAAGCTTATTTCCATACTTTTCAAATAGAATTTCGTATATCGCTATTACATCGATCTCCGGAACTTCAAACGGACCTTCTCTAAGCGCATTCTCTCTAAATTCCCTGTCCATCCTAAAGAATTCCCTTCTAAAGGTAATCATATCAGGATGCTTAATATTTTTCCCATCCATCCACTTAAGCCACTTTTTCCAAGTCCTAGGAGCCCACTCATCTGTATGAAGGTCAATCAACGTGCCATATAAATCAAACAAAAATGTATCATACTTTTCAATATCAATCATCTCAACCTCTCCTATTACTGGTCCGTTGGGGACGGAGGCGTTCGGACCGCAGGTCTGTCCCTATCGGGCCGCTTCGCCGCCCGGTCCGTTGGGGACGGAGGCGTTCGGACCGCAGGTCTGTCCCTATCGGGCCGCTTCGCGCCCGGTCCGTTGGGGACGGAGGCGTTTGGACCGCAATCCCCAACGTGATTATAGCACTGGAAGCATGACCATGCAAAAAGCCGACCTCATAAAAGGTCGGCTAAAGTCTTAGAATCTATATATTCATTTACTACATCATTGAGCCCTTCCCAGAACCCGATGGTCTTACATTTAGCGCGTTTTTCACAGACAGGAGCGCCTTCGGCAAGGCAGCTTACAGGAGCAATTTCTTTCTCAGTAAGACGTAAAATATCTCCGACGCGATAATCTGAAGGGGGCATTGTGAGACGGTAACCACCGCCCTTTCCTTGCACGCCTTCGACCATATGATTACGGGTGAGCACCGGAAGAATCTGCTCAAGATATTTAAGCGACAGCCCCTGGCGCGCCGCGACATCCTTCATGGGAACGTAGCCCTCGCCCTGGTTAATGGCTAAATCAATCATAACTCTTAGTGCGTATCTTCCTCTGGTAGAAATCATTTTGTTCACTCTTTTCACAAAAATTATTCCTGCATCTTGTAAAACTCTTCGGTTTCATCTATGTCGTTTACAGGTGGTTTAAGTCCTTCTATTACTATACCATTTTTTTCAGCATAATCCCATAGGGCAGCGTGAATTGCCTCTTCTGCAAGAAGTGAACAGTGTACTTTTACAGGAGGAAGTCCATCAAGCGCCTCCATAACTGCCTTGTTTGTAACCTTTAATGCTTCCTCGACCGTCTTGCCCTTAACAAGTTCAGTCGCCATGGAGCTTGTCGCAACTGCAGCGCCGCATCCAAAGGTCTTAAATTTAGCCTCACGCACTACTTGATTTTCGTCAATATCAAGATACATTCTCATGATATCGCCGCATTTAGCGTTTCCTACAGTTCCTACGCCTGCTGCATCTTCAATTTCTCCGACATTTCTAGGATTCATAAAATGATCCATTACCTTTTCGCTGTATTCTGTAACCTGGCTCATACCTGTTCTTTCTCCTTATTCTTTTTAACAAAATCTTCGTAAAGTGGCGACATGCTTCTGAGTCTGTCCACAATGTATTTCAAAGCGTCGACTGTATAGTCAATCTGTTCTTTTGTCGTATCGTAGGCCAAAGAAAATCTTATCGACCCATGCGCAATCTCATGAGGGAGCCCTATTGCGAGCAAAACATGCGATGGATCCAGTGAACCTGAAGTGCACGCAGAACCAGACGAAGCACTGATTCCTTTCTGATCGAGCAAAATCAAAAGCGATTCACCTTCAATAAATCTAAAGCAGAAATTCGCATTATTGCTAAGCCTCTTCGTGCGCGAACCATTGCAGATTGTGTAAGGAATTTCGCTAAGTACGCGGTCAATTAGATAATCCCTAAGCTCAGCTTCTTTCTTATTAGCTTCATCGATTTTCGAAACTGACAATTCAACAGCCTTAGCAAATCCCATTATTCCGGCAGTGTTTGTAGTACCGCCTCGTTTGCCTCGCTCCTGCGCGCCACCATGGATGAAGTTAGAAATTTTGGTTCCCTTTCTTATATAAAGGAGACCCACGCCCTTAGGTCCACCTATTTTGTGAGCGCTCGCACTAAGCAAATCGATATTCATAAGATTCACATCTATATGCTCATGCCCAAAAGCCTGCACTGCGTCAGTATGAAACAGCACTCCATGCTCATGCGCTATTCGTCCCAGCTCTGCAATCGGCTCGATTGTTCCTATCTCGTTATTAGCAAACATCACTGACGCAAGAATTGTCGTAGGCTTAATCGCTGCCTCGAACGCCTTAGGACACACAAGTCCATCCTTGTCTACGTCAAGATAAGTCACCTCAAACCCATGCTTCTCAAGATATTCACAGGTGTGTAATACTGCATGATGCTCGATTTTTGTAGTGATAATGTGGTTTCCCTTAGCGCTAAGTGCATCTGCAACGCCTTTGATTGCCCAGTTGTCAGACTCCGAACCACCGCTTGTAAAGTAAATCTCTTTACCGCTCGCGCCTATCGCCTTTCCTATCTCCTCTCTAACCTCTAAAATCTTTCCAGCTGTCTTTCCAGCAAAAGAATATGCACTGGAAGGATTCCCAAACTCTTCCATAAAGTAAGGTTTCATCGTTTCAAAGACTTCAGGCTCGACCTTCGTCGTAGCCGCGTTGTCTAAATATATATAGTCCACGTAATATCTCCTTTCTATGGGGACGATCCTTTTGCCACATGGATGTGCACTTTGCCATGTGGCAAAAGGACAAGTCCGTCTACGCAATTACCTACCATTTCGATAGGTATATTACCACATCCGTAATTCCTAGTCAATAGGTAGGTATTGACGCGTTAGAGGCGGTGGTCCGTTGGGGACGGAGGCGTTCGGACCGCAGGTCTGTCCCTACCGGGCCGCTTCGCCACCGCTTCACCTTAAATTGTCCGAGATTACGAGAGAGCATACAAAAAGCTCCGAAGCATAATGTAATGATACATTATGTTTCGGAGCTTAAAATCATATTACATTAAGTGTATTTCTATCTATAATATTGGGC
>JAZUDH010000027.1:0-5099 GCA_045639565.1 Lachnospiraceae bacterium
TATCGCTGATGACTGGGGACAAGAATATAATGTTGATTTATATGTCGAAACCTATGACGCAGCGATATCTTTTGCAAAAGAATATCCTGATACATTATGGTGTTATGGAAATCATGATCTCAGTTATGTGTGGTATATGCCAGAAACTGGCTATAGCAGCATGGCAATGTCGACAGTTCAGAGGAAATTGATTGATTTAAAGGTAGCTTTGTCGGAAAATAATCCAATAAAGTATGTGCAACGAATAGATAATGTTATTTTTTCTCATGGCGGAGTCAGTGACTATTTTGTAAGGGAATATGTATCTGCTTCGAAATATAACGATATAGATGCTGTTATGGATACTATCAATTGCCTTGGGGCAAATGAAATGTGGAACGATGTTTCACCTATCTGGCTCAGACCACAGTATTCAAATATAAAGATGTATAAGCCAAGGAAAATGCTTCAGGTTGTTGGACACACGCCTGTTGAGAAGATTTATAGAGATAGAAATACTATTTCATGTGATGTGTTTTCAACATATCGTAATGGCCAGGCCATAGGAACAGAAGAGTTTTTGATATTAGATACTTTAACCTGGGAATGTAATCGGGTGAAATTATAGCGAATAGAATTGGTGAGGAGCCACCGGCAAATGTAGTGATGCCGATGGCTTTTTTAGTGGTATGTCAGAACAAGGATAGTGTGATAGAATGTAATTGTGATTTTGAATTATAAACTTGTAGGGGAACAATTATGAAGCAAGATACAATCGAGCGAATCAGAAAATTTAGTGAAGATAGAGATTGGGATCAATTTCATACACCATCAAATCTAGCCAAATCAATTGTGATAGAAGCTTCGGAATTACTGGAATGTTTTCAGTGGAGTGATAATGAATTTGATTTGCAACACGTAAAAGAAGAACTCGCAGATGTTCTTGTATATTCACAGAATATGCTTGATAAACTTGGATTGGATGCTGACGAAATCATTAATATGAAAATGGATCAAAATGAAGCCAAGTATCCAATTGAGAAGGCTAAAGGTAGTTCTGTAAAATATACAGAATTATAAGAACACAATTATTTTAGTATATAGCGGATGTTTTGAGAGAGAAAAATATGGCTGAAAATAATACTAATAGATTTCATATAGATACTGTAGATTTTACCAGTGATAATTATGGTACTGCGCAATATCTCAATAATTGGCCTATGCTGTATATTCTTGAAAATGGAAAAAATGCTTATGTTGGGCAAACTACAAACATTGTTAAACGTATGTCGCAGCATAAACAAAGTACTAAGAAACAAATATTCAAGAAAGCGCATTTTATATATTCTGATAATTTAAATCAATCAGTAACGTTTGATTATGAATCTAAACTTATTAGTCTTATGGCTGCTGATGGAAAATTTGTATTAACGAATCAGAATATTGGGTTAGCAGGACTAGATTATTATGATAGGGATTTTTATGACAATCAATTTAATGAGTTATGGAAGGAACTTAGTAATAAGCATTTAGTTGAACATACGATTGAAAGTCTGAGACAGTCTGAACTATTTAAGTATTCACCATATAAGGATCTTAGTGAGGAACAAAGGGCGCTTGTTAATGAGATTATTCAAAACCTTAAGCGCAGTCTTGATAGAAAAATCGTTGTGAATGGTATGCCTGGAAGCGGGAAAACTATCGCATCAATATATTTGTTCAAGATGTTACGAGAAATCCCGGAGTTTGCTACTTTAAAGATTGGAATGGTTGTTCCACCTACAGCATTGAGGGAAACGTATAAGCGCGTGTTTAAGAGCATCAATGGATTGTCTATAAAAGACGTTTTAGGGCCATCTGATGTTGCGAATAAAAAATATGACATTTTGCTTGTGGATGAAGCTCATAGACTTAAGATGAGGAAAAATCTTTCAAGTTATGCGCTTTATGATAACACATGTAAATCACTTGGTATGGATAATTCAGCGAACCAACTGGATTGGATTCTATCGCAAACACGGTGTGCGATACTATTTTATGATAGTAATCAGATTGTGTTTCCGGCAGGCCTTAGAATCGAAAAACTGGTAAATAGTAATCCTTTTGATACCAGGATGTTGTCATATATAACATTAACATCGCAGATGAGATGCCAGGGTGGAATAAAGTATCTTGTAGATGTAAAAGAATTGCTCAATGGAAAACTTAATCACAAAGTAAGTTGTGATGATTATGAACTCAAGATTATTGATAAATTTGCTGATTTCGATAAACTTCAAAATGCTAAGGAAGAGCAAACCGGATTATCAAGAATGATAGCAGGGTATGCTTGGAAATGGATTAGTAAAAATGATGTCAAGAATAATACAGATAATTATGATATCGAGATAGAAGGCATTAAGAAGAAGTGGAACTCGTGCGTGCAGGGATGGGTAGATAATACTGAAAAGATACATGAGGTTGGATGTATACATTCAACGCAAGGTTATGATTTGAATTATGGATTTGTAATTCTTGGAAAAGATATAAGATATAATCCAAATACAAAGCAGGTTTATGTTGATGGTAGCCAATATTTTGATAAATACGGAAAAAATGGAGCATCAATAGAAGAGTTAGAAGAATATATTAAGAACATTTATTATGTATTAATGTCCAGAGGAATAAAGGGAACATATTTATATATATGTGACCAGGAATTAAAAAAATATATAAGCAATTATATTGATATAGTGTATTAATTATACACATATCGTGGATAAGTGTTTGTACTTGGGATGGTGACAGTATGGATGCTGATGGTGAGCTATATGATGCACAGTTAATGAACCAATAAATATCATCTTGAAAATACTGAGAAATCAATTATAATGTAATTAAGAAAACACAAAGGAGCTACCGATAGACGGTCAGCCCCAGTTTCATGAAATCATCAAATGACTGCCATGGGTCCTGGAAAACTAATGGCGGTCATTTTTGTGTTCGATAAATCTTCCAACTGCAACTCCAGCTGAAAAGATTGTGAGTGCGGCAGTAACCGCACCAAAAATTTCTAAAGCTATCATCATTGCAGAGCCCTCCTTTCCGTGGATTCTCATTTCGGGTTTACTTAAATGGATGTGGTCAGACTCTGTTTGTTTCACTACAGGGAATACTAAGCACGTTCTTGGTACGAATACCGGTGTCATTTTTTATGAGTAAGATTCCGGGTGTATCTTTGTTTCAGGTGGGATTAGCTACACCTTCTGCGACAGTATTTGCTATAATAATCACTACAATTTACATTTTTATATACGAGAAAATGAAGAAGGATAAAGAAGATGTTGGTAGAAGAATTGATATTAAAAATGGTTGAATTTGATAAAGGTGATCCCAAGCGTATCCAGCATTTTATGAAGGTGTATGAATTTGCACATATAATTGGAGTAAAGGAAAATATAGACGATAATACACTTTTCATACTTGATATTGCCTCTATTATGCATGACATTGGAATTCATCCTGCGGAAGTGAAATATGGTAGTGCAAATGGAAAGTTACAAGAGCAGGAGGGACCTGCATATGCCGGAGAAATGCTTGCTGAATTTCAGGAAATCAATCCGGAACAAATAGAAAGAGTATGCTATTTGATCGGACATCATCATACATATGAAAATGTCGACGGAATAGATTATAGAATTTTGTTGGAAGCTGATTTCTTGGTTAATGCACTTGAAGACAATCTCAACAGGGATGCAATCATACAGTTTAGAGATAAAATATTTGAGACCCAGACAGGTGTGTACTTACTAAATACAATGTTTGGGCTGTAGAGGCCTTTTTTATTAGTTAAGGGGGCTCAAAATGCCTGATGTCAAATTTGTCAGATGCACCGGGGTAAATGGAGATTTTGTAGAAAATTGCATAGTGTGACACACTATCGAAAAAAGTGTTATATTTTTGATTGACAAAAACTAACAAGGTTAGTAATATTAAACTAATGATGTTAGTTTTATGATATTAGGAGATATTATGCCAAGAACAGGATTATCTAAAGAGGAAATAATAAAAAAAGCTGCAGAACTTGCAAATGAGCGAGGATTATCTTATTTGTCTGTTACTACGCTGGCGGATTATTTGGGAATCAAAAAACCGTCTTTGTATAATCATATAAAGACTATAGAGGATATGCATAGAAGTCTGATGATATACGGATGGAGAATGGTTTCTGAAGATATTGTAAAAGGAATTAATTCTTTGGATGAGAAGGCAAATTTGGCTGAATATGGAAGAAAATTTTACAAGTTTTCCATTGATAATCCAGGGGTGTTTGAAGCCATGCTTTGGTATAACAAGTATGCAGATGATATGTTACTTTCTGCAACTGAAGGTTTGTATATATTTTTTTTCAAGCAAACAGATGGATTGGGCATTAATCGAGAGATCGCTAATCATTTGCTTCGAACATACAGAGCATTTCTGGAAGGATTTATTATGCTTCAGATTCACAATGCTTTTGGAAATCCTATTCCGATGGATGAAAGCTTCGAGATATCAATGAATGTATTGCTGGCTGGAATGGAGAAGTACAGGAGGTAAACGAAATGAATAGATTAATTGATGGTGTAATAGAATTTAAACATTACAGGGAGCAAGATTATCAAGCAGTCTGCGATTTTTTGATTTCACTGAATGAGCCTGATAAAAGATATATAAATTGGAACTGGGCGAGATTTGAGTGGATGTATGAGCATCCGGAATTTGATAAAGACCTTATAGAGCATATAGGACTATGGTGGGAACACGACAGAGTTGTAGGTGCAGCTATTTATGATATGTATTTGGGTGAAGCCTTTTGTGGGGTTCTTCCGGAATACAAGGATCTTTATGCGGATATACTCGTATACGCAGAGCAGAACTTGAGTGATGATGAAGGGATTGCTGTAGCAATCGAAGATAATGATAACGAAAAAATACAGATTGCAAAGCAACTGGGATTAAAAAAAATAGACCAGACAGAGAATGTAATGTCTTGTGAAATCCAGAGGCATAGGAAATATGTTATGGAAGAGGGAATACACATAGTCGAATTGGATCCCGGAAAAGAAGTTGAACAGTTTGCTTGGATTTTGTGGCAAGGA
>JAZUDH010000028.1:0-2690 GCA_045639565.1 Lachnospiraceae bacterium
ATGCTCATTTTGTTTAATTTACTTTTTGGTATATTTCGGAATAAATTACAAATGGATTGTAATAAATTCTGAGCAAATATAACAATTATTCTGTATTTGTGCTTTGAATTGAATCATTTTTTTTATTACTATTTATTTTGATTATATGTAAAATTGGATAATAGATGATGTTTTGTAAAGTCGGGATAGCAATTAGTGCACGCTGATAAAAAAACTCCGCAGGACAATCTGTCCTACGGAGTCAGTATCTAATTCATTGAAGCTTCGTGGGGAAATTCATTGAAGTTTCGTGGGGAAATTCATTGAAGCTTCGTTGGTGAAATTCATTGAAGTTTCGTTGGTGAAATTCATTGAAGTTTCGTTGTGGAATTCATTGAAGTTTCGTTGGTGGAATTTGCACATAATTATTATGTGTTATTCCCAGCTGCTGCCACCGAATTCATCCCATGCCATACGTCCTCCCTTACCTGCTGCATCTCCTGGGTCAATGAGTTCTTCTTCACGTGGAATAGATGCTTGAAGCAAGGCCTCTGTAACTATTACTTTAATCTCCATGTCGGGAGTCATATATATCTTCTTCATAACTTTTCGTTTTTCTGTTAAAATAATAATTCTGATTCAATCAATATTCTTTGTCCAAGAATCTATTACTTGTTAATAAACATTTTCTTGCCGTTCATGATTACGACTCCGCGATAGCCCTTTCCGGCAACTGTTCCCCAAGGTGTAAACATCTTTCCGCTCTTTGCAGATTGGCGATGCTTGTTGATGCCAGTTTCTCCACCATTGGTAAGGTCAAGCATGAGCTTTCCCTTAGGCTCGAGATCAGGAATGTCTTCAAACTCTCCTACTTCAATATAAGCCTTATTAGGACCGAGCAAGTGGTCTGCATTGTTCAGACGGAACTCAGCTCTTTCCACTCCTTCTGCTGTGTTGTTGTAAAGAAGGTATCTGTCCTTTGCCTCAACTTCTTCGTAGTATGTAGTACCTTTTAGTATGCTGCCTTCTATTTCTTCGACTATAGAGTCGGGATCGACTGTTGCGTATTTTGTATCGTCAACGATTTTAAATGTTACAGTTGAGTTTGGTTCACCCTCAATAAGGAATGGAACTCCTGCTTTCAGAACCATACCTGCTGGCACAGGGTCTGTTCTCCATACATTGTCGAAAATACTTCTTCTTGCTCCTGAAACAGTACAGCCTTCAGGAATTCTCAGGTTGTATTGGCTGCAGTATGTTGAAATACCGTATGGGCCGATAAATACCTGAATCTTATTGTCTCCGGCAAATGAAACTTTGTAAATACAATCCTTGATGTTGAATCGTAATTGATCTTTTCCTTTGTATTGGGTTGCTATTAAGTCTTTTATTACGTTTTCTATTATGCTACCTTGTCCTGACCCATTGTAATTCTTACTATAGTAGTCTTCAGACAGCGTGATATTCTGGGCATCGACCGTGAATGAGCTTGGTATTGTAATCGTAGAAGGTGCTGGATCAGTTGCTGAATTCAATTCTTTAAAATCAGAATTTGCAAACTTTACTCTGACTCCAGCAAGAACGTGAGTAAATTTGTCTTTTGGATCAGCTTTTCCATCATCTTGCCATTTTCCACTTTTTTTATAATAATAGTCATAGAAATGCTGTTTCCATTGAATATTTGACATAATAGAAAATTCCTTGTATTCTCCATTTCCTGCGATAAAGAAGTAACCATCGCCATCCGCATTTAATATGTCCTTAATTGTTTTGCCCTTCTCATTGATTGAAATCTTTGTTGCTGTGATTTTGTCTGCGGTCTTATTATTAATGGCTTTAATGTCTGCTTCGCTGATTTGGTATAGCAAACAGTTGTATTTTCTATAATCTGCATAAGATTTTGCACTTTCTGGGGTGTACATGTCATTCTCAAACTTGAATGCATGGTCATAAGTGGAATTGCCTCCGATTGTACTACCAATGTATCCGTAATGGAAATTGTTTTGTTTTCCACCCTGTTCAAAATTTATATTGAAAATGTCAGATATATCTGTGGCTTTGGTTGCGCCAGAAAATTTGTAATCGCCAGGAACATTTTCAATATTCCAGTCCTGAAGGTGAGAATCCAAATAAATTTGGGAACCACCAGAGTGTTCTGCAACTGTAAGAACACCATTGAGGAATCCGCCTGCATTTAAGTTACTGATATAATATCCTGCTTTTGTTAAATCTGTTCTTCTGAAAATTGCATAATATTGCACTATTTCTTTGGTTGCATCATCACTATTGTCTTTGGTAGTAATGCTGACTTCAAAATCAGGATCTTTGCTTACTCCATATTTTCCGCTTCCGTCATCAGCCCATGCCAAAAATTCATAACCTACGAAAGCCTTGGCGTGAAGATAAAAAGTCTTAGTTGTATTTGAGGCATTTACGTTCACTGTATCTGGGAGGTCACCTTTGAAGTCACCATCTGAAGGAGTAGCTTTAGATTCTGTTATAACTACTTGTCCGCCTCCGATTGTTGGGTATGCATAAACAGTACCGTAAACTTTAGGTGCTGCTCCTAACTGTCCCCATGCCTGACCTGCAAATGCGGTAAGCAATGCTGTAATTAGAAAAAGTTGAAATTTTTTCATAATGCTTGAGTATTAGTTAATTATTATTATTGATTGTACTTGTGGATAATGAGGGATGAATAGTCAGCATAA
>JAZUDH010000029.1:0-5881 GCA_045639565.1 Lachnospiraceae bacterium
TCATTTTTAACAAAAGACATAGGAATCACCTCAAAATTTTATACTTATAGTATACCATAAATTCCCATGTATTTGTTCATCGTGTTAAGTTTTCAAGGTACAATTTATATCAATGGGTAATGACCTTTTGACACCCTAATCATTATAGAAAATTGCGTCCTATAATGTAAATAACGCTCCGCGAGGATGTGCACGCTTTTGCAGCGGTATTTTGTCGCTAACGCGACGCAAAAGCGGCGCGAGCATATCGCAAGCAACCTGCTTTTTTGTTGTCGAAGCTTCGCGAAGTGAAGCAGATATGGAGAAGGACGATGAAATCATCAGAATGAGAAGAGGCTCATGGTACATCGTGAGCAGAGTTTGTAAGGGAAAGAAGGCGAAAATACGCCAAAAAGGAGTAAAAAATCATGTAGAGTATGGGCGGGGAATGTGATAAAATAGGACGCAGAAAAATCAGTGGGATAGAACGAAATGATTTTAATCATACGGTCTGCTTGGGAATCAACAAACCTGAATTTGCGGAGGTATTGTCATAATGAGGAAAGCAATCGGTATATTGGTTTCCTGATAACTACAAGAGCATTGATGAACTTTGGGAGATTGAAAGTAACACCCGTTGACAAATTCCGATTCGTAAATCTTATTTTGCTGTAGGAGGTATAAAGTTGTTAGTTGAAACAGAAAGGTTAATCATAACTGAGTTTACAATGGACATGGCTCAGGTTGTTCAGGAAAATTCAGTGGATGAAGATAACAAAAAATTTGTTCCTGATGAAGTTTGGGAATCGGTAGAAGAGGTAGAGGAAACCTTGGAGTTCCTTATAGCACAATATGGTTCTTTTGAAGGACCGCTTGTATATCCAATTATTGTTAAAGAAAATAATGATAATGTAGGCTATGTGCAATTGGTCCCAATTGAAGATGGAATGTGGGAAATCGGATATCATATTGCAAAAAGATGCACAGGAAATGGGTATGCAACTGAAGCAGTAAAGGCATTTCTTCCGGTCATTGCGAAGATCGCTAATGTAACAGAAATTTATGGTATTTGTCTGGCAGAGAATAAAGCTTCAGATGCTGTTATGAAAAAATGTGGATTTATAAATGTTTATAGCGGAATAGGATTATACCAGGGAACTGAAAGAAAAATTATAAAAAATGTATGGAAGATCTAAATTCCGGTTGGGTTCCCCATATGGCTGTAGCTATGAAAATGGACAAAGAAGGTTTATATATGAGTTTTGAACGACTGTCTGACATATTTACTCCTTTTTGCGCCGAGATTGACAGGATGGCGCTGATTAAGTGGGAAGAAGATAATCCGTATCAGGAATTAGCGGTATATGATTTGAAATAAAAAGGCTAAAAGAAATGGTCATTTTTACGATTTATCATGTTGGACGGTGTTTTACTATTATTTTGATAATACGGGCTATAGAATGTCAGTTTATATGATTAAGGGTGTCAGTTGAAACGTTTAACAATAATGGTTTTGGGATAGGGTGTGGATATGAGTCTTGAATTAATAAAACTTTCAAAAGAATATGAGAAGCAGTTGGGTGATATGATAGAGGAATGGAAGGCTGATATTATAGCCAATAATACAGATCGGTCACCATGGGTTATTTTCAAAAATGATTATCATGATTTCGATTCTTATTTGGAAAATTTGGAAACAAAGAAGGAGACCGATCGATGGGTCCCCGATTCTGTTTTCTTTTTACATGATACAGAAAGAGATATTCTATTGGGAGCAGTAAATATCAGGCATAAATTAAATGAAGAACTTTTGTATACAGGGGGACATATTGGAGATGGCATACGTCCCAGCGAGAGGCGGAAGGGCTATGCTACAGCTATGATTGCACTTGCTTTGGAAGAATGTAGAAAACTCGGCATTGACAAAGTTTTGATGTGCTGTAATAAGGATAATATAGGGTCGGCAAAATCTATCATAAACAATGGTGGAGTTCTTGAAAATGAAGTTGAGGAAGATGGTCATTGGGAACAAAGATACTGGATTGAATTGTAACTTAGTGAAGAAGCACTAATTCCTATTTTACAAAATTATGCATTAGAAGTTGAGGTATATATGGCAAAAAAAGCACAAGAGAAAACAGCGGAAATAATCCCTGTGACTGTAGATACTAAGGATGTGAAGAGTTTATACATGTGATACGTGGTAAGCAGATAATGCTTGATAGCGATCTAGCCATGTTGTATCAGGTTGAAACCGGGGCACTTAATCGTTCGGTAAAAAGAAATATTAATAGATTTCCTGAAGACTTTTGCTTTCAGCTAACCGAAGAAGAGTTTTTGAGATGCCAAACTGGCATCTCAAAAGAGAAGACGGAAGGAAGAGGCGGTAGAAGGTATATGCCATACGCATTTACAGAGCAAGGTATATCTATGCTATCTGCTGTTCTCAAAAGTGACGTGGCTGTAAATGTCAGCATAGGAATAATGCGAACATTTGTTGAAATGCGGCACTTTATCGCTAATAATGCCCTACTATTTGAAAAAGTCAGTGATATCGAGTTGAAGCAACTGGAGTTTCAAAAATCCACGGATGAAAGATTTGATAAAGTATTTCAGTATATTGAGGATCATGCAGAATCTGAGCAGAAAATATTCTTTGATGGCCAGATATATGATGCATTTAGCCTGATCACATCTATCATAAAGAAGGCGCAGAAAGAAATCATTCTGATAGATGGCTATGTTGATGTAGATACTCTTAATATACTTGCAAAGAAGAATGCCGGCGTAGATGTGAAAATTTACACATTTGCAAGTGCACAGCTTACGAATCGGGATGCAGCGAATTTTAACGCACAATATCCCACATTGACAGTTACGAAGACGCAGGTATTCCATGACAGATTTATTATTCTGGATGGGAAAACGGCATATCATATCGGATTATCAATAAAGGATGCCGGAAAGAAGTGCTTTGGAATTTCATTAATTGATGATCCTGGCATAGTGGCGGACTTATTAAACCGATTGAAGAGTGTCTAAAAGGATTTTTTTACGAATCGAGTGATATAAGGAGAATTAAATCATGAAATCGTTAACATTGGCAGTTGATATGTTCGGATGTCCGAATCGCTGTCTTCATTGTTGGCTATCACATATGCCAAACAAGAAAATGGATGCTGGAGCTGACAAATGGATTGTAGACTGTTTTAAACCATATTTTGATAAAATCGAGTTTTTTAGTTGGCTACGAGAACCGGATTTTTGTCAGAATTATAGAGAACGTTGGGAAATAGACAAAGAACTGTCCGTAAATACTGTTCCCCGTCGATTTGAATTGGGGAGTTTTTGGCGACTGGTGAGAGATCCGAAATATGTACTGTTTCTTAAAGATGTAGGTGTGAAATGTGTTCAGCTTACTTTTTTTGGCCTAAAAGAAACAACAGATCGATACATAGGCCGGAAAGGAGCATTTGAAGAACTTCTGAAGGCTACGGATATTTTAATAGAGCACGAAATCACTCCCCGATGGCAGACATTCATCAATGAAGAAAACAAGGATGAAATTGTTCAGCTTCTTCAGTTGACGGATGGATTGAAAATAAAAGAGCGAGTTAAGGCTTTCGGCGGTATTTTCAAGTTTTTTGTACATGCCGGAAGCTGTGACGGAGAAAACCGTAAGTTATATCCAGTCAGAATCAATAAGGGAGATGTTCCGGAGGTACTGATACCTTATTTTTTAAACTATGGTGAGAATTATTCCGAAAGAGAATTGTGTGAAAAACTGAAAAATGACAGCTCATATATTGTTCCTCATAACGAGGAAGATATCGTCATATATGTTGCAAATGATTACGATCTGTTTTTCAATTTCACCCATATGAAAAAAGAATGGAAAATAGGTAATCTTAAAACAGATTCTATAGAAGAGCTGGTAAGAAGAATCTTAGAGGAAGATATTCCGGCACTTGAAAAATCTCGCAGTATTACCGTCGGCGAACTGGTTTCAAAATATGGTGAATTTGAATCAAATCGCCTTTTTGAGGAAGATGATTTTAAGATGCATCTTTTGAATACTCATTTGGAAAAAATGAAATAAATGATTTTGAAGCTCAGAATTATAGCTCGGATGGAGAAAAAGATAGATGATAGAAAAAAGAATTATCGATGAATTTATTGCGCCTTATTACAGGGATAAGGATATTATGCATAATATGTGGCATATTGAATTGGTAAGGCGGCAAGTAGAAAAAATCATTGCGATTGGAAAGTATGAAGTTAATAGAGATGTTCTAGAGCTTGCTTTAGCCTTTCATGGATTCATTTATCGGGAAGAAGAAAAAATCCGTGTTTTTTTGATTAATAATGGTGTGAATGAAGAAGATATAGAAGTAATCATCAAAGTCGCTTGGGAATCGCAAAGACCAGAGATACCCGAGACTTTAGAGGGGAAGATTCTGCATGATGCTCATGTTTTAGAGGGCGGAAAAACGTACACCGTGGTAAAGACACTTATCACAGGATCAGTCAGGGGGCAGTCGCTTGAAGAAATCCTTTCATTTATGCAGATAAATGTACTTGGTGCAAATAAATGCTATTTGCCAGAAACAATAAAGATGTGTAATGAAATGAATGAGTATACAGAGGCTTTCTACAATGAACTTGTGGATGGAATCCGCTAAGCCAAGTTGTAGTCAAAAAATACATTTCAACAGTCCGATTATCTATAAGGTGTTATATTGTGTTATCGTGAAATCTTTCCCTTGTTTTTCCCCTTATCAGCACTCGTAAAGTACCATGGGATGATATAACACAAGGGAAAACATAAGGGAAAGGTAAACAACCACAAATTTAGTATTTACATGGGTTTGCGGATGATGAAATAACAAATTGTAACGAGGTATAAAACCCTTGGGAATGGTTCATTCCCAATTTGAATTTATTGATTCAGCAAAATAATTAAACATGTATCCGCTTGTCGTTATATTGACATATATCAATATGTTATATATGATTATATTGATAATTATCAATATGTTAATAAGGAGGTCTACATGCATAAAGACGAAGCTGCAGCACTATTTAAAGCATTATCAGATGAATCAAGAGTAAAGATATGTAAGATGTTATATCATAATGATTCTTTATGTGCTTGTAATTTACTAGAAATGGTTGATTGTAAGCAAGCAACATTATCTCATCATATGAAAGTGTTAACTGATTCTGGATTAGTCAATTCTACAAAAGATGGTAAATGGATGCATTATACATTAAATAAAGAATTATTAAATGAATTAATGTCTTTTATATCTAAACCTTGTAAATGTACAAAGAGGAAATAATATGGAATATACATTAGAAGAAAAATATAAATTAATTAAAGAAGAAATATTAAAACAAACAAGTAAGAATCCAATCGAGATTGTTAAAAGCATAATGCATAAAGATTTTATCAATATTCATGGCCCAGAACACCACTTTCTTGATGGAGCATCATTTATGATTGCTTATAAAAACGCTGGTGGAAACATTGATATTGAAAAAGGACTTGAAACATTAAAAGAAAGAACAATCAAAATGCCTGGAGCAATGTGTGGCCAATGGGGAATGTGTGGATCAACAGCATCAATTGGAGCAGTATTATCAATAATTCATGATGTAGGACCTTTATCAGACACGCAATACTATTCAGACGATATGGAATATACATCATTAGTAATTCAAAAAATGTCTAGAATAGGTGGACCAAGATGTTGTAAAAGAAATGCTTTTCTTTCTATTTCTACTGCTGTAGAATTTGTTAAAGAAAAGTATAATGTTGAAATGGAATTAGATGAAATTAGATGCGAATTTTCAAGTTTTAACAAGCAATGCCTAAAAAATAAGTGCCCATTCTATAAGA
>JAZUDH010000030.1:0-6598 GCA_045639565.1 Lachnospiraceae bacterium
AAGCCGGACCATTCGCTTTGCACTTCGTGCGACGCTCATGGACGGCTGGCGCGCTCATCCTACGCTACAAGCCAGACCATTCGCTTCGCACTTCGTGCCACGCTCATGGACGGCTGGCGCGGCGCTTTTTTCTACGCTACAAGCCGGACCATTCGCTTTGCACTTCGTGCGACGCTCATGGACGGCTGGCGCGCTCATCCTACGCTACAAGCCAGACCATTCGCTTCGCACTTCGTGCGACGCTCATGGACGGCTGGCGCGGCGCTTTTTTCTACGCTACAAGCCGGACCATTCGCTTTGCACTTCGTGCGACGCTCATGGACGGCTGGCGCCGTAATAAAAAAAGAAATATTAAAAGCAGGTAAATACATTTACCTGCTTTTTCATATTTCTTTTTTTATTCTGGCTTGTAGCTTAACCAAAGTATCTCTCATACAAGCCCTTAAATGCTTTTCCGTGTCTTGCTTCGTCTTTTGCCATTTCATGTACTGTGTCATGAATTGCATCGAGATTTGCTTCTTTAGCGCGCTTTGCAAGGTCTGTTTTTCCTGCTGTTGCGCCGTTTTCTGCATCTATTCTCATTTCAAGATTTTTCTTTGTGCTTGGGGTTATTACTTCGCCAAGTAGTTCTGCGAATTTTGCTGCATGCTCTGCTTCCTCGTATGCTGCTTTTTCCCAGTACATTCCTATTTCTGGATATCCTTCTCTAAATGCTACTCTTGCCATTGCAAGATACATTCCTACTTCTGTGCATTCTCCTGTGAAGTTATCTCTTAAATCTTTTAAGATATCTTCACTTACCCCATTTGCTACGCCTACGACATGTTCTGCTGCCCATGTCATTTCGCCTTCTTGTTTTGTAAATTTTTCTTTTGGTGCTTTACATATAGGACATGCCTCTGGAGCACTATCTCCTTCATGAACATATCCACAAACGCTACATACATATTTTGCCATTATCTATTTCCTCCTTATATTTTGTCCTTGTTTTTCACTATTTTTATGCTATCACTTGTTTCTTAAATTTAAATGAATATTTTGTTAATTCTTTATTAATATAGCTACACCTTTAAACTTTTCGTTTATCTAATATTTTTCATTCTGTAAGTCTTTTTACTACTTGTTCACCATATTTTGAGTAATCCCCACTTGTTCCCGCTTCTGAACTTGTTTTGGCTATTACTGCTACCTCGTTAATCTCATCCTCGCTAAGCATAAATTTTTCTTTTAATGCTTCATATATCTCTTCTTTAAAATCTTTTACAGCCTGCTCTTCTTGATATACATATCCTTCTTCCTCAAGCTTGTTTAACTCTGCAAGTGTTTCGGCACATATTTGAATATCATATGATATTGTTGCTGGATCTAGTGTATAACCTGTATTTTCTTTTGTTAGAACCTTGCTATCTCTTTTTATTGTATCTATTTGCCATTTCATTCTTTCGTGCATAGAAGAAACAAGATTGTATTTTGCATAAGCCACATCATAGTCTAAATCCTTTATATAATCATCTATTTGATCATATTTTTTTTGTTTATAATATGACTCCATTTTTTGAATGTTTTTGTCTGCATTACTTTTATCGCTATTTGATGTTATTGTTAATATCAAAAATAAAGCAAATGCCGCTGCAACTACTATTATTGAAACGATGATTGCGATTTTTACTACTGGATTTACTTTTTTCTTTTTGCTGGGTTTTCTATTATTTTCAGCTCCACATTTTGGACATATTATAAGATTATCGCTGAATTTCTCCCCACATTTTCTACAAACCATATTTTCACCAAATACAAAAAATTTCTACTTCTTGATTTTATCATTTATACATGCCTTAGTAAAGTATGCCCTGCTAATATTAAAAGGAACATGCTATTATAGCATGTTCCTTGTTTACACCTTTGGTGTTTATCATCAATCTTTTGTATAAGGCATTAAAGCGATATGTCTTGCTCTTTTTACTGCAACAGTAAGAGCTCTCTGATGTTTTGCACAGTTTCCAGTAATTCTTCTTGGAAGAATTTTACCTCTTTCAGAAACATATCTATTAAGCTTATTTACATCTTTGTAATCGATATCACCATTGTTTTCTCCGCAAAATACGCAAACCTTTTTTCTACGGCGCATATTTCTTCTTTTCATTGGTGTAGTACCTTTTTCATTTTTGTTATATGCCATGATTAGTTGACCTCCTTTTAAATTCTAATTAAATGGTAAGCCTTCGTCGTCAACTCCGTCAGAAATACTCATGAATCCTGCACCTGCATCTACACTTGGTGCTGATGGTGCTGTTGGCGCTTGAGGTGTAGCAGTCGCTGATCCCTGTGATGCCTTACTTTCCGCAAATTCAGCATTTTCGATAACAACTTCTGTTGTATATACGGTCTGACCATCTTTATTTGTATATGAACCAGTCTGAAGTCTTCCTTCTACACAAAGCTTTGTGCCTTTTTTCACATACTTTTCAATAAATTCTGCTGTTTTTCCAAATGCTACGCAATTAGGAAAATCTGCTGTTTGCTGGTCCCCTTCTTTTTTGAATCTACGATCTACAGCAAGACTAAATCTTGCGATTGCGAGATTATCCTGAGAATATCTGATATCAGGATCTCTTGTCAAACGTCCCATTAAAATTACTTTGTTCATGATTTCTCCTTCTCTGTACGAGCGTTAGCGCTTACTTATGCTTCCTGTTTTACACATAAAAATCTAATAACATTTTCCATGATACGAACATTGCTTTCAACTTCTGCTGGGCATGTTGCATCAGATTCAAAATGGATGAAGTAGTAATAAGCTTCTTTCATTTTTTGAATTTCGTAAGCTAATTTCTTTTTACCCCAGTCATCAACGTCAGAAACATTTCCGCCGAAACGAGTGATGTATTCTTTAACTTTTTCGATAACTGCAGCTCTTTCTTCATCTTCGATTTTTGCGCTAACAACAACTACTAATTCATATTTGTTCATGCGTCTCGCACCTCCTTTTGGTCTCTGGCCCTTTGTTCTATACAAAGAGCAAGGAATTATCTTTTATCACGGATACTCATTGTAGCATAGTATTTTGCAATTTGCAACAGATTTTTTAATGTTTAACCAATGGTTTAATAAGCATTTTTTAAAATCCTATTTCCAATATTAACAAAGCCAATTTCCAATCAGAAATGCTAAAAATGAGGTTACTCCCTTGGAATAACCTCATCTATAATATAATCAATTATTATTCTACAACTTCTACAGATGAAGCATCAATATATGATGTTAAACCTTCTGTAACGATTTTGCCTTTAACAATTACATGTGCACCGTCTGCTGGATATTCGCCACTAAACTTATATGATGTTCCAACGTGTTCACCATCTTTTCTCTGTCCAATTGAATAGCTTGAACCAAGCTTTTCTGATGTACCTTCGATTTCAATATCTGCACCTGTGCATTCCATATTCTGAATCTTCTTTGAAAGCGCCTGCTGACCATCGAAATCACCAAATTCAATTTTGAAGCTTTCACCTGAAGCTTTCCCTGTTGTTGTCTCTGTTGTAGTACTTGCTGTTGTTGGATTATTATTATCATTTGAACCACCGCATGCTGCAAGTGCTAAACCCATTGTTGCTACTAATGATACTGTAACAATTCCTGTTAATATTTTTCTCATCTTATTACTCCTTATTTTATCGTATTGTAGATTAATTATATAACCTATAATACAAATTATACTTTATATGTAGAAGGTTTTCAATCTAACTTTTTTTATTAAAATGTTATATCGAAGGCTAAACGATTCATTTTTACCCCTAACATTTCTTTACTCTTTTTTAATTTTCTTTATCGATTTTACCGTTCATAAATATGCATCTCATCAAGCGACAAACACCAGTCTCCGCTATTAAGTGCTTCAGCCAGGCTATTATAACCTAGGTCAAAATCCGGATATAAATACTTAATTCCATCAAGTGTAGATGTCTGCCTGTCTTCCGGCACCAGTCCGCCTCCTAAATAATTTCTTACTGCATATGCATATCCAATGTTGTCCTCTTTTCCACCATCATCGGAACTGTCAATATGTTTAATCATAAATGTATACTTTTTATATGGACGAGATTCTTTATATAAAGAAAAATTAATCTTCATAACCAGCTCCTTATCGGAGTAGTCACCACTCTGTCTTGTGAAGAAAAAATTTACACTATCTCCACTCACAGCGGCTGCATAATTGCCAAATGTATGGCTTTCAGATGCCGTTGACCATGTATTTTCAACATTACAACTATCGCTTTTATAAACAAATTTATTGCCTTCATATCCAACAAATTTATAATTTGTAAATGTACAATTTATCTTTTCCCAATCATTATCAAAATCATTGTCAGAAAAATCATTCACCTCAGGCTCCGACTCATTGCCACCCATTCCAGGTGCCACCACACTACCAGACATTCCAGGCCCCATTTCGTTATTATATGCTTCGGATTCTACGATGTTTAATGAATCGGCTTCTAGTTTGCTACAATTTCTAAGACACACTACCAGTACTACAATAGCCGCAATTACAGCCACCAGTACAATAATTATTAATTTTTTATGTTCTCTAAACATCTTCATATGTGTCTCCTTTTTCTATTTATTTATATTCCCTATGTCTTATCTAAAGATCCAATTTTCGATACTTTCAATAAAAAAAACCTTGACACATCAAGGTTTTTAGAGGCGACAACCAGATTTGAACTGGTGATAGAGGTGTTGCAGACCTTTGCCTTACCACTTGGCCATGTCGCCTTGCTTAAATCAGCTTTGTAATTATATCAACAATAATTTTATAAGTCAAGCATTTTTAACAAAAACACACTTTTACCCTATGAACCATTTTTGATAATGTCCTAATATACCACAAAGGAAAATGTCCCAATGTGGTATGATACTTCCATTAACAGATGGAGGTGACTATTATCAGAAAGGTAGAACTATCAATGGACGAACAAAAGAAATATGAGGTAATTAAATCATTAGCCGATCACCCTCACCCTAACAAACAAAGAGCTGCTATTACGCTTGATTGTACTGTAAGACATATCAATCGCATGCTTAAAGGTTACAAAAATCATGGCAAAGAGTACTTTATTCACGGCAACAGAGGACGAAAACCAGTCAATACCATTCCTGATGAAACACGTAACCTCATTGTCGATTTATATCGCACTAAGTATTACGATGCCAATTTCGAGCACTTCACCGAGTTATTAGGAAAATATGAGGATATTCATATCTCTCCCTCAGCTGTTATGTCTATTCTTGAGGCTAAGTTCATTCTCTCCCCTAAAGCTACTAAGGCTAAGAAAAAGAGAATCAAAGATAAATTAAAGGCTGATAAGAAAGCCGCTAAAACCCAGAAGGAAGTTGATCAGATACAAACAAATCTTGTTGCCGTTGAAGATGCCCATTCCCGCCGCCCGAGAGCTGCCTATTTCGGCGAACTTCAGCAAATGGATGCAACTCCATTCGAATGGATTCCAGGACAAATATGGCACCTGCATTTGGCTATTGATGATGCTTCTGGAAGAATTACTGGTGGGTACTTTGACACGCAGGAAACCTTAAACGGTTATTACCACGTATTTCATCAAATACTTACAACCTATGGCATCCCATACAAGTTTTTTACAGACCGAAGAACTGTTTTTACCTATAAAAAGAAAAACTCCCCATCGATTGATGAGGATACCTATACTCAATTCGCCTACGCCTGTAAACAGCTTGGTGTTGAGCTTGAATCAAGCAGTGTGCCACAGGCAAAAGGACGTGTAGAACGCTTAAATCAGACGTTACAGTCGCGCCTGCCAATCGAGTTAAGACTTGCAGGCATAACGACCATAGACGCTGCCAATGAATTCCTAAACTCCTACATAAAGGAATTCAATGAGAAGTTCGCGCTTCTCATTAATGGTATCAAGTCTGTGTTCGTAGCGCAACCAGAAAATGAAAAAATTAACTTAATTCTTGCAGTTTTGTGCGAAAGGACTGTAGATACGGGGCACTGCTTAAGGCATTCCAACAAATACTATCGCTTGCTTGACGGAAATGGTAAACAAGTTCACTATCGCAAGGGTACCAAAGTAATGTTTATCCAAGCTTTTGATAACAGTAAATACTGTTGTGTTAATGATAAAGACATCTATGTGCTCGAAGAAATCCCTGAACACGAGGCCAAATCAAAAGACTTGGATATTGATTACACTCCGCCAAAGCCGAAGAAGACCTACATTCCTCCGATGAACCACCCTTGGCGCAGGCAACACTTTGGTAAGTTTGTTAAACAGCAAGAACATCATTGGAATGATGAAGATACAAAAATCGCATAGGAGCGGAGCTGCTGTCAAGAGAACCGTGGAATAATGAGCCGAAGGCTCTTTATGCCGCGAAAGTCTCTTGACATAAAGCTCACGGATTATCCTTCTAGCAGAGAAAGAAGTAAAAAACTTCTTTCCCTGCCTTCCCGACGAGGGACGGGTGTGGGCAGAGCCCACAAAACTAAAACAGCCCCAGCAAAAAAGTCGGGGCTAATGTTTAAATTATTTTGGGACATTTTCGAAAATGCTTGACA
>JAZUDH010000031.1:0-177288 GCA_045639565.1 Lachnospiraceae bacterium
TTATAAGAGATATCAGAAAGAAAAGAATCTCTATCAGCTATTATCAACAGGAAAAGCAGAGACAATGGATGGCGTGATAGATAAAAAGACCATAGAAGAAAGAATAAGTCAGCTCTTTGAGTTTGAATTCAAGTATAGAGATATCTCGAATGTTGATGCTTATGAAATCTGTACAGTGGGAGAGATGGAAAAAATGGTAGAGGGAGCTTGTGAATTTATTATTAAAGAAATTGAAAATAAAAGATATAAAAATTTCTTCAATAATGGAGAAAATGAGTAGCTTAACAACTCCCAGCTCCGAGGATGATATTAGATATTAATAATGATGCTTTGAAGGGCTAAGACTTAGTCTTAGCTCTTTTTTATTATAAATTTTTAATACTGCTTATTCATATTTTTTTCAAATGTAGTATTATAAAGGTGACATACAGATGTCATGTTTTGCAATGTATTATATAAATGGAAGTGAAAAGCATGAAGATAGAGAGAATGATAGGGATCTTATCCCTGCTACTTCAAAAAGAAAAGATTACAACGCCTGAACTGGCAGAACGTTTCGAAGTGTCCAAAAGGACGATCCTCAGAGATATTGCTGACCTTTGCAAGGCCGGAATTCCAATATGTACGATGCCTGGAATCGGCGGCGGTATTCAGATTATGGACGGTTATCGTATGGACCGAACTGTCCTTACATCAAAGGATATGAAGATGATCCTGGCAGGGCTTAGAAGCCTTGATAGTGTCAGTGGAAGCAGTTATTACAGTCTGCTCATGGAAAAGATCAAAGCGGGTTCCTCTGATTTCATCAATGGCAGCGATACGATTCTGATCGATCTATCCTCCCCACATAAGGCTCCTATATCAGAAAAGGTTACGCTTGTACAGACAGCAATCGATTTGAAGCAGGCGATTCGGTTTGATTATTATTCACCTAAAGCAGAATCCACTCGGATACTCGATCCGTATTATCTGATCTTCAAGTGGAGCAGCTGGTATGTGTGGGGTTATTGCAGAACAAAACAGGATTTTCGGATGTTCAAGCTGAATCGTATGGATGGGCTGAAGCTAGCAGAAGAACAAATCCATGATCGAGAGGTACCGTTTCCGGAATTCGAGATAAAGACCTTCTTTCCTTCAAATGTTCATCTGAAGGCAGTATTTGAACCCTCTATGAGATGGCAGCTGATTGAAAACTATGGGCCATCATCATTTTTAATTCAAGAGGATGGTTCCCTTTTGTTTGAAGTGGACGAAGATGAGGAAGGACTTGTTGCCTGGATTCTGTCATGTGGAAATAAAGTTACGGTGCTGGAACCACAGTCTATGCGTGAGCGTCTTTTTGCAGTTACTTCCGAACTGTCGAAAAAATATCGGGACTAAGAAAGGATAAATTTATGCAAAACAAAGCACTCGTTGTCATTGATATCCAGAATGATATCACTAAGAATTATCGTGAAATTGTTGATACCCTTAATAATGCCATTAACTGGGCTATTAGTCAGGAAATGCATGTGGTGTACATTTGCCAAAACAACATCACTCCCTCTGCAAAGAATTTTCTTCCGGGAACAAGAGGTGCTGAAATTGTTCCGGAACTTCAGGTTGTGAGTGATAATATTTTTATTAAGACCAAAGCAAATGCTCTTACCAGTGAAGCATTCTGCGAATATATTGCAGAAAATGGTATTACAGAGTTTGTAGTAACCGGTGCGGATGCAACCGCCTGTGTGAAGTCCACCTGCTTCAATATGACAAAATCAGGATATGTAGTAACAGTTCTCTCTGACTGTGTGACCAGCTACGATAAGAAAAAGATTCCTGCAATGCTGGAGTATTATGAAAGCAAGAAATGCAAAGTGCTCACTCTGGATCAGGTAATTAATCCAAGTCTCTAGAGATAAGTTTCAGTCTAAGCGCTCAGTTGATGGGAAAGAAAATATAATCTAACGCGTCTTAAAAAAACAATGAGAACTCTGTTTTGACCTTAACGGTTGGAACGGAGTTTTTTTGCCCCAATATTTAGCACCAATGGAGAATATGGGCAAGGCTATCGTGGTAGTAGTACTAACAATTGCGTGGGAAATCATTTCGCTTTTACCGCTAATTCTATGTTGTTTGACTCTAGCAGAATTTGCTATAATAACGTCTGAGAAAGTGTTTGTGTTAGCAAAAATACTGGATACCTCATTGCTATTATTTTAGGGAGTAAATACATGAAGAAGAGGCTTATTTGCAATATTTCTATATTTATAATCGGGATGGTATTTTGCGCCATTTCTATGAATCTTTTTTTAAATCAACTAATGACACAAAACGGATTGTACATTAGTGATTTACCTGCTCATGTTGAGTTTGCAAGGAATGGAAATGGATATTCATTAATCGATTTACTATTGAAGCTAATTGTTAATATTGGTGATGCTTCTTTTATGAGCACAGAAATAATGATTAGCGGATTTGGGGCTCTGATGGTGATGGCAACACTCATCAGCATTTATGTTTTTCTTGTTAGAAAACTAAAGATGGATGCTGTATGTGGTGTGTTTTCTTCTGCATTTTTAATGATGTTAACCTCATTATATATTCCATATATAAGTCCATATTTTGATCTTACTGGATTTATCAGACAACCATGGCATTCATATACATATATTGGAATGAGGCTTGGAGCTATATGGGTGATGTACTTTTTTATTGACAGGTTGGAAGAGCCTAGAAGAGAGGGAAAGTGGAGAGCATTAATAGGTATATCAGTTAGCTTGCTTTTGACAACATGGGCGAAGCCGAATTTTTTAGTTTCCTTTTCGTTAGCACTTTTACTGTGGTTAATAGTGGTATGGATTAAGGGAAAATGCAGTAAAGAGGTAACATTGGATTGTGTCTATCTAGGAATAACTGTATTACCTTCTGTTTTTGTTGCATTCTTGCAAAGTAGAATTCTTTATAATCAGTCTAGTCAGGAGTCGAGCGGAATTGCTTTTGCGCTTCTTAACTCTGCTTTTTTTAAGAATGGTGGTCGTGCTGCATTACTGCAATTATTTACTTGCCTTATTTTTGTAGTGGTTGTATTTGTGCTTGCTCATAAACTGCTAAATAGGCAATATTTCTTTTTCCTTGCAATGTTCATAATATCTTTTATAGAAATAGTCTTTTTTATGGAGACGGGAAAAAGATCTGAAGACAATAATTTTTATTGGGGAATATTTGTATCTTCCTTTTTCTTGTTTGCTGTTTCACTAGATATTTTTTTCAAAGCGATGAAAGATTTAAAAAAAGTGCCAAAGATTATTTTACTTGTGGTAGGTGCTTTTTTACTTATTTGGCATATTGGTTCAGGAGTACTGTATATGCATGTAACTTGGACAGGAAGTCAAAATATCTGGCCGTGGATTGTGGAACCATATTTTCCTTGGCTAAACATAGTCAATTAATTTATTACTTTTATGAAGAAATAGATATTATTTGGCAGAAAAATAAAGTAAGAGCATGGAATATGTGGGGCATATATTGATGAGAGAAAATAAAGAATTAAAAATGAATACAATAATTAAAGTGCTGTGGATTTTGGCTGTTTTGGTAGGTATTAAGTCTGCGTTTACGGATTTTGGTTATGACAATGCTTACACACTTGCACTTTCATTTAGACATTTAAGCGGCGACCGGTTGTTTATGGAGATATGGGACACTACTCAGTCCTCGATTTTTTTAACCGACATCTTTCTTTTGCCATATAAGCTTATAGTACCTTCGCTTACTGGTGCTGCATTGTATCTTCAGTTTTGTGGCCTTATAACCTATGGGGCTGTAGCACTTTTTTTATCTAAGACTCTTAGCCTTTATGCTGACAAGCAAAGCTCAAACCTTGCAGCCATTTTCTTCTTTACTTTTCGTGTTAAGCAGACAGTATTTATGGCTTATGCTGATCAGCAGATTCTTTTCTCTGTTTTGATGTTATGCTTTATTATTAGATATATAAAAGATAAGTCTAGATATATTTTCATGATTATGGCAGCATTAATGCTATGCCTTGAGATTTTGTCATATCCGACAGCGATTATTTTATTTCCTTTATTATGCATAGCTCTTTTTATTATACTGGGTAAGAAAATTAAGCCTGTACTAATATTTGCTGGAACATGTGCTATTTCAGGAATAGTTTATATACTGTTTTTACTATTAAGAAAGGGCCCTATTTCGCTCTATGAAACTATCATACTGATATTTTCTGGAGATGTTCATGGAGCAGGAGAGTTTGGCGACGGTTCATTTGGATTTTACTGGGGTGGCTTTATGTATGCAGTAGCAGTGCTTACAATCATCATTGTAATTGCTATTTTAGTCGCTATTTTAAGCAAGAAGCGTGATAACTTTTTTACTGTATTAGGAGTTGAAATTCCTGTGGTAGAGCTTCTTTTGCTCAGCGTTGGAAATAAGCTTTCAATAGATTGGACATGTGCATTCTTTATCTTACCGCTTCTGTTGATATTTTTAGCTATTCCTGGCACAAATGCGGTTAACACCGAAATGAAGCAGATTGGGATCATTGCGCTTATAGTATCTGCTTCAACATTTGTAGGTACGATACTTATGACTAATTTAGGCATGATTACTATAGTTGCATATTTTGTGGTGGCTGGTGCGGTAGCTATTACCTTGATATGCACAAAATGGAAGCAGGCAGGAGTGCGGCTCGTTGTCGGAGTGTGTATGGCAGTTATTCTTCACAGAGGAATAGTGGTGTGGGGATACGGTCAGATAAATGGCAGAACTTACATTACAAAGATGAATAACTACGTTAGGAATGGTCCTACCAAGTTTATCATTGCTGATAGGGAAACCGCCGACAGAACCAGAAATGCTGAGGCTGAATTCAAAACCTATCTTCCTGAAAACAGTAACGCATTACTACTTAATAACTGGGTGTACGATCCTGTTATATATATGTTTTTACCTGGACAGATTTGCAATCCTAATGTAACCGATACTCCTCATTATTCTAAGGAGACGCTTACATACTTTACGTACTATCCGCAAAAAACTCCAGAATATGTAGTAGTTGATAAGGGCACAAGTTATTTTAATAGTGAAATAAGCGAATGGCTTAATGATAATTTTGAGATTTATGCTGAAGGCGAGGCATACACATTTTTTAGGGCTAAATAACTAAGGATGATGGAGGAGATTTCAACAAATGGGGAAGTTAGACAATCGGACAAAATGGTGTTACACGATAGGCGCGACTGGCCGTGATATGGCATATACACTGGTCAGTATGTTTTTGCTTACTTACATACAGTATACTATGTCGCTTACTGTATCACAGTTTGTAGCAATTTCAGCAATTATTGTGGTGTGCATGATTTGGGATGCATTCAATGATCCACTAATGGGGTTAATTATTGAAAAATGTAATCTAAAACTAGGCAAGTATCGTCCCTGGATATTGCTTGGAATGTTACTTAATTCATGCGTGATTATTGCACTATTTAGCATAAGGCCACAGGGATGGGCTTTTGTATGCTTTTTTGGAATATTCTACTTGCTTTGGGGAATGACTTACACCATGAACGATATTGCGTATTGGGGTATGTTACCTAGCTTATCTAGCAATCCTAAAGAGCGAGATACGTTAGTAACATTAATGAGTATCTTTATCTGTATAGGTCAGTTTTCTGTAGCAGGCTTACTCCCCACACTTGTAGCAGGAAATGCAGTAAAGGCATATAGAGGCGCTGCATTTGTAATAGCAGGGTGCTTTGCGGCATTTCAGCTATTAACTTTCTTTGGAGCCAAAGAAAGACCTAGAACTATTTCGACATCGGATGAACAACTTTCTTTAGGAAGAATGTTTAAAATATTTGGGCGAAATGATCAGCTTATAGTAATAGGAATAGCCTCATTCATTTTCAATATAGGTAATAACCTACTGATAGCTATTGGAATGAATTTTTTCTATTTTGAGTTTGGATATCAAAAAGGTGGCGAACTGGTATTTTTATTTACAGTGATGTATGGACTTGGAACACTATTTTCTCAGTGCTTGTATCCAGTATTTATGAAGCTTGCTAATAGGGCAAAAGCATATTTTGCGATGACCGTACTAACAGTGGTTGGTTATCTATTGCTCTTAGGTTTTGGATATGTGATGCCTAGGAATGTTATTTTATTGAATGTGGTTGGATTTGTTATTTTCTTTGCACAGGGAATGAATAATCTTTTGATTATTGTTATGCTCAATAACACAATTGAATATGACGAATACAAGTATCATGAGCGCCATGAGAGCATTATTTCAGCCGTTCGTTCGTTTTCTACAAAACTGGCAGGAGCACTTAATCAGGGAATCATCGCGCTTATTTTAATTCTTAGTGGCATATATGGGATTAGTCAAAATATTTCTAATCTTGAGATTGAAGCGGGAAAGGGACTTCTTACTCAGGATGAGGTTTATAATCAGGCATCATTTTATATATCACAGGCTACATCAACACAGTTATTAGTACTTAGAATAGGAATGGTTGCAATTCCTATTGTTGCGTTCCTTACAAGCCTTTTACTCGTTAGAAAAAAGTATATTATCGATGAGCATAAGTATAATGAACTTATAAATGCGTTATCTAAGAATAACGATTAGGTGAATTTGGGTCTAGAAAGCAATAGGGTATCTTAAGCTTTTGATGACTTGTAGATTTTCATGCATACGCATATATGATAATATAAACGTATTGAGAAAATGAGAATGAATAGTAATGGGAGATATTTATGGCAAAGCGTATTTTGGCAATAGTACTTGCTTTCATATATAGCATTATGTATGCAATAGTGGGTCCTATGATGAAGTCGCAGGATATGATTTTTAAAACTGATTATATTGTTGCATTTTTTGTATGCTTCATTTTGAGCCTTATATTTAATATGTTGATCTTGTCTGTGATTCCATCTAAAAAAAGCGTGATAATTAATAGTCGTGCTTTTAGGCCTTTAACAAAAGCAGAAAATAAGGTATCGAAATGCCTTAACAAATTAGGGAATAACAAACTTCTTGTTATTGTTTGGTCATTCATATTTATAAGCTATTTGCCAGTATATCTTTTAGTCTACCCAGGAATTATGTCGTATGATGCGATTTCTCAGACTACGAGTGCTATGACGAAGATTACAAACAATCACCATCCAGTGCTTCATACCTGGTTAATCCGCGTGTTTATGCGCCTTGGGGAGAATGTATTTAATAGCTACGAGCATGGAATTGGTATTTATTCGCTTCTTCAGATGATAATACTAAGCTATGCATTAGCAAGACTTGTTGTTCTGTTAAAAAAGAAAAATGTTCCTGGCATTCTAGTGATTTTTACTGCCCTCATTTCTGCATTATGGTTTGAAAATGCATGTCTTTGTGTGACAATGACTAAAGATATATTCCATGCTGCCTTTTTGGTTTTGTTTGTGTGCCATTATGTTGAAATAGTGACTGCACCTAATGAATACGTTTCTAAGATTAGAAATTTGATATCATTGCCGATAGTAAGTTTTTTCATGTTTGCTTTTAGAAACAATGGTATACATATATATGTTTTTTGCTTTGCACTATTAATGCTTATTAGAATTAAAAAGATACGAAGTTTTAAAAAGTATATTGCATTAATTCTTGTTATTTTACTTCCGGCCGTTGCATTTAAGATTTACCAAGGCCCAGTGTTTAAAGCAATGGGAATAGAGCAGGGGCAGGTGCGTGAGGCATTAAGTGTCCCCATACAGCAGCTTCAAAGAGTTGCTGTGTTAAGAGCTAGCGAATTGACCGAAGAGCAGACTAGGCTCATGGATTATTATATCGACAATTTAGGATGGCGTGAGTGGGATTCTGGTAGACAATATGATCCTTTCATTGCAGATCCAGCAAAGAGCTGTTTCTACTCAGACAACTATAAAGCTGATGTAGCTCAATTTTGGAAATTTTACCTAAAGACAGGGAAACAGTTTACGAAAGAGTATGTAGAAGCATTTCTTTCTAATACCTTAGGATATTGGTATCCTGGATATTATCGTTATTCATATGTCATGTATGATAACTATCCACCAGAGAATTTTATCGTTCCACTTGAAAGAAAAAGTGTTATTCACGCTAATGGGTTATCTCATATATTAAAAAGCATGTGTTCAGACGATGCATGGCGAGAAATGTACGTGGTAAGATTGTTCTTTGTACCTGCTTTTTTGGTATGGATGCTGATTATTTCAATGATTATTTCATGTAAGAGCAAAGAGTTTATTACCAAAGAATTGCCCTTATTTTTGCCACTTATCGCGCAGTTTGGAATAATGATATTGTCACCGATGTCGTCATTTCGATATTCGTGGCCGCTTAATTTGATGCTTCCAGTTGTATTAATAGCCATATTTAGCAAAAGACTCACTACACAAAATATTAATAAAGACGAAAAGGTGGTAAATGATAATGAAGCATAAAAGGGAAGTGAATGTAACAGAAAAACTCCATTATTGGTTGCTGGGTGCGATATTCGCTCTTTCACTGTTACTTAGAATTATAGGAATAAATTGGGGCTTACCAAATACAAATCTACATCCTGATGAAGGCATTATTTTTATTAAAGCATATGAATGTGCCTTAGAAAGAACCTTCGAGGTTTCGGACTATTACTATAGACCAAATCATGTACTAATCAAGCTGAATACACTATTATACATAGGTATTCAGGATTTATATTTTGAACCACAAGGCCTTGAGGACTTTTCTCAAAACTATAATGATCATATTTCTTTATTCATTATTGCATCAAGAGTCCTTATTGCTTTTTTTGGAGTGGGCACAGTCATTCTCGCATATTTTATTGTAAGAAATTTTGGAAAAAAGCAGGCACTTTTTGCAAGCATGTTATTTGCTGTATTCCCTGCATTTTTAGAGCACTCACATTATATTACACCAGATGTTCCACTTCTTTTCTTTATGATGTGTGTTCTTTTGATAGCAATTCGCTATATAAATAAGCCTTCCACACTTTTGGTGTTTTTAATGGCTATTTTTTCAGCATTTGGTACTTGTGAGAAATTTCCGGGAGCTTTCTGCTGTCTGATTATTGCTGTTTCTGTATGTGTAACACATTACAAAAAGCCTTTAATGATTGTTAAAGAAGGAGTACTTGCCATCCTTTTCTATATTATAGGAATAATGGCAATTTCTCCAATTTTAGTTATTGATTACAAGGATGTATTAACAGCTATTGCCGGACAAAACGGCTTGTATCATTTAGGAGGAGATGGATTAAACTTTCCTCAGACTTTATGGTATTACGTAAAGGAAACTTGTGTGCATGCAGGCTTGCTTCTTTCTTTTGCAAGTGTATATGGATGTGTTAAGTCCTTTAAAGAGAATTGGAAGGTTACATCAGTTATCCTAACATTTCTGGTTTACATAATACCTATATCAACTCTACATCTTCATTGGGAAAGATATGCACTTCCGCTATATGCATTTGTAATTATTTTCGGAACACTTGGATTGTTTTATGCATATGAAGCAATCTATAAGCTGGTGCAAAAGAACAAGGCATTGACGGTATTGACAGCACTGATTTTATTTTTATTACCGGCATTTAGTCAGTTGGCTGGCTCTGTGGCAATGACTGGAAGCTTTTTAGCACCTGACAACAGGATAGCGCTTAAGCCTGTTTTTGAACGAATGGGTATAGATGCGAATAACGCTTGCGGTGACTGCAATACCCCACTGGATCCAGGTGGATATTATGGTGTATTTTCTAACTTTGAAGATGTTGATCCAGCTAGATATAAGTATGGTCGTGTTACCTATGTTGTGACATCTGCTTCACAAAGAGATGAATTCTTGAATTCTAATCAGGAAATATATGGCGGTGTAGCTACTTTTTATCGTAGACTAGATGATGAATACGAGCTTGTGGGCTTGTTTACAACAGAAAACCCTAGTAGCCATTTTGTAGAGCTTAGTAATATGTATTATGCAGCAAGAACTGTACATAGATATATGAGAGGGGCTTTCAAGGGCTTTGAAATAAGAGTTTATCGCATAATGTAGCGAGGCATACATGCGTAAAAACTTCGTATAGGAGATTTTAATGAAAAAAGGTTTTTCCTTTGGCGCAGTTATTAAAGAGATGAGAATCAAGAGCTGGTTAAAGAATATATTTGTGCTAAGCCCTATAGTATTTTCTTTAGAGCTTTTTGATTTGAAAAAGCTTTCAAATGCAATTATTTTATCTATTGCGTTTTGCTTGGTTTCATCATCAATCTACGTTGTTAACGATATAAGTGATGTTGAAAAAGACAGAAATCACAAGGAAAAAAAGAATCGCCCGATTGCTGCAAGAGAGCTTTCCATTCCTGGAGCATGGGTGTTGTTTTCCATACTTATAGTTGTAGGACTAGGACTTTCAGCTTTAATTAGTCCTATCGCTTTTTCGTTTTTATTTATCTATGTTTTGATTAACCTGCTTTATTCAAAGTGGCTTAAAAGAATAGTAATTGTCGATTGCTTTTGTATAGCTGCCGGCTTTGTATTAAGAGTTATGGTAGGTGGAACAATAGTCAGTGCAGGAATTTCACATTGGATGTTTTTGACTGTGGTAGCATTGTCCTTATTTATGGCATTTGGAAAGCGTAGAGGTGAGATGTGTAGCTACCTAGGTCAAGAAACAAGAATTGTTTTAGACGAATATGACAAGAGCTTTCTTGACGGTGCTGTTTTTATGTGTGCTTCACTATCAATGGTATTTTACTCTCTATGGTCAATTTCGCAGGAATCTAATCTGGTGTATACGGTTCCAATTGTCCTGTTTATCGTCATAAGATACCTTCTCATGGTGTTTAAAGGAAAGGGTGAGGCAGACCCGACTACGTTGGTTCTATCGGATAAGCCTTTGTGGGTTTCCTGTGGAATATGTGGCGTCATGATGATTGTCATGTTATACGGAAAACAGATAGCTGAATTTTTTGTAAACATTTGGTAAATCATAAATTATGTATATGCTGACCGCTTATCAGTTTTGATAGGCGGTTTTTGTAAAAAGAATGATTTATTACTTTAAGTAAAAGGAGAGCTTTATATGCTACTTAGCATTTCACTAATTCTTATTCTAGGTATGTTATTGGGCTGGCTATGTAAAAAGCTTAAGCTTCCAAGTTTAATAGGAATGATCGCAACGGGTATAGTATTAGGGCCATATGCACTTAATCTATTAGACACTAGTATCTTAGATATATCAGCTGAACTTCGCAAAATAGCATTGGTCATAATACTTACAAGAGCTGGCTTTGGTCTTGACCTTTCAGGACTTAAGAAGCTTGGTAGGCCAGCTGTTTTTATGTGCTTTGTTCCAGCAACTCTTGAACTAATAGGAATTATGCTTTTTGCTCCTAAGCTACTAGGAATTAGTGTATTAGAAGCTTTACTTATGGGCGCAGTTTTGGCTGCAGTATCACCAGCAGTCGTGGTGCCCAGAATGGTTAAGCTTATGGATGAAGGCTATGGAGTAAAGGAAGGAATACCTGAGCTTATATTAGCTGGAGCATCGGTTGATGATGTATATGTAATCGTACTGTTTTCGACATTTTTAGGAATGCTTCAGGGAAATGAGGCTTCTATACTAAGCTTTGTGAATATCCCAGTTTCAATTATTGTGGGAATTGCTATCGGATTATTGCTAGGCTACCTTATTTCCAAGTTCTTTAAACTCTTACATATGAGAGATACGGCTAAAGTATTAGTACTCCTAAGTATTTCTTTTTTGCTTGTAACTGCTGAAGATAAGCTTACTACAAGCATAACATTTTCGGCGCTTATCGCCATTATGTTTATGGGTATAGGCATACAGAAAAATCATGAAGCGGTCGCTAAACGTTTAGCTTCAAAATACAGTAAGCTATGGGTGGGCGCTGAAGTATTTTTATTTGTCCTTGTAGGAGCTTCCGTTAATATCAGCTATCTTGGAAAAGTAGGCATAAAAGCTGTCATCATTATTTTAATTGCCTTGCTATTTAGAATGTTAGGCGTATTCATTAGTGTTTTAGGTACTAAGCTTTCGGCCAAAGAAAGACTATTTGTCATGCTCTCATATATTCCTAAGGCTACAGTGCAGGCAGCAATTGGTGGCATTCCTCTTTCTTTGGGACTTGCATGCGGTGAGGAAATACTTACCGTTGCAGTTTTAGCGATAGTAATAACTGCTCCTTTAGGTGCGTTCTTTATTGACACTTTATATAAGCGTTTATTAAAAGAGAGCAACAGTTAAAATATTACGTGACTTATTTTTATAGAGAGGGTAGAATGAAAAAAAACTTACCTAAATACTTAGCTTTAAGAGTATTGGGGGAGAATTTGGAGAATAGAGCTTATGTACAAAGAGATATCAGATCTATTTATGTATGGTGATTTAGATAAAGACAGCATCCTTTATAGAATTGGTGAAATAATTGAAGAGTTTGAAACAACAGACTATGACAAAACCAAGCTTACAAGAGCGATAAAGACAGAGCTTAAAAGACTATTAGCTTTAGCCACTGACTATGGGTTTGATAAGAATTTATGGCATAACTATATTGCTTTTTTTGTAATGATGAATGAGAATCCTTTTTCGTTGGTATGCGAGAAAAACAGGATTAAAGAAGGCACTGTTACTCAGATTGTACTTGAAGATTTCTCGCTTATAAGAAAGATATTCTTTTATGATTTTAGTAAGCTTGAAGACGCTCTTTCAATCAACAGCTTTTCACTTATTTCTAATTACAATGCAGTAGAAAAGAAAAAGAATATCTATAACTGGAATGTAAGTGAAAAGGTTCAAAAGCTTTCTTTGGAATTAGAAGAGGCTAGAGATGACAATGAATTCTATGAAAGAATCATTAAGTTCTATGATGATTACGGTGTAGGCTTATTCGGACTAAATAAAGCTTTTAGAATCGAGGAGCTAAGAGACGGTGGCATCAACTTTAAGGCTATCAACAATATGGATATGGTAGTGCTTGATGATTTAGTTGGTTACGAAATACAGAAAAAGAAGCTAGTAGATAATACAGAGGCTTTTGTAAAAGGGTACAAAGCTAATAATGTCTTGTTATATGGTGACAGTGGTACAGGAAAGTCTACTAGTATTAAGGCTATTGTTAACCAGTATTATGATAGTGGACTTAGAATGATAGAGATATACAAGCATCAGTTTAAGCACTTATCAACTATCATTTCGACTATCAAGAATAGAAATTATAAATTCATTATTTATATGGATGATTTGTCTTTCGAGGAAAACGAAATTGAATACAAATTCTTAAAGGCTGTTATCGAGGGTGGTGTTGAGACTAAGCCAGATAACATCTTAATATACGCAACATCTAACAGAAGACATCTAATAAAAGAAAGCTGGAATGACAAGGACGATCACACTAACCAGACTGATATCCATCATTCAGATACTGTCGAGGAAAAGCTTTCACTTGTAAACAGATTTGGTGTCACCATTGGGTTTACTAAGCCTATGCCCAAAGAATATGCTAACATAGTTACTACTCTTGCTAAAAGATCAGGCATAAAGATGGATGAGGAAGAACTTATTAAAGAGGCTACAAAATGGGAAATGTCACATGGCGGTATTTCTGGAAGAACAGCACAGCAGTTCATAAACTATATGCTGTCTAGGTGTTAAACACAAGTTGCGATAGACACTATAGATGGGGACTTGTATGGAAAGATTACGTAAAAAAGAGCTAATTATAATCTTAATTATGATTATCTGTTCTTTGGCCATGATACCTATTATTGCCCATATGAATAAAGGCGATAAAGTAACGATATATGTCGGAAAAGAAGAATTAGGCACCTACAGTATAAATGTGGACCAAGTGATTGAGATAAAGACTGATAACGGGATTAACATTCTTACTATAAAGGATGGAAAAGCTATAGTGTCACATGCGGATTGTAAGGATCAGATATGCGTTCATATGGCGCCCCTATCTAAAACTACTCCGGGGATTATTGTATGCCTTCCTCATGAAGTTGTAATTGAACTTAGAGAATGATAAAAAGGATCAGACTTATAAGGCTTAGTTGCCTGTAAGCTTGATCCTTTTAATTATGAATTCACATATAATACCGATTGTTATTCCAGCGACAATTCCCGATATCCACAGAAACGGAAGATAAAAAGTTAGCTTCGTGTTTTCAAGCACAATCATAGCTACAATAATCTGACCTACATTATGAAAGATTCCACCCATAACACTTACAAATTTTAAACTTGATTTTGTAAGCTTTTTAAGTAATAGCATTACTATGAAGCTTAGGATTCCACCAGCAAGTGAATATGGTAGCATTGCCATATTTCCAAAGGTAATACCTACCAAGAGGATGCGGACCAAATTGATACAAAAAGCATCCAGGACACTTAGCTTATAAAGCGCTATTAAGACGACTAGGTTAGTGAGCCCTAGTTTGATACCAGGAATTGAAAAAAAATATGGAATTTGCATTTCGATATATGATAGCAAAAAGGCTGTTGCGACAAGCAGGCCTCTAAGAGCTATCTTTTTTGATAAAGATTTATCCATTCATATATTCCTTTTAAAGTGATTACGTAATTAGTATATTACTTTAAATTCTTATAGTAAAACTAAGTTTATAATAAATATAGGACTTACCTTTAGCATTATGGAAAATGTTATGCTAAAGTAAAGATATAAATCATCATACTACGTTAAGGAGAAGGGACTATGTATGTAGAAAATTTTGATAAAGACTGGCAATTTAGACGTGGTTTTATCGATTCAATAGGGGGACTTGAATCAGAGCCATTTACTTTGGCTAATCTTCCTCATGATGGAATGATTAGCACAAAGGTAAGTAAGGATGCACCAGCTAAATATGATTCGGGCTACTTTTTAGGAGATGTGTGTAACTACACAAAGTATGTGTATATTCCTGCTGAGTGGGAAGGTGAGAGCGTCGGTATTAAATTTGATGGTGTAATGATGCACTCAACTTTGGAAATAAATGGAAGTAAGGTTGGGGAACATCATTATGGATATTCGCCATTTTATATTGATATTACTGATTATGTAACTTATGGCAAGGAGAACAGATTCACTATTAATGTAAATACTGGTGTACAGCCTAGCTCACGTTGGTATACCGGTTCAGGTCTGTTTAGAAGCGTTTCATTGTGTCATGGGCCTAAAACGCATATTGCTAATGATGGAATATATGTTTATACCAAGGAGGTGGCTGATAATGTTGCCTTCCTAGACGCATTAATTGATGTAGCAAATGACTCACTTGAAAACCTTATAGTCGAAGTAAAGGTTTCTCTTACATTTGATGGTGATGATAGGGAAGCTGCCTTAGTCAAAAGAAATATACAGGTAGGGCCTAGAACAGTCGAAACTGCTAGGCTAGCCATAAATCTTAATAATCCTAAGCTTTGGGATATTGATTCTCCTAACTTATATAAGGTTAAGGCTACTGTTACAACGAAGGGAGAGTATAGGACTCATCTAATAAGAAAAGAGGTTAACATAACAGATGAGGCTTCGACATTATTTGGCGTTAGAACCATAACAGCAGATGCATTAAGAGGTCTTAGAATAAATGGTAAAACTGTCAAGCTTAAGGGTGGTTGCGTTCATCACGACAATGGCTTATTAGGCTCAGTTTCTTTGTATGAATCAGAAGCAAGAAAAGTAAGAAAGCTTAAGGAAATTGGATTTAATGCTATCCGTACTGCTCATAATCCACCTTCTTTGGCCTTAATTGAAGCCTGTGACAGAGAAGGCCTATATGTCTTTGATGAGGCGTTTGATGCCTGGGGAATGGCTAAACGTCCTGGCGATTACAGTATGTTTTTTAAGTCTTGCTGGGAAGAGGATATAACCGCGTTTGTAAAGCGTGATAGAGTACATCCTTCTGTTATTATGTGGTCAACGGGTAATGAAATTCCCGAAAGAGGTGGGCTAAATAATGGATATTCATTAGCTACTAAGCTTGCTAACAAGATTAAAGAGCTTGATGCCTCAAGACCAGTTAGCAATGGAATCTGCTCTATGTGGAGTGGTCTTGATGATGAGATGGCTAAAGGCCAGAATCAGAGTCAGAACGCTTCTAATGAAGAATGCTATGATTTGTGGGAAAATGGAACAGAGCCATTTACTAACGGCCTAGATATAGTGGGATACAATTACATGGAGGATTTGTATGAAAGAAACCATGAAATGTTTCCTGAAAGAGTAATGCTAGGGTCTGAAAATTTCCCCAAGGAGATAGGCTTTAGATGGCCTGTGGTTGAAAAACTTCCATACGTAATAGGAGATTTCACCTGGACTGCATGGGATTATATTGGAGAGGCTGGAATAGGAAAGTCTAGGTATATTGATCCTGATGACACTAATGTATCTAAGGATCCATGGAGTCTGATGCCTCCTACTTCGTCACCATATCCATGGAGACTTGCTAATGATGCAGATGTTGATATTAATGGAAACATAAGACCTCAGGGCGCATACAGAAGTGTAGTGTGGGGGAGCAAAAGAACACATTTATTCTCTGTTCATCCTAAAAACTTTGGAAAATATGAAGTTATAGGTATGTGGGGCTTTACAGATGTACATAAAAACTGGAATTACAGTGACTATGCAGGAAAGCCCATAGAGGTATGTGTATTCAGTAATGCTGATGAAGTTGAAATAATCCTAAATGGCAAATCTATAGAGCGTAAAAAGGTTTCATTTGAAAGACCATTACCTAATTCCGTAAGATTTTCACTTGATTTTGAACCTGGAATTATTGAAGCTGTCAGCTATAAGGCTGGTGTAGAAGTAAGTAGGGATAAACTTATGACTACTAAATCACCTAAGAAGATAGTATTAAAGCCTGAAAAGAATAAGCTTCTTGCTAATGGACATGATGTAGCTTATGTAGCAATTGAGATTTTAGACGAAGATGGATTGCTAGTAAGCGATGCAGGATGTTCACTTGAAGCATCATTTTCAGGAACTGGTGTGCTAGCAGGGTTTGGATCATCGAACCCTGTAACAGATGAAATATATTCAGAAAATACTACCTGCACCTTTAATGGAAAAGCAATGGCAGTAATTCGAAGTGGATATGATACTGGAACAGCGGTATTGACGGTTAAAAACGAGATAATAGGAGAGGTAACTGTATCCATAGATATTGAGTAATAAAAAAGGGGTTTGGAATTAATTTCCAAACCCTTATTCGTTTCTTACTAAGTGTTCAAGATAAGTTACTAAAACTTGCGTATATAGTAATCGGCCATATTCATTTAGATGAACATGATCTTCAAAATAGCTTGCAGCGTTTTCTTTGGCCTCAAAATCTAACTCGCTATAGAAATTGATGAAGTAGCATTCGTTTTCATGAGCTATTTTTTCACATTCATTAGCAAAATCGTTTAATGAACCAGCTATCATCAACTTTTCTTCTGGCGTTAACTCATATAATGAGTAGAAAGGTGCAGCAATAATAATCTTTGCACCTGGATCATTCTTTCGTATTTCACTGATTCCATCAGTAAGTCCTTGATTATAGCTTTCTGGTCCGTCTAGAGGAAGAAATTGAGAATAATCGTTGAAACCAAAATTAATGAGATAAAAATCACTTTTTTCAGTTGTTTCTTTAAAATATTTTATTACCTCAGGTACAAATTGATGGGTTGCATTTGTGCCACCTACAGCCTTATTGACAGTCTTTATGCTGCACATTGAACTAGTAAGTGCCGAGATGCCTGTTACGTCATGGTAGTTTCCTATAATACTATCTCCAAAGAACACAATTTTATAATCGGACAGGTCATCATAAACTGTATTACGGTATTTTTCACAATGCGATTTCAAGCTTTCAGTAATTGCAGGAAGAGAATTAGAATCGACAAGATTGTTACCTGCTATCCAATTGGCAATCAAATTGATTATAGTATCTTCATCTATAGTAGGACTTGCAAACAAAGCTTTATTAGCAAGCCACCATTCCTTGTATCCAGGGAAGCTGATAGTGGTATTTGAAAGCTCTGAAAGCTTTAAAATAACAGCTTGATAAGATTCAATTTTATCGTCAATTCTATCAAATTCATCATTCCATACATATGAACTTGGTGAGTATAGGAAGACATTGAAGCGTGTATCGTTATGCATTTTAAATAAATTGCATAGATTATAAAGATGAGTGTTAGAATCATTCTCAGTCAACGAATACTCTGTATCAAATGGATTTATTAGTATCCAGACAGTATTTATTTCGTCATTTATTGCAAATGCGCTTTCAAGGCGATTTGTCATTTTTTCAACATTTAGATCATACTTTGGAAAAAACAAAGACTCGCCAGTAAAGTGTTCAAAATAATCACCAGAAAAGGCGTTAGTGGCATATTCTGATAAAAACAGGCTGTTATTATGGTATATGGCATATTCATCAGAAAAGGAATATCGTTCATAATCATAAACACTTAAGAAATCTTCGCCATTTTCAGAGAGAGTAAAGATTTCTTCATACCAGATATCATCAGATGGGTTAAGTAATGAAGCTAGGATTGTATCTAAGCAAGCTTTATCAACTGTAGCATACAAAGCATTGTCAGCTAGCAAATCAGAGCTATCTAAAGTGTAAAAGAGGTTATCCGAGAAAGATTTTTTGAAAAACTTTTTCTCAGAATGATATTTGTACTCGTTATAGAGAGTGTCATCTAGGTATATTTTGGAATTTGCATTTTCAAAAGCATATGTGTTTATTGAGGATAAGGCATTTGAAAGAGTAGAGTGTTTTTTTATGTATCTAATACTTAGAAACACTGAAATTGCGATGAATATAAAGATTAAAATAATAGATAAGCTTATAATAATATTGCGTTTTTTACGCTTCATAAATCCCAATGCCCTTCGTTTGTAATCTTAAGTCATTATAGCAGAGTATGGAGAAAATATTAATACTTCGCTAAAGATTTGATTTATGTTTTTTATGAGCGCTATAATAAATCAAGGTATCATCACCTAATGAACAGATTGGAAATATGATATGGATTTTACGACTAAAAAAATATGTAAAAAATGTCTCCTAAGAGACCTAGCTGAGGCGGATAAGCTTAACTTAGAAAAATATAAGGCTGCTATCAAAGAACCAGAAAGGGTATCTGAAAAAGTCTATGAGGATCGATTAAAGGTATGCCTAGAGTGTGAGCATTTGAATGCAGGAACCTGTAATGCCTGCGGCTGCTATGTGGAGCTTAGAGCTCTTTCTAAAATTAGTAAGTGTCCATATAAAAAATGGTAAACTTAGATAAGGGTACGAGGAAAATGCATTCCTCGTACCTTTTTTACTTAATTTGAGGTTATTGAGTAAATGCTAAAATTTTTGTAGAAAATGGGGATTGTGTACATATTATAACAATTAATTAGCACCGAATTAGCAAGGCATTATATGGAAAAAGTAATAAAAGAGTGTTTTGAAAAATATAGAAATAACTATAATGAATGGGATGATATTAGAAAAGTCAGAATGATAAGTAATTCTAAAGAATTGTGGCTAAAGAGCTTCTATTCATCCATGAATACTTTACAAGCTTTATATGATAGTAATAGAGAAATCATATATGCAGTAAATAAATGCCTTGAAAAGATTACGTTAGAAGATGCGTACTGCATGTATGAGGAAGTTCGTAGCTGTTATTTGGAAGATTATAAAGATGAAGAGTTTCTTTTGCATGTAGCTACGAAGTTGCTTGAGTATTTCCTAAAGACAGATGATTATTCTACTCAGGCAGAACTGTACTGTATAGTAAGTAGTTTTTATCTAACTGTAAGTAATCCCGCTGGAAATGGCAGAAACACTGATATTTCATACCTTACTAAGGGGATGGCATATTTAAAACACTACAAATTGCTTAATCAATCTGCAAGATACAGAGTGTGGATAATGCATTTTAATTATATTGTCAGATGTGCAGATTATGGTGTTATATCCTTAAAAGAATCTCTTGACTGTTATGATAAGCTAATGGCTTTTTCAGAGCGACCTGATATTAAGAGGCTAGATGAAAAAGATGATAAGCTATTAAAACTCAAAGATTATATGGATCAGACCATGTATATAGGCATAGGCAATATTGCTGAAGCTGATGCTGATACTAGAAGACGTTTTTATGAACGGACAAAGAAGTATTTTGATAATAATCTTGTCAATATAAAGAGTATGTATGAACTGCCGTCGGAACTTTATGCAAGCTACTTATACAATGATTATTACGAAGGAAAAATTAATCCAAATCAGGTTTTCGAAAAATATCTTGATTACTTCATTTATAAATTTACTTTTATTAAAACTCAATCTGACTTTGATACAGATGAAATAATACAATGTATCAATGCGATTATATATCTTACAAAGCTTGGCAAGCACATTACCGATGCTAAGCTTATTAATCGTGCACTTGAAATCCTTGTTGACTTTGTTCAGGCCAGATGGCTTAAAAATAACTATGAGCTACTTGAGACAGTAAACGAAATGCTTAGCGAGGTTTGTATTTCGTTGCTTGAATATGAAATTGTAGGCATCAATAAAGAAAAAGTTATAACTCAACTTTTGGTTCAAAGAGACATAGGAGTGTATATTCATGGCAGAATAACAGCAGAGATTGCAGTTGCTATCTATAGAGAAATGTCGGAAAAGAACAGAAGCTTCTTTGATGATGTAAAAAGCATTCCTAAAAGCGAATGGAAAGACTATGTATACTATAGCAGCCTATTCCATGATATAGGAATGGAGGGTATAAGAGGCTGCATTAATGTTGAATCACGCCCCAAATTCAAAGACGAGATAGAAAGACAGAAACACCATGTAGAATATGGAACTTTTATCTTTTCTAAGAATCCAAGCTTAGAAAAATATATTGATGCGATAAGAGGCCATCACTCATATTACAATGGCGAAGATTCATATGAATCTGGCTATAATCGAAATGAAACTGATCTTGCTGCCTTCATTGATATTTTGGCATTAAGTGTATATATAGAGAATGCGACAGACCCTTATTTTGCTTTTGAGCAAAATAGCAAGATGTTTTCTTTTGTTATCCATGATATCAGTAAGGAAAAAGACTTACGCTTTAACGGAGAGCTTGTTGATTTTATTATTCAAAACAAAACGCTTCAAAAGCAGATAGAGACAATAGTATCTTTCACTCGAGATGATATCATCTATGACATATGTCAGAACTGGGAGCAGATTAAGCTATCAAAGGATGAAGATTCGACATTAAATGAAATAGTAGAGGAACTGGAGGTATTCAAAAAAACACGAAACCAGGAAAGCTTCAAACCCTATCTTGCTAAGCTTGAACATATGTCTAGACACACTCAAAATGATGCCATAAAAGGTAAGGCCTTATACCATTTGATGCTTTATCATTTTATATTAAGTGATTATGCTAAAGGCTTAAGCTATGAAGCTGAAACAACAAGATTACTTAAGAAGACTAAGAATAGAGAACTTCTTGCCAGAAATGAACTAAATCTTGGAACTATAGACTTAATGAAAGGCGATCAGGAAACTGCTTTTTCACATTTTTTAAATGGAAGAATGATTGCTGATCGTACACCAGGCTGTGATGAAGACATTAATATTGCAAACCTTTCAATTGCCAATATTTATCTTATGAATCATCACTATACTAAGGCCTACGAATATTTTGATATGGTCAACCCTGAAATACTGAAAACAGAAGACAGATTAAACTATCTATGTATGAGTGGGTATAGCTGTGTAAAGCTTGATAAATATGATAGCGTACTTGAAAATACAAAGGCACTTGAAGAAATACTGTCAACAAATCCTGAGTATTCCCTATATCCTCAGTTTATTTATCTTGCTATTTTCAATGAGTATTTAGGAAATAACGAAAAGGTGGAGAAAAATATTGAAATAGTCAGAAATACAAATCTTACTGCAGAGGAGGTTTCACATTATTTTGCTGAAATGTTTTTGCTGCTTGAATTCTTAGATAAGCACAAAAGATATGAACTTATGGCTGAAACTATAGATAAGTATATCGGACTAATAAAGAATAATCCATCTTATTCATCGATGCTTCAAATGCTAGCTGAAGCTCAGATAAGATGTAAGATTGCAATGAATAATCTAAGTGAATTCATCGAATACAGTGATTTAATTCTATCTGCGTATATAGATGGAGCTTTAGAAAAAGCTAATAAGATGGAAGAACTTGAGAAGAAATTGTTAAACGATATTATCATGCGTGAAGAAAATGCTGAATATGCAGATAATCAGGCTATACTTGAGGAATCTGTTCAAAAAGCGATAAGCGATAGTGAACAAAAATCCCAGTTCCTATCCTCAATGTCGCATGAAATTCGTACTCCAGTTAATGCTATATTAGGTCTTAATGAAATGATTCTTAGAGAAAGCAATGACGATGAAGTACTGCAGTATGCGACAGATATCCATAATGCAGGCAAACAGCTTTTAGGAATCATAAATGATATATTAGATTACTCTAAGATTGAAGCTGGTAAAATGAAAATAGTGCCACAAAGATATGATATGAGTGAGCTGATAAATGACATTAAGAATATGATTGAGCCTAAGCTTGTAGAGAAAAATCTACAATACATTGTAAGATTTAACTCTGACATTCCAAATGTTTTATTTGGAGATGATCTTCGAATCAAGCAGGTGTTACTCAATTTACTTTCTAATGCTTACAAATATACAAAAGAAGGTTTTGTTCAGTTTACAGTTGATTATATTAAAAAAGATGAACAGAGTATCATTGTAAAATATTCAGTTAAGGACACAGGAATCGGACTAAAACCTGAACAGATTGAAAAGCTTGCAGTTCCATTTGAAAGATTTGATCTGGTTAATAACAGAGGTGTAGAAGGTACCGGCTTAGGAATGAGCATAGTAACTAAGCTTCTTGAACAAATGGGTTCAAGGTTAGTAATTGAAAGTACGTATGGAAAAGGCTCCGTATTTTCTTTTGAAATTGAGCAGGGCGTTATAGAATGGCATAAGATTGGAAAGCTTGAAAAAACCAGAAAGATGTTCACTGAAAAAGCGGCTGCGAAGAGTCGCCATAACACTAATATGTTATATGCTCCTAAAGCTAAAATCCTGGCAGTAGATGATAACGCGGTTAATCTAAAAGTAGTATCAGCACTACTCAAAAGAACAGGAATTCAGGTCACTACTGCAATTAGCGGGCAAGAATGTCTTGATTTATGTCAAAAAGAAGTATATAACGTCATTTTATTAGACCATATGATGCCAGAGATGGATGGAATAGAAACACTTAAAAAGATAAAGGAAGCAGGTGGGCCTAACTCATTAATACCAGTTATCGCTCTTACCGCTAATGTGGTTGAAAGTATAGATGACTTTTATGTAAAGCATGGATTTGATGCGTTGTTGACTAAACCCATTAATTCTGAAAAGATGGAAGAAATTTTGGCATATTATCTTCCGGCTTATCTGTTTGAAGATAGACCTAAAGAAAAATAGAATAGCAAAACAGTAAAGCAAAATAATCCCCCTAAAGAGAATTTGATATAAATCCAATCTTCTTTAGGGGGATTAGTGTTATGCTTCATGTGTTAGATGTCTAATTAGGTGTTTTCTTTTCTGATACCAGCCACAAACAACATTGCGAGGTCTGGATCGAATTGTGTTCCGGCTCCGTCTTCAATAATTTTTATGCAATCTTCGAATGGCATTGCACTTCGATAACACCGTTCCTCGGATACAGCATCAAATACATCTGCAATTGCCATTATTCTTGAGTGAAGAGGAATTTCTTCATTTATTAATCCGTAAGGATATCCTTTCCCATCCCAACGTTCATGATGATATTTTGCAATGTCATATGCAATATCAATGAATAGAGGATCATCCACTTCCTTAAAGATTTCTCGTACGATTTCACATCCTTTTGTTGAATGTGTCTTCATTATTTTATATTCCTCATCTGTAAGAGGACCAGGCTTTTGCAATATACTATCAGGTATGGCTACCTTACCTATATCATGAATAGGAGCAGCTTCAATGATCCTATCTTTGTAGTCTTTTGTTAAGATTTTTTGATAGCGAGGATCTTTGCTCATTTCCTGTATAAGTATAGAAACATAGCTTCCTGTTCTTTTGATGTGCCCTCCAGTAGAGTTGTCGCGATTTTCAACCATTGTTGCGAAGCTTTCAACCATTCGCTGATTCTGAGTCTCCAGATAGTGAATATACGGATCTTCAAAGTTTATGTATGTTCCTACAGCGAAAATAGTAGGATATAAAGCACTTATTAGTATTTCAGGCCATATACACTGTGCAATAAAGCATAGAGTAATGATCCCTATAAATGAATAGATTCCGGTTTTCCTTTTTGAGGCCATCGTATGATTATATTTTATGGTTATTATAAGAATCATGATGAAATGAAAAATCATTGAGCTATAACATGCAATAACCGAAGTACCCATTGAATAGTTTGATATTGTCCCTGTGACATAATAAACTTCTGGCATGAAGTAGGCTATAAAGAAGGTTGAAACGATAAAAGGAAGGAGCATTACAAACTTTTTGTTTGAGCTTTTAGGAAGTCCCACAGTAATATCGTGCATATATAGAAAACAAAGAAGAATAGAAATGTTTTCAAAAAGATAAAACAGGAAATGAAGTGTTGAATTTACATATGCAGGCACTATATCAAGATGATTTACTGTCCATGCAGTTGCACCATCGAATGTGACTGCTAACGGTCCCATTATCAGAATAAGCTCATAATATTTATTACTGCTTACTTTTTTAGAAATGGCAGTCTTAAAATAAAGAATTCCTAAATAAATTAAAATTATCATGCAGCATATCTGCAACTTAATATAATTCATACGCTCCTCATTTCTAGCGAAAACATATTCGCACTGAGTAAATTATAGCATTAAGGTATTTTTCTAAGATTAAATGGTTCCTGCGTAAGGCAGGCATTTCTTTATAATTATTTAATATGAAGAGGCTAACAAATGTGTTGCAAAGGTTTTTTGTTTTTATTAAGATAAATATGTGAATCATCGCGTAAGCGAGCGACTTGGGCAGGTCGTAATTCATGCCTAATTTTTGCGGGCATAATCCCGCTTATTTTTTTGTGATGGAGACATATAATGGAAAAAGCACAGGTTTATTACACAAGCTTCAAAGCTACATCTAATGAGAACCTGCTACAGAAGCTTCATAGACTTATGAAGGTAGCTGGATTTGAAACAATTGATTTTGACAAGAAATTTGCTGCAATTAAGGTTCACTTTGGTGAATACGGAAATCTTGCATTTTTGCGACCTAACTATTCAAAAGTAGTAGCAGATTACGTTAAGGAGTTAGGAGGAAAGCCTTTCCTTACAGACTGTAACACTTTATATGTAGGTAGCCGTAAAAATGCACTTGATCACCTTGATACTGCATATATGAATGGTTTTTCACCTATGTCAACAGGCTGCCAGATTATTATTGCAGATGGACTAAAGGGAATGGATGAGGAATTAGTACCTATCAATCTTGAATATGTTAAAGAAGCAAAGATTGGTAAGGCTATTATGGATGCCGATGTATTTATTTCGTTGAATCATTTTAAGGGTCATGAACTTGCCGGATTTGGTGGTGCTATAAAAAATATCGGTATGGGCTGTGGCTCAAGAGCAGGTAAGAAAGAACAGCATTGTGATGGAAAGCCTGAATCGGATAGAAGTAAATGTGTTGCATGTGGAGCATGTATGAAGATATGTGCTCATGATGCACCTTCAATGGTTGATGGAAAGATAAACATTGATCACAGTAAATGTGTAGGCTGCGGAAGATGCATCGCAACATGTCCGGTTGATGCAATCGAAGCTGATTTCAATAATACAGCTACTAAGCTTAATCTCAGAATGTCAGAGTATGCATATGCGGTTTGTAAAGACCGTCCTTGCTTCCACATTTCCTTGATTTGTGATGTTTCACCTAACTGCGACTGCCATTCTGAAAATGATATTCCTATTATTGATGATATTGGTATGTTAGCTTCTTTTGATCCAGTTGCACTTGATCAGGCTTGCGTGGACTTATGTATGGAAGCTAAGACTATTGTAGGAAGCCAGTTTGACGAGGCATCTAAGAAGATGTTAGGTCACAAGAAAGATTGCTTTACAATGGTTCATCCTGATACAGAGTGGGAGACTGCACTTTCACATTCTGAAGAAATCGGACTTGGAACAAGAGAGTACGAGTTACATAGAATTTAATTTTGGTGAGACATTTGTTTTACCATTAGGGCACATTAAAATAGGACCTGGCGATTTTGCCAGGTCCATTTTGATATCTAAACTATTAATTAGCTCCGTATAAAATCTTTACAAGCTCTGAGTTCTTATCAAGAATAATTGTCTTGTTTTCTCCTGAAAGAGACTGCTTTAATGAGTCAAGTCCACGGATATAATTGTAAAAGTCTGCTTTTTCAGCATCATTATATGCATCTGATAAGATTCTCATATATTCAGCTTCGCCTTCAGCTTTTAACTGTTCAGCCATTTTATTAGCCTCAGCAAGCTTAATAGATACTTCCTTGTCTGTTTCGTTCTTGATAAGCTGAGCATCAGCATTACCCTTAGCTGTGTAGCCAGCAGCGATGTTCTGACGTTCAGAAATCATTCTTTCATAAACAGCGCTCTTGTTATCATCAGGAAGACTTAAGGATTTAATCTTTGCTGTTGAGATTTCAATACCATAGCTTGTGATGTCTGAGTTAGATTCAAGAGTGATAATCTCTGTAAGTCTGTCGCCACGTGAAGCAATTACTTCGTCCTGAAGCATAGAAGAGATTGTATTCTTAGTAGCATTGTAAACTGCTGCATCGATACGTTCTTCGGCTCTTGCTGCAACTCCTGAAAGAGTCTGATAATACTTAACAGGATCTGTTACTTTCCAGATTACGAAATCATCAGCAATCATGCTCTTTTTGTCTTTTGTAATAACATCTGAAACAGGCATATCGTAAATCTGATCGCCTACATAAATTAGCTGAACATCCTGTACGAATGGTGTCTTGAAATGGATACCAGGATTAACTTCAACATGCGAAATCTTTCCAAATTCCATAACCAAAGCCTGTGTTTTGTAATCAACTGTGTAAAGTGAAGAACCTCCTACAATAAGTAGTACTATAACTACGATAGTAATGATGATTCCTCTAATAGATAATTTAGGTCTGCTACTATTCATTGATTGTTGTACCTCCTCCCACAAGTGTATCTAAAGGTAAGAGTGTTTCTGTATCACCATCGGTAATAATAACCTTAAGCGAAGGTAAAACGTCTTCCATTGTTTCAAAGAACAGACGCTTTTTTGTAATAAGAGGGTAGTTCTTGTATTCATCATACATGGCTTTGAAACGAGCTACCTGACCTTCAGCCTCTGCAATACGTGCAGCTTTTTCAGCTTCAGCTTTCTGTACAATCTGATCGGCATTAGCTTCTGCTGTAGGAATCTGTTCGTTCTGATACTTTAATGCATTGTTCTTAGCTGTATCAGCGCCCTGCTTAGCTGTTTCAACTGCCTTGAATGCCTGGCTGATTTCATCTGTAGGGGGCTCTGAATCCTGAATTGTGATATTTACAACTGAAAGACCTACATTGTGAGCTTCAAGCTCTTTAATCATATCTTCTTTAACGTCTGCCTGAATCTGACCCTTGGCTGTTGTCATTGCTTCATCAACTGTGTAGTTAACTACAGTTGCACGAATACTTGATAAAGCGATGTTAGCAAGTGTTTCTTCAGGGTTATTAGAGTTATAAAGATATGCAACTGGATCAGAAACCTTGTATTCAAGATAGAAGTCAATATCCAATAAATTGAAATCAGATGTAATCATGATTCCATCAGAATAATTAGCTATATTCTGACCCGCACCACTAATAGAATATCCGATTCCGGTACCATGTGTAGTGATATCTACCTTATGTACCTGCTGGATGAATGGAATCTTGAAATATAATCCAGCTGAATTTGTCTTTACTACTGAGCCAAACTGAGTAACAACTGCATTCTGCTGTTCTGATACTCTGTATACACCAGAAGAGATAAGACCTAATGCGAAGATTATTACAATAGCAGTAACAATAATCCTTGCAACCTTTTTGCCTTTATTCATTTCTTTTCTCCTTAATATAGTTTTTTATGTTACATCAATAGACTATACTATATTTTCCTTGGCTTAAACAGTATATTTAGAAAATTATAAGTATTTATTTTGCTCATAGGGACGTGGATGATGCAACGAGCATTGTCCCTACGCGCCGCTTATAAGTAAGATAACGTAGATTAAAAGATTCTTGATATGAATAGTATCAGGAATCTTTTTTGTTTAACACGTAGTATGTCGGTAGATAACACAGAACGCCTGGTTTACATAACGCATTCGGCTTTTTTGCCTTCTTTAGAGCCTTTATTTACAAAAAAAGTAATAAAAGGACATATTTGAATCTGAATTTATACAAAACCCTGTGCTTAAGTTACCATTTCGGCGTAGTTTTTCTTTTGCCTATAAATATTACAAAAATTGTCCTGGCGGCAAAAGAAAGCGTCCAAAAAACCGAAAGCACAACGAAGAACGCGCATCACAGGGAAAAAAAGTTATTGACAACTTACCTAAGTTAGAATAAACTAACAATGAAAGTTAGCTAAGACTAACGGAAAGGCGGGCAACAATGAGTAATTTATACGAAGGAGCAGAATTAGAAGAGTATGTAGTAAAAGGAATACATACTGATGATGAAGAGATGAAGGCATTTTTGTTTTCACTTGGCTGCTATAGCGGAGAGCCTGTTACGATTATTTCTCGTAAGAAGAACAATATGGTTATAGCGATTAAAGAAGCAAGATATAACATTGATTCTGAACTTGCAAGTGTAATCGCTATATAAGATTTCATAGCTGGCATAAAGCCAGCTAAAAAAATGAAAAACGGTTAGATATAACTAACCAAACATTAAGGGAGATATAAAAATGATAATTGCTTTAGCGGGTAATCCAAACAGCGGTAAGACAACATTGTATAATGCGCTTACTGGCAAAAATGAAAAGGTAGGTAACTGGGCTGGTGTAACTGTAGATAAAAGATCTGCCGCATTAAAGAAAGGCTATATTGGAAAAGATGAAGACGTAGAAGTGGTAGATCTTCCAGGTGCATATTCTATGTCACCTTTTACATCTGAGGAATCCATTACCTCTGGATTTGTAAAAAACGAGCATCCTGATGTCATAATTAATATTGTGGATGCTACTAATTTAGACAGATCTCTTTTCTTTAGCACTCAGCTTTTGGAACTGGGAATTCCGATGGTAGTAGCGTTAAACAAAAGTGATATAAATGAAAAGACAGAAACAACGATTGACGTGGATGAATTATCCAAGGCTCTTGCGTGTCCGATTATTAAAACGTCAGCTACAGGACAAAAGGGCCTAACAGAATTAGTGAACGCTGCTTTGTCATTAAAAGGACACAAGCAGGAAATCTTATATAAGGAAGCAGATATTGATTTAACCAACAAAACTCAGGTAGAAGCTGAAGATAGAAAACGTTTCGATCATGTAAATGAAATTGTTAGAAAGGTTGAAGTACGTAAAACAAGTGCCAAGGAAGTAAAAGCAACCGATAAGCTTGATGAGAAGCTTACTCATCCGGTATTAGGTTTGCTGGTGTTTGCAGTAATAATGTTCCTTGTATTTTATATTTCTCAATCAACACTTGGAACGTGGCTTGCTGATATTTTGGTAGGGTGGATTGAAACCTTCCAGGAATGGGTGGCTGGATTGCTGGAGAATTCTAATCCATTTTTAAGTTCGTTAGTAGTTGATGGAATAATCGGTGGTGTTGGTGCGGTAGTAGGCTTCCTGCCACTTGTAATGGTTATGTATTTCCTTATTGCTCTTTTAGAGGATTGTGGATATATGGCACGCGCGACTGTTGTGCTTGATCCTTTATTTAAACGAGTAGGTTTGTCTGGAAAGTCTGTTATTCCTATGGTTATTGGAACCGGCTGTGGCATTCCTGCTATTATGGCTTGCCGAACTATTAAGAATGAGCGTGAGCGTAGAGCGACCGCAATGCTATGTACATTCATGCCATGCGGAGCTAAGCTTCCAGTAATTGCATTATTTGCGGGTGCGTTCTTTAGCGATTCAATGTGGGTAGGCCCATTAATGTACTTTGTAGGAATAGCCCTGATTCTTTTAGGTGCCCTTCTTATCAAGACAATAACAGGTGCAAAATACAGGAAATCATTTTTTATAATCGAACTTCCTGATTATAAAGCTCCTTCACTCAAGCTTGCCGCAATGTCAATGCTGCAGCGTGGTAAGGCTTATATAGTTAAGGCTGGTACAATCATTCTTGTATGTAATACCATTGTTCAGTTAATGCAGTCCTTCAACTGGAAATTTGAACTTGTAGAAGAGGGCATGGAATCAACCTCTATATTAGCTTCAATCGCTTCTCCTTTCGCATATGTATTAGTTCCAGTAGTAGGAGTGTGTGCATGGCAGCTTGCAGCAGCTGCTGTGACAGGCTTTATAGCCAAAGAAAACGTAGTGGGCACAATCGCTACAGTTTATGCATTAACTAACTTTATTGATGTTGATGAGCTTGAACTCATCGGTGATGGCAACATAGTTGCAGCTACAATGGGTATCACTAAGGTAGCAGCTCTTGCGTACCTGATGTTTAACCTCTATACTCCTCCTTGCTTTGCAGCTTTAGGGGCTATGAACTCAGAAATGGGATCTAAAAAATGGCTATTTGGTGCTATTTCATTGCAGCTTGCAACAGGCTTCACCATAGGTTATCTTGTATATCAGATAGGAACTTTGATTACAATCGGCAGTGTGGGCGCTGGATTCCTAGGTGGATTAATCACAATATTAGTTTTTGCTGCAATAATAACATGTATAATAATTACTAACAAAAAGAAGATGGCTAGCGAATACAAGCTTGCTGCTTAAGAGGTGATTAATATGGTAGACTTTATTATCGGTGGAATAGTTGTTCTTTTGCTTGTACTGGCAATAAGATATATTGTAAAAGCTAAAAAACGAGGACAAAAATGCATAGGCTGTCCTTCATCAGGAAGCTGTAGTAAGTGTACCTGTAACACTAAATAGGATATAAAAAAGGACTATATAAGAAGAGGGCGTCGACTTAAAATCGGCGCCCTTATTATGATATTTACATATATTAAACCTTAAATTTGCTTACTTCTTCACGTAGATTATTAGATATAGCTCCAACGGATTCTGAATGGTCAAGTACATCTTGAGCTGCAGATACTAATCCAGATGATTCATTTGCTACAGATGAAATACCCTGTGAATTTTCTTCGACAGAACTATCGATTGCTGCCATGGCATCTTTAATCTTTTCAATTGCTTTCGATATTTCAAAGCTACTGTCCGAAACATTTAAAATAGCATCGTAGCAGTCTTTTAATGATTCGCTATATGAAGAAAGAATGCTGTTCTTTTCTTCTGTGTTTTCTTTTGTAATCTCAAGCATTACGCTTGAAACCTCTTTAGCTGCTTCTACTAACTGAGATACTATTGAAAGCACTTCATTAGATACTTCTTCAATGTTTCTTGCCATTTCAGCGGAGCTGTTAGCAAGATTACCGATTTCACCAGCTACAACAGCGAAGCCCTTGCCCATTTCACCAGCACGTGCTGCTTCAATAGAAGCGTTGAGCGAAAGAAGATTTGTCTGACTTGCAACATCTGAGATACCCTGAGTCATCTTCTTTATTTCCTCAACCTTCTTTGTTTTTGAAATTCTTTCCTGAAGATTGTCTATTGCGCTGTTAAGTCTTTCAACAATTTCTACGTCCTTAGCCATTATCTTTTGACTTATGACTTCAACTTCTTTGAGATTATTGCTAATTGCAGAGCTTTTTTCGTGCGCATTGGCATTTACAGCTTCAGTGAGGGAAGCCATTTCATTTATCTTGGTTGCAACAGATGAGGTAGATGCGGAGGTTTCTTCAGAACCAGCACTCATTTCCTCCATAGTTGCTGAAATGCTGTTTACACTGTCTGATGTATTTACTGCAACAATCCTTAGGGTATCAACATCTTGTATGAGGTTTTCTGTTGCTAAATCAATATTTCTTACTATGTTACCAAGCGCTTCAATTAGCATATTAATACCATTTACAAGAGTACCAACTTCATCCTTGGTTTTGCATTCAATTCGTTTGGTAAGATCACCGTGGCCATTATTTAAATCATCGCAGAGCGCCTGCACTTTTATACCAGCTTCTTTGATAGGCTTAGCCAAAGAAGTTCCGACTATAAAGGAAATGACTACGGCTATCAATAAACATATTGTGAAAAGAATAAATGCATTATCCTTATTACTCTTTACTGCTTTTTCATAGTACTCAATGGGAGAAGCTAAAACAGTTATCCAGCCAGAGGTAGGATCAATAGAAGCACTAAGATAAACCTCTGCACCAGTTTCGTCTTTAACAGCTATTCCATTAAGGATTCCTGCTGCTATTTTCCCATCAAGCATTGTATTAACATTTTGTGCACTGCCGTCAGGATTTGTAAGCATTAAAGAATCAGGATGGTATATTATTGAACCATCACTTGTGAAAACCATTAAATATTCACCAGGACAATTTGCTTTTGCAATAAGCTCAGGAAGCTTGCTAAATACTTCATCTATGTTAAGGTCGATGGCAATGACACCTTCTCTACGACCTGCATTAAAGTATCTTGAGATTGTGATAGTCATATTGCCTGATGCGTCGTCTATATAAGGGGAACTAAAGATGGCAGTTCCGCCTGCACTCATGGCATCCTTAAACCAGTCTCTTGTTGAGAAAGACCAGCCTTCAGGTGGAACCCAGCCAGAACCATTTACTAATTCGCCGGTAGTATAAGCTGCATATATCATGGAAAGATCTGGGCGGCTTTCTGTTACCTTTTTTAAGTAGTTTTCAACAATACCCGTTGCTGATTTTGCTGCTGCAACAGGAATGATGGTCTCTGCTGAATCAAGAATAGTGAATGACTGTGTAAGTGCTGAATTGACTTCTGATGAATAGTAATCAATTCTTGAATCGTAGTATTCGTCTAACTGCTGCCTGTAGGATTTTTGAAAGCTTCTTAGGATAAGAATGCCTTCAAATGCCAGCAAAACAAATACTAGAACAAAGATAGTCAATATTAACTTGCGCTTTAAACTTTTCATATAGTTTCCTTTCTAAAAGTGCAACACCAAGCCCCAAACACAATAAGTACCATCGATTCATACAATTATTCACTGTAATCGTAGCATTTTAAGATTACATTTCACTTAACTAAACGTTGAAAGATAAGGCTTTTAGTGACTTTTCTTTTGCGTTATAATCATTTTAGAAATAAGAAAGAAGATATGGCCTTGAACAAGATTGAAACCTACTATAATAAATTTAACGAAGAAAAGCGGTTGGATTCCCGCCATGGACAGGTAGAATACCGTGTTACCATGAAATACATTCATGAAGCTTTAGACAACTTAAAAAGAGAGCTTTGTGTAAATAATAATGCTGATATACATATTCTTGACGTTGGTGCTGGTACTGGAAGATATAGTGTGCCGCTAAGTGAAGAGGGCTATGATGTAACAGCAGTAGAGCTAGTTAAGTATAATCTTGGTATTTTAAAGCAAAAGAAAAGTAACGTTAAAGCTTATCAGGGAAATGCCCTTAACATACATAAGAAGTTTCCTGAAAATACCTTTGATTTAACTTTAGTATTTGGCCCCATGTATCATCTTTTAAACAAAGAAGACAAGGTAAAAGCACTTTTAAATGCTAAGCGTGTTACTAAAAAGAATGGCTATATACTTGTTGCTTATACCATGAATGAATATTCCTTCGTAGTACATGCCATTCAGGAAAACAAAATGGCTGAATGCTTTGAGGCTAAATTGATTGATGAAAGCTTTCATACGTTAACTAATGAAGAAAGCCTTTATGATTATGTAAGAATCGAAGATATAGATTCATATAATGAAGCGGCTTTATTAAAGCGTGAAAAGATTATTTCGCCAGATGGTCCGGTTAATTACATAAGGCCATTTGTAAATAAGTTAAGCGAAGAGGATTTTGAAAGAGTAGTAGCCTATCAGATGGCTACGGCTGAAAGAATGGACTTAATTGGAGCGGGTGCTCATACAGTAGATATTCTTAGAAAGAGAGATTAATGAAAGCAGGGAAACTTCCATATCATAATCTTAAAACTTCGGTTATAGGCAAAATAAAGAAGGTCAATGAAAGTGCGGATACTCCAAAGATAGGAATGGATTTTTCTACATTTAAAACGGAAGCTTTATCAGAAGGGACCGGCGAGACTCCTACAATCGCTTGGATAAAGGCACTTAACAACGTATCCATGGCACTTCCTGAAGGAATTGTGGCACGTGTTCTTTTGCTACTTACAATAGAGGATAAGGATTCTAAAGTAAAAGCATATATGGAAGAATTTTCAGCTCTTTCTGAAGCTTTTGACATACAGATAGCTGGTGGAAACAGTGAAATACTTGATGGGTTATGTAAACCAAGATTCATTGTAACTATGCTAGGAACTGGGGTTAGGATTAATCCTGACAAGAAAAATATAAAGCCTGGGTTTGATATAGTGATGGCCGGCTTTGCAGGCGAGCTTGGTACCAACATTTTAGTGGATAGATTTAGCGAAAGAATGAATAAGCGATTTAGTAAAAGCTTTTTAGATGGTGCCCAATTTACGATAAATGACTTGTCGGTTGCAAGAAAGCTTTCAGTAGCTTATGACTCTAATACTCCTGTCTTTTACGCTCATGATGGTTCAAGTGGAGGAATATACAAGGCTTTATTTGAGCTATCTGAGTTCATAGGGAGAGGAATTGAAGTTGAAAACAAATCTATTCCTATAAGGCAGGAAACTATAGAAATATGTGATTATTTAGACCTTAATCCATATATGATAGATGCTTGCGGTGCTGTTTTGATAGTTACAGACAAGGCAAGAAGCATGGTTGAAACGCTATCAAGGAATGGATTTAGTGTAGCTATAATAGGCAAGGTCACTGACAAAAAGGAAAAGCTTGTAGCATTAAATAAAGAGGAGCTAAGAGTGTTAGAGCCTGGCATGGAAGATGAGCTTTATAAGCTTTTAGACTAATTGATTTACGGGAGATAATAATGGAAACATCAATCGTTTTTACAGGCGATATAGGTTTTGATAAGTATATGGATGGGATGTGGGCAAAAGAAGATTTTGTCTCAAAAGGCTGTCTTGATTTCCTAAAGGCAGCAGACCATCTTGTTATTAATGTTGAGGGAGCCTTGACTAAATCTGAAAAGGTGACGCTTGTAAATGGAGTTACTACGCTTACTCACAGTATGAATCCTGACGCTGTAGACTTTTTTAAAAAGATTGGTGCTGATGTTTGGAATATTAACAATAATCATATTATGGATGCTGGTCCAAAAGGTCTTGCTGATACCATTATGTACGCTAAAGCAGCGTCGGCTAGTACTATTGGAGCTGGTATGAATATATCTGAGGCTTTGGAGCCAGTTATTTTTAGTGAAGCTGGTGGGATAGGCTTATTAAGTGTCGGATATGAAAGAGCGTGCAGAATTGCTTCTAATGATTCGCCAGGTTGTATTAACTTTAGCAGGATGGATTTAATTGAGGATGCAATAAAAAAGGTTAAAAAGAACTGCCGCTGGTGTGTGGTGGTTGCGCACGATGGCGAGGAATTTACAGCCCTTCCATCTTCCTATACAAGGGATAGATTTCATGAGTATCTTAGGATGGGAGCTGACATTGTAGTGGCACATCATCCTCATGTTCCCATGAATTATGAAACTGTTGGAGACAAAGCTATTTTTTATTCTCTTGGTAATTTCATATTTGATACAGACTATCAAAGGTCACAGCATAATACTGAAAAAGGTTTATTTTTAAAGCTTTCCTTCACTAAAGAAAGCTTTTCGTTCACTCCTTTTGGTATATTAATAGATAGGGACAACCATCGAATCGTTGAAGGCAAGGTGCCTGATATCTTTGCAGATGTAAATGAGCATGAATATGAGCTATTAAAACCGCTTGCTGCTAAGCTTTTGGTTGAAAATACAAAGCGACAGTTAAAGTTTTTAAAGCCTGACATATTTGTAAATGCCACAGAAGAGGATTTTTATAATAATTTTTACGAGCCACTTAGAAGTGGAAGAGTACCAGGAAAGCTTCTTGACTTTCAGGTGATTTACCCGCTTTCTAAAGAAGCTGAAAATGGTAAATGGATGGAAAGCAGTTTAGAAACTGTAAAAAATTATATAACTGAGCAATTTTAGGACGGTTCTTATGACCGTCCTTTTTCGTTCTGTGGGGACGGTTCTTTCGACTCAAGGGTGAGTATATAGCATCAAGGATGAGTACATAGCCTCAAGGGTGAGCACTATGCTACACAGACGTGCTATTTCCGCAATGCATCATAGTGTTACCAGACGGCTAATTGACGCGGAATATAATCAAATAGGCGATTTAATACACTCGATTATTTATTGGTGGAGGACTCTATGAGCAGATTAAAGGTTGATACACCTGATAACGTTCAGCTTACAGTTGAAAGATTGTATAAGGATTTGGAACGACATATTGTTGCAAGCCCACCTGGCCTATGCCCTGTTGACCTACAGTTATCCTTTTTAAAGGTATGTCAGGCACAGACCTGCGGTAAGTGTGTGCCCTGTCGAGTAGGACTTACCCAGTTACAGCATATGCTAGAGGATGTACTTAAGGGAAACGCGACAATGGAAACCCTGGATTTAATTGAAAAGACTGCAAATAATATTACAGATAGCGCTGACTGCGCTATTGGATATGAAGCAGCGCATATGCTTTTGGCTGGATTTCAAGGCTTCAAAGAAGACTACATCCACCATGTAAAGGAAGGCTGCTGCTCGGTGCATGCGAACCATTCTATTCCATGTGTAGCACTATGCCCGGCCAAGGTTGATATTCCAGGATATATAGCATTGGTAGGAAAAGAAAGATATGAAGATGCAGTAAGGCTGATTCGAAAGGACAATCCTTTCCCTACTGCATGTGCCTTAATCTGTGAACATCCTTGCGAGGCAAGATGTCGCAGAAACATGATCGATACTGCTATAAACATCAGAGGACTTAAAAAGATGGCAGTTGATAACGCTCCTAATAATTCAATCCCTGTTGAAGAGAAGGCTCCATCTACAGGCAAAAAGGTTGCAATTATAGGAGGAGGTCCTTCTGGACTTTCAGCTGCGTATTATCTTGAATTAATGGGTCATCACGCAGTTGTATATGAAGAAAAGCAGAAGCTAGGCGGAATGCTTAGGTATGGTATTCCTAATTATAGATTTCCTAGAGAACGCTTAGATGAGGATATTGAGACTATCCTTAGTACAGGTGTTGAAGCTCATCTTAATAAAAGAATCGGTGATAAAAAGGGAGAAATCTCTTTTGAAAAATTACATAAAGAGTATGATGCTGTTTATATTGCAATTGGTGCTCACACTGACAAAAAGATTGGAATTGAAGGAGAAGAGTCTAAGGGTGTTATTTCCGCTGTTGAGATGCTAAAAAGCATCGGAGATGATGAAATGCCTAACTTCAAGGATAAGACTGTAATCGTTATAGGTGGCGGCAATGTAGCTATGGACTGTACTAGAAGTGCAATTAGACTAGGTGCTAAAAAGGTTGGTATTGCATATAGGCGTCGTCAGGAAGATATGACAGCTCTTCCCGATGAAATACAAGGCGCGATTGCAGAAGGCGCTGAACTATATGGATTAAAGGCGCCTCATCATATAGAAGCTGATGAGAATGGAAATGTCGCTGCTTTATGGGTTGAACCACAGATTATAGGCCCTATAGACGCATGGGGGCGTGCAAGACCTATAAAGGCTGAAACTGATTTACTTAGAATTCCTTGTGACATTATTGTAGTAGCAATAGGACAGGGTATTGATATAAAGACCTTTGAAGAGGCTGGAATCAATATCCATCGTGGTACGATTGCGGCGCTCGATTCTAGTGAAATTCAGGATGGTGATGGTATTTTTGCAGGAGGTGACTGTGTTACTGGCCCTGCAACTGTAATTAGAGCAATTGCTGCCGGAAAGGTTGCTGCCGCTAATATAGACGAATATCTGGGATATAATCATATTATTTCCTGCGATGTTGAAATTCCTGAAGTTGATCTTGTTGACAAACAGCCGTGCGGTAGAGTTCAGCTTTCAGAAGAAGAAGCATCACTTAGAAAAGATAACTTTAATCAGATTGAACATTGCATGACTAAGCAGGAAGCCTGTCAGGAGGCAGGAAGATGCTTACGTTGTGACAAATTTGGATTTAGCGCTGTGAAGGGAGGTAGAAGTTTTAGATGGTAAATTTAACTATTGATGGAATAAAGTTAACAGTTCCAGAAGGAACTACTATTATGGATGCTGCTAAGAAAGCTAACATTCATATCCCTCATTTGTGTTATCTAAAAGGAATTAATGAAATCTCAGCCTGCAAGGTCTGCATGGTCGAAATTGTTGGAAAGCAAAAGCTGGTTACAGCCTGTTCAACCCCTGTCGCAGAGGGAATTGTAGTGCTTACTAATTCTCCTAGAACAAGAGCAGTAAGACGTAATAATGTCGAACTTATTCTTTCGCAGCATGATTGTAGGTGCGCTACATGTGTACGAAGTGGTAACTGTTCACTACAAACGTTAGCAGGTCATCTGGGTATTTATGAAATTCCTTTTGAGGAACAGATTACAACGCTTCCATGGGATAAAAGCTTCCCACTTATCCGTGATTCTAAGAAATGCATTAAATGTATGCGCTGTGTTCAGATTTGTGACAAAGTCCAGTCGCTTGGAGTTTGGGACATTCAGAATACTGGTTCGTATACAACAGTTAATACTACAGGAAATAAAAACATTTCGGATACAAACTGTTCTTTATGCGGACAGTGCATTACACATTGTCCGGTTGGAGCGTTAACAGAAAGAAATGATTTGCCACAAATATATGATGTATTAGCTGATCCTAATAAGGTTACAGTTGTTCAAATTGCTCCATCAGTACGTACAGCCTGGCTAGAACGTAATGACGTTCCTGAAGGCATAGCTACAGAGGGAAGGCTTGTCGCTGCTCTTAAGAAGGTTGGCTTTGACTACGTTGTTGATACTGTATTTGCAGCCGATGTTACTATTATGGAAGAGGCTTCAGAGCTTATCGAAAGGTTACCTGATATTAGGTCAAGTAAGCTACCTATGTTTACTTCGTGCTGTCCTGGTTGGGTAAACTTTATTAAGACAGAATACCCTGAACTACTTTCAAGACTTTCAACAACAAAGAGCCCTCAACAGATTTACGGAGCACTAATTAAAACATATTTTGCTCACAAAATAGGAGTAGATCCTGAAAATATAGTTTCAATCTCGGTAATGCCATGCGTTTCTAAAAAGCGTGAAATTAATATAGAAGGAATGGAAAAAGACGTTGATTATGTACTTACTACCAGAGAGCTTGTAAGGCTACTTAGATCTGAACGTATCAATCCTATGATGCTAAAAGATATGCCTTTTGATTCACCAATCGGCGATGGTACAGGTGCTGGAATAATCTTTGGCGCAACTGGAGGAGTAATGGAGGCTGCTCTTAGAACTGCGCATAAGGCTATAACTGGTAAGGAAGCAGTGCCTGACGCCTTCAAATATGTAAGAGCAGATTCAGACAATTATCCCGACGTCTCTTCTAATAATGGCATAAAAGACGGTGAAGTATTTACTGGGCAAAAGAAAGCAGCTGATTTTTCTATAGGAGATGTAGTAGTAAGAACGTGCACTGTGTCAGGCCTTGGAAATGCTAGAAAGCTTATAGAAAACATTTTAGCTGGTCGTGAAGAATATGACTTTGTAGAAGTAATGGCATGCCCTGGTGGATGTGTTGCAGGTGGCGGACAGCCTATTCATGACAATGAAGAGTGGGGACAAAAGCGAAGCGCTAAGCTTTACGCACTTGATGGAATCAGACCTATCAGACGTTCTCACGAGAATCCACATGTTGTAAAGGTATACGATGAATTTTTAGGAAAGCCTCTATCAGAAAAGTCTGAAGAGCTTCTTCATATAAAGCATACGCTTTAGGACGGAGGCTGATGTGATAAAACTTCTTAAAAGGCTCACGTCTTATCTATTCATAGCTGTGGGAGCATTGCTTGCAAGCTTTTCTGTTGCTTGCATATTACTTCCTAACGATGCGATAGATTATGGAACTGCTGGTATTGCAATCCTGATAAGTAAGGTATCGCAGTGGAACCTGTCATTTTGCGTATTTGCTTTAATGACACCTTTCATAATTGTGGGATGCTATCACATGGGCCTTCAGTTTGCTATTAAATCTATTTTAGGGACGATATTTTATACTGGCGGGTTAGCTGTATTCGAACATTTTGAGGTAACACTTAATGTTGAACACTTTATAGCAGTAGCCTTTGGCGGCGCAATTTTAGGAGCTGGCTTAGCACTTATTCTTAGAAGCGGTGGTTGTATAGATGGCTCTGAAATGCTTGCAAATATAATCATTAAGATCATTTCAGACAAGACAGGAAAGAATTACAGCATGACATTTATATTAATAGCCTTCAACGCGTTAGTATATATGGCTGCCTTCATATTTATCGATCCTAACTCAGCACTACTGAGTATGCTGGTTTACATAATTGCTACTGCGGTTATAGATCATTTTACGGATCACTTTGAGGCAATTAAGCAGGTTACCATTATTACTAAGGACCCTGACAGTCTCATAAAAAGTATAAAGAACAGGCTTAACAAAACCTGTACAATCATGAACTCAGTTGGTGCTATAGCAGGAGATAATAAGACGTTGATATGCTACGTGTCGTTTTTTGAACTTCAGAAATTACGAGATATTATTTCTGAAAATAAGGGAACATTTTGTACTGTCTCAACTATAGATGAAATATTAAGATAATAGGTAAAAAAGAACTCTGATTTCAGAGTTCTTTTTTTACCAGGTTGTACTATGATTTGTCTCACGAAATTCTTTTGGCGTGATTCCTTCATACTTCTTGAATACATCAATAAAGTGGCTCTGAGAGACAAAAGAAAGATAGTTTGATATTTCTACATATGTAAAATCTGAAAACCTGAGTAGATTTTTAGCCTGCTCGATTTTACGCATTCTTATATAGTCACTTAATGCAACTTTAGTTTCTTTTTTAAATAACTTGGATAGATAACTAGGAGACAGACCTACTGCTTTAGCAACATCTTCGACGGTAATTCTTGCGTGAATATTGCTGTAAACATACTCTATACTGTTGTGAACTGACTTAGAAATGGCAAAAGAACTTCTAAGTTTGTTCATACGATTCGCAAAATCTAATACCATTTTATAGTGCGTTTCTACGACCTCATCAATTGAAAGTGCGCTGTCTGCACGTAAAATGTAGTAATCACTTAATCTGTAGGCTTCCTCGCTACTTAAGCCTCCGCTAATGCAGGTTCTTGTTATGAGAGATGCTGTAACTACAAAATGATATTTAATATTTGTAAGGGGATTTCTAGAGAGGATACCTTTTCCTGACTGATCCTTGAATCCACCTTCTTCATGATTCTTTATTACTTCCTGGATATCGCCTTCCTGAACTGCTTTATAGAATCTATATTCATCATCTACAGGACGATGAAGAACTTCATCTTCCATTCTGCGAATCTCATTGATGTGCCACTCATTTATATGGTTCATGCTACTTCCTCATTCAAATTAGGACCTTTATCACAATAATTATGACATGAAAATGATATTTTAACAATGAATTTTGTATAATCATTTTTAATAATCTGTTAATATTTTGAAAGTGATGGTCTAAGACTATTAAAATGTGGAGGGTAATTTAATGAAGAAGTGGTTTTTAAGTAAATCAAAAGCAGATCGTATTGCAATGATTTTGATTGCCGCTATCGTTCTTATTGGGGGAACTGTGGCTACGGTGATTGCAATCAGACCTTCTAAGACTTTGGTGACTGATGTTGCTTCAATTGAAGAAACAGTAGCTTCAGTGACTGATGCTGTTGTAGAACCGGTCAAGGAAGAGGAAAAGATTGAAAAAGAAGAAAAGCAGGAAAAGGAAGAGGTTTTAGGCGTTAATAAAGCCGAAGAAACAGCAACTGATGAAATCCCTGAGCCTTTTGTTAAAAAGGGATACGATTTAATCAATGGTAATTTTGCTGATGGATTAAATGGGTTTGAATTCTATGCATTTTCTTCAGATGATGCTTCATATGAGTTAAATGGGAATGGTATTGACATAAATATAAGCAACACTGGTACAGAAGACTGGCATGTTCAGCTTAAGCAAAATGATGTTAAGCTCGAATCAGGAAAGTGGTACAGACTTTCACTTGATGCTAAGTCTACACTTAACCGTAAGGCTACCATGACAATGCAGAAAAACGGAATGGTAGATGACGACTGGACTCCTTATTGCAATCAGGAAGTTTTGTCGCTTACTAAGAACTGGCAGCATTATCAGGTTATTTTCAAGATGGAAAAGAATACAGATAAAAATGCTGTATTCAATATTTCATTGGGTACTGTAGGCGGCAGTAAAATAACAAAGGCACACACAGTATCAATCAACAATATCAATTTAGAAAAGCTACCTGATAATTTTACTGATTCACTTAAAACTAATGGTAACTTAGTAGGAAATGGAGATTTTTCTAATCAGTCCATTTTATGGGATGCTGTAGTCGTAGAGCCTGGAAAGGCAGATGTTTCTTTTGACAATAATAAGGCAGTCTTTAAGATTGACAATCCTGGATCTTTAGATTGGAATGTTCAGCTTAAACAGGCTGGAATTAAGTTGAATAAATACAGTGGATATAAAGTTACATTTAATGCAACGTCTTCTGAAGCACGTACTATTAAAGTAGGTATCATGGACAGCAACTATATTACATGGTACGGCGGAGGCGACATTTATCTTGATAAGGAGCGTCCAACAGAAGTAAGTGTAGAGTTTTATAATGAACTTGCTGACAATAATGACGCTGTTTTAATGATTTCAATGGGTAAAATCGAAGGATCGCATACTCCTGCATCTACTATAAGTATAAGTGATGTAAAGTTTGTAAAAGATTCAAGTGTATATATTCCTGTTTGGCAGAGTGGAGCTGCTGTAGCTCCTACACTTCCAGATGGATGGAGCGGATATGACCATGAAGGCACTCATACAAGTGCAATTGCAGCAGTAGCTAATGGTGTAAAGTTTAGCATTAAAAATACAGGCACCGAAGACTGGCATGTTCAGTATACTAAAAAACCAGTAAGCCTTAATAAGGGTACTACCTATAAGGTTGAATACGACATTGTTTCGACAATCGACCGTACAGTTAAGAGTATGATTCAGCATAACGGTGGAAACTGGGATACCTATTATTATGAGGATGTGGCTTTAAAGGCTAACGAAGCAAAACATGTTAGCAGTACCTTTAAGGTTACAAAAGATGACGGGGACTGTGTATTTAACTTCTCGTTAGGTACAACCGCTGATGCTACAATTGATGTTCCTCATGATATCACAATTACTAATGTTTCATATTCGGTTGAAAAGGTTGATCTTGATAATGGAAATAATCCTGGTATAGGCGATTTTGTAACATATGTAGTAGATGTAGATGCACCTAAGAATGGTGATGGTATATGGGATCTCGAATTATCAAGCGTAGTTGACTTTAGTGAATACATCGGCAAGAAAGTTAGATTTACATGTACAATTAGTTCTGACGCAGATTTCAAGGCTCAGGTAACAGGTCTTTCTGATCTTCCTGACAATCCTTGGTCGTGGAATAACCCTACAGCCGGAAACTTTGTAGAATTTACTGATGGCGTAGGTGGAACAAAGAATTTTGAATGCGTTATTGAAAACTTTAAAAAGCCTGTAGTTCAGATTTTAGCAAGAGACGAGGTTAACCCTCAGGAAATCGTAGTAAGTAAGATTAAGTTCTTCGATGAATCAGAAGCTTTCGATGAGCCTGAAGATATAGAAGAAGGCACAGTAGTATTAGCTGCTAATGCAGAAAAGAATAACAATAACAACACAAACTGGGATGTTGATTTGTCAAGCGCTCTTAACTTTGCTGAGTTTGAAGGAAAGACAGTTAAGTTTACTGCTACAGTATCGTCTAACAGTGGATTTAGCGGATGTATTACAGGATTGTCAGGCGCAAACTATTCATGGAATGAACCTTCTGATGATCAGAAATTTGAAGTTTCAGCAGGCGAAAGTAAAGATGTCGAATGTATAATTAATGACTTTAAAAAGCCAGTAATTCAGATTTGGTGGAAGGATGACACTAAGCCAAGCGCTATTAAGATTAGTAATCTTAAGTTAGAGGAGGTGCAAGTTGACATTGTTGCGCCAGCGACTGAAAAAGTACTTCTTTCGAAAAATGCTTTAAAAAACCTGACTGATGAATATGGTTCAAAGTGGAAGATTGATTTAGATCCAGAACCATACGATTTTAGTGAATATGTAGGCAAGAAAGTAAGAGCAACTGCTGTTTTACAGTCTGATTCATGGTTTGGTGGAGAGATAGTAGCACAAGCTCATGCTGATTATTCTGGCTGGATACCTTCTGGTCAGATAGATGTTGATGGTTCAGGCACTCCTTCAAACTGGGTTATTGAGACTGAAGATTTCAAGAAGCTTATTATTATGATTTATTACAAGGATGAAGAAAATCCCTGTGACATCATGTTAAAGAGCTTGACTTTTGAAGTAATAGAATAAAAATATAAAAACCGATTAATAGATTTGGACTAATATGATATAGTATTAAGGTCTCAAATCTATTAATTGGGAGGAAACTAGATGAAACAATTTAAGAAAATAATAGCAGGCATTATCGCTTTATTGACATTAGTACTTGTTGTTGTGTTAATGCCAGAGTATTCATATGCAGCTGATGAATTAACCGGTATCAGTGCAATGGATATTACACACATGATGGGAAAGGGATGGAACCTTGGTAACACCCTTGACTCAATAGGTGGAAAAAAGGACGATGTTCTTACACATGAAACTGCTTGGGGAAATCCTATAGTAAATAAAGAACTTATTCATGGAGTCAAGGAAGCAGGATTTACAACTATTCGTATTCCTACAACATGGTATAACTACATTGATACTAATGATGGATATAAGATTAAGCCAGAATACATGGCGCGTGTTCATGAAATTGTAGATATGGCATATGATGAAGGATTGTTCATTATTTTGAACGTTCATCATGAAGCCTGGGTAAATAGCAGCAATCTTGAAAATGATCCTAAGACATTGGCCAAAGAACTATCTCAGGTATGGGCTCAGATTGCTGAAGAATTCGCAGAGTATGATCAGCACCTGATTTTTGAAGGAATGAATGAACCTCGATATGAAGGTGCAAGCTATGAGTGGACTGGTAATGCTACCTGCTATGAAAACTTAAATTACCTTAATAAAGTATTTGTTGAAACAGTGAGAAACAATGGTAAAGGGCATAATGGTGAAAGAGGACTAATGATCCCTTCATATGCAGCTCAGTGTTCAGGAAATGTATTAAGACAAGTAGTAATTCCAGAACATGATGGCGTAGCATACGATAATATTATTATTTCAACTCACTGCTATAATCCTTATGATTTATGTCTTTCGGATAATAAGTCAGAATTCAATCCTAAAAATAGTGCGGACACTAGTAGCATAACTCAGGCGTTTACTGATATTCAGGCGACATTCCTTAGTAAGGGCATTCCTGTTGTAATTGGTGAATGTGGTATTACTAATACTAATGATAACTTATCTGCAAGAGAAGCCTGGTTTGCTTTCTTTGGCAACAAAGCATCAGAATACAATGTTCCTGCAGTTGTATGGGATAACGGACATAACGGAAAGAGTGGTGGCGAGTGCCATGCATATCTTGATCGTAAGACTGGTTCAATGATTTATCCTTCGTTAATAAAGGCATTTGTTTATGGCTCTGTTGACGAAGATGCAGGTGTATTAAAGGATTCCTTTATTGATTTTGAACCCTTTGAAAAAAATGGTGAAAAAAATCTGGCTGAACCTACTTCATTAGGCTTTAGCCCTACTAAACTTGGAAAAGCCAGAGTTAATCACACAGTAGGCGTTGAAAATGGAAATTCACTTGAAGTTGATCCAGGTTACATTAAAAAGGATACAGCTAATTTAAATATAAAGAAATACAATGGCTTGGCACTTAAGATTACTGCTTATGTATGCTCTAAGTCTTCAGAAGATATTACACTTGGCATCGTGGGAATGGACGATGTAAAAGTAACCGGCACAGTTGGCACCGAATGGAGTAAGTACACACTCTACGTAAAACTCCCTAATAAAATGCAAGAAGACTGGACTGCTTACTTTGTAGGTACTGGCACAGATGTGTTCTATATTGATGATGTCTCAATCGAAATGATTGACGAATCAGAAATGGGTGAATCAAGTGTTGTAGGCGAATCTGAGGTTATTACTTCAGGATCTTCTGATGAATTAACAGGAGAAGCTATTTCAGAGGCTGATGCGTCACAAGGTGTTGCTACTGATAACAGTAGTAAGACAAAGCAGCTATTACTGGTATTTGGCATTTCTCTTTTAGCTATTGTATTAGTTGTTATTATTACTCAGGTAATAAAGAGGAAGAATTGAAAAGGGAAGGACTCTTAACTTAAAGTTAAGGGTTCTTTCTTTTTTGTCGGATTAATAAAAAAATTTTCTTTTCTACTAAAAGTTTTCAAATCGTGCAATAATTAGTTAAGATAAATTGTTACTGTTATGTAGCAGGCAGGGGAAACTGCTAAGTCCCGGGATTAGGAGTTGTAAATGATATTTTGTTGTGCACTATCGGAAAGTGAAATCTTTTCGAAAAATGAACGTATTGAGGAATTGATCTATAGACTGAGTGAGGGTAACATGGGGGCGCTTGATGAGCTTTATGGACTCATTAAAACCGATGTTTATTCATATGCGCTTTCTAAATGCCAGAACCCTAGAGACGCTGAAGATATAATGCAGGATACGTTTGTGCAGATATATAAATATGCTAAAAGGTATACCCCTCAAGGTAAGCCTTTAGCCTGGATATTTACTATTATTACAAATCTATCAATCAGAAGATTTCAGATTAACTCTAGATTTACAGATTACGACGACTCTTTTCAGGAAACTCCCATGGAGGGTAGGTTTGATGAAGAAATTGTTAATAATGAGTTTTTAAAACAGCTTATGCAGACGCTTAATCCTGATGAGCAAGAAATAATTGTTCTTCATATAGTATCAGGCTTAAAACACAAAGAAATTGCAACGCTTTTAGGAAAACCACTATCAACAGTTCTATCAAGATACAATAGAGCAATCAGAAAGCTTCAGAAAATGGTTGAGGAGGCTTAAATGAATAACGAACTAAAAAACAAGATAGTCTCTTCGTATGAGACAAGTACACCAGATATATTAGATAACATAAAAGAAAAGATTCAAGCTACGGATATGCTAGATGAAGAGGTGGTAGTTACACCTATTTCAAGATATAAAAAAATTTCAAGCTCTTTAGCAGTTGTATGTTCTTTGGCTGCAGCTGTGTTAATATTCGTTTTCGTGGTAAAGACTGGAAGTGGTAGCTTAAGATTTAATGCTAAGTCAGCGCCAGCTAACGATTCATGCGCCGAAGAGCCTGCCGCTGCAATGACAGAAGCGGCAGTATCTGAAGAAAATGCTCCTAAGATGCAGATATGTAATGAGGTTTTAATGGATGCAGGTACTGAAGATGCTGAGTATGCGAATGGAGCAGAAAAGTCCGATGAAAGATTGCTTATAGAGAGTGAAAAAGCAGGAATCTATATTGATATTGATTCTAAATTGAGGCTTTCCTTAGACGAAGAGTTTTATGTTGTGGGCTTTAGTAAGGATGAAATGTTTGATACGATTTTAGATGAATCAGATATAGTAGGACTTAGCGTTGAGGTTGCATTCAAATATATTGTAGAATCCCTTTATATGAATGGATATTTCAAGGAAGACGCGGAAACTTTACATTTAAGCATTGATACAGAAAACAAGGCTTTCTTTGAAAACTTAGAATCGACTTTTTGTAACATAATGGGCGAACTGCCTATAAACATTTCTGTTACGGCTGAGGTAGTGTATTCTCGCTAAATATCATAATACAACTCTATAAATTTAGAAAAATCCTTCGTGTTCCCCAAAATGCGAGGGATTTTTCACATCTATTGTATGGCTTTAACGCGCTAAAGATGTTATAATCCTAGCAATGTAAAAATAGGAAGAGGACATGACAATGAAAATATCAGATATCCTTAAGAGTGGAGAACCTACTCTTTCTTTTGAAGTATTTCCCCCTAAAACCGATGATCAATTTGAAAAGGTTTCTAAGGCGGCATACGATATAGCGATGCTTAAGCCTGATTTTATGAGTGTAACCTATGGCGCAGGTGGTGGCACAAGCAAGCTTACTACCGAAATCGCTGCTGGTGTGAATGCAAGAGGGGTTACAAGCTTAGCTCATTTAACCTGTGTTAATGCTACCAAAGAAGGATTAGATATACAGCTTGAAAATCTTAAGAACGTTGGAATCGAAAACATCCTAGCTTTACGTGGTGACTTACCAGAGGGCGTTGAAGATACTAATGCATGGACATTCAAACATGCAAGTGAGCTAATTCCTATAATCAAGGAGCATGGCGACTTTTGCATAGGTGGAGCATGTTATCCGGAAACTCATCCGGAAAGCTATAATAGCTATGCTGATATTGAGAATATTCGAAAGAAAGTAGATATTGGATGTGAGTTCTTAACTACTCAGATGTTTTTTGACAATAATGTGTTCTTTAATTATCTTTATAAGCTTAGAAGTGCAGGAGTAAATGTGCCTGTTGTTGCAGGTATTATGCCTGTTACTAATGCCAAACAGATGGAACGTATTCATAAATTATCGGGAGCATTCCTGCCATACAGATTTGTTCAGCTTCTTGATAAATTTAAAGACAACCCATCAGCTATGAGACAGGCAGGACTTGCATATGCTACTGATCAGATTATTGATTTGATTGCTAGCGGAATTAATAATATCCATGTTTATACAATGAACAAACCAGATGTTGCAATTCAACTTCAGAATAATCTGTCTGAGATTATTCCTTCATGCAAAAAGGTGGATTAAATGGATTATCCTATAATTACATATACTATAAATGCTGATGAGCTTTGCATAGACGAAAATGAGGTTTTGAGATACCTTGGATACAGTAAGGTTGACATAACTATGACTGACCGGGAATTGATTAAGCCTATGATTACTGAAGTAAGAAAGCATATTAATCCAAGGGCTTGCTACAGGCGCTTTGACATAGAAACCTATGACGATAATAGAATTTTGCTTCCCTACGGCGAGATTGTAAGTAGGCATCTTACCCTTAATCTAAAAGGATGTAAGAGTATATATATGATAGCTGCTACTATAGGAGCGCCGTTTGACAGGCAGATGATAAAAGCAAGAGTATCATCTATGGCAAAAGCAGCTATTTTGCAGGCAATTGGTGCAACCTATGTTGAATGCTTTGTTGAAAATCTTGTTGAAAAGCTGGCTAAAGAAGCTTCACTAAACGATGAAAAACTGAGAGTAAGATATAGTCCTGGATTTGGAGACTATGATCTTTCTAACCAAAAGGGACTTTTTAGTGTACTGGCTCCTGAAAAAAATGCAGGAATAACGCTAAATGATTCCTTGATTATGTCTCCTGAAAAGTCAGTAACGGCTCTAATAGGAATTGAGAAAATCTAGGATACGAAGTAAGTGGGAGAGAAAGCTGTGGGATTATCATGAGAAATGTTTTAGATACAATCAATAGTGGTTTTACCTTCTTTGAAGGAGGATGCGGTACTATATTACAGGCCAATGGCTTAAAAGCTGGTGAACTACCTGAAACCTGGAATGTTTTGCATAGTGATGTTATACAAAATCTTCATTATAGCTATATTATGAGCGGAGCTAATATTTTAAAAACCAACACATTTGGCGCTAACTCATTGAAATATTCAGATGAAGGAGAATTGTCTTTATATAACGTCATCTCAGGGGCAATTAGCAATGCAAGAGCTGCTATTAAAAGAGCCGAAGAAGAAGGTAATACTAATCCACATTATGTTGCTCTTGATATAGGGCCTCTAGGTAAGCTGCTTAAACCATTAGGCGATCTTTCTTTTGAAAGTGCCGTAGACATTTTTAAAAAGACAATTGAAATAGGAACAAAAATTGGTGTCGATCTTGTTTTGATTGAAACCATGAATGATATATATGAGGCCAAGGCTGCAGTACTCGCTGCAAAAGAAACGACAGAGCTTCCTGTAATTCTCACCTGTGCTTTTGACAAAAGTGCAAAGCTTTTGACTGGAGCCGATCCTAAAACTGTTGTTGCAGTGGCTGAAGGTCTAGGCGTAGATGCAGTAGGAGTAAATTGCAGTGTGGGACCTGATGACTTATATGACGTAGTCAAGGAACTATGCGAGTATGCTTCAGTTCCTGTTGTTTGTTGCCCTAATGCAGGAATTCCCAGAAGTGAAAACGGTAAGACGGTATTCGATGTAGGACCAGAACAGTTTGCTGATTCAATGTATAACCTGACTAAGCTTGGCGTGAGAATACTATGCGGTTGCTGTGGAACCACACCAGATCATATCAGGGCAACTAGAGAAAAGGTTAGTAACTTAAAAGCCGTTGAGATAACTGAAAAGAATCATACAATGATTACTTCGTATACTCACGCGGTTTTGTTTGACAAAAAGCCTATACTTATCGGTGAACGAATCAATCCTACAGGCAAAAGTAAATTTAAACAAGCGTTAAGAGACCATAATATAGATTACATTTTACAAGAAGGGCTCACACAGCAGGATAAAGGGGCTGATGTCCTTGATGTAAATGTCGGACTTCCTGAGATAGACGAACCTAAACTTATGTCTGAGGTTGTATATGAACTTCAGGCAGTAACCGATCTTCCTTTGCAGATTGATACTACAGATATAGTAGCTATGGAGAATGCACTTAGGCAATATAACGGAAAAGCGATGATTAATTCTGTAAATGGCAAGGCTGAAGTTATGGACGCTGTATTTCCTTTGGTTAAGAAATATGGTGGATTATGTGTTGCGCTTACGATTGATGAAGACGGTATCCCTGAAACTGCTGATGGCAGACTTGCAATCGTAGATAAGATTTATAAAAGAGCTTCAGAATATGGAATAAAGCCTAAGGACATTATCATCGATCCTTTAGCTATGAGCATAAGTGCAGAACCTATGTCGGCTATGGTTACTCTTGATTCACTTAAGCTTATTAAAGAAAGATACAATGGAAAGACAAGCTTAGGGGTTTCTAATATTTCATTTGGACTTCCCAGAAGAGAACTTGTCAATTCTTCTTTTTTTACCCTTGCCATGATGAACGGTTTGAATGCTGCCATTATGAATCCTTCATCTGAAGATATGATGAGTGCATATCACGCATTTTGTGCGTTATATGCATACGATAAAAATTGTGCGAAATACATTGAATATGCGTCGAATTTACCTGCCAAAACGAGCGCTGCTGTTACCAATTTAGTAAACACTAATGAAAAGGAAGCCAATGCCTCTAAAGATCCACTAATTGAAGCTGTAGTAAAAGGATTAAAGGAAAAATCAGCACAGATTACAAAGGAGTATCTTGCATCGACAGAGCCTGTCAGGATTATTGATGATTGTTTGATTCCTGCACTTGATATAGTAGGAAAGGGCTTTGAAAAGAAAACAGTTTTCTTGCCACAGCTACTGATGGCAGCCGATGCCGCTAAGTCAGCATTTGAAGTTATTGCTGACAAGATAAAGGCTGACGGAACACAGGTTGAAAGTAAGGGCGAGATTGTGCTTGCTACAGTTAAGGGAGATATTCATGATATAGGTAAGAACATTGTTAAGGCATTACTCGAAAATTATGGATACATAGTTTATGATCTTGGAAAAGATGTTGAGCCGGAAAGAATTGTTGATGCTGTAAAAGAACACAATATTAAGCTTGTAGGGCTTAGTGCACTTATGACAACAACTGTTCCTGCAATGGAAGAGACTATCAAACTACTTAGGAAAGCTAATCTTGATACTAAGGTTGTGGTAGGAGGCGCTGTTCTTACTAAAGAATATGCTGATATGATAGGTGCCGATAAATACGCCAAAGACGCGATGGAAACAGTTAGGTATGCAGGCGAAGTTTTTTAAAATTAGTCAAAATTAACACTATCTGAGGACAATTCGCATTTTTTGACTAGTATTTTTACTAAAAAATGTGCGATAATTATGTTACCAAAACACGGAGTCCATGGGGGGCACTTAATTTATGAAGAAAAGAATCGCATTATTTTCAGGCGGTTGGGGCGGTGAATACGTCCAGGAAGTACTTTCTGGCGTTATGAGCATTGCTAAAGCTTCTGATGTAGATGTTTTTTCATTTATTAATTTTTCAATTCAAGACGATATTCAACATACTAATATTGCTGAAGTAAGCTTTTTCAAACTTCCTGACTTAAGGGATTTTGATGGGGTTATTTTGCTTGCCAATTCATTTAATTCTCCACAGGAAATTGAATATTTTTCTAATGTTATTAGGCAAGTGAATATTCCTGCTATTACAATCGAATATGAAATGGATGGAATAACTTCGATTTCTTCTGATAATTATTCAGGAATGTATGAATTGGTTAATCACATGATAGTGGATCACGATGCCAAAGAGCTAGTCTATATTGGTGGTCCTGAGGATCATCCTGAGAACCTGGAGAGACTTAGAGCATTTAAGGATGCTTGTAAAAACAATAAAATCGAAATTAAAGATGGCAATATTTTTTACGCAGATTGGGCTAAGGTTATGATCCCTCCTATTATTAATAAATGGAGTATAGAGAATAATCATTATCCAGATGCTTTTATTTGTGCTAATGATATTATGGCTATTTCAGCTTGCAACTACTTAAGAGACTTAGGGGTTGAAGTGCCTGAAGATGTCATGGTAACAGGGTATGATTGTATTAGACTAGGACAGGTAAGAGTTCCATCTATTACTTCTGTTAATCATGAATGGGGTAAAATGGGAAAAATCGCTCTTATTCAGCTTCTTACCATGATTGCTGGTGGAGAGGTTCCTGAAAAATCTGTTCTGAAAACCAGATTTGTGCCAGGAGGAAGCTGTGGCTGTGTTGCTAAATCAAATAGAGCAAAGAGCAGTATTGAACTTGGCAGAGATGGAGCAACTAACCAGCTGGATCCTATTGAATTAGATACTCACTTCAGACTATTCTATAATGCAATTAAAAGAGCTAAAAACAAGGCAGAATTGTTTGATAATTTTTGCAATCTCTTTGAAAGAGAGCACGATATGGAGGGACCAGACTTTAAGATATGTGTTGATCCTGAGTTTTTTAACCCTTCTTCACAAGGCGAATCATTGAAAATGGACGAGCATCCAGAGGTTTATGACGTATTATGTGAAATCCGAAATGGTAAAAGAGAAATGCCTTCTAAATGTAGCAAAGAGGAAGCTATGTTTAGTTTTTCTAATAGCAATGAAGAACCTAAGTCATATGTATTTTTACCTCTTAATTCCGAAGGATATTCATTAGGATTTGCTATTCTTACAGGTGGATTTAACGTTGCTAACGATAATCAGAGCTACATATGGTCAAGACACATGATTATGGTGCTTGAGCAGCTACGCAGCAGATTATTACTTGATAATCTTTACGAAAAAATTCGCATCCAGTCAGTAACTGATGAGTTAACTGGTGCATACAATCGAGTTGGCTGTGTCGAATATACATATCCTATGATGATTGAACATTCTAAAACTGGAAGTGAAAGTGTTGCAATGCTTTTAGATGTTGATCATATGAAGATAATAAACGATCAGTTTGGTCATGTAAGCGGAGATATGGCATTAAAGATTGTAGTAGAGGTGTTACAAAAGGAATTGCCATATTCGTTTCAAATTGCGAGATTTGGTGGAGACGAGTTCTTTATCGGAGGTAAGCTTACCAGACAAAATAGAGATATAGATAAGCTCATTGATAAGATAGATGATGCCATAGCACGTGAATTAAGTGAAAGAAAATTACAATTCCCACTTACTGTAAGTATTGGATATGCTAAGTGTGTGCCTAAGTCAGTAGTAGACATTGAAAAGGCTCTGGTTCTTGCTGACTCAGATATGTATGAACGCAAAAAGTTGCATCATAAAGTCTCAAGATAAAATTAAATGTTTTTTGTACTACCTTCGTGGTATAATGTTATCTATTGTAAAAGATATTTTATAAGGGGAGATTACCATGAAAAAGTTTTTATCTTTAATTGCTTCCATACTAATATTTGTAGGTGTGTTCAGCGTTGTTTTAGAGTATCTTCAGGGCAAGCAGGTTAATGTTTCTGACGAACCCAAGGTTTCAGCTAAGAGAGATTACATCTCACTAAAATAATTATAGTATTTTTAAAATTGATATTCATTTAGGAATGTTATGACTTTTGGAGAGACATAATGTTATTTAGTTCGGTCATTTTTATATGGCACTTTCTGCCAGCTGTTTTAGTAAGCTATTTGGCAGTAGGGCTCATTTTTAATAATAATCCAGCTAAGAAGCGTAATGCTCAAAATATAGTGTTACTTATTTCTTCACTGGTATTTTATGGTTTTGGAGGCTTCGCTTATCTGTTACTGATGGGTGCAGTCTTATTTGTGAACTATTTTGGAGCTTTTTCTTTAGTTGGAAAGGGTAGTAAAGGCAGATTTATCATGCTGATCTTTGCTAACCTTTTTATTCTGTTTTGCTTTAAATATCTAAATTTATTCGTGCTCGTTTCAGAAAATATTTCATATGGAATCGAACACAAAGAATGGCGTTATGCTATTCGAAATATAGTAACACTTACTAGAACAGGTACTCTTTCCTGGGTAGATATAGTGTTGCCTCTTGGAATTTCATTCTACATTTTTCAATCAATTTCGTATATCAGCGATGTTTACAGAGGAAAAGCTAAGCTTCAGGAGTCATTTTTAAAGTTCGCTCTTTATATTTCATTCTTCCCTCAGCTGGTTGCTGGTCCCATAGTTCAGTATTCTGAAATCGAAGATCAGTTAGACAATCGAGAATCATCAGTTGGTCTTTTCGCTTCTGGCGTTGAATCATTTGTATATGGCCTTGCTAAAAAGGTACTGATTGCTAATACTGTAGCTAAGGTTGCAGATGAGATATGGGCATTAAAGATAGATGGTTTGGGTGCTTCGATTACCTGGCTTGCACTTATATGCTATACAATGCAAATTTATTTTGACTTTTCTGGATACTCAGATATGGCTATAGGTTTGGGCCGTATGTTTGGCTTTAGGTTTAAGCGTAATTTTGATTATCCTTATATCTCCACTTCGATACAGGATTTTTGGCGCCGCTGGCATATTTCACTATCGAGCTGGTTTAGGGATTATGTCTATATTCCATTGGGTGGTAGCAGATGCTCTCAAATTAAGCATATTCGTAATTTACTAGTTGTTTTTTTACTGACAGGAATCTGGCATGGGGCTAACTTTACTTTTGTGGTATGGGGCCTTATGTATGCAATATTACTGGTGATTGAAAAGTTATTCTTAGGAAAGATACTAAAAGCCAATCCAGTAAAAATTATCAATAGAATTTATTCTATGGCTTTTGTGATGTTAGGCTGGGTATTCTTTAGATCAGATAATATTTTGCAGGCATTTAGATTTGTCAAAGAACTTTTTAGTAGGGGAACAGGAGACTACAATATTCTTTCATTCCTTTCGACTAAAGCTATTTTGGCACTTCTATTTGGTTTCATATTTATGACACCTGTTTATCCTTTAGTTAGAAAGAAGATTAGTAATCTGCGTATCAAGTGGTTATTTAGAGGAATTGAAACGCTGGTACAGATTATTCTATTCATGATTTCGATGGTTATGATTGTAAGCTCCACCTACAATCCATTTATATATTTTCAGTTTTAAGATAAAGGCACAAAATGAAGAATTCAATTATTAAGACGCTTTTGTTTATAATGATTTTATTCCTTCCTACTCTCTTATGGATTGGAATTAAAATATTTAGTAGCGAAACGTACGAAAAACTTCACTATGATACGGGCGAGAAACGTGAGTTTACCACCATTAGCAGTAAAGATAATGTCATGACGGATGGCACGATTATATCTAATTATGTCGCTGATCGTGCACCTTTTAGAAGCAGTGTCATTTCATTGTATAAGTCTACTGACCAGAAAATCGAAGGAGTTTATCAGAAAGCGATTAAGCCATTTTTGACAAACCTCTTTTTTAGAAAGGACTCAACGGGCGCCTCTAAGGAAGTTTCTAACGAAGCCTACGATGATTTGTTTGGTGAGAACAAGGGCAATACTCAGACAGATCAAGGCACTACGAATGAAGACAAAACAGGTACTTCTGAGGAACATAATTATATCTTGGTTGAAGAAATCGAGTCTACATGTACTAAACGTGGCGTTAGAAAATATGTATGTGAGAACTGTTCAAGCAGCTACAGTGAGGAGGTTGCACTTAAAGAGCATAATTTTATTATGACTAATGATGTTACAGCAGATTATGAGCATTATGGTCATAAGGATTATTTATGTATTGACTGTGGTTATGTTGAAACCAGAGACTGGGTCGATAAGTTTGTTGATGACAGTTTTATGGCACCTTCTGTAGTAGGCGCAGATGTAATATTAGGTCGATTTAACTGGTTATTTTATGCTGGACTTGGTACTCTTGACTATTACCGTGGCACAAATGTGATGAATGAAATTGAAATGGAAGATTACGCCATCAAGCTTCAGACATTTAGCAATTTGTGTAAGTCAAAAGGCATTTCTTTTGGTGTTATAATTGCTCCTGCCAAAGAACAGGTTTACTCAGAATATATGCCTTCATATACTTTAGAAAATACATATAAGCGAGACGCTAAGCTTGCCGATTATATTAAATCAGTTACTGATGTGGCATTTACTTATCCATTAACTGAACTTCAGTATGCTGGACGTTACTGGCAGGATTACTCAAGATACGATACTCACTGGAATCGAGTAGGCGCATATATAGGTACTATGGCTTTATACAATGCAATGGGTATTGAAACTATTAATCCTAACACTTTGAACATTAGAATAGACGAACCAAGCAATCCTGGAGACTTATTTGATTTAGGTGGAATTGATAAGTCTACCTATCCTGAGGATATTGATTATTATTTGCCATATAAAGAAGATGTTACGATAGGATATAGAAACGAAACTGATTATATGAATATTCCTATCTATTATTCGCAGTCGGATGGTGTAAGTATAAATAAGCTAATAGTGATTGGTGACTCATATCGTACGCTGATGATTCCTTATTTAGAAAAGAATTTTGGCACGACAGTTGTGTTCCACAAGGATGTGCTTGACGAAGCTCAATTATATTTAGACGGAACTACTCATATCATAATTGTTGCTGCTGAAAGAAACGATATGGACGTACTTACTACTATAGAAAAGATGACGGAGTGGATTAGTAATATTGGACAATAAGAATAATATGCCTACTGGGCATGAACGATTAATCAAATACATTATTATAGGAATTCATTTTATCGCCTCTTTTTTTTACGAGAGATTATTATTTGATTTTAGTAAGGATAGGACTGTAGTCTTGTCCATCGCTAAAAACAATCTGATATCTGATAACTTTGAATTCGTAGAAAGCTATATTTTTAGTAAGATTTTTGCCTTAATATTTATTTTTATATTTTGGAGTGTTATTTTTTACTTTTTTAATCATATTAATAAGATGATGATAATTCATTTTGTTATTTTTGTTGTAGGAGCTGTATTGCTTTATATGGCATGGCCTAGAGTGTTCACTGCCAGCGAAGATAATTACGTGACTTTATCATATGCATTGAGATTTTATCCTGAGTATTGGCATTCAGCATATTCAAGCTTTGTTTATGCTGGAATGATGATGGTATTTCCACATCCATTTGCAATTACCTTTTTACAGTGGATGTTTTTCATTGCTTCGGTAGGATACATATCTGTAAGAGCTCAAGCAACACCTTTATTTAAAGGTCATGGTCTTTATATAGGATATCTTATGATCATTGTTCCTGAGTGGTTTTTGTTAGTAAGCAACGCATATAGAACCGAACAATATGCTATTTTATGTGTTTTTTATTTGAGCATTATAATATTTGACATAATTGACCATAGAGAAAGAACCATACCTGAAATACTTGGAATATCCTTACTTAGTGCATTTATTTCTGTATGGCGTAGCGAGGGTATAATATTAGGATTTTTAGGATTTGCAACACTCATCTTTTTAGGTTATAGAAAGGCCTTCAAAAAAGCATTAATGCATATGCTTGTGTTTATACTGTTTTTTGTAGCAATTTCGATGCCACAAAAGCTTGGAGATAAAAAATATTATGGAAAGGATTATTCATTTATTAATTCATTCCCTACCATGCATAATATTTTGAATGCTAATGATGGTGTACTTAAAGAGTACGAAGGACTTGAAAGTGATTTGGCTGCAATAGAAAAGGTAGTCCCTAAAAAGCTTGTAATGGCTTACGGTATGGAGGGCTATCGACGTTTCAATTATGCTAATGGTCGTGACGACATAAATCAGAGTTTATGTGATGATGAGACAGCAAGTGAATACATGAGAGCCTATTATAGAATGGTGCTTAATAATCCTGTCATTTATGCCAAAACTCAGGTTAGCATGCTGTTGCGTATTGCGGGAATACGAGAATTTGAATATGTAGAAGCACCTCATATTAACGGTACCTGGAACGATATTGAAAATTATTATTATAAAGGCTGGGATATAGGAAGGGCAGATTTAAATTCAATGCCTCTTGTAGAGCATGCATATAATTCTAAAATCCACAATACGATCGGCAGTATTGTTATCGAGACGATGATGCTTATTCGAAAGATTATTAAAGATGTATACCTTAGGACCTTTATGATTATTATGCTACCACTATGTGAAATCGCAATAGTGGTGTTTGAGTTTGTGAGATTGGTTAAACGTAAGCCACATATGCCAGGACTCGGGGCATTAGCTCTTGTTCTATTAGGGCAAGCTACAGCAATTGCACTGGTTATGCCTGCAGCCGTTATCGCATATTTTCATGCATACCTATTTTGTTCAGCTATGCTAGTTGTGATTTATTCGATTGTTTTAAAAAATGAAAGAATTAACTCAAGGTTGCCTAAAAATTAATAGCATGATCTCATAATGAATGCGGAGTACTTTTGTACTTCGCATTTATTATGGGAGGTTTTGTTAATGATTAGAGATAATATCGACTATAAATCGGTTATTATTCCGGCTGATATAGCAAGAAATAAAATACAAAAAGCAATTGACTCTTTTTCTAATCAAGACATTGACAATAACCTTTCTATGGTACAAAAGTTAAAGATTCATGCATATGTAAGAGCTCGTTTTGCATATTGCTATAAATACGACGAAGATAGAATATATATGCCAGATGAGTGTGATCCCGATAAAGTGTGTGAATTACTTGAAAGAGACAGAGGAATAGATAAAAGTGATATTCATGCTTATGTTTATGTGTGTTGTGTATTGCGAGATGCTATAAATGATTATTATAGAAATCTACAGCGTTTTAGAAACGACAAGAAAAGCTGTACAGAAGATTGGAAGGAGAGTGGAATGTCACTTGAGGAATTCGAAGGGTTTTACGAAAAAGAATCCTTGGCTCCACGTAAAATACTAAAGCGAAAAATTAAGCTCAATGATTAGAAATATAGGCTTATTTAAAAGACTAACTTTAACAGTTGGTCTTTTTTTGTTATAGTTATGATTAGATTTTATGCTACAAAGCATTGGAGCTAATAGGGGATTACATGAAGAATAAGAAAACAAGCTTTGACACAAAAATACTATTTTTTCTGTCTGCAGTTTTAATCGGGTTGTCGGTTATATTAATTGCTTATTTTATTTCATATAGTAAGAAAATCGGTGTTGATGAAAAGTCGGTAACCTATGAAAAAAACTATTGCTTTATTGCGGACGATCCTAGTACTTCATTGTGGCAGTCTGTCTATAAATCTGCGCTTAATAGCGCGTCTTCAAAAGGAGCATACGTCGATATGCTCCAGGATACCCTTTCTGGAAACTACTCCAAAGAAGAATTAATGGAAATTGCAATCGACTCTGGTTTTGATGGCATCATTTTGTCCGCCGAAGAAGGTGAAAATATGACAAGGCTTATAAATAGTGCCTATGAAAATGGCATTCCTGTTGTCACTTTGTTTCAGGATAACGCTAATTCTATGAGATTAAGCTTTGTAGGCATTGCGATGTACAATCTTGGTAAAGAGTATGGAAATCTTATAGTTGATGTAGTAAAAGACAAGAAATACAGTAAAGATACTATCAATGCAATGGTGCTAATTGATCAGGGCACTGAAAATTCTGCTCAAAATGTCTTAACACTAGCTATTCAGGAAGTTATAGACAAGGAGAACCTTGAAAATTCCTCTAAGCATGCCCCTATAGCTGTAAATACTTTTTATGTAGATCCTTCAAATAGCTTTTCTGTAGAGGAATCCGTGCGAAACATCTTCATGAAAAGATCTGATGAACTTCCGGATATTATTGTGTGTCTAAATGAAATAGATACTACATGCTTGTATCAGGCCGTTGTAGATTATAACCAGGTGGGCCTCATTACAATACTTGGGTATTATGATTCAAACGCTATTTTAACAGCTATAGAGAGAAATGTTATCTATGCATCGGTTTCGGTTGATGCTAATCAGTTAGGAGAGTACTGCATAGATGCGCTTTCTGAATACTATGAACTTGGGAATACTTCTCAGTATTTTGTAGGAGACATTTCTGTGGTTAGAAAGAACAATGTTGACTATTACATTAGGAGGAAACAGGATGAAAAATAAAATTCGAAACCTCCCCCTACAGAGCAAAATGATGGGTATTGCTTTGATAGTTAACTTTTTTGTTCTTTTGATTAATTTTATTCTTTTAGCCGGTATCAATAATATTTCGAATCAGATTGATTCAGTTTATCAAGCTAATATACAGCTAAACGAACTAAATGCCGCCCTTAACAGTGTTCAGGACAGTATGAAAGAATATCTTGATACTAAGACGAGTGATTCTTTGGAAAACTATTATCGAAACATAGATATTTTGTCTAGACTGGCTGATTCACTTCCTGCTGAAATTAGTGAAAAACCATTGTTTCGAATGGAACGCTCTATCAAGAATATGTCAGCTAAGTATCTAGAGGAAACTGAACAGACAATCGAAGCAAAGCGTGGACGAAATGTAGAAAAGTACAGGATGTACTATGAAAATGCAACTAAAAAGTATGGATATCTTAGTAACTATATTTATAGCGTTAACAATGAGCAGTTCAAGGAAAACTCAGAATCTTACCGTGAAATGATTAATACCTTTAAGATATTTGAAACAATGGGTAACATTATCATGATTGCAGTTGTATTTGTAAATGCATTATTGATTGCTAAGCTCACTGGCGCAATTATTTCTCCTTTAAAGGAGCTAACTTTAAAAGCCGATGAAGTTGCCAGAGGTAATTTTGATATTGAACCTATGCCGGTATTTACTAAAGATGAAATTGGTGTTGTTACAATAGCCTTTAACAAGATGGTATTAAGCATTCAGGAATATATCAAGAAAATGGTTGAGAATGCCGAGCTTGAGCAAAAGCATATTGAAAAGGAGCTTACAATGGAAGCTCATTTAAAAGATGCACAGCTTAAATATTTACAAGCCCAGATAAATCCGCATTTCCTGTTTAATACGTTAAATGCCGGTGCACAGCTTGCGATGATGGAGGGAGCTGACAGAACCAATGAATATATCAGGGTTATGGCTGATTTTTTTAGGTACAATGTAAAAAAAGGGGACCACAACGTTACAATAGGAGATGAACTACAACTTGTTGATAACTATATATACATTTTGAATGTTAGATTTTCTGGTGATATTCACTACGAAAAAGAGATTGATGAAACTTTACTAAGTGTGAACATGCCCAGCATGATTTTACAGCCAATTGTAGAAAACTGTGTAAGCCATGGAATTCATGAGATGCTAGGAGAAGGCTTAATCAAAATGCGAGTATACAGACTGGATAATACGGCCTGTATAAGCATCTCAGACAATGGGGAAGGCATGACTAGTGAAACGATAGATTGTCTTATGAATGGAAAACCGATAGGGCAAAAGAAAGAACATTCAAATGGCGTAGGTATGGACAATGTTATGGCTAGGCTTAAACTATTTGAAGGCTCAGATGATGTTATGAGCATTGAAAGTGAGGGACCTGGAAAGGGTTCTAATTTCACAATTTATCTAGAGATTAAGGGGGAGCAACGTGTTTAGAATTATGCTTGCTGATGATGAGGGTATAGTGATTGATTCCCTTAGATTCATAATTAATAAGGAATTTCCTGGTGAATGTGAAATTGAATTTGCCAGAACCGGACGAAATGTTATTGAACTGGCGGAAAGCTTTAGACCAGATATAGCAGTGATGGATATTCAGATGCCTGGTATTAATGGTATTGACGCAATGCGAGAAATTAGGAAGACTAACAATAACGTGATTTTTATTGTAATGTCTGCATATGATAAGTTTGATTATGCTCAGGAAGCAATGAAGCTTGGGGCCATCGAATATATCACAAAACCTATGAATCGTGACAAAATGGTTGAAACCCTTACAAAAGCTATGAGTATGGTAACCTTAGCAAGAGATAAAAGGTCTAATGAGCTATTGGTAAGAGAAAAGCTAGAGACTGTAGTTCCTATTATAGAAAACGGATTTATCTCTAACATTTTGTTTCATGAACATTTTGATGAAGACATTGAAAATTATAAAACGATGCTTGAGTATTCTCATCAGAATGGCTTTATGATGGTACTCGTATGTGGTGATTCTATTGATGGTAATCACATGACTAACGCGGTTGGAACAGGCGTTAAGCTTCAGAAAAACTATAAAGATATCAGAGAGCTGCTAAAGGAATATTTTCATTGCTATGTAGGAAGCGTAATGGGCAACAAAATAGCAGTTTTAGTAGAATATGATAAGGATACACTTGATTATAATGAACGAATTTCATATATAGAAGAGGCAAGGGAGCTTGTTGATAAGCTTGTATCAAGAACTGATATTAAGTTTAGAATAGGTTTTGGAAGAGTCAAGGAGCTTAGAAAGCTAGAAGAATCATACAAAGAAGCCATCGACGCACTAGTTATGACTAAGAACACAATAGCTCATGCCGATGATCTTCCGATAGGATGCGCATATTCAGATGATTATCCGGTGGAGCTTGAAAATAAGTTTTTTGACGAAGTTAGTAAAGGAAGAACGGATGCTGCTGTTGAAGCAGGACTTGACTATTTCAAGTGGGTCATTACTCAAGATATTATGGATGCTAAACTTAAAGTCCTCGAGTTTTCACTAAGGGCTGAAAAATTTGCATATGAGAGTGGCGGTATGACATATAGACTACAGGATAGGAGGGATTATCTTCCTACAATAATGAGTCTTAGTTCTTCTGAAGATATATGGAATTGGTTCAGAGACAGAATCATATTCTCATGTAGCGCTATAAATACTAAGCGCGATGAAAGCTCTAATGATGTTATTGCAGCTTCTAAAAAATACATAGAAAGCAATTATACTAAAAATATTAATCTCGATGATGTTTCCAGAGAGGTTAACATAAGTTCTTACTATTTAAGTAGGATATTTAAAGAAAGTACAGGGGTTAACTTTATTGATTATCTTACAAATCTTAGAGTAGAAAAGGCCAAAGAACTGCTTGCTTCTACTGGGTTATCAATGAAGGAAATAGCAACAAAGGCAGGATATTCTGATCCTAATTACTTTAGTAAGCTATTCAAGAAGGTGGTAGGTGTAACACCTACTGAATACAGAGAGGGTAAATAAATGAAAAAGGCAATGGCTATTATGCTGGCTACGCTACTAACGCTGGCATCAGCATGTGGTGTTAAGACCGAGTCTGAGACAATTTCTATGAATTCAAGTTCTGATAAAATAGAAATTGGAATGAGCTTTGATTCTTTTGTAATCGAGCGCTGGCAAAGAGACAGAGATGTTTTTGTGTCAACAGCCAAGGAACTAGGAGCAGTAGTCAACGTTCAAAATGCCAATGGGGAAATATTAAAGCAAAAAGAGCAAATAGACTATTTTGTTAAACGAGGGGTAGACGTAATTGTTATCATCTGTATAGATTCAGATGCATTAAAGGACAGTGTACAAAAAGCTAAAGATGCAGGAATCAAGATAATAGCATATGATCGTCTGGTTTCTAATGCCAATGTTGACTTATACATTTCTTTTGACAACAAAGAAGTAGGAAAGCTGATGGGTGAAGCTTTAGCAAGTGCGACTCCTAAGGTTGAAAATGTTGTCATGCTAGGCGGTTCACCTCTTGATAGCAACGTGCCACTTGTTGAGAGCGGATTTTTAGAAGTATGCGATGAAAAAGGAATGAATATTTTAGACACAGCGCATTGTGACGGATGGAGAGCTGAACTTGCAGGTGAATACGTTTATGATAATCTTGAATTAATTAATCAGGCTGATGCTATCATGTGCGGAAATGACAATCTTGCAAGTTCGGTAGTAAGAGCTCTTGCTGAAAACAGACTAGCCGGAAACATCTTAGTAACAGGACAGGATGCTGATCTTGATGCTTGCCAGCGAATTGTTGAAAATACACAGCTAATGACTGTGTATAAACCGGTTGAAAAGCTTGCTAAAAGAGCAGCGGAATGTGCAATTGCTTTAGCTTCAGGGGCACAAATATCTGGGGATGACGTTACAAGCATCAATGACGGAACTTACGATATTCCATACATAGGATTAACACCGGTAGCTGTTGATGCATCAAATATGAATGATGTTATAGTTAGTAGTGGATTCCACTCTAAAGAGGACATATATCTAAATGTAGTGGATAATTAGTTATGTAAAGGGAAAATATTGCGGTAGACCATATTAGGAACAAAAAATTCCAATATGGTCTATTTTTTTCTAGAAAGATAAAAAAAATATCAAGATGCGTAAAAAATATTTACTAATGAGTTGTGTTACATTAAGCATGTAACAACAAATACCTTTATTTGGGAGGAAACAAAATGAAAAGAAAAATTTTAGCTTTGTTACTCGCTCTTACAATGGTAGCAGCTTGCTTTGCAGGTTGTGGCGCTAAGGGCGGCAATGGCGGAGACAAAGTTGGTGTAGCAATGCCTACTAAGGATCTCCAGAGATGGAACCAGGATGGTTCTAACATGAAGGAACAGCTTGAAAAGGCTGGCTACACAGTAGACCTTCAGTATGCTTCTAACGACATCGCAACACAGGTTTCTCAGATTGAAAACATGATTTCTTCAGGATGCAAGATCTTAGTTATCGCTTCAATCGATGGAGACTCTCTTGGAACAGTATTAGCTCAGGCCAAAGAAAAAGGCATCAAGGTTATCGCATATGACCGTCTTATCATGAACTCTGACGCTGTTTCTTACTACGCAACATTTGATAACAAGATGGTTGGTACAAAGCAGGGTGAATACATCCGTGATCAGCTTAGCTTAGATACAGCAGCTGGCCCCTTCAATATCGAATTAATCACTGGTGACCCTGGTGACAACAACGCTAGATTCTTCTTCGGTGGCGCTATGGAAGTTTTACAGCCATACATCGATCAGGGCAAGCTCGTTGTTAAGTCTGGTCAGGTTGCATTCGACGAAGTTGCTACAGCTAACTGGTCAACAGAAAATGCACAGAACAGATTTGATGCAATTATCGCAGCTAACTACGCTGATGGAACAGTACTTGATGCAGTTTTAGCTTCTAATGACTCTACAGCACTTGGTGTTGCTAACTCACTTGCAGCTAACTACACAGGAAAGTATCCTATCTTAACAGGTCAGGACTGTGATATCGCTTCAGTTAAGAACATGATCGCTGGCAAGCAGTCAATGTCAATCTTCAAGGATACACGTACTCTTGCAGCTAAGACAGTAGAAATGGTTGATGCTATCTTAAAGGGTGGCAACGCACCTGTTAACGATACAACTACATACGACAATGGTACAGGCGTTATTCCTTCATACCTTTGCGAGCCAGTATTTGCTGACGTTAACAACTACAAGCAGTTACTTATCGACTCTGGATACTATACAGAAGATCAGTTAAAGTAATTTCTCATTTTTATAACATTTAAGCAGGCGGGCTTTAGTCCCGCCTACTTATCTTAAAAGGGATATTGAAAAAGAATAGGATTGTTTGAAAAGAGGAGGAATACAATTGGCTAAAATATTATTGGAAATGAAAAACATAACCAAAACATTCCCCGGAGTTAAAGCACTTAGTAACGTTAATTTGCAGGTTGAAGAAGGCGAAATTCACGCACTGGTAGGTGAGAATGGTGCTGGTAAATCAACTTTGATGAATGTCTTAAGCGGTATTTATCCTTATGGAACATACGAAGGTGACATTATCTATGATGGCGAGGTATGTCAGTTTAACACCATAAAAGACAGCGAATCAAAAGGGATTGTAATTATTCATCAGGAACTTGCTCTTATTCCATACATGACCATTGGTGAAAACATGTTCTTAGGAAATGAGCGAGGAAATAGTCTTAAAATTAATTGGAATGAAACGAATGAGCTTGCGGCAAAATACTTAGAAATGGTAGGCCTTAAGGAAACGCCACAGGTTCTGATTAAAGATATAGGTGTAGGTAAACAGCAGTTAGTTGAAATTGCAAAAGCATTAGCTAAACATGCTAAGCTTTTGATTTTGGATGAGCCTACAGCTTCACTTAACGAAGAAGATTCAAGAGCTTTACTTGAACTTATGCTTAAGTTCAAGAAAGAAGGACTTACTTCAATCATTATTTCTCATAAACTTAACGAAATATCTTATGTTGCTGATAAGATTACTGTTATCAGAGATGGCTGTACAATCGAAACATTGGACAAAAAGGTCGATGATTTTTCAGAAAGTCGTATTATTAAGGGAATGGTTGGACGAGAAATCGCAGATAGATTCCCTAAGAGAGAAAAGAATATCGGCGATATTAAGCTTGAGATTAAAGACTGGACAGCTTATCACCCGGTTTATGGCGAAAGAAAAGTTGTCGATGGTGTAAACATGAACGTTCGTAAGGGCGAGATAGTAGGTATTTCAGGACTTATGGGTGCCGGACGTACCGAACTTGCCATGAGTGTATTTGGTAAGAGCTACGGAGATAGAATCTCTGGTGAACTTGTTCTAGACGGACAAAATGTAGAATTTAACACCGTATCAGAAGCTATTAATCATGGTCTAGCGTATGTAACAGAAGATAGAAAAGGAAATGGACTTATTCTTTCTAATTCAATCAAGAAAAACACTTCTTTGGCTAACTTAAAAGCATTAATTAAGGGCGGAAAGATTGATGCAGACGAAGAGTACGGGGTTGCACAGGAATACAGAGAAAAGCTTGCAATTAAGTGTCCTTCAGTTGAGCAGAATGTAGGTAATCTTTCTGGTGGAAACATGCAGAAGGTATTGCTTGCTAAGTGGATGTTTACTAATCCGGATGTTCTCATACTTGATGAGCCTACACGTGGTATTGATGTAGGTGCTAAATATGAAATCTACTGTATTATGAACCAGTTGGTAGCTGAAGGAAAATCAGTAATCATGATTTCTTCGGAAATGCCAGAAATATTAGGAATGTGTGATCGAATCTATGTTATGAATGAAGGTAAGATGGTGGCTGAACTTGATGCCAAGGATGCTACTCAGGAATCTATCATGTCACATATCATTAAAGCTGGTTAAGGGAGGAAAAAATCATGACATCTTCAAAAGTTTTAGACTTTATTAAAAAGTACACCATGATCATTGTTTTGATTTTGGTTTTAGTATTATTCACAATAGGTACAGGTGGATCAATCCTCTTACCTATGAACGTTTCAAACCTGATTTCACAGAACGCATACGTATTTATCTTAGCAACTGGTATGCTTTTATGTATTTTAACAGGTGGTAACATCGACCTTTCAGTTGGTTCGGTTGTGTGCTTTGTAGGTGCAGTAGGAGCCAAGATGATGGTTGACTGGGGCTTCAACATGTATGTTGCAATTATTGCAATGTTAATTGTTGGTACAGCAATTGGTGCATTTCAGGCATTCTGGATTGCTTACGTTAGAATCCCACCTTTCATTGTTACACTTGCTGGTATGCTTATTTTCAGAGGACTTAGTAACGTTCTCTTAAAGGGTCTTACTGTTTCAATCAGTGACTGTACATCATTTGTAAGCTTGTTTGGTGGCGGTGCTAACTGCTTTATCCCTGGCTTATTTAAGATTGGTTCATTAAATGGTTTATGCATAGTTGTAGGCGTAGTTGCAACACTTATCTTTATTGCTATGCAGGTTAAGAGCCGTGCAACAAAGATAAAGAAAAACTATGAAGTTGAATCAATAGTTACTTTCCTTATTAAAACAGTATTAATTTCAGCAGTTTTACTTGCATTTACATTTAGACTTTCACAGCACAAAGGTATTCCTACTGTTTTAATCTGGGTATTACTTGTAGTAGTTATCTATGGATATATTACTTCTAATACAAAGACTGGCCGTTACTTCTATGCAGTAGGTGGCAATGAAAAGGCTACAAAGCTTTCTGGTATTAACACAAACAAGGTATACTTCCTTGCATACACAAACATGGGCTTACTTTCAGCTCTTGCTGCAATGGTTACAATCGCACGTCTTTCATCAGCTCAGCCTACATATGGCCAGAACTATGAAATGGACGCTATCGGATCATGCTTCATCGGTGGTGCTTCAGCATACGGTGGTGTTGGTACAGTACCTGGTGTTATCGTAGGTGCGATCCTCATGGGTGTAATCAATCTTGGTATGTCACTTATGGGTGTAGACCAGAACATGCAGAAGGTTGTTAAAGGTATCGTATTGTTAGTAGCGGTAATCTTTGACGTAGTTTCTAAGCGTGGATGGAAGTTCATTTCTAAGAACTAATAGCATGTGATTTTAGCCCGTCTCTTAGGAGGCGGGCTTTTTTGTGTTAATAGGATATAAATACACGTAGGATATGATGTAGTAGTATTCCATGGGCTAGTATATATTGGGATACAAGAATCAGGAGTAATTAATGAAGCTTGGCGAAAGAATAGTGATTTCATCAGTTATTGTGAGCTTACTTTTTACATTCACTGTACTGATATATTGCTTCACTACCACCAAAACTGAAAACACCAAAATTCGCACAAATACCAGGGTTTACGAGATGATTCCGACACAGGAGAGCGTAATCCCTTCTTTTAGTGTTCCCATACCAGAACCAATAAATGGTCATGATGCCAAAGTTGTTAACTATATACTACCTGAAATTAGCAAAAGCAATACATGTATTATGTATAAGTCACTATATACAGCTACAAGAGTATATGTTGACGGAGACTTTGTTACTTCATATGGAACTAAAGAACAGCTTCCATACGGGAACATAGTAGGCAACATAAGAGTGATTGTACCTATGAAACCTGAATATTCAGGGAAGTTATTAACGGTTGTATATTCACAGATATATAATCTGGATGTTGATACTCCCATCATTAACCTTGGAGCCTCCGATGATTTAAAGCTTAAGGTCATACATGATAATTTGTGGAGAATTGTTCTTTCGGTGTTCTTGCTGGTTGTTACAATTACCTGCTTTGGGTTGAGCATTTATCAGTTTATAACAAATACGATTCATACTAGTCTTACATCATATCTGTATCTGGGCGCCTTTGTCATGACTGTAATGATATGGATAATATGCAGCTCGGATATTCCACAGTTTTATACCAATGCAAATGGTGCAGTTGCGCTTCTTTCGTATATGTCACTTGCAACGATGGGAATACCATTTGTAGGGTATTGTGCTGAAACATTTACTGATCACAAAAAATTCCTTCATATTCTTGAAGGAGTCGGATGCATAGTTCCATTTTCAATGCTCTTGCTTTTCCTGACAGGAATATGTGATCCGCCAGAAACTGTAATAATAGCGCATGTTGATATCTTTATAATCATAGTATCCACTATTATTATTGCAATAAAAGAGTGGCGCATTAACAAAGGAACACGATTGTTTGTCACAGGAATATTTTTCCTTATTTCAACAGCAATAATAGGATTTGCATTTTACTATGTATCCCCTGAAAAAGGATATGATGCTTTAGTATTCGGCTTTGGTTTCTTTATATTCATATTAGACCTTCTGGGCATTATGTTACTTAGAGAGTCGAGATTTATTAAAGAGAGTCTGTCAATGGACATTTATAAGGAGATGGCTTTCGAAGATAAGCTGACTGGTTGTGGAAACCGAGCTGCTTTAGAAAAAGAGGTAAAAGAAGGCGTTTTCTATGGGGAGAAGCCTGTTATCACCTTTGGTATATTTGATTTAAATAATCTAAAAATGGCTAATGACGAATATGGACACGCTGAAGGCGATAAACTTATAATGGCTGCTTCGAATTGTCTTACTAATGCAAGTAAAAATTTAGGTAAGGTGTTTAGGCTAGGTGGCGATGAGTTCGCAGTTGTATTTTGGAATAATCCAGGCAAACAGGGTGAATTTTATAAAAGACTTGAAGAGGAAATGGATTACTACAATCAAGAACATGAAGTTAGTATATCCATGTCTAAAGGAATGGTCGAAAGAACCTGGTTAGAGGGCGATAAGTTCTTTTATAAGCTTTACCATGATGCTGATGAGATAATGTATGAGGACAAAGAAAAGTACCATCAGCTAAAGCAAAAAAATAAAGAAATGGGATTAAATAGCATCTCGTAATTTTGCGAGGTGCTATTTCTTTTTTTGCAATTTTGTGACATCATAATAGTATAAAATTTTAATCATTTTGGGGATTATTGGAGGGAAACAAAAATGGCTAAAGATGCTAAAATTACTATTCATCCTGATTTTACAATCGGAGAAATATCAAAGAGACTATTCTCAGCATTTCTTGAGCCCATCGGCACCATGGTTAATGGAACCATGTATAACCCTAAGCATAAAACGGCCGATGAACAAGGCTTTCGTACTGATTTTATCAATGCATTAAAGAATACTAACTTACCTGCTGTAAGACTTCCTGGTGGAAACTTTGTATCAGCCTGGCAGTGGAAGGACTCTATTGGCCCTAAGAACGAAAGAAAGGTTCATCTTGATCCTGCATGGTATCAGTATATTACCAATGAAGTTGGGCATGATGAATATCTTCAGTGGGCTGAAAAGGTTGGTACTGAATCTTTATACACGGTAAACTTAGGTACTGGCAGCATGCAAGATGCCATGGATATTGTTGAATATACAAATCATGAAGGCGGCTCGTACTGGTCTGATCTTCGTATCAAGAATGGTCATGAGAAGCCTTATAATGTTAAAACCTGGTACTTAGGAAATGAAATGGATGGACACTGGCAGTTAGGTTCCTGGGAGAAGAATCCTTTCGGTTACGGAGTTATGTGCCATGAAACAAGTAAAGCCATGAAGTGGATTGATCCTAGAATTGAGACTGCAGTATGTGGTTCATCAGCTCCCTTTATGGAGCATTTCCCTGAATGGGATGAAAAGGTTCTTGATCAGTGCTATGATACTGTAGATTATCTTTCAGTTCATCATTATCACAGTGCACCACCCACAGATATTAAGAGCTTACTTGGCGGTTCCCTCTATTATGAGGATTTTATCAATACCGAAGTAGCTATGATTGACTATGTTGCTTCTAAGCATCGTTCACCTAAAAAGGTAATGATTTCTTTTGACGAATACGGCGCTATGCTAAGAGAAAATAGTCCTCTTCATCCTGGCTTCGGACGATACAACATGGCAAGGACTCATTTTAATTTCAATAAGGATAGAAAATATATTCTTCATGATCCTGACAATATGCAAGATAGAGTATTCCCTGGCGGTGATATGATAAATATGCTTTCGATGGCATCAATTCAGATGGCATTTATGCGTCACGCTGACAGAGTAAAAATTGGATGTATGACTGGTGGTTTAGGCGCATTATGCGCATCAAATCATGACTCTGTTTGGAAAAGTGCATCACATTATGCATTTATGTCTATGCTTAAATATGCTAAGGGTACTTCAATGCAGGTACATGTTGAAAGCGAAACCTACGATATGCCTGGTTATGCTATTGATGATACTTCGCAATATACTGGCAAGGATGGTGTAAACTATATTGACAGCTCGGCTGCTTTTGATAAAGAAAATAATCGTTTGGCAGTTTTTGTTATTAATAGAAGTGATACAGAAAACTATCCATTATCATTAGATGTTAAAGGCTTTGAGGGCTTTACAAAGGTAGAGCATCTTGAAATCTATAATGATGATTTTGACATAAAGAGTAGTGTAGGACATGACGAAATATTTACTCCTAAATCAGTTTCAGATATTAAGATGTCAGATGGTATTGTTAAAACCAACGTTAAACCTCTTTCATTTAACGTTATAATCATTGAAAAATAGGAAAGAAAGTGTGACAAATAGAATATTTGTCACGTGGCACTTGGTGCCACACGGCAACATTTTACAACAATGTGGAGTGAAGCTTAAAAATATGAATATAGAATGTGAGAGATAAAATGGATTTTCATAAAAATGTGCCCCAAACATACTATAATGGGGCTACTAAAAAAGGTACTATTGAAGAAATCAGCTATGAAAGTTTTGTTTACGCAACGACTCGTGAATCAGTTACAAAAAAAGCACTTGTATATCTTCCATATGGCTATGATGAAAAAGATTCTAAAGAATATAAGGTTTTATATCTTATGCATGGCGGCGGTGGAAGTGAAGTCGAGTTTTTATATGGGCAGGACGACTCCCATGCATTAGTACATATTCTTGATAATATGATGGCTAATGGGGACTTAGAACCCATGATTGTTGTAACTCCAAGCTTTTATTATAGTGATTCGCAAAGTGCTCTTCATGATATTACGGAAGCTGGTATACTTACTAAATATTATCATAATGAATTTAGAAATGATCTTGTTCCATATGTAGAAAACAAATATCATATCAGCAAGAAGCGTGAAGACAGAGCCTTCGGAGGCTTTTCAATGGGTGGTGAAACAACCTGGGAAGTGTTTCTAAACTGCCTTGATTTAGTAAAAAACTATATTCCCTTAAGCGGCGACTGTTGGATTATAGAACAAAAGGGTGGTGCAACCTTTCCAAAAGAGACTGCTAAGGCTATGTTAGATACATTGTCAGAAAATAGGCTTTTAGCATATGACTATAATATTTTTGCGTTCACTGGTGATTTAGATATTGCATTCCCTGCACTCGATGCGCAGATTAAAGCAATGAGAGAGGCTGGATTTGGTACAGGGGAAAACACATTAAGATATGAATCATGGTCAGAGGGAACACATTGTTATCAATTTATTTATGAATATTTGTATAACGCACTTCCCGTTTTGTTTTAAGATTATAAGAATAAAAGAGTTGGTGTGAAAAATATTTTTTCACACGGCACTTTCGTAGCGCCACATAAAGGTGCAACCCCGCAAGTGCCCTAGATTTTTCGCGGGGCGGAATGGAGAGAATAGAATGTATAAAGTATTAATTGTTGAAGATGATAAAGGAATAGCAGAATCTGTTGAAAGTTTGATTACAAACTGGGGAATGGAAGCAAGTACTATCAAGGATTTTAGAAATATTATGGCTGAGTTTGCAGCGTATCAGCCACATCTGGTATTACTGGATATAGGACTTCCTTTTATGAATGGATATCACTGGTGTCAGGAGATTAGAAGAGTAAGTTCAGTGCCTGTCATTTTTGTTTCATCAGCTTCAGATAATATGAATATTGTAATGGCCATGAACATGGGTGCTGATGATTTTATATGTAAACCATTTGATCAGAATGTATTAGTAGCCAAGGTCCAGGCTATTTTACGCCGCACATATGACTTTGGTGCAGCGGCGCCTATTATTGAGCATCGTGGCGCCTTACTTAATACTGGTGATGATACTCTTACATATAATGGCGAAAAAATCGATCTTACTAAGAATGAATACAGAATCTTACTTACACTTATGCAGAACAAGGGACAGGTTGTTTCTCGTGAAAAGCTTATGGAAGCTCTATGGGAATCCGATGCTTTTGTAGATGAAAATACACTCACTGTTAATGTAGGAAGACTTCGCAAGAAATTAGATAATGCTGGCCTTGAAGGTTTTATAGGTACTAAGTTTGGCGCTGGCTATATTATAGGAGATTAGGAATGAATGGTTTTTTTAAGTACTTAAAAACTAAGCTTTTAGACATAATAATATACCTAGTTGTATTCATGTTTTTCTTAATCACCTTCTTTTTATATGATTTTCCTCTTATGGCAGTAGTATATCCTGCGATACTTGGAATTGTATTTTCTGTTATCATCTTCTTTATAGACTATGGGCGCAAGAAACACTTAAGGGATATGCTGCATGAAATAAACAATGAGGTCCTAGTAGGCATCAATGAACTGCCAGAACCTTCATCTGAGATAGAGGCTGAATACCAGGAGATGGTGAATAATATTCACGCAGAGCTTAGACATTTAAGCGATAAGGCTAACTTTAAATACAAGGATATGATTGACTATTACACAATCTGGGTTCATCAGATTAAGACACCAATCGCATCCATGAGCCTTAAGCTTCAGAGTGAAGATACACCGTTTTCGAGGTCGATAAGCCAGGATCTATTTAGAATCGAGCAGTATGTCGAAATGGTTTTGACATACCTTCGCCTTGATGCAGATGAATCAGATTACTTAATCAGCAAGCAAAACTTAGGTGGAATTGTGAAGGGCGCTTGTAAAAAATACATGAGCGAGTTCATTAATCGTAAGATTAAGCTATCTATGTCTGAAATTGATAAAGTAGTACTAACTGATGTTAAATGGCTTTCCTTTGTAATTGAGCAGCTTATATCTAATGCTCTCAAATACACAGGTGAGGGTGGAGATATTAAAATCTACTTAAATGATGAACAAAAACTTGTAATCGAGGATACTGGAATAGGAATTAGGCCAGAAGACATGCCTCGCATTTTTGAAAGAGGCTATACAGGCTTTAATGGCCGTATGGATAAAAAAGCAAGTGGAATAGGTCTCTATTTATGCAAAAGAATTTGTATTAAACTAGGGCACACCATTGAAGCTGAATCTACACCGGGAGTAGGAACTAAAATAATACTTGGCCTGGATATTTCTGATATCGAGATTGAATAGTGACAAAAATGTAAGAATTAAGAGCCGAATTGTAAGAAGATAGAATGGAGCAATCGGCTCTATAATTTTATGATTACCTTATAAAGAAATGTTAGGAATCATAAAAGGAGAATGGAAGATGAGTTTACTAGAAGTAAATAACGTAAAGAAAATATACAGAACCCGTAAAGGCGGACATTCTGTAGAAGCACTTAAAAATGTCAATTTCACAGTTGAAAAGGGTGAATATATAGCTATCATGGGTGAGTCAGGTAGTGGTAAGACTACATTACTTAACATACTTGCTTCACTAGATAAGGCAACAGAAGGTTCTGTTTTTTTAGAGGGAACAAATCTTGCTGACATCAAGGATTCAGCTATGGCTACCTTTAGAAGAGATAACTTAGGCTTTGTATTTCAGGACTTTAACTTATTAGATACCTTTTCTTTGGAAGATAATATTTTCCTCCCGTTAGTATTGTCTGGAAAAAAGCATGCTGAAATGGCAGCAAGGCTTGAACCATTAGCTAAGACCTTAGGAATCACTTCTTTGCTTAAGAAGTACCCTTATGAAGTTTCAGGAGGACAAAAGCAGAGAGCTGCCGTAGCTAGAGCTCTTATTACTAATCCTAAGATTGTATTAGCTGATGAACCTACTGGTGCACTAGACTCTAAGGCTTCTGATGAACTTTTAAAGCTTTTTGGTGATATTAATCAAAATGGACAAACCATTTTGATGGTTACTCATTCCACAAAGGCTGCAAGTCATGCCGGAAGAGTATTGTTCATCAAGGATGGTGAAGTATTCCACCAGATTTACAGAGGAGATTCTACAAACGAGCAGATGTATCAGAAGATTTCAGATACTCTCACATTGTTAGCACAGGCAGGTGATAGATAATGAAAATGTTACTTTATCCTAAGCTTGCTTTTCAAAGTATCAAGAAAAATAAGCGTTTATATATCCCTTATATGCTTGCTGCTGCATTTGTAGTAATGACCTTTTATTTATTTGTGTTCTTAAGTCACACCAATCAGTTTGGAAATATGAGAGGCGGTAGTCTTGTAGGTGTCTGCATGGGTTTGGGAACCTATGTAATGGTCATATTTTCAATGATTTTTATGATATATACCAACTCATTCCTCTTAAAGATGCGTAAAAAGGAATGGGGGCTTTACAACATTTTAGGACTTAGTAAAGGAAATGTTATTAAGATTGTATGGTGGGAAAATGTATCTGTTGCCGTAGCTTCACTTGTCTTAGGTCTGGGTTTTGGAACCTTGTTTTCGAAGCTCTCAGAGCTTGCACTTTCTAAGCTTACAGGCATACCAGTAGATTATTCTATTGCAATTTCAGTGCCCACTATTGCTATTACTACCTTTTATTTCTTGGGTATTTTCTTGGCCCTTTTCATTTTCGGACTTATATCAGTAGTCAAGGCTAAACCTACTGAATTATTACATGGTTCACAGGTTGGTGAAAAGGCACCGAAAGCTAATTGGTTCTTGGGTATATTGGGCGTTGTAGTAATGGGAATTGCTTACTGGATTGCAGTTAATATTGAAGATCCTATTTCAGCTCTTGCATGGTTCTTCCAGGCTGTAATCATGGTAATTATTGCAACATATATACTTTTTGTAGCAGGATCAGTAGTTGCCTGCAAAATTTTACAAAAAAATAAGAATTATTATTACAAATCTTCACACTTTGTTTCTGTATCATCTATGGCATACAGAATGAAAAGAAATGGCGCAGGACTTGCCACAATCTGTATCCTGCTTACTATGATTTTAGTAATGATTGCTTCAACCTCGTGCCTTTATAAAGGCGCCGAAGATGGCTTTGGAACAATCTATCCTAGAGACATAAGTGTGTACTCTACCTATGGAAAATATAGCACTGACTATATTGAAAGTGTCGGCAAAATGAATGCTCAGGTAGATGAATATCTTGAAGCTAATAATCTTAAGGTTAAGAATAAGATGAAAATGACAAGATATTTCATCGATATGGTTAAGGGAAAAGACGGAATCTATTATGAAAAGTTAGATTACAACAATCCTGATTTTGATTACAGTGTTTTATGCGAACTTGTAGTAATGGATATTGACGATTATAACCAGATTATGGGAACTGACTATTCAATCGGTGAGGGAGAAGCTCTTTACAACAATAGTAAGTATAAGCTTAAAAAAGCAGATTATCATCTTGAGGTAGGTCCACTATCATACAGACTTGTAGGTTCAGTTGACAAGATTGTTGATGGCGATAGTGTGGCTTTAGATGTTACACCTACATTATATATCATCGTGAACCATCTTAGTGAGGATATGGCTGTTATGGCTGATTTCATGGCACATACTGGCGGCGATGAAATGTTAGTTAAGTCGGTATACGCTTTTGACTGGGATAATATCACACCCGAGGAAGGCCAAGCTTATGACTATGCAATTGAAGCAGCATATGCTGACAATGAAAACGAAGAGCTTATTTACAGGGGTGTAAGTCTGTTAGACCGCTTTGAAAGTAGAGAAGAGTTCTACAGTGTATACGGAGCGCTATTCTTTGTAGGTATCGTGTTAAGCTTTGTGTTTATGGTAGCCTGCATACTTATTATTTATTATAAGCAGATTACTGAAGGATACGAAGACAAGTCACGTTTTGAAATAATGCAAAAGGTTGGTATGACTAAAAAGGATATAAAGCGAAGCATCAATTCTCAGATGTTACTTGTATTCTTATTGCCAATACTTGTTGCTATGTTACATTTAGCATTTGCGTTCCCTATGGTATTTAAACTATTAACACTATTCGGACTTACTAATATGCCTTTGTTCTTGTTAGTATCAGTTATAGTAGCAATCATCATTGCTATCTGCTATGCGATTGCATATAAGCTTACAACCAATGTTTATCTAAACATTGTTAGTGAAGCTAAATAGTTTATACGTATCCTTTGTCCAGGCTTTTTTGGGGAATGCATTTGGGGTAAAAGGAGAGTAATTCAATATGACAGCCAAGGAAACATTATGGCAGTATTTACGAGAGGGGTTAGAAATGACCCCTCCCTTTAAGGGTTATGGAATCAAATTTGTACAGTTTTCAATTGATCATCCGGATTTATTTTCAGAACTATTTTTAAAGCCTTACGATAAATGGGATGGGTATCGCTGGTTCTTATCCGATATGGCACTTGCTGATGAAACAGTGCCATTAATAATGAAGAGTTTTGGACTAAATGTTAGTGAGGCTAGAACTTTATTTGAGAAAGTGTTTGTAAACTGTTTTGGGATGAGCGTGTTACTTGCATGCAATAAGGATGCTTTCTCACAAGAAGAAATCCTTGATAACTTAGGATACACTTGTAGAGCTTATCTTTTGGCCATTAAGTCAGGCGATGATGGACGCACAAGCTTTATGCCTAAGATTGGGGGTAAGGTTCCAGGAAAACTTAGCGAATACATTAAGAGTCCTATAAAGGAACGAAAATCAATTACAGGCTTAGGCAGTGATAAATCCACTGTCCGTATCTTCCTCGATGATATCTTGTATTACGAAGCAGTAGGTGAGCTGGTTTTTGCATACACCAAAGAAGAAGTATATGAAATCAAAAAACGCCTATATCAGATAGAAGCAGAAGTATCTAATGAAGGATTTATTAGAGTATCTAAATCTGTAATCATTAATCTTGATAAAGTGAAATCTCTTCATCCAGGCATTAATCGCTGCATTTATGCTTATCTGGCTAATGATGAACAGATTCTTGTATCAAGAAACTATGCAAAGGATGTTGTTTCAACAGTTAAGAATTTGTGGGGCGAAAAGTAGGATATGTAGTAGGATTTACTAAATAAGCATATTTAACATATTACAATTGAATGAGTTTCATTTTTGCTTTTTGCAATACAAGCCGAAGGTAACTTTTGAGAAGTTATGTAAACCTTCGGCTTTTTTCATACTTTTTCTTTTGCCTTGTACAAAAATTGTACCAAAATCATCATAAGCTACGGTTTAAAGTACAATTTACCTTTTCTAATCTGCTCTTTAGGCGTAATACAGATTGTGATGATAATTCAGTACAAAAATTGTGCGTAACTAGGCCAAAGAACAAAAAAAAGCCGAAGCTAAAATCTACGAAGGTTTCCTGAGTAATTGTAGCTGGCAAAATATAACAAAAATAGACATTTTGGTACCAAAATGACACATATATATTGCTTACTTTCACATATAATCTTACAATTAATATAGGGCACGAAAGTGGAGGTTACATTATATGAAGAAAGCTTTATTTATAGGTGGAACAGGTACCATCAGTATGGCTATTACCAGACGTCTGGCTGCTGATAAAAACTGGGAACTGTACTTACTAAACAGAGGAAACAGAACTTCTGAGGTTCCTGAAGGTGTTAAGATTATTAAGGCTGATATTAATGATGAAGCGGGCGTTAAAAAAGCATTAGGTGATATGACCTTTGATGTGGTGGGAGAGTTTATAGGCTTTGTTCCTAGTCAGATTGAAAGAGATATTAGACTATTTAGTGGCATTACTAAGCAGTACATATATATTAGTTCGGCTTCTGCTTATGACAAGCCTTGCAAGGACTATAGGATAACAGAGGGCACAACTCTTGCTAATAAATACTGGGAATACTCTAACAATAAAATCTTATGTGAAGAAGTTCTTATGAAGGAATATAGAAAGAACGGATTCCCTGTTACAATTGTAAGACCTAGTCACACATATGATGATAGATCAGTTCCTATGGGAATTCATGGTGAAAAGGGAAGCTATCAGGTACTTAAACGTATGATGGAGGGCAAACCGGTAATTATCCATGGTGATGGAACTTCACTTTGGCATATGACTCACAATTCTGATTTTGCAATCGCTTACACCGGGCTTATGGCTAATCCTCATGCAATCGGCGAGGCTTTCCAGATTACAAATGATGAAACACTTACGTGGAACCAAATTTATGAAACAATCGCTAAGGTTCTAAATGTAGAATTAAAGGCGGTTCATGTAGCTTCAGAATTTTTAAGCTGTCCTGGTAAGAATGATTTTTACGGTGGATTATTAGGCGATAAAGCTAACTCAGTAGTGTTTGATAATAGTAAGGTTAAAAATGCGGTTCCTGAATTTAGCACTCACGTTTCTTTTGAAGAGGGTGTTCGTATGACAATCGAAAACATCATGGCTAAGCCCGAGCTTCAGGTTGAAGATCCTGAATTCGATGCTTGGTGCGATAAGGTTATTGATGTTTTGGCTGAAGCTAAGAAAAAAATATTTGAGTAGAATTTATACAGGCTGTGAGAGAATATCTCTCACAGCTTTTTTTGTCATAACATATCTATGAAGAAAAATTAAGAAATTATTTCACGTATAGTACTTTACAAACTCCGATAATGATGTATGATTACTATATTGCTAAACAACATAGCAATTTTACATTGTATGGAGGATATTAAAAATGATTGATAAAGTTAAAGGCCTTGTAGATGCAGTAAATCAGGAAGTTAAGAAAAAAGTACTGGTTGGTGATCGTGTTAAAACGATAAATAAAATTGACGAAGAGCGTGCTTCTATAGACAGACTTGTCGAAAGACAGCAAGAAATTGAAAAGCAGAGAGCTGATTTAAGAGCGTTAAATGATCATGAGCTTATGGCAGAGCTTGTATATGCTGTAAGAGGGTTTTACCAAGATGTAGAAAAGCTTAAAGAAGAACAGGCTGAAGCTAACGAAAGAATTCATGAGCTTGAAAAAGAAGTTGACTCAATTCGTGAGGAGCTCAAGGATTTAAAGGGTTCTTCATCAGGTCTTTCATCTATTCTTTCCAAAAGATAGATAGGTAATAGATAAGGGACAATCAATAAATAATATACAAATAGGTAAAGCTATAGTGAATATTATAAAAGGGTGTACGAATGCTTCATCATTTCGTACACCCTTTTTAGCTTTTTATATGAATGATTTAGAAAAGAATCACACTTACTTAATGATGCTAAGAGCGAAAACTAAAGGAGAATTCCAGTATATTGTAATCTCATTGGTAGAGTATGAACCCCAGTCATCAACATAGCACTTCATAGGAGCAGTTCCATTAGGAATAAGCTTTAACGCTGCTTCATCACAAGGATGGCCATTAGGACCGCCTGATACCTGTCCAGGAATTGCCTCATCGATTCCATCTGATTCAGAAGGACGGTTATGAGGATGGCTGTAAGCCTTTTCACCATTGCAGGTTACGTAGCTTGTATCCATTGCATTACGGCCCAGGATGTAATCCACCTGAGTCTGAGCATAGTTTTTATATACTTCATCTCCAGTAAGTGCATATGCGTAAGCTAAAACATCAGCATTAGTAAGTACTATCATGTTGCTACCCCATCCAAAATGGTAAGGACGCATCGCAAGCTCAAAGGCATTTTCTTTTGCTGTCTTTATGAGTGTGTCAGCTTTATCTAGCCAGTTGCCCTTAAATGCATCAACGATAGATTTCTCAAATAGATTGTTTTTATCAAGCATTACAGAAAGAGCAGCAAATCCGGCAACATCTCCCCAGCCTAGAGCGGTTGTGCTTATCTGAAGCTCGAGCATTCTGCCTAAACCAGCAGCTGCGTTTTTGTCATTTAACAATCTTACATGTTCAACTAAAGCCCACAAGCGTTCATCGGCGTCGCACATATCGTCGTAGCCACCAGTCGTACATTCAGCGGGATTTTCGAATAAAAATCCAGGATTTTTCATAAGCCAATCATATGAAAGAAGAGAAGCTTCTTTACATTTGTCTGCAAAAGAAGAGTCATACTTTCTATATACTCTTTCAGCAACCGCCATGATAGCGGCAAAGTCGCCAACTGCCATCGACGAAACAGGTGTAACGATAAATGGTAAATTATCATCTTCTGGCATTACAAAACCAGTGTGATGAATTGATGTACACTTGTGATATACAGCTCCGTCAGAAGCCTGCATCTTAAGCAACCATTCAAGCTCGTAGCGACATTCATTTAAAATGTCGGGAACGCCGTTACCTGACTCTGGAATATTTAATTCAACATCAAATTTTTCAGGGCTAATTTCATAAGCATATAAAAGATGACCAAGTGCAACCGCACCAGCAGTAGAGTATCTGCCATAGTCACCAGCATCATGCCAGCCACCGTTACATTCAAACTTTATGGATTCATTTCTAAGAACTGAGACAATACCTGTGTGGCATGCTTTATGAGTAAACTTGCCGGCAAACTTAGGTAAGAGCTCAATACCACAGCGCTGGAAATAGAACATTTTCATGGAATCATAGAAAACTTTATCATAGGCATTATTCTTTATTTCAAAAGAACAGCTCTTGCCTTTATTAGTTTCAAAATGATATACACCTGCATCTGATACAGATGAAAAATTGATTAACGCTACATCTTCTCCTGAATTAGCGTCATTTTTTAGTGTGGTGCTTCCTTCTAATACACACTCACCGTTTTCATTTACTAATTTCCAGTCTGTTTCACCAGAAATAGTAGCAGTCTTACGAGCGTTACTTAGGTAACCCACCTGATTAACGTAAACTGACATAAATACCCCTCCTAGGATTAATAAGTGCCTATATAAACTTTACTAAAAATAATATATTTTTACAATTCAAAATTCTTATTGTATTATTAAATAGCGTTGTAAAAACATCTGGCAGGAGAATGCATATGGGAAAGAAAATAGTTAAGGGAATATTCAAAGCTTTACTGGCAATAGTAGGTTTTGTATTTGCAGCTTTTTTAGTAGTAGGAATTGTTAATTTTGGGTGCAATTTACTTCTTAGAAATTATATAAAATCCTTTGAACCAGCTGGAACTAACAGAGTTGAAAAACTAGTTCCCACAATGGATGAAGACGGATACTACAAATTTACTACTGACGATGATTTTTATATTATGCATCTTACTGATATTCATATCGGTGGTGGATTTTGGACATACAAAAAAGACAAAAAGACTATATATGAAGTAATGACTATGCTTCAAAGCGATAAACCAGATCTTGTTATTTTAGGTGGTGACAATGTATTTGCAGTGCCTGGCCCTATGTTTAATGGTGGCAATACGCTTAACAACAAAATGGCAGCTAGAACAGTTATAGAGATTTTTAACTATGCAGAGGTTTATTTTTCAACAGTATTTGGAAATCATGACACAGAAGCCTTTGACTATTTTAGCCGTCAGTCAGTTGCTAATCTTTATATGAAGGATAAGTTTAAATACTGTATTTTCCATGAGGATTTTACAGATAAAGATGCTAAAACAGTACCTAGCGTTTCAAATCAGTTTATTAAAATCTGTGACAGTACTGGTAATATAAGAAAGCTTATTCTTTTGATTGATACTAATGCCTATATTGATACAAGTATTAAAGCATCCATGGACTGGCTCTATGATACAATTCATCCTGCTCAGATTGAGTGGGCTAAAGATACAGTAAAAGCGCTTTCTAAAAGTGCTGGACTAAAGGATGGTGAATACTTAAAGACCTTAGCGTTTTTACATATTCCAACTGGTGAGTACCAGGTCGCTTATGATGATCTTTTTGAAGAAGTTAAAAACGAGGATAACACTGTTTCATTTATACCAAAAGAAAATCCTATAAATACGGTTTATGAATTCGGTATATGGGATGAAGATGTTATATGCTACGGAGGCTACAAAGACCCCGTGGCGCCTGAGGATGCTGATCAATTTTTTGAGGTGATGCATGATGAATTAAATTCCCTTGAAGCAGTATTTTGTGGACACGATCACATTAATAACAGTGTTGTATATTACAAGGGAGTAATGCTTTCATATGGATATTCGCTTGATAATATTGCTTATGACGAAATCGCTAATTACGGAGCACAAAGAGGCTGTACAATCATAACCTTGCATAGTGACGATACATTTGAACAGCTTCACAAGAATCTTTATACAGAATATGCCTGTGATCCGTTACTGTTTGTAAACACAGACGCAACAGGAGTATACTATCCTGAAAAAGTAAGAACTATAAAATAAGTAAAGGCTAGTTTTTTATGGCTAAGACTAAAGAAATATTGAACTTCGCTGTTGAGCTTGGTGACAATATGCTTAGAAGTGGTGCTGAAATATATAGAGTGGAAGACACCATTATTATGATTATGAAATCATTTGCGATTTCAGATTTTGACGTTTATGTATTATCTAATGGTATTTTTGCCAGTGCTAATGAGAATAAGGACGATGCATGCTCTGTAATCAGGCATGTTCCGCTTGGAAATTCAAACCTTGCTAAAATTTCTGGATATAATCAGATTGCAAGAGATTTATGTGCACACGAATACTCAATTGATGAAGCAAGAGAAAAGATGCTTTCAGTTAAAAAAGGAAATGAATATCCGGTATGGCTTACCATGATTGCGTGTGGTGTAGGTAGTGGAGCGTTTGGCTATCTGTTTGGTGGAAGCATCTATGATGCTTTACTGGCATGCGCTATTGGTTTTTTAGAACAGTTCATACTAAAGTGGACACTTAAGCACAAGTTTTCTATGTTTATAAGAACTGTATTTACAAGTGCTTTTGTATGTATAACAAGCCTTGCAGCTTGGTATTTTTTGCCTGTTTTTAAGTTTGACAAGGTTATTATTGGCGCGATAATGCCATTGGTTCCAGGTATTTTATTTACTACCTCAATTAGAGATTTTTACAATGAGGATCATCTTTCTGGAACTATTCATCTATTAAATGCGCTTCTTATAGCGTTATGTATCGCTGTAGGAATCTGTATTCCTATGCTTATTTTTAACCGCTTCTTTGCAATGGGAGGGGGTGCGTTAATGTGAACTATTTTATTCAGTTTTTAGTCGCAATGATAGCAACCTTTTCTTTTGCTATTATCTACAACGCGCCTAAAAAGGATTTGGTATATTGTGGGCTTACTGGTGCAATTGGCTGGATAATTTATTTTGTATTCATTACCTTCTTTACAGGCCCTGTTGCTGCATCATTAGTTGCTACGTTTGTACTTACAATTATTGCAAGATTTTTTGCGGCAGGGCACAAAACGCCTGTTACGGTGTATTTGGTTACGGGCATTTTTCCGTTAGTGCCAGGTGCAGGAATCTACTATACCGCATTCTATTTCTTTACAAGTAACAAAGAAAAGTTTGCGTCGGTTGGTGCTGAAACTTTCGAAATTGCGATTGCTATCGTGTTTGGCATTATTTTTGGTTCTGCGATTCCGCAGGTAGTGTTCAATAAACTTACTAGGAACCCTGGAACCACTAAAAAGATGGAGTAATATTGATGAAAAAATGTTTTAATAATTTGATTTTTGATATAGATGGTACTCTTTGGAATACCACTGCAGTAGTAGCAGTAGGCTGGAATAGAGCCCTTAAAGAAATGAATGTTCCCAAACTTAAAGATTTAGTGATTGACGCTAACATGCTTAAAAAAGAATTTGGTAAGCCCATGGATGTTATTGCCGATGATTTGTTTGGAGATATTGATGCTAAAGTAAAAGCTGATTTATTGAAGCTTTGCTGCAAGTATGAGCATGAAGAGATTGTTAATTGTACGCTAGACCTTACATATTATAATATTCGTGAAACTATGGCTAAATTGGCACTAAACCACAATCTTTACATTGTGAGTAACTGTCAGGATGGCTATATCGAATTAGTAATGCAAAAGAACAATATAACGAATATAATCAGAGATTTTGAATGTTTTGGACATACAGGACTTCAAAAGGACGAAAATATAAGGCTTTTAATGGAAAGAAATAATATTTCGGTTGATGAAGCTGTTTATATTGGAGATACGATGGGTGATTTCATAGCTACCAAGAAAGCAGGTATTTCATTTGTTTTTGCAAAGTACGGCTTTGGTGAAGTTAAGGAACCTGATTTCGTAGTAGAGAGTCCCTCTGATTTACTCACTGTATGTGATTAAGGAGAAAAGCATGGGCGATCTTGAAAACTTGCTGGCACTAAAGAAAATGCTTGAAAATAATGACAATCCTGATGTTCAGGCTGATAAAGAAAAACGCTTTATTGGTGATGCAGCCAGGGCGTTCCTAGGTGAGGAGGCAGCATTAAAGGGTTACAAGCCTGAAGATATATTAGAATTTCTTTCGCGTCCTTCTAAAGAAATTCAGGCCAAAATGGGCGGTGAATGGCTCATGATGACAGCTGATCAGTTTGATTTATTTTCTTATAATATTAGTAAAAAGATTAAGAAGTCAGCTTCACTTATTGACTGGACGTCCTAGATATGCTAAATACGATTCGCATCTTCTAAAAAGGAGATGCGTTTTTTTATGTCTTAAGATAATAAAAAAAGTATAAATTCCAGAAAAGGTGTTGCTAAAATCTTTTAACCGTACTATAAATGATATGAAAGGATTTTAGCACTCGATTAAGGGGAGTGCTAATAACAATATAGGAGGTCAAGTTATGAGATTAACACCACTTAATGACAGAGTTGTATTAAAGCAGTTAGTAGCTGAAGAAACTACAAAATCAGGAATTGTAATTCCTGGTCAGAATAAAGAAAAGCCCCAGCAGGCTGAAGTTGTTGCTGTAGGACCTGGAACAGATGAAGTAAAGATGCAGGTTAAGGTAGGAGACAAGGTAATCTACTCTAAGTATTCTGGAACAGAAGTTAAGCTTGATGATGAAGAATTCATTATTGTAAAGCAGGATGACATCCTTGCAGTAATCGATTAATTTAGGAGGCACTTAAAATGGCAAAAGATATTAAATACGGAGCAGACGCTAGAGTAGCTTTAGAGGCTGGCGTAAATAAGCTCGCTAATACAGTTAGAGTAACACTTGGACCTAAAGGACGTAACGTAGTACTTGATAAGCAGTACGGCGCTCCACTTATTACAAACGATGGTGTTACTATCGCTAAAGAAATTGAACTTGAAGATGCATTCGAAAACATGGGTGCTCAGCTTGTAAAGGAAGTTGCAACTAAGACTAATGATGTTGCTGGTGATGGTACTACAACAGCTACAGTTTTAGCTCAGGCAATGATTAACGAAGGTATGAAGAACCTTGCAGCAGGTGCTAACCCTATCGTTCTTAGAAAGGGTATGAAGAAGGCAACAGACAAGGCAGTTGAAACTATCGCAGCTATGTCTCAGAAGGTTAACGGTAATGAGCACATCGCCCGTGTAGCAGCTATCTCTGCTGGCGATGAAGAAGTAGGACAGTTAGTAGCAAAAGCTATGGATACTGTTTCAGGTGATGGTGTTATTACTATCGAAGAATCTAAGACAATGGAAACTGAGCTTGAATTAGTAAAGGGTATGCAGTTCGACCGTGGTTATATCTCAGCTTACATGGCTACAGATATGGACAAGATGGAATCTGTATTAGATGATCCTTTCATTCTTATTACAGATAAGAAGATTTCTAACATTCAGGAAATTTTACCTATTCTTGAGCAGATTGTTCAGGCTGGTGCTAAATTATTAATCGTAGCTGAGGATGTTGAAGGTGAAGCATTGACAACATTAATCGTTAACAAGCTTCGTGGAACCTTCAACGTTGTAGCAGTTAAGGCTCCTGGCTACGGTGATCGTCGTAAGCAGATGCTTGAAGATATTGCTATCTTAACAGGTGGTCAGGTAATAAGCTCAGAGCTTGGTCTTGACTTAAAGGAAGTTACACTTGATATGTTAGGTCGTGCTAAATCAGTTAAGGTTCAAAAGGAATCTACAGTTATCGTTGATGGTGTAGGCTCTAAGGAAGCTGTTCAGGCAAGAATTGCTCAGATTAAGCACTCGATTGAAACAACAACTTCTGATTTTGATAAAGAAAAACTTCAGGAAAGACTTGCTAAGCTTTCTGGTGGTGTTGCAGTTATCCGTGTTGGTGCTGCTACAGAAACAGAAATGAAGGAAGCTAAGTTAAGACTTGAAGATGCTTTAGCTGCTACCCGTGCAGCTGTTGAAGAAGGAATCATCTGTGGTGGTGGTTCAGCTTACATTCATGCTTCTAAGGAAGTAAAGAAGCTTGCTGATACACTTTCTGGTGATGAAAAGACAGGTGCTAACATTGTATTAAAGGCTATGGAAGCTCCTCTTTACCACATTGCATACAATGCAGGTCTTGAAGGCTCAGTTATCATCAACAAGGTAAGAGAGTCTGAAGTAGGAGTCGGCTTCGATGCTTACAATGAAGAATATGTTGATATGGTTAAGGCAGGTATCCTTGATCCAGCTAAGGTTACACGTTCAGCTTTACAGAACGCTACCTCAGTTGCATCAACCTTCCTCACAACAGAATCAGCAGTAGCTAATATTAAAGAAGATGTTCCTCCTATGCCAGCAGGCGGCGGCATGGGTGGCATGTATTGATAATAACGAGCAATACTAATGTTTATACAGAAGAAATTTCTAAAGTGTACTTTAGAAATTGATGATGTATAAACATTAATATGACGACAAAACGTATGAGCGTGAAAGCGTTAGCTTTCTGCGAATACGTTTGGAGGCATATCAAAGCGGAAGCTTTGGTATTGCGAGTGGGATAGAGGTATATCAAAGCGTAAGCTTTGGTATTGCGAGTTAAGTGGATTAATATCCCCTTGCATTTACATAAGTAGTATGTTACACTTACTACTGTCTGTGCGAGTGTACAGATGTAACTTAACCTATTTCAAGGTTATAAGCTTCTCCGGCCTATGACTTTGGAATTGGCGATTATAGAACCATAGGAGGAAACAAAAATGATTTCTAAAGAGAAAAAGCAGGCTATTATTAACGAGTACGCTAGATCAGCTGGTGATACAGGTTCACCTGAAGTGCAGGTTGCAGTTTTAACAGCTAGAATTCAGGAGCTTACAGAGCACCTTAAGGCTAACCCTAACGACAACCACTCAGCAAGAGGTATGTACATGATGATCGGTCAGAGACGTGGTCTTCTTGACTACCTTAAGAAGAACGACATCGATAGATATCGTGCTCTTATCGCTAAGCTCGGACTTAGAAAATAATGAAATAGTGAAGGGCGGGTATTTTTTTATCCGCCCTTTAGTTCTATTCTATAGGCCAATATTCTCATGAGTAGAAGACGCTCCCGAGACCACTGAAAAGCATATTTGCTAAATGTGTTTTTCAGTAGTTTCGGCACCTTCTACTCCACAAAAAACAAATAAAAGGAGATTAGAAAATGTACCAGACATTTACAATGGACCTTGCAGGTCGTACATTGAAGGTTGACGTTAACCGTGTTGGTAAGCAGGCTAATGGCTGTGCTTTCATCCAGTATGGTGACACAACAGTTCTCAGTACTGCAACAGCATCTGAGAAGCCCAGAGACGGAATTGACTTCTTCCCTCTCTCAGTAGAATATGAAGAAAAGTTATATGCGGTTGGAAAAATCCCTGGCGGTTTCAACAAGCGTGAAGGTAAGGCATCTGAAAATGCTATCCTTACAAGCCGTGTAATCGACCGTCCTATGAGACCTTTATTCCCTAAGGATTATCGTAACGATGTAACATTAAATAACATGGTAATGTCAGTTGATCCTGCTTGCCGTCCTGAAATCGTTGCTATGTTAGGTTCAGCAATTGCAACATGTATCTCAGATATTCCTTTTGACGGCCCTTGTGCAATGACACAGGTTGGTTTAGTTGACGGTGAGTTCATCGTAAACCCTAGCCAGCAGGTATGGAATGATGGTGATCTTCAGTTAACAGTTGCTTCAACTAAGGAAAAAGTAATCATGATTGAAGCTGGAGCTAACGAAGTTCCTGAAGCTAAGATGATTGAAGCTATTTACATGGCTCATGATGTTAACCAGACAATTATCGCTTTCATTGAAGATATGGTAGCAAAGGTTGGAAAGCCTAAGCATGAATACACAAGCTGCGCTATTCCTGAAGAAATGTTCGCTGCTATGAAGGAAATTGTTACTCCTCTTGAAATGGAAGAAGCAGTTTTCACAGATGAAAAGCAGGTTCGTGAAGAAAACATTCGCAACATTACAGCTAAGCTTGAAGAAGCATTTGCTGAAAATGAAGAATGGCTTGCTATTTTAGGTGAGGCTATTTATCAGTATGAAAAGAAGACAGTTAGAAAGATGATTTTAAAGGATCACAAGCGTCCCGATGGACGTCAGATCACACAGATTCGTCCTCTTGCTGCTGAAGTAGATATTATTCCTAGAGTACATGGTTCAGCAATGTTCACACGTGGACAGACACAGATTTGTGATGTTTGTACCCTAGCTCCTCTTTCTGAAGTTCAGAAGGTTGATGGACTTGATGACAATGTAGTTACAAAAAGATATATGCACCATTACAATTTCCCTGCATACTCTGTAGGTGAAACAAAGGTTTCTCGTGGTCCCGGACGTCGTGAAATCGGACACGGTGCATTAGCTGAAAAGGCACTTGTTCCTGTGCTTCCTTCAGAAGAAGAATTCCCTTACGCAATTCGTTGCGTATCAGAAACATTTGAATCTAATGGTTCTACATCAATGGCTTCTACATGTGCATCTTGTATGTCACTTATGGCTGCTGGTGTTCCCATTAAGAAGATGGTAGCTGGTATTTCATGTGGTCTTGTAACTGGCGAGACAGATGATGATTTCGTACTTTTAACTGATATTCAGGGTCTTGAAGATTTCTTCGGCGACATGGATTTCAAGGTAACTGGTACAACAGATGGTATTACAGCTATTCAGATGGATATTAAGATTCACGGTTTAACAAGACCTATCGTTGAAGGCGCTATTGCTAGATGTCGTGAAGCTAGATTATTCATTATGGATACATGTATGAAGCCCGCAATCGCTGAGCCTCGTCCTACTGTTAATGAATATGCTCCTAAGATTGTTTCACTCCAGATCAATCCTGAAAAGATTGGCGAAGTTGTAGGACAGCGTGGTAAGACAATCAATGCAATCATTGAGCAGACAGGCGTTAAGATTGACATCACAGATGACGGACAGGTTTCAGTATGTGGAACAGATCCTGCTATGATGGACAAGGCTTGTGAATATATTAAGATTATTGTTTCTGAATTCGAAGAAGGCCAGATTTACAAAGGTAAAGTAGTAAGCATTAAAGAATTCGGCGCATTTATCGAGTTTGCACCTGGAAAAGAAGGCATGGTTCATATTTCTAAGATTAGCAAGGAAAGAATTGAGCATGTTGAAGATGTTCTTACACTTGGCGATAAGGTTACTGTTGTATGCCTTGGCAAGGATAAGATGGGACGTATCAGCTTCTCTATGAAGGACGTTCAGTAAGAGACTTCCAAACCGACACTTGCGTTTTGCGAGTGTCGGTTTATTTTTTATTTTATTATGTGAGGACGGGGTTATGAAAAAGAAACTAATTTATCTGGCTATTGCCTTGGCAATTATTGCACTTGATCAGTGGAGCAAGGCCTGGATTGTACTTAATCTCAAGGGACATGAAAATATTGTCTGGATAAAGAATGTGTTTGAACTTGAATATCTTGAAAACAGAGGGGCTGCATTTTCAAGCTTTTTAGGAAAACAGACATTCTTAGTTATACTAACAAGCCTTATTTTGATTTTTGCTATTTTTGAATTCATCAGAATACCTGCCACTAAGAGATACGCTTGGCTACACCTAGCCTTTTCATTTTTGATTTCTGGTGCTATAGGTAATCTTATAGATAGAGTAAGACAGGGGTACGTAGTTGATTTCTTTTATTTTGTACCAGTCAACTTCCCCAGATTTAATGTGGCAGACATTTTTATTACTATATGTGTGCCCATGCTCGTCATTCTTCTTTTCTTTGTTTACAAGGACGAAGAGGTTGAGTTTTTATTTAAGTTTAAGAAAGAAAAAGTATAATATGCTATCGAGATTTACTTCATAAAGGAGGTATATATGAAACGTGTATTTTTGATTGTTTTAGATAGTTATGGTTGCGGAGCAATGCCTGATGCTGAAAAGTTTGGAGATGCTGGAGTTAGTACTATCGACAGTGTTGCGTCAAGTGAGTTCTTTAATGCTCCTAATCTTAGAAAGTTTGGTTTATATAACCTTGATGGAGTAAAGCTTGAACCTAAGGAAGCTAATCCTACAGCACTTCATGCAAGGATACAGGAAGTATCAATGGGCAAGGATACTACTATAGGACATTGGGAAATTGCAGGTATTCAGTCTGAGTATCCGCTTCCTACATATCCGGATGGCTTTCCTGATGAAGTGCTAGATGAGTTTAAAAAGCAGACCGGCCGCGGTGTTTTATGTAACAAGCCTTATTCGGGAACTGTAGTAATAAATGAGTATGGTGATGAGCATGTTAAGACAGGAGACCTTATTGGTTATACTTCTGCTGACTCGGTTTTCCAGATTGCTGCTCATGAGGATGTGGTTCCACTTGAAACCTTATATGAATACTGTCGTATAGCTCGTAAGATTTTAGTAGGAAAGCATGGCGTAGGTCGTGTTATTGCAAGACCATTTGTAGGAGAGAGCGGTAATTATACTCGTACTTCTCATAGACATGACTTTTCAATTGAACCACCTAAGAAGACAATGCTTGATGAGCTTAAAGCTGCAGGCAAAGATGTACTTGCTGTAGGTAAGATTAATGATATTTTCGTAGGACACGGAATTACAGAATACGTTTACACCTCTGGCAATCCTGAAGGAATCGAAAAGACTTTAGAATATATGGATAAGGATTTTGATGGATTATGCTTCATCAATCTCGTTGATACCGATATGCTTTACGGTCACAGACGTGATATTGATGGTTATGCCAAGGCTATTAGCTATTTTGATGATCATATTCCTGCAATGCTTGAAAAGCTTCGCGATGACGATATTTTGATGATTACAGCTGATCATGGCTGTGATCCTGGATATACAAAGACAACTGACCATACAAGAGAATACATTCCATTCCTAATGTATGGCAAGAACGTTTCTGCTAAGAATTTAGGAACAAGAGAGACATTTGCCGACATTGCTAAGACTGTGCTTGATTACTTTGATGTAAAATCAGATATTCCTGGCACAAGCATGTTAGGCTAAAGAACAGAGAGGACATAGATAGAGTAATGGGTAGTTTTGATAAAGAGATCAATAGAAGACGAACCTTTGCGATTATTTCGCACCCTGATGCTGGTAAGACAACACTGACTGAAAAATTTCTGTTATATGGTGGACAGATTAATCTTGCTGGTTCTGTAAAAGGAAAGGCAACAGCTAGACATGCAGTATCAGACTGGATGGAAATTGAAAAAGAAAGAGGTATTTCAGTTACCTCATCAGTTTTACAGTTTAACTATGATGGATATTGCATTAATATTCTCGACACGCCTGGACATCAGGACTTCTCGGAAGATACATACCGTACACTTATGGCAGCTGATTCGGCTGTAATGGTTATCGATGCTTCTAAGGGTGTTGAAGCACAGACAAGAAAGCTATTCAAAGTCTGTGGTATGAGAGGTATTCCTATTTTTACCTTCATTAATAAATTAGACCGTGATGCTAATGATACCTTTGATTTGTTAGACGATATTGAAAAAGAACTTGGGATTGCTACATGCCCTATGAACTGGCCTATCGGCTCAGGTAAGGGATTTAAGGGTGTATATGATAGAAAAGGCGAGTCAATCGTTACCTATTCAGATACACAAAAGGGTACCAAGGAAGGTGAAACCAGAATTATCCCTATAAATGACAAGGCAGCTGTAGATGCTGAAATCGGTGATGAAGCTTACGAAAAGCTTATGGGTGAAATTGAACTTTTGGATGGAGCCAGCGCTGAATTTGACTTAGAGGCAGTTAGAGCCGGAAAGCTTACTCCAGTTTTCTTTGGCTCAGCCTTAACCAACTTTGGTGTAGAGATTTTCTTACAAAACTTCCTTGAAATGGCAACTACTCCATTACCTAGAAAAACAGCGGAGGGAGTTGTTGATCCTACAAGTGATGATTTTAGTGCTTTTGTTTTTAAAATCCAGGCTAATATGAACAAGGCTCACAGAGACAGAGTGGCATTTATGCGTATTTGTTCAGGTAAGTTTGATGCTGACGTAGAAGTTAAGCATGTTCAAGGCAATAAGGTCATGAGACTTTCACAGCCTCAGCAGATTATGGCTGATGAGCGTAAGATTTTAAGTGAAGCATATGCTGGTGATATTATAGGTGTATTTGATCCAGGTATTTTCTCTATTGGTGACACAGTGTGTGCACCTAAAAAGAATATTATATTTGAAGGTATCCCTACTTTTGCTCCTGAGCATTTTGCAAGAGTAAGACAGATTGATACTATGAAGCGTAAGCAGTTTATCAAGGGTGTTTCTCAGATTGCTCAGGAAGGTGCTATCCAGATATTCCAGGAAATCAATTCTGGTATGGAAGAAATCATTGTAGGCGTAGTTGGTGTTCTTCAGTTTGATGTTCTTAAGTACAGACTGGAAAATGAATATAACGTTGAAATAAGATTAGAGCCATTACCATATGAGCATATCAGATGGATTGCTAATAGCGATGTTGATATTGCTAAGCTTACAGGTACTTCAGATATGAAAAAGGTTACTGATCTTAAGGGCCGTCCTTTGCTCTTGTTTGTTAACCCTTGGAGTATTCAGATGACTATAGATAGAAATAAGGGACTTGAACTTACTGAGTTTGCTAAAAACTAAGCACGTTTGTTGTTAAAATAGTCATTTTTTGGTATAATTATTAATTAATCTGGCAAGCGGGAGGATTTTCTAAATGGAAAACGAAAACATGTTAGTTGAATGCGAATCTAGCGTAAAACTTGCTAATGATGTAATCGGCAAGATTGCAGCGATCGCAGCACTTGAAGTACCAGGTGTATCAGCAATGGGTAACAATATAACCAGCGAAATCTTAGGTAAGGTTGGAATTAGAAACCTTATGAAGAACGTTAGGGTTGAATACATAAACGGAAAGATTAAATTAGACCTCGCTATTACTGTTGACTACGGCATTAATATTCCTGGAATCAGTCAGGCTGTTCAGGCCAAGGTTAAAGCAGCAGTAGAGAATATGACAGGTCTTACTGTTGAAGATGTTAATGTGCGTATTGCAGGTATTAACCTAGGCGAGGAAGATTAAGGAGCCACAGATTAGATGAAGATGAAGAGAAGCGAAGTTCGTGAGATTCTATTCAAACTTTTATTTAGAGCTGAATTTAATGACATCGAAGAGATGCCTGAACAGGTTCAGTCATATTTTGAAGTTCAGACAGTAATCGATGAAAAACTTATTAGTGAAGAAGACCGAGAATATATCGTAGCACGTGAAACTGCTATTGTAGAGAAATTGCCTGAAATTGATATGGCCATTTCAGAAAAGGCTACTGGATGGACAATCGATAGAATGGGTAAGGTTGATGTTGCAATCATCAGACTTGCTGTTTATGAAATAATGTTTGATGATTCAATACCAGTAGGTGTTTCAATCAATGAAGCAGTAGAACTTGCTAAAAAGTATGGACGAGATGAGTCTGGAAGCTTTGTAAACGGAGTGTTAGCTAAGTTTGCGTGAGAATGTTTATTCAGTATCACAAGTTAATAAGTATATAAAGAATATGTTCCTGACGGATTATATGCTTCAAAACCTTGAAGTACGTGGTGAAGTAAGTAACCTAAAATATCATTCATCGGGACATATTTATTTTACTCTTAAGGATGAAAAAAGCGCCATAAAATGCGTTATGTTTGCAGGGAGCCGCAGAACTGGTCTTGATTTTATGCTTAAAGAAGGCATGGCAATCATTGTAACTGGTAATTTCGATGTATATGAAAGAGATGGCTCTTATCAGCTTTATGCTAAAAGTATAAAAGCTGATGGCGTAGGAAACCTATATGAACAGTTTGAAAAGCTAAAGGAAAAGCTTGCAGAGCAGGGCATGTTTGATCCTATGTACAAAAAGGAGATTCCTTCTTTTGCTAAAACTTTAGGAGTAGTGACTGCGTCGACCGGTGCAGCTGTTAGGGATATCATTGATGTTTCAAAGCGCCGTAATCCAGGTATACAGATTGTGCTTTTCCCAGCTATTGTACAAGGTGCTGATGCACCAGCAAGTATTATTCAGGGCATCAAGGCTTTAGAAAAATACGGTGTAGATGTTATTATTGTGGGCCGTGGTGGCGGCTCGATGGAAGATTTGTGGGGCTTTAATGATGAGGGGGTTGCCCAGGCGATTTTCGACTGCAGCATTCCGGTTATTTCAGCAGTAGGACATGAAACTGATTTCACAATTGCAGATTTTGTGTCTGATCTTAGAGCACCAACTCCTTCAGCTGCAGCAGAGCTTGCAGTATGCGATGTAAGGGGATTAGCTAGAAGTGTTTCAGATTATGAAGCTAACCTTAAAAAGAACATGAATCGTAAGCTACAAGATTACAAGATTCGTAGTGCAAGACTAGGCGAGACTATATCTATGCTAAGTCCTGAGGAAAAGCTTAAACGCCACAAGAATAAGTTAGAGAATATTAAGACAATGCTTAACAAAGATATAAAAAGTATTGTTATGATAAATAAACATAGACTTGAGATTAATGCAGGTAAGCTTCACGGCTTATCTCCACTAGTGAAGTTATCAAGTGGTTACGCACATGTTGCTGACAGCTCTCATAAAACAATAAAGAGTGTCAAGAACGTAGCAGTAAATGATACGGTTACAATTAGTGTGACTGATGGAGTTATTGAAAGCGTAGTTACTAAGATTAGGGAAGATGAATGGATAAAGAAAAACTAAGTATTGAGGAAATGTTTAAAAGACTTGAGGAGACAGTTGCATCTCTTGAAAAAGAAGATGTTACCTTAGAGGAATCTTTTAAGCTTTACGAAGAGGGCATGAAGCTGGTTGCAGCATGCGATCAGGAAATCGACCTTGTTGAAAAGAAAGTATTAGAGTTGAATGAGAGGGGTAATACCAGTGAGTTTCACTGATGAACTTAAGAGTAAAACCGAAGTGGTTAATACTCTTTTAGAAGAATTTTTAAGCGTTAATACTGGATATGCTGAGTATCTAATGGACGCAATGCGTTATAGTGCACTTGCACCCGGAAAAAGGTTACGACCTATACTCATGCTAGAAACTAGTAAACTTTTTAATAGAGAATCATGTGAACTTAAGTATTTCATGGTAGCCATTGAGTGCATTCATGCATATTCGCTTGTTCATGATGATATGCCATGCATTGATAATGATGAATACAGGCGTGGCCGCAAGACTACACATGCGGTTTATGGCGAAACTACAGCGTTATTAACTGGCGATGGTTTACTAAACTTTGCATATGAAACTGCAGCTAAAGCCTTTAATGATACAACAGATGCTTTATTAATAGGAAAAGCCATTCAAGTACTTACTAGTAAAGCAGGCATTTTTGGCATGGTAGGCGGGCAGGCTCTTGACGTAAAAACTGACAAGGCAGGGTCCAAGCTTACTAAAGACGAATTATTATATATCCATGAAAATAAAACAGCTGCGCTGATAGAAGCAGCTATGATGATAGGTGCCATTTTAGGTGGCGCTAAAGATACAGAAGTTTCTAAGCTTGAGGAAGCTGCCTCTAAAATTGGAATTGCATTCCAGATACAGGACGACATTTTAGACGTCGAGGGCACATTTGAAGAGCTTGGTAAGCCTATAGGTTCAGATGATGTTAATGGCAAGGAGACTTATGTATCATTATATGGTATGGATAAGGCCAAAGAAGATGTTAAGGCATATTCTTTAGATGCTCTTTCCATTATCCGTTCTTTTGACAACAGAAATCTTTTCTTAGAAGAGCTTGTTGAAAGTCTTATTTCAAGGAGAAAATAAACTTAAATGTTTTTAGATGAGATAAACAAAGAGAACGATATAAAGAAGATTCATGAAAGCAACTGGCCAGATCTTGCAAGAGAGATTAGAGAATTCTTGATTGAAAAGATTAGCGTTACTGGTGGTCATCTTGCGTCTAATTTAGGCGTGGTTGAGCTCACAATGGCGCTTCATCTTTCTTTAAATCTTCCTGAAGACAAAATCGTATGGGATGTAGGCCATCAGGCTTATACTCATAAAATACTAACAGGCCGCAAGGATGGATTTGATTCCTTAAGACAGCATGGTGGTATGGCAGGATTTCCTAAGGTTAAAGAAAGCCCATGTGACTGTTTTAATACAGGTCACAGTTCGACATCGATTTCTGCTGCTTTAGGACTTGTAAAAGCAAGAGACATAAAGGGCGAAAACAATACCATAGTAGCTGTTATCGGGGATGGTTCGCTTACTGGTGGTATGGCTTATGAAGCACTAAATAATGCCTCAAAACTTGACAAAAACTTTATTATCGTATTAAACGACAACAATATGTCTATTTCTGAAAATGTTGGTGGTGTGTCTAAATACTTAAACAGTATCAGAACTGCCGAATCTTACCGTGACTTAAAGGGAAATGTTATGAAGCGTATGCTCAACATGCCTCATGGTGAAGAAATGGTTAAGGGTATCAAGAAGGCGAAAAGTTCAATCAAAACTTTAGTTGTTCCAGGTATGTTTTTTGAGGATATGGGTATTACATATTTAGGACCAATTGATGGCCATAATGTATCTGAAATGTGTGCAGCACTTGTTGATGCTAAAAGATGTAAGGGCCCGGTTTTAGTGCATGTTATTACGAAGAAGGGTAAGGGCTATGCTCCGGCTGAAAATCATGCAGCAAGATTTCATGGTACAGAACCCTTTGAGGTTACTACAGGCCTTGCAAGCCACCCTAAAACTAAAGCTAATTATCAGGACGTATTTTCAACTGTTATGGTTAAGCTTGGGGAAAGAAATCCCGATGTATGTGCCATTACAGCAGCGATGCCTGATGGGACAGGGCTTAAGAGATTTAGAAATGCTTATCCTGAAAGATTTTTTGATGTAGGTATTGCTGAAGAACATGCGGTTACTTTTGCTGCAGGACTTGCAGCAGGTGGGTTAAAGCCTATTGTTGCAATATATTCTTCATTTTTACAAAGAGCCTACGATCAGATTGTGCATGACGTATGTATTCAGAATTTACCTGTTGTTTTTGCAATAGACAGAGCTGGAATAGTAGGTAGTGACGGAGAGACCCACCAGGGTGTATTCGATTACTCATATCTTACAAATATTCCGAACATGACTATCATGGCACCTAAGAATAAATGGGAATTGTCCGATATGATGAAATATGCGTTAGTACATAACGCTCCAATTGCTATAAGATATCCCAGAGGCGAAGCTTACGACGGACTTGACTGCTTTAGAGCTCCTATTGAATGTGGTAAATCTGAGCTTATCTACAATGAAAGCGAAGTGGCATTATTGGCAGTAGGATCTATGGTTGAAACTGCTGAAAAGGTCAAGGCAATGCTTAGTATTAAGAACATTCCTTGTACTATCGTAAATGCAAGATTTGTTAAGCCTATCGACAAGGAAATGATTAGATATCTTAATACAAATCATTCTCTTTTGGTTACTATGGAAGAAAACGTAAGGATAGGTGGCTTCGGAGAAATGGTACGAGACTACGTGGATGATGCAGAGCTTGACATGGATGTATTATCAATTGCTATTCCTGATAGATTTATTGAACATGGAAATGTTTCAGTACTTAAAAGAGAAATCGGTATCGATGCTGATTCGATTTACACTAAAATTATAGAAAGACTGTCTAAATAGATTTTTAAAGCTTATGAAAGAAAGACTCGATGTTTTATTAGTAGAAATGGGACTTGCTCCTTCAAGAGAAAAGGCCAAAGCAGTAATCATGAGTGGTGATGTTTTTGTTAATGGCCAGCGTGAAGATAAAGCAGGTACTACATTTGATCCTTTAAAATCTAATATTGAAGTTAGGGGCGTTACACTAAAGTATGTAAGCCGAGGAGGCTTTAAGCTTGAAAAAGCCATGTCAGTATTTCCTATTGATTTAACTGAAGCAGTCTGCATGGATATAGGAGCTTCAACAGGAGGCTTTACGGATTGTATGCTTCAAAATGGAGCAGCAAAGGTGTTTTCCATTGACGTAGGACATGGACAATTAGCGTGGTCTCTTCGTAATGACGAGCGAGTGATTTGTATGGAAAAGACAAACTTTAGATATGTGACACCAGAAGATATAGGGGTACAGCCAGATTTTGCTTCTGTTGACGTTTCGTTTATTTCGCTTACAATGATTCTTGAGCCGGCAATTAAGATTATAAAAGACCATGCTCATATGGTCTGCTTAATCAAACCGCAGTTTGAAGCTGGCAGGGATGAAGTTGGAAAAAAAGGTGTTGTACGAGATAAAAAAGTACATGCAAAAGTAATAGATAAGGTAGTAGAATATGCTAAAAGCATAGGGTTCGATATTTTAGGACTTGATTATTCGCCTATTAAGGGACCAGAAGGTAACATCGAGTATTTGCTTTTTATTGAAAAGGTTAAGGAATGTGAGCCGGTTGATACAATTTCAGGCTCTATCGATATAAACGCTGTTGTAGAGGCAGCACATGGAAATTTAGATAAGAACTAATTGGAGGGACACCATGAATCGTTTTCTTATTCGTACAAATGAATCAAAGGATGCTAATTTTAAACTTACGGATGTAATTGTTGACTTTTTAAAGAAGAACAACAAAGAGTATGAAGTTGAGGTAATGGATGACGACAAGATTTACAGTCGTGAAGGTTCCTCATATTTTGAAGATGGTGCACAGCCTGACGCAATCATCGTTTTAGGCGGTGATGGAACAATGCTTCGTGCAGCAAGAGACTATGTAGAAGAGGAAGTTCCTCTTTTAGGTGTTAACTTAGGAACCCTTGGTTATCTTACAGAAGTTGACAAGACTAATATCGAAGAGGCATTAACAAAGCTTATCAATGAAGATTTCTTTATCGAGGAAAGAATGATGCTTGAAGGCTCTGTTATCCGTGATAATCAGGTAGTAGCAAGTACCCTGGCTCTTAACGATATTTCAGTTTTAAAGTCGCTTCCCTATAGAGCAATTAACTTTGACGTATATGTAAATGGCCAGTTCTTAAAGACATATGGCGCTGATGGTGTTATTGTATCAACACCTACAGGTTCAACAGGATATAATCTTTCTGCTGGAGGTCCTATCGTTGAGCCATGTGCTGATTTATTAGTTATGACACCAGTATGTCCTCATACAATCACCTCCAGAAGCATTGTATTATCAGGAGAAGACGAAGTATTAATCGATATAAAAGAGGCCAAGAATGGTGGCGAGCAGGTTGCTTTTGCTATGTCTGATGGTGCAGCTCACTTTGAACTTAAAACAGGAGATTCTTTTGTAATGAAGCGTTCTGAAATGCGCACCAGAATCATTAAGCTTAACCGAGTAAGCTTCCTTGAAGTTTTACAGCTTAAGATGAATGACTAGGAGGGCTTTTGGCAATGATGAAAAACGCTAGACAGAGAAAGATTCTTGAAATAATTGAAGCCTATGAAATAGAAACACAAGAGGATCTTGCATCGCGCCTTTGTGAAGCTGGATATAATGTAACACAGGCAACTGTTTCTAGAGACATTCGTACAATGCATCTATACAAAAAGAGCACTGGAAACGGGAAACAGCGTTATGCAGTTGATCTTGACAATGATCATAATCTTGATGAAAAGTTCAACAGAGTATTAAAGGATGGCTTTGTTTCCATAGATATGGCTCAGAACATATTGGTTATCAAAACAGTGTCTGGTATGGCTATGGCTGTTGCTGCAGCTGTTGACGCTATGGACTTTAATGAAATTGTAGGTACCATCGCAGGTGATGATACTATTATGATGGCTATCCGTACAGTTGAAGATACAAAGCTTGTAATGGAAAAAATCAAAGAATTAGTGTATTAATAAGCTTAATACTGGAGTTTGCTTTTGATTCTTGGGAGAGAAGAGAAAGCGGGGGAATATGTTAGAATATTTACACGTAAAAAATTTGGCACTCCTAGAAGAGTGTGAACTAATCTTAGGACCAGGACTTAATATCTTAACCGGTGAAACCGGTGCAGGAAAATCAGTTCTACTTGGGTCTGTCAACCTGGCTTTAGGTGCAAGAGGCGACAAAGAAATGATTCGTCAAGGTGCCGATGAAGCCTATGTGGAATTATCTTTTTCTATGAATGATGAAGTCAGAGTTAAATTAGCTGAAATGGATATTTCAGCTGATGATGACGCTGTCTTTATTTCACGTAAAATCACTCAGACTAAAAATGTGTTTAAAATAAATGGTGAAATAGCTACTGCTAAGCAGGTCAAGGAAATAGCAGGTGAGCTCATTGATATTCATGGACAGCACGAACATCAGTCGCTTCTTAGCAATGTTCGTCAGCGCGAAATGCTTGATGCATATGGCGGTGAGCTAATAGCTAAGCAGTTATCTATTGTAAGTGAGGCTTGTAAAAATGTTTCAGCTTTAAAGGCTGAGCTTTCAGAAGCTGAGGCTTTAGGCTCTGGCAGAGAGCGAGAAATCAGCTTACTAAGATACGAGTGTGAAGAAATTGAAAATGCTAATTTAGTCGTAGGCGAGGATGAAGAGTTAGAAGAAAACTATAAGCGTATGCTTGCTTCTGAGAAGCTTATGGATGCTGCTAGTGAAGCACTTTCATACATCTCAAGTGACCAGTCTGAATGTGCAAGCTCGCTTATTTCAAGAGCACTTAATTCGCTTAGAAGGGCAAGCAATGTTGACGAGTCTTTAATAGACTTGCTAGATAAGCTATCAGAGGCCGAAGAGCTTATCGGAGACTTCTCAATCAGCATGGCTGACTATATCGATGGCTTAGAATATGCACCCGAAGAATTTAGTGAGACTGAAGAAAGACTTAACCTAATTAATTCACTTAAGTCCCGCTTTGGTAACTCAATACCTGAGATTTTAGCTTCTTATGAGGGCAAAAGAACAACTCTTGATAAGCTAGAGAACCTTGAAGGTTATATAAATAAATTAAAGAGCGATTATGATAACGCTCTATCTATTTATTTAAGCGAAGCGCGTAAGCTAAGCAACCTTCGTAAAGAAACCTCTTTAAAATTTTCTAAAGAGCTTACTTTAGAATTAGAAGCATTAAGCTTCCTTGAAGTTTCTTTTGAAGCACTAGTATCAAGTGATGAAGAGGTTATTTCTAATAAAGGCTTTGATACCATTGAATTTATGATATCTACTAATCCGGGCAATCCTAAACGTCCTATGAAGCAGATTGCAAGTGGTGGTGAATTATCAAGAATCATGCTGGGAATTAAGGCAATTCTTGCAAGAGAAGACAGTATAGATGCGCTTATTTTCGACGAAATTGATGCGGGTATTAGCGGTAGAACCGCCTGGGAGGTTGCTAAAAAGTTAAATAAACTTTCTAAAGAGCATCAGGTTATTGCTATTACTCATTTAGCGCAGATAGCAGCTATGGCTGATAGTCACTATGAAATAGTTAAAGGTGTTGTTGATGGCAGTACCAAGACTATGCTTAATAAGCTCTCTGAAGATGGAGAAATAAAAGAACTTGCAAGACTCCTTGGCTCTGATGAGCTTGATGAGGCATCTATTAAGAATGCTAAAGAATTAAAAGATAAGGCGAAGGCAGGTAAGATCTAATGGTTGAAAGCGATACCTATGAACTTTCTTCTAAAATTGTATATGGAATAATGCTAGTGGTATTTACCTTAGTTTGTGGATTTTTGTATTATAATCAGCTAGTACAGTATCCTAATGCATATGAATCAGATACTGCGGTTCATGTTTCTTTTGCCGTAAATGATCATTATTTTCATTCGCTGGCAGCGTTTATTTATCTAGGCTTATCAAAGCTTCCATTTAGTAATTATTTAATTGCTGGGTTATTGGCTATTATTACTTCAGCAACTGTTGTGTTAACTAAGGAAATTATTGAGTGGGTTTTCGACTCATTTGGTATTTTTATTGAGGGACATGCTTCAAGACTCATGTCTTTTGTAGCTAATCTTGTATTAGCCTTTTACATTCCTATAGTTAATACCAGACACTATATAGGCTATCAGAGCGCTAATATGTGGCATAACTCGACTTATATTTTTATGAGATTTTGTGTATGCATCTTTTTAATCTTTTTTATTAAAGCGCTTAAGAAATATAAGGACGGATTATCTTTAAAGGATTGGCTTTTACTTTCACTTACGCTTATGCTTACTACAGCTTTTAAAGCAAGCTTTTTGACTGTTTTTGCTCCATTCCTTTTAGTGATGCTTATTATTGATCTTAAAAACAAGGTTAACATAACTAATCTAGTTAAGCTTGGAACTATAGTAATCCCTTCATTACTTGTGATGTTTATTCAAAGCAAGGTATTGTTCAATGGAACCTCGAGTGGTATTAGTATTGCGCCATTTGCAGCACTTTCGCAAAGAGGAGATCACCCCAAGGCTGCGCTTGTGTGTTCAGTAGCATTTCCTCTTATTGTTTTCATTTTTAACATCAAGGATTTTTGGAAGGACAAGTTTTATTTCGGAGGTTTATTAATAGCTCTAATCGGATTCCTAGAGGTTTTCCTGTTTATTGAAACAGGAGAGCGTAGCTTAGATAGTAATTTCTTCTGGGGATATTCAATTGCATTATTTATTCTTTTTGTAGTTTCGATGATAAAGGCGTATATTAGTTATATGTACAGTGATAAATCCAAACTGAAGAAGGTTATTGCTTTTATAGAAGTGACGCTCTTGATGTGGCATGCTGTAAGCGGAATTTGGTATTTAGCACTTTTATTAACAGGCGTAACATATTTTGTATAAACTTTAAAAGGGGATTTGGTTTATGAAGAAAATTTTGTTTGTTGCATCCGAAGGTGTTCCTTTTATCAAGACTGGAGGACTTGCCGACGTTGTAGGCTCGCTTCCTAAATGTATTGACAAAAGATATTTTGACGTACGTGTTTTTTTGCCCAAGTACGCATGCATGAAACAGTCAGTCAAGGATAAAATGGAGTATATAACCCATTTTTACATGGACTTTAACTGGAAAAATGAGTATGTAGGCATACTTACTGCAAAAGTGGATGGAATAACCTACTACTTTATTGATAGCGAATTTTACTTTAATGGACCTAAACCCTATGGCGATGACCCTCTTTTTGAAATAGAAAAATATGCTTATTTTTCTAAAGCTGTTCTTTCGGCTTTACCACTTATTGACTATAGACCAGATGTAATACATTGCCATGACTGGCAGACAGGACTTATTCCTGTATATTTAAAAGAGCGTTTCCAAGGCTCAGAATTTTTCCAGGGTGTTAAGAGCGTTATGACTATTCATAATCTTAAATTCCAGGGGAAATGGGGCGTTAAGGAAGTTCAGAGTATTACCGGTTTGTCTGATTACTATTTCACATCTGATAAGCTTGAAGCATACAAGGATGCTAACCTTTTAAAGGGTGGTCTTGTATACGCTGACGCAATTACAACTGTAAGTGATACTTATGCCAAAGAAATTATGACTGAGTTCTATGGCGAAGGATTAAATGGCTTACTTTCTGCAAGAGCTAATGACTTACGAGGTATCGTAAACGGTATCGACTATGAAGATTTCAATCCATGGACAGATTCAAATCTTAAAAAGAACTTTAATGCTGAAACCTTTAGAAAAGATAAGGTTAAAAATAAAGTAGCATTGCAGGAGGAATTAGGACTTAACGTTGATCCTAAGGCCATGATGATTGGTATTATTTCAAGACTTACTGACCAAAAGGGCTTTGACCTTATTGCTTATATGATGGACGAACTTTGCCAGGATAATGTTCAGATTGTAGTTGTAGGTACTGGCGAAGAAAGATATGAAAACATGTTTAGGCACTTTGACTGGAAATATCACGGAAAAGTATCTGCTAATATTTATTACTCTGATGAGCTTGCTCACAGGGTTTATGGTTCATGTGATGCATTCTTAATGCCTTCGCTATTTGAACCTTGCGGACTTAGCCAGTTAATCGCCCTTAGATACGGAACCCTTCCAATTGTACGAGAAACTGGAGGATTAAAAGACACAGTTGAACCTTACAATGAATATGAAAGCAAGGGAACTGGATTTAGCTTTTCTAACTACAATGCTCACGAAATGCTTGCCTGTGTGCGTAATGCTGAACGTATATATTATGATCGTAAACGCGAGTGGAATAAGTTAGTTGACAGAGCTATGGCAGCTGATTTTTCATGGGAGACAAGTGCTCTTAAATATCAGGAAATGTACGACTGGTTGATAGGCTAGATATGAAAAAACATAAAAATCTGTTTTGGCTTTTAGTAACTGCGGTTTGTGCAAGTATTTTCATGGCAGGATGTAAAAAGGTGGGAGACCCTGTAGGCAGGGTGAGAGGATCTGATGGAGGAACTACTGTGTACAAGGATGTTCCTACTGAAATAACTTACTTTTGCATCGAGTTTACAAGCGATATGGCTCCGGTTGTATATGAATTCTTTAGAAAAGATAATGGATTTTTCTTTTCATCTAGGTTTATATACGGTGATGATGAAGAACGTAGAATATCTGAAGAATTATTCGATAAGCTTGCTTCCTGGGTTGATGCTTATAATGTAAAAGCCTGGGATGGATATCATAAATCCATGGAAGAAGTGTATGATGGGGCTGGCTTTAGCCTTAATATTACATTGAGAACTGATGAAACTATTTCAGCAAGTGGCTATATGAGCTATCCTGACGGCTATGATGAGGCCGAGACTAAGCTTATGATAATCATAGATGAAGCGACTAAAAGCGTTTTGACAAATAGCAATATGTGATAAGGAAGAGTCTATTCTTTACTTGAAGAATAGGCTCTTTTCACGTATAATACTACTTACAATGTTCAATTGGGAATGGCGCTTTTTCTAGCGGCATAAAATAATTATTGTGAGGGTATTAAATTATGGACAACAACAGTGTTAAAAAATTAGAGGAGCTTCAGAATCCTTCAGTAGTACAGTGCTTAAAGGCGCTTGCTGAAAAAGGAACTCCTGATAACTTAAATAGATTATGTCAGGAACTTGTAAATGCATATGTCATCGTACCTACTCAGATTGATATAGTAAACGACAAGGAATATGCTTTCCCAGCAGTTTTAACAAGTGATGATAACAGATTTTATCAGCCAGTATATACTGACCTTGAGCATCTTAAACAGGGTCCTAAGGCTGAGAGAGTATCTATAACAGAGTTTGTAAAGATGCTTGCTTTAGTAATCAATCAGAATGATACCTTAAAGAAGCAGGGCAAGGAAGGCGATGCAGTTGCAGGTATCGTTATCAATCCAAGTACAGAAAATATTACACTTACAACTGACATTCTTGAATCAGTTTATAAATCAGTAAAAAAGCCTACAAAGCTTAATCTTAATCAGTACAAGATTATTGAGCGTTGTAACTTTGAACAGAATACTTTACCTAACCTTTTGCATGGTGAAAAAGAAATGTTCTTTAAGGCATTAGTAAACGGTAAGGAAGAATATCTTAATAGATTATTTGAGCAGACATATCAGAACAAGCAGGCATATTCATATACAGCTGCTGATTTTAATGTAGATTACACTACAACTGAAGATGGCATTGATATTGCACGTATCGATATGCCAGGTGAAAAATCAATTGTTGGTACAACACCTTTTGTTTATGTAGTATGGAATGCTCCTAAAAAGCAGGAAAGATACTTTGCATTTGTAAATGAAGCTCCTGTAGAAGCAGGTAGCCTTAATATGGCTATTGTTGAAGTAACTGCTGATAAGAAAGCATACAAGGTTGGTATTCTTACCAAGCTTGGTCATGAAAGAGAAGCAATTCTTCAGGCATTAAGAGAGGAATAGGCTTAGTACCAACGTAGAAAAGAGAATTAAATGGCTTTTGACGGAATTACGGTTGCCGCGATAGTAAGTGAGCTTTCACATGCTACAATGGGCACCAGAATCTATAAAATATCCCAGACTGAAGCTGATGAACTGTTTTTAACAATAAAAGGTAATTCTAATACCTTTAAGCTATTGATATCAGCAGATGCATCGCTTCCATTAGTCTATCAAACATCAGAAACTAAAGCGGCGCCTTTACAGGCGCCGGGTTTTTGTATGCTGTTACGTAAGCATCTTACAAATGCTAAGGTAGTCTCAGTAACTCAACCAGGATTAGAACGAATAATTAAGTTTGAACTTGAACACCTTGATGAAATGGGTGATTTATGCCGTAAGAATTTAATTGTAGAGATTATGGGTAAGCATTCTAATATTATTTTTACGGACGCTGAAGATAATGTCATAGACTCAATCAAGCATATTTCGCATAACGTAAGTTCAGTTCGAGAGGTGCTTCCTGGTCGTAAGTGGTTTATCCCTAATACTGCCAGCAAAAAGGATGCGTTAAGTGTGTCACGAGACGAGTTCATAGACACTATCGTAAATGCGCATGTTACAGTACAAAAATCTATATATACATCCTTTACCGGATTTTCACCAATCATTTCAACTGAAATTTGCCATAGAGCAGGAGTAGATGCTGACGCTTCAACCTCATCCTTATGTGAGAAAGAGCTTAACAGTCTTACAGACACTTTCTTTGGCCTGATTGATGATATTAAGAATGAAAGATTTGAACCTGTAATCGCCTATGAAGGAAGTGTTCCTATCGAGTTTGCTGCATTTCCATTAACTGTATATGGCGAGCTTACTACTAAGAAATACGATAGTATCAGCGAGGTATTGGCACATTTTTACAAAGAGAAGAGTACTTATGTGCGTATCAGACAAAAGTCGACAGACCTTCGCAAAATAACTCAGACTGCACTTGAACGAAATATTAAAAAGCTCGATCTACAGCGTAAGCAGCTTGAGGACACTAAAAAGCGTGAAAAGTACAAGGTTTATGGAGAGCTCATCAACACTTACGGATATGGTGTTAAGGATGGAGCAACATCTTTTACTGCCCTAAACTATTACACTAACGAAGAAATAACCATTCCGCTTGATAAAGACCTTACGGTCAAGGAAAATGCCAAGCGTTATTTTGATAAGTACAATAAGCTTAAACGAACATACGAATCGTTAAATGAGATTATTGAAGAAGTTTCTACAGAGGTTTGGCACCTCGACTCCATCATGACTGCACTTGATATTGCAGCCAAAGAAGAGGACTTGGTGGAAATTAAGGCTGAACTTACGCAAGCTGGGTATATCAAGTACAAGAACACTGGCAAAAAGGTTAAGGTAACCTCGAAGCCATTTCATTATGTAAGCTCTGATGGATTTGATATATATGTAGGTAAGAACAATTATCAAAATGACTGGCTTACATTTGAATATGCTAACGGAAATGACTGGTGGTTTCACGCCAAGAAAATGCCAGGATCTCACGTAGTCGTTAGAACAAACGGTGAGGAGGTTCCTGACAGAACCTTTGAAGAAGCAGCTAAGCTTGCTGCGTACTATTCAAAGGGAAGAGAGAATCCTAAGTGTGAAATTGACTATACAATTAAGAAAAACGTCAAGAAACCAGCTGGTAGCAAGCCAGGATTTGTAGTATATTACACGAACTACTCAATGGTTTCTGATTCAGATATTTCGATGCTTAAGCAAGAATTGTCTTAAATTAACTGTGATTATAGTTAAATCACTTTACTTGACTATTGTTGTCATAAATTTTATAATTAATGAGAATATGCAACGATACTAGGGTAAAGATAGATTGCGTATTACAAAATTATTGGAGATAAGAATATGATTAAGAGTATGACAGGATTTGGCCGTGCAGAATATGTTGACGCCAAGAGAAAATTCACCGTTGAAATTAAGTCAGTTAACCACAGATATCTCGACCTTGCGATTAAAATGCCTAAGAAGCTTAATTTCTTTGAGGCACAGATTCGTAACGAATTAAAGAATTATATTCAGCGTGGTAAGGTTGATGTTTTCATTACGTATGAAGACTATACCGAAAATAATGTTGGAATTAAGTACAACAAGGATATTGCAGCTGAATATCTTAAGTATCTTAAACAGATGTCCGAAGAGTTTGAACTCGACTGTGACATCAGAGTATCATCTTTATCAAGATACCCCGAAGTATTCTCTATGGAAGAAATCGATATCGATGAGGATGAGATTTGGGCTGGTCTTCAGAAGACTATCCAGCAGGCTTCTGAAAAGTTTGTTGAAGCCCGTATCAAGGAAGGTGAGAACCTTCGTGATGACTTAATCGCTAAGCTTGATGACATGTTAGTTCATGTTGGATATATAAAAGAACGTGCTCCTGAAATTATTGCAGAATATAAGGCTGGTCTTCGTGCTAAGATTGCAGACCTTTTACAGGACACTAAGGTAGATGAGGGAAGATTATTACAGGAAGTTACTATTTTTGCCGACAAGGTATGTGTTGACGAGGAAATTGTGAGACTTACATCTCACATCGAGACTACCAAGAAAACACTTATTGATGGCGGTAGCATCGGTCGTAAGCTTGACTTTATAGCTCAGGAAATGAATCGTGAAGCTAACACTATTCTTTCTAAAGCTAATGATCTTAACACATCTAACCATGCAATCGAGCTCAAAACCGAAATCGAAAAGGTAAGGGAGCAGATTCAGAACATTGAGTAATATGAACGAAGGCATTTTGATTGTTATTTCCGGTTTTTCCGGAGCTGGTAAGGGCACTTTAATGAAGCGCCTCATAAGTGATTATGATAGTTACGCATTAAGCGTTTCAATGACTACCAGAAAACCTCGTGAAGGTGAGGTTAATGGAGTTGATTATTTCTATGTTTCAAGAGAAGAGTTTGAACAGGCCATAGCTGATGACAAACTTATTGAGTACGCTAAATATTGCGATAACTACTATGGAACGCCTAAGGCATATGTAGATGAAAAGCTTAAGGAAGGCAAGAATGTTATTCTTGAAATTGAAGTTCAGGGAGCTATGCAGATTAAAAAGAAATTCCCTGACACTTTACTTCTTTTTGTAACACCTCCTACAGCTGCTGAACTGGAAAGAAGACTTAAGGCTAGAGGTACTGAGACTTTAGAGGTTATTGAAGCTCGTATGAAAAGAGCAATGGAAGAAGCCGAGTCTATGGATTTTTACGAGTATCTGGTTATCAATGATGACCTTGATATATGTGTTAAAGAGATGGATAGCATTATTTCAGCAGCCAAATTTGCTGCAAGCCGTCGTAAACACACAATAAGTTCAATAAAATCAGAGTTACAAGAACTTTGCACTAAATAAAGAAAAGAGGATTAGAAGATGTTACATCCATCATATTCAGATTTAATGAAGGTAGTTAATGAAAATGCCGAAGAAGGCGAATCTAAAGTAGTTAACAGCCGTTACTCAATTGTTATGGCTACAAGCCGTCGTGCTCGTCAGATTATCGGCGGAGACGAAGTATTAATCGAAGCTGAAGAAGGCAAGAAGCCTTTAAGCATCGCTGTAGAAGAGCTTAATCAGTCTAAGATTAAGATTATTAGCGACGAGGAAGATTAATCTTTTAAATCATGAATGATTTAGGGGAATACCGTCAGGTGTTTCCCTATTCTTATATAGGAGCTTTTAATGAAGATTTTGTTTGTATCGCTTGGATGTGACAAGAACCTTGTTGATTCCGAGATGATGTTAGGCATGCTTACAGAAGCTGGTCACACAATTACTGATGATGAAAACGATGCTGATGCAATTGTTGTTAACACCTGTAGCTTTATAGGTGACGCACAAAAAGAAAGCATTGATACACTGATTGAATTTGGTGCGCTTCGTACAGCAGGCAAAATAAAGGCCCTCATAGCGACAGGATGTCTCGCTCAGAGATTTACTAATGAAATACGAGCCGAGATTCCTGAGGTTGATGCAATCATAGGAACCATGGCGATTGATGAAATTGTTAAGGCACTTGATGCATGCGAAAAGGGCGAGAAACCTACGATTATAAAGCCTATCGATGGTTCTTTGGTATATGGCAAGAAGCGTGTTGTCACTACTGGCGGACACTACGCATATTTAAAAATAGCAGAAGGCTGTAATAAATTTTGCACATACTGTATTATTCCAAAGCTTCGAGGAACCTTCCGTTCTGTGCCAATGGAAACTCTTATTGAAGAGACTAGAATATTGGTAGATGGTGGCGTTAAGGAAATAATATTAGTAGCGCAGGAAACAACACTTTATGGTGTAGACCTTTATGGCAAGAAATCATTACCAGAACTATTACGCAGGCTCAGTGAGATTGATGGATTATATAATATCCGCATTCTTTATTGCTATCCTGAAGAAATAACTGATGAATTAATTGAAGAGATTAAGACAAACCCTAAGGTGTGTCATTATCTGGATATGCCTATTCAAAGTGCTGCTGATGATGTGCTTAAAAGAATGGGGCGTAAGACTAACAAAGCAGATTTACTTAAGCTTATTAAAAAGCTACGTACCGAGATTCCTGACATAGCTCTTAGAACATCTCTTATTTCAGGCTTCCCTGGAGAAACAAGGGCACAGCATAAAGCAACATGTGACTTTGTAAAAGAAGCCCGTTTTGACAGATTAGGTGTATTCACCTATTCACGAGAAGAAGGTACAGCTGCTTCCATTATGCCTAAGCAGATTCCAGAATTTGTTAAACGCATGCGTAGAAATGAGCTCATGAAGCTTCAGCAGGAAGTTGCTTTTGAAAAGGCTAGAGAAGAAGTAGGCCGTAGCCTATACGTCATGGTTGAGGGAAGAATGCCAGACGAAGAGGCATATGTATGTCGTACCTACAAAGATGCACCTAATGTTGATGGATATCTATTCCTTGAAACTAAAAAAGAACTTATGACTGGTGACTATATAAAAGTACGTGTCACTGGCGCACAACAATATGATTTGATGGGGGTACCTGAAGATGAATTTACCAAATAAGTTAACAATGTTACGAGTTATCATGATTCCTTTCTTTGTACTTGTGCTGTTAGTAGATAAGATTCCTTATCATAACTACATAGCTGTTGCTATCTTTATACTAGCTAGCTTAACTGACCTTTTAGATGGAAAAATAGCACGTGCAAGAAACCTTGTTACTAATTTTGGAAAGTTTATGGATCCTTTAGCAGATAAGCTTTTAGTATGTTCTGCATTAATCTGTCTCTTAGGATTAGGACGTATCAGTAGTTATACATGGCTTGCTACAATCGCTGTATTAATCATTATGTCACGTGAATTCATCATTAGTGGCTTTAGACTTGTTGCAAGTGATAATGGTGTAGTAATCGCTGCAAGCTATTGGGGCAAATTTAAGACAGTAACTCAGATGGTTGCAATTATTCTTTTGCTTGTAGAAGAGGATTTGGTTGTAATACTTCCTTTCTTACACGAAGTAACCTTAGTTGTTTTCTGGATTGCTGTAACACTTACTGTAGTATCATTAGTTGACTATATTGTAAAAAATATCAACGTTGTTTCAGATGCATTTTCTAACGAACCTAAGAAAGCTAAGAAAGCTAAGAAAGCAGCCAAAGAAGCAGTAGCTGTAGAGACTGAAGCTTCAGAAACACCAGTTGAGACTGAAAATAGTACTGAAGGTAACATTTAATGAATAAAGAACGCAAAGTTGCCGAGCTTATATGCGTAGGCACTGAACTATTGCTTGGAAACATAGTAAATACCAATGCAACTTTTATATCTGAGAAACTAGCTGGATTAGGTATTGCTTGTTACTATCAGACCGTGGTAGGAGACAATGCTGAAAGACTTGAAGAGACCATTAGGCTTGCTCTTTCAAGAGCAGATATCGTAATCTTAAATGGTGGCTTAGGCCCCACAGAGGATGATCTTACTAAAGAGGTTGCTTGTAAGGTAGCAGGCAAGGCTATGTATTGTCATGAAGAAAGCAAGGACAAGCTAATAGCATATTTCAAGATGCGTGGCCTTGAGCTTACTGAAAATAATTATAAGCAGGTTATGATGCCTGAGGATGGAATTGTTCTTACGAATAATAATGGAACAGCTCCTGGTGCAATCATCCCCTTTGAAAATAAGCATATAATCATGATGCCAGGTCCTCCGGTTGAAATGAAGGCCATGTTTGAGGAAAGTGTAGAACCATATCTTAAGGAGCTTACTCCCGAGATATTTGTGTCACAGACTGTAAAGATTGTATCAGTTGGTGAAAGCATTGCAGAAACCATGATTAAGGATATGATTGATGCGCAGACTAATCCTACAATCGCTACATACTGTAAGACTGGTGAAGTTCATATAAGAGTAACAGCAGCTGCGCCCGATGAAGCGACAGCTCATAAGCTTATAAAGCCCATAGTAAAGGAACTTAAATTGCGCTTTGGCAATAACGTTTACTCTGCATCAGAAAATGTAAGTCTAGAGAAATCTGTTGTTGATTTATTAGTTAGTGGCGAGTTAAAATGCATTCTTGTTGAATCATTTACCGGCGGTATATTAACTAGCAAGATTACAAGTGTTCCTGAATCTTCAGAAGTATTAAAATATGCTCTTATTCCTAACACTAATAAGAGTAAGAGAAAGCTTACACCACTTAAAAAAAGCACCATCGAGAAACATTCAGTCGTAAGCTCTGAGGCAGCCATTGAAATGGTTAAGGACGCTGAAATCGGACCAGGCGCTGACGTTATTGTAGCTATCGTAGGAGATGCACAGTCTCTTGACGGCCACATATTCATCGCCTGCAACGTTTGTGGTGACATCACCTGCAAGGAACACCACATAGGAGGTAATCTTACTAAAATGCGTGAATTCGCTTCAGTTCAGGCTCTTGCCCTTATGCGTGAGTGTGTTCTTGAATATTTGAGCCACAAAACATTTGGCGATAAGTAGTTGACTTCTTTTATATTTATTGTATTATAAAGGCACGGATATTCATCCGTGCCTATAATTTATCTATTTTTTCTACATATCTACATATCTGAGAAGATATTCGTTTTATTTCACTTTTTTATAAGAGAAATAACATGCACAGCCGTGATGCAAGATCGCTATTACGCGGAAATTAAGAGAAATCACTTGTAGCGCCGTAAAGCGCAATTGGGATTACGCGGATATCAGGAGAAATCACTTGTAGCGCCGTAAAGCGAGATTACGATTACGCGGATAATCAGAGAAATTGTCTGTAGCGCCGTAAAGCGAGATTACGATTACGCGGATAATCAGAGAAATCATCTGTAGCGCCGTAAAGCGAGATTGGGATTACGCGGATATCAGGAGAAATCACTTGTGGCGCCGTAAAGCGCCACCATGCTATTGCTAGAACAGGCAAAATATGGGTTATTAATCAAAAAAATGTGAAGTAGAGCGATGCTTATTGAAGAAAGGAATATATGAAGACAAAAAATAGTCAAGAAAGCTTTCTTTACAATGAAATCATAGAAAGAATAAAGTATCTTGAAGAGATAAGCCAAAGGGCTAAGACTAAAAAGGAAATGGCCCCTGATGGCAAGCTGGTAATCAAAGATAATCATGGGTATGTTTCGTATTATTTAAGAAGATCAATGAAAGAAAAAGCAGGGAAATATATAGCTAAGTCTAACAAGGCTTATATAAAACAGATGCTAAACAAATCATATAACGAACAGGTATATGATGCTGTGAACAAGGAACTTGCTGTTCTTAGGAAAGCTGCGAATCATTATAGTGATTCGCTTAATTCAATAAAGACATTGTATTCTGGTTATGATGTGGAGACTAAGGAATTAGTGGATCCCTATGAGGTTTCGGATGAGGAGTATATAATTAAATGGTCAGAAGAGTCTTTTGAGAGAAAGGTGATGGATCGCGAATCTGTATTTGTTACTAATAAAGGCGAGCATGTCAGATCCAAGTCTGAGCTTACCATCGCGAATGCACTTTATCAGCACGGTATTCCGTATAGATATGAAGCCCGATTTGAAATGAAGGATGGAACTAGTGTCCACCCAGATTTTACAATACTATGCGTGAGCAAAAGAAAAATCATCTATTGGGAACATAGAGGCATGATGGACGATATAAAATATGCGAATCATACTGTAAAACGTGTAAAAGACTTTATGAAAAATGGTATAGTATTAGGGGATAATCTTATTCTGACAGAGGAAACACTGACATATCCTTTAAGCACATATGAAATAGAGAAAATAATTAAATTGCATTGCGCCTGAGGGTGATAAAACGGACATAAAATAGTATATATTCTAATTAACACAAAAATGATGCGAGAAACGCAAAAGAAAATATTGACAAAATCGAACAAATGTTTTATTCTAACCATAGAACGTTTGTTCTGAACTGGAGGATTTTATTTAATGGAAAGAGATGAAAAATTACGTGCCCTTGATGCGGCATTAGGTCAGATTGAAAAAGCATATGGTAAGGGTGCTGTTATGAGACTCGGCGATCCTGCTGCTCAGATGAATGTTGAAACAATTCCTACTGGATCATTAAGCCTTGACCTTGCATTAGGATTAGGTGGTATTCCTAAGGGAAGAATTATTGAAATATATGGACCTGAATCGAGTGGTAAAACTACAGTAACATTACACATGATTGCGGAAGTGCAAAAGCGTGGTGGTATTGCTGGATTTATTGATGCTGAGCATGCACTTGATCCTGTTTATGCTAAAAATATTGGTGTTGATATCAATAACTTATACATTTCGCAGCCTGATAATGGTGAACAGGCACTTGAAATTACAGAGACAATGGTTCGTTCTGGCGCTATTGATATTGTCGTAGTCGATTCAGTTGCAGCATTAGTTCCTAAGGCTGAAATTGATGGTGATATGGGCGATTCTCATGTTGGTTTACAGGCAAGATTAATGTCACAGGCTCTTAGAAAATTAACTGCTGTTATTAGTAAGTCTAACTGCACAGTTATTTTCATTAACCAGTTGCGTGAAAAGGTTGGTGTTATGTTTGGTAACCCTGAGACAACAACTGGTGGACGAGCATTAAAATTCTATTCGTCAGTTCGACTTGATGTACGTCGTGTTGAGGCCTTAAAGCAGAACGGTGATGTAATTGGTAACCGTACAAGAATTAAAGTTGTTAAGAATAAGATTGCTCCTCCTTTCAAGGAAGCTGAATTTGATATTATGTTTGGTGAAGGAATTTCATTCGCTGGAGATGTACTTGATCTTGCTGTTGATGCTGATATCATCAATAAGAGTGGTGCATGGTTTGCATATGAAGGAAACAAAATCGGCCAGGGACGTGAAAATGCAAGAAACTTCTTAAAAGAGAATCCTGATATTCTCAAGGAAGTTGAGCTGAAGGTTCGTGCAGCCCATGGACTTGAGATTCCTGTAGAGGAGCAGCCAGCAAAGGCTACAAAGGCAGCTAAGAATGCAGATTGATTCTATTGAACCTATTACAAAAGACCGGAGTCGCGTGAAACTCGACACTGGCGAGAAATTTGTACTATATAAAGGCGAGATTAGAATGCTTAAGCTTAAGCCTGAAATGGAATTAAGTGAGGCGGTATACCTTCAGATAATGAAAGGAATACTAACTAAGCGTTCTAAATTGAGAGCCATGAATCTTCTAAAAGCTCGTAGTTATACAGAGTATCAGCTTTCTAAAAAGCTATTAGATGCTGAATATCCACCTGAAATAGTGGAACAGGCAATTGCGTATGTTAAATCCTTTGGCTACATTGATGACAAGCAATATGCAGTTGATTTAATAAAAGAGCAAAGTGAGCGGCGAAGTAGAAAAGAGATATATCAAAAACTTCAACTGAAAGGAATTGCACGGGAGACATTGGATAATGCTTTCTCTGAGGTATATGATAATAGCGAAGCGGATAATTCCCTTAATGAAGCATCTATCATATTAAAAACACTTAAGAAGAAAAACTTCTCTAAGGATGCTCCTTATGAAGAAAAGCAGAAGATGCTTGCATATTTCTACAGAAGAGGTTTTAGCATTGATTCTGTATATGAAGCTATAGAAAAGCTTGAAGAATAGATATAAGTCTGAAGAGTGGATAGAGCTTAAAGAGCAAGATAAGAGCTTAAAGAGCAAGATAAGAGCTTAAAGAGCAGATAAGAGCTTAAAGAGCAGATAAGAGCTTAAAGAGTAGATAAGAGCCTAAAGAGCAGATAAGAGCTTAAAGAGTAGATAAGAGCTTAAAGAGTAGATAAAAAGCTAATGCATGGTAAATATGTTATGCATTAGCTTTTTTATTACATATATTAATCTAATTTCTTTTCGATTTTCTTTAAATCCTCAATGTGACCTAAAACCAGCATGTGCATGCTTTCATCGATGGGTTCATTAGGATTTGGATTCATATTAAGTGTTCCGTCATTATATTTGAAAGCGATAACATTGACTTTGTAGTGCTTGCGGATGTCTGCCTGAATGAGAGATTTTCCTACCCAAGCTTTGATGGGTGATACTTCATAAATAGCATAGCCGTCTTCAAGCTCTATAAAATCAAAAATATCAAGAGAAGAATATTTAACGGCGCATTTTTCAGCAATCTCCATATCTGGATATACAACCTCATCAGCACCTATTTTTAATAAAAGTTTTGAATGAAGTTCTTTATTAGATTTAGCGACAACATATTTAGCGCCGAGCTCCTTTAACATAGCTACGATCTCAAGACACGCCTGGAAATATTTGTCGCTCAAGCATACGAAGCAGATATCGTATTCAGATACACCTAATCCCTCTAACACTTTTTCGTTTGTACAATCGCCGACAAGCCCAGAATCTACAACGGGTAATAAATCTGAAAAATTTTCTTCTGTTGAATCAATAATCATTACCTGATTGCCTCTTTCAGAAAGGCCTCTTGCTAAAGTTGAACCAAAGGTTCCAGTTCCTATAATCAATACTGATTTCATCTTTCTCTCCAATCTATTTTAACCAACATTAATATCTTCATGAGGTGGTGCTATAAAAGAAGTATCTTTTCTATCAGTAAATGACAGAGCAAATGATAAACTTCCTATTCGGCCTAAATACATAATCAATATTACAATTATCTTACTTATAGTATTTAGCTGCCTTGTTAGTCCTGCTGACATACCAACTGTACTTACCGCTGAAAAAATTTCGAAGAAAGTATCGGCAAGGTTAAATCCCTGCATACCTATAATCGTTAAGCTTGCAGACAAAGCTAATCCTAAATTTATAAAACATACTAAAGCAGCAGTACGGATAACCGATTCATCAATACTTCTGTTAAAAGCGTTGATAGTAGATGTACGTTTTAGTGCTGAAACAAAATAAGCAAAAAGAACAAATAACGTTGTGACCTTGACACCACCAGCTGTTGAACCAGGACAACCACCTATAAACATAAGCATTACAGTTAGAAGCTTACCGCCTTGTGACATTGCTCCGCAGTCGACTGTGTTGAAGCCTGCTGTTCTAGGAGTAACTGCTCCGAAGAGACTTGCAAGAATTTTTGTTCCGACAGGCATACCTGCAAGTGTTGCATCCTTTTCCATAAGGTAGAATAGAAAAGCACCGCCAAATACTAATATCAATGTGCCTACCAATACGACCTTAGTTTGTAAAGAGTACTTTTTGATTCTAAGCTTGTTTCGGTACAAATCGTCCCAGACAATGAAACCTAGACCACCGAGTAAAATAATCGCAATCATTGTAATATTGACGACAGGATCATCTACGTAATAGGTTAGCGAGGAACCAGGCTCTCTAAAACCCATTAAATCAAAACCTGCATTACAGAACGCTGAAATTGAATGGAAAATGCCATAGTAGATACCTTTTACCCATCCCATTTCTGGAATAAATCTTGTGGAAAGCAATACCGCGCCAGTTCCCTCCACGATTGCAGTACCAATCATAATATGCTTCACTAATTTGCCAGAACCATCATAGCTAAGTGTACTTACACTATCCTTGATAAGTGTTCTTGTTCGTAGATTTAATTTACCTTGTACAATGAGTGTGACGGTAACACCAAATGAAATAAATCCCAAACCACCAATCTGAATAAGAATCAGTAATACCATCTGACCGAATATACTCCAGTGAGTAAAAGTATCAGTTAATACCAAACCAGTTACGCATGAGGCACTAGTGGAAGTAAACAGAGCAGTCATAAAATCTGTCATGCATCTGTCTTTAGAACTTATAGGAAGCATTAATAGAATGGTGCCTATCACAATCATTATCATAAAACCTAGCGCAATTAACTGCATACCAGGCATTTGTTTGTGATGCTTTTTCTTTATCATTTTTTTACTCCTAAGACTAATCATTTGTATTATACTATATTAAATAGCAAAATTCGAGGAGGACCACTATGAACTTAGGCAAAATAACAGGTTATTCTGTAAATAATTCATTGGTCAAGATTGATTATAATGAGAAATCTGCATATGTCGATATCATTAAGAAAGATATAATAAATTTTTTTGTTCCAATTGCAACTTCGGAGCATTTTTCTAAAGCAATTGAAGGGGATAAACACCAGGATGCTAAGATAAAGGTCTCTATGGCTCAAGAAACTGTAACAATAGAAACTTCAGATTACATCATTAATATATCTGATGATTTCAAAACTGATATCTATGATTCTGACAACATAGAAGTATTATCAGACTACGTGGGTCAGAGAAAGCCTAGACATAAACTTAGTAAGAAAAGCCTTGAATTACTAAAAGCTGAGGGACATGACGTAAGTTCTCATGGAATAGATGAGCACCCTATCTGTATGCTCAAGAAAATGTCTAAAGATACTTGCTTTTATGGACTAGGTGATAAAACTGGTTTCATAAATAAAAGAGGATACGCTTATGAAAACTGGAACTCTGATATTCCAGATGCTCATACAGACGATTTTAAGTCGTTATATAAGTCAATTCCATTTATGGTAGCTAAGAATAAAAAGCATGTATATGGTCTGTTCTTTGACAATACATTCAAAAGCTATATGGACATGTGTAAGGAATCTGAAGATTATATGTTATATGCTGCTGACGGCGGTAATCTTGATTACTATTTTATGGGTGGTAAGACGATTAAGGATGTAATTTCTAATTACACCTACCTGACGGGTTGCACACCACTTCCTAAACTATGGACACTTGGCTATATGCAGTGTAGATGGGGATATGAATGCGCCGATGATATAGAAACGGTTGCGATGAATTTCCGCAAAAACAAAATCCCATGCGATTCAGTTCAGTATGACATTGATTATATGGAAGGCTTCAGAGTTTTTACTTTTGACGAAGAAAACTATGGTAAAAAAGGAGAGCTGTTTAAAAAGCTTAAGGATAACGAAGGCTTTAAACCAGTAGTTATCATTGATCCAGGAGTAAAGGTTGACAAGGGTTACTTCATGTACGATGAAGGTGTAGAAAATAATTATTTTGCAAAAGAACCTAAAACTCATGAGGACTACATAAATGAAGTATGGCCAGGTGACTCCGTATATCCTGATTTTGGTAGAAAAGAAGTGCGCGATTGGTGGGCTTCACATGTTGATGAACTAGCAAAATGGGGAGTTGAAGGCATCTGGAACGATATGAACGAACCCGCAAGCTTTAGAGGAGAGCTCCCTAAAGATATTCTTTTTAGTGATGAAGATAGAAGTATAACTCACGCTGAAATGCACAACGTATATGGGCATTTCATGAGTAAGGCGACCTATGAAGGGTTAATAAAGGCGACTGGCGAACGTCCATTTGTAATCACGAGAGCGTGCTATTCTGGTACTCAGAAATATTCTACGGTATGGACTGGCGATAATCAGAGCTTATGGGCACATCTTCAGATGATGATTCCACAGCTATGTAATCTTGGAATAAGCGGATATGCTATAGCTGGCGTTGATATTGGTGGCTTTGGCGCTGACACTACTAAGGAATTAATGGCAAGATGGATTGAAGCTGCATTTATGTCCACATTCTTTAGAAATCATTGTGCTAAGGGAAATATTAATCAGGAACCATGGTTGTTTGGAGATGAATTAATAGATATCTATCGTAAGTACGTTGAACTTCACTATCAGTTCATTCCTTATTTATATGATTTGCTAAAGCAGACATCTATGACTGGTGTGGCACCTATGCGTCCGCTGGTTCTTGAGTATGAGGACGATGAAACTACATATAACTTAAACAGTGAGTTTATGGTAGGATCTAGTATGCTGATTGCGCCTGTACTTGAGCCAGGGGTTAGCAAAAAAATGGTTTATCTTCCAAATGGAGATTGGTACAACTATTTTACACATGAAAAATATACAGGAAGCCAGTGGGTATTAGTAGATGCGCCACTTGATACATGTCCTATATTTATAAAGGGTGGCTCCATTATTCCTATGTATGAAGTAATGCAGTATGTAGGCGAAAAGTCATATAGCACACTTAGATTATTAAAAACTCCAGGTTATGCTGAATACACGCATTACAAAGATAATGGGATTGATTATAAATATTTAGACGGTGAATATAACCTTTACAAGTTTAGCGGTGATGAGAATATAGACACTGAAATTTTGCATAAAGGATACGAGGATTATAAAGAGATTGTAGTAGAAAAATTAATATAGTCTTATTAATTTTTTACTACTAAAACAAAAAAATGCTATGCAATAGATTGACAATTATGCAAGTGTCACAATAGTGTGCTTGACATAACAATATATTTCATATAAAATTTAAGTGTTGTAAAAATGATTATCTGAATGCTTGTGCGTTCTTATAATATATTATGCAATAAATTGAATAAGGAGGTGCTCCTGTATTATGATACCAGCTATCATTGCAGTTGTAGTAACTCTGATTGTTTCTATCCCTGCTACGATTGTGGTTATGAACCAGCAACGTACCAAGGCCGCTAATTCTAAAATAGGAAGTGCGGAAGCTAAAGCTCGTGAGATTATTGATGAAGCCTTAAAAGAGGCTGAAGCTAAGAAGCGTGAAAGTTTACTTGAGATTAAGGAAGAATCAATTCGTACTAAGAATGATCTTGACCGTGAAATCAAGGAAAGACGTGCTGAAATCCAGCGTAATGAACGTAGAATTCAGCAAAAGGAAGAGAACATTGATCGCAAGACCGAATCAATTGAGCGTAAGGAAGCAAGCTTAGTTGCTAAAGAAGAGAGCCTGGCTAAAGCTAAAGAAGAAGTAGCTAGACTTAATGAAGAGCGTATACAGGAACTGGAGCGAATTTCCGGATTAACCTCTGAACAAGCAAAAGAACACTTATTAAAAATTGTTGAAGATGATGTAAAACTCGAGACCGCTAAGCTCATTAAAGACATGGAGCAGAAGGTCAAGGAAGAATCTGACAAGAAAGCTAAAGACTGTATCGTTAATGCTATTCAAAAATGTGCAGCAGATCACGTGTCTGAAGCTACTATTTCAGTAGTACAGCTTCCTAATGATGAAATGAAGGGACGTATTATTGGTCGTGAAGGACGTAATATCCGTACGATTGAAACACTTACTGGTGTAGATTTAATTATCGACGATACTCCAGAAGCAGTTATCCTTTCTGGATTTGATCCCATCAGAAGAGAAGTAGCAAGAATCGCTCTTGAGAAACTTATCGTGGATGGACGTATTCATCCCGCAAGAATCGAAGAGATGGTTGAAAAGGCTCAAAAAGAAGTTGAAACAATGATTAAAGAAGAAGGCGAATCTGCATGTCTCGAAGTAGGTGTGCATGGTATTCATCCTGAACTTGTTAAGCTTCTTGGTAGAATGCGTTTCAGAACAAGCTATGGTCAGAACGCATTAAAGCATTCAATCGAAGTTGCTCAGTTATCAGGCTTACTTGCAGCTGAAATCGGACTTGATGTTCGTGTAGCTAAGAGAGCAGGTCTTTTACATGATATCGGTAAGGCTGTTGATCATGATATGGAAGGTTCACACATTCAGTTAGGTGTTGATCTTTGTAAGAAGTACAAAGAGTCTAACATCGTAGTTAATGCTGTTGAAGCTCACCATGGTGATGTTGAACCACAGACACTTATCGCAGTTATTGTTCAGGCTGCAGATGCAATTAGCGCAGCTAGACCTGGTGCAAGACGTGATACTCTTGAAACATATACAACAAGACTTAAACAGTTAGAAGAAATATCAAACAATTTCAAAGGTGTTGACAAATCATTTGCTATTCAGGCAGGTAGAGAAGTTCGCGTAATGGTAGTTCCAGATGTTATATCTGATGCCGACATGGTTATTCTCGCAAGAGACATTGCTAAAAAAATCGAGGATGAAATGGAATATCCTGGTATGGTTAAGGTTAATGTCATTAGAGAATCTCGTGTTACAGATTACGCCAAGTAAATATTCTTTATATAAGAATCATAGAATTTTAGCGAGTAGGTTTTTAACCTACTCGTTTTTTTTATATAGAAAATCAATCATTATGAGATATCTTTATTTAAGACATGATTATAGCTTTTAGGATGCTTATGATTATCTTTTTTAGTAAGGCTATTATCATGTGCTTTCCATATTAGTCCCTTCATTAATATTTAGAAAATCATTATAAGCTAATATAAAACAGAAGTGGTATGCACTTAACACTCGCATTTCTTATACTGGATGGAGAATAATATGGTCTACTACATTGAATTTGATATAGCTGCCATTGTGTTATATATCGTACTGATTACGGCATTTTTTGCACGAAAACATTTTAAAGACAGGCTTAGTATAATATATGTTTCAATCATGATAGTTTCGTTGCTTGCTGCAATATGTGACATCCTATCGGCTATTGGTATAAATAGGCATTTTTCTGCGCCCTTTGTAATTGCCACAACAGGGCTTTATTACATATTCCTTTCTGGAATAACGTTTTGCTTTTTGTCATACGTTGTTTATCAGCTTGAAACTGATGCCAGAATGTCAAATCTTGCTAAGCATCTATTCAGATTGCCCATCATTTACTACACGCTCTTAGTTCTAACAAATGGTGTAACTGGTTGGATTTTCTCTTATTCAATTGAAGATAGATACAAGAAGGGACCTTTGCAACCCTTTGTCTATACAATTGCGGCTGCATATTTGATTGGTACGGTTTGCTATATTGTTTACAAAAGAAAGGTTATAGACAAGAAGCTTAGGTTTGCTGTTTACAATATAAGCGTTGTCAACCTGATATTTGTTGTAGTGCAATCTTTTTTCCCAGAACATATGATAATCTGCTTTGGTGCAGCTGTAAGTATGGTTATTCTTTCGATGTCATCTAACAACCGAGAGGTACAGATCGATCAAGTCACAGGAATGATGAATCGAGATCATATGGCAATGCTTTTGGAAAAAAAGTTTTATAACGAGGAAGATTTTACTGCTATTTTCATACGTATAGCTGATTATGATCAGCTTAGCAATATTTATGGAATTCAGATAACTGATGTGTTAGTACGTAATATTGGAAAAGAACTTACTGAATTTGTTGGAATTGGCAAGGCATTTCAAACAAACACTAGTACCTTTGTACTAATATATGACAATGGTACTAAAGTTAAAGAAGATATACGTACAATTGACTTGAAACTTTCATCAAGTTGGGACGTTGAAGGTCAAGTGATTCCTTTTTCATATTTAATAACACATGTTAGCGTTCCACTTAGGGCTAAAAGTAAGGACGCATTTATTGCTTGCCTTACATATTTTGAAAAAATGAAGCGCATGAGATACGGTATTGTTCCACCCGAAGAATTAGCTGTTAGAGATAAGGTTCGTGAAACTGTTGTTGAAAGAGCAATTCTTGAGGGCTTAGCAGATGGAAATCTTTCCGTGTTTTACCAACCCATATGTTCAGCAGGGGATGTAAAATTTGTCTCAGCCGAAGCCTTAGTAAGATTAAAGGATCCAGAGCTTGGCTTTATTTCTCCTAGTGAGTTTATACCTGTCGCAGAAAAGTCAGGCCTTATGATAGAGGTAGGTAATTTCGTATTCGATAATGTATGTAGATTCCTGGCTGAAAGCGATATATGCAAGAATGGAGTAGAGTATGTTGAGGTTAATTTGTCAGTAGTTCAGTGCTTACAAAGAGATTTTATGAATTTTGTTGATGAAACAATAGAAAAATATGATATCTCACCATCCAGAATCTGCTTTGAAATTACTGAAACTGCAGCAAACTGTTCGCCTGAAGTATTTACAAACAATCTAAGCGAACTAGTACAGCGAGGATTTAAGCTTGCTATCGATGATTTTGGCTCAGGCTATGGTAACTTAGAAAGAATGGTAACTTCTTCATTCTCAATCATAAAGTTTGACAAAAAAATGACTGAAAGAATGTGCAGCAACGAGCAGATGAGAACTGCATTTAAACGAATGGTTACTTTGTTCAAAATGCTTGATCTTGAAATCGTTAGCGAAGGAGTAGAAACTGAGGAACAGTATAATTTCCTAAATGCGGCGGGAGTAGACTACATTCAGGGCTATTATTTTGCCAAGCCTATGACAGAAAACTCTTATATCAAATTTGTTGAAGAAAATATGAATTAATCAAAGATAATCAGAATTAATCAAAGAGAATCTGGCTTAACATAAGAAAATCTGACGTGTTCAGAAAAAATCTGAACTGATTATATTAAATCTACCTTAATTAAAAAAGTCTGAATTAGTAGAGTCTCATTTGCATACTATATTATGCAAATGAGATTTTTTCTTTTCCACTAGATATACAAAAAGTTTTCGGCTTCCTTCTCTTAAAAATCGTTTTCTATAACTTTGTCAGTTAAACCACAAAAGTCAAAAGAAAAAAACGGGTTTCCAAATTGTACAAATGATTCAGATTGTAACAATATTATTACTGAATTGTATGTTAAATTCTGATTATAAAATGCATGAAGTATGGCATTGTGGTTGGAGGTAAAACAATATGAAGAAAAGAGTTGCACTAATTATGCTGTTAGTGTCGATGCTATTAGTTGTAGCATCATGTGGCAAAGCCACTACTAAGAAAGATGCTTCTTCTAAAGCATCAACAGAAACAGAAAGTATTAAGGAAACACCTAAAGATCCTTCTTTGGCAAGCTTTGATGTTTCGATGATTAATCTTAGCGAATTTGAAGAAAAATACGTTAACACTCATTCTACACGAGGTGGATTTACCGATGTAAGAAAAGCAATTATCTATAAGCAATGGGATGATTTTGATGAATCTAAGTATATCTGTGTTCACGATCCAGGCTTCAATTATGCACATTTAGATGACAAAGAGAGAGTAGCTGCAGAATACCAGGGAATTTACTTAGTTGTTTCAACTGATAAAGAAGGGATAGTCAGAGTATTAAAAAATACTAAGGATGAAGACCTTGAATTAGGAAATGAAGATAAGAACTGGGAATATGTAACTACGCAGCACGATAGAACAGGCATGGCAAGCTGGGCTATCATTTCAGAGGATTATGAAACAGAAGGTGTAGTTAAGGATGCCATTGTGACTGATGTGTCACACAGAGTATCAGACATCTGTATTGCTGCTGCTACATTCGAGGATGAAGCATATATCGATCATCAAAGTGCGATACTTAGAGACTATTCAGACTCTTTTGAAGCGTCACTTTACTCTAAAAATGTGTTTATTAAATCTGATGAAGAAAAGAAGCCTTATGTTGATAAACTGGCTGCTAGAAACTTAGAACAACTATTTATTCATACATTTTCTGTTGATCCAGAAAATGAATTCGTAATTAACAATTTAGTTTATGTAGGAACCCTGTCTAATGGTGTTGAAGTATACGGATATGACAGTAATGTAGATATGGTTGCAAACGGAAAATACGCTAGAAAAACAGTTGCTGATTTTGAAGCTTCAGGCTTTGAAAAATATCAGGGCGTAAACCTGCTTGACGGCTATACATTAATGTATGAAGAGGGAGAATATGGTTCAACATTATGTTTCTTTACTCCCTCTGAAGAAAAAGCATATGAATTAACCATTTACCCCTTTGACTTTGAGGAAAGAGATGGCAGAAAGTACGTACATTTTTGCTTTATGCTGCCTGATGGCCAACAGCTGGTAGGCTACGTAGGCTTAGACAAGGAAACCGGAACAGCCCTTGCTGTTACAGAAGAAAAGTACATAAGTGGAGAACCTTTAGAAGACACACCTGAGGCTACTGAACCTACACAGTCGCAGGAAGCATTAATCCCTGAAGGCGAATTTTACCGTTACGTAGTTGTATATGAGGGAACAGAACTATCTAAGGTTGATGCAATTAATACAATTCGTGAAGCTACAGGCTATGAGCTGGCTGAAGCTAAGGGCATTGTAGAGCAGCCTATGGCAGTCCTTTCAATATATGGAACTAAAGAAGAAGCTGCTGAAGCAGTAACTTTCCTTTCAGATAATTTTATTAAGGTAAAATGCTACGGCTTAGACAGCGAGATTTTCTTAGGAAATACCTATAGAATTGACAATATATTTAATCTTTCTGGAAGAGGTCCTGTCGCAACAGGTGTTTCATATGATGGCAGATTCTATACAGGCGAAAGTATATATATCGTTAAGCAGGATGGAACTGCAATCTTAACTGAAATTGTACAAATTGAAGTATTTAGAGATAAGCTTACAGAGGTAGAAGCTGGCACTAATGCTGGTATTGAGCTTAAAGATGTATTATTCACCGACCTGACTCCTGGAGATGTTCTTGTACCTTTAGAACAATAAGGTATAATATATATAGCTAAAAACTATATATAAGGGAGATTACAAATGGAAAATTTGAAGCAGGTTACAAACCCATATCTTCCATCGTGGGAATACATTCCTGATGGGGAGCCTTACGTATTTGGCGACAGAGTGTATATTTATGGTTCGCATGACAAATTTAACGGAGACGTTTACTGTATGCTTGACTATGTATGCTGGTCAGCGCCCGTTAATGATTTAGGTAACTGGAGATATGAGGGTGTTATTTTTTCCAAAGAACAGGATCCTGAAAACGGGGATTTACAGGGAAATTTATATGCACCTGACGTAACTGTCGGTCCTGATGGAAGATACTATCTTTACTATGTAATCAGTAAGTGGGGAGTAGTTTCTGTAGCAGTATGCGATGAGCCAGCAGGAAAGTACGAGTTCTTAGGCTATGTTCACTATGAAGACGGAACTTTACTAGGACAGGGTGCGACTGATGAGCCACAGTTTGATCCTGCAGTATTAACAGAAGGCGATATCACATATTTATATACAGGCTTTTGCGGTGTAGGCGACAAGTCAAGACACGGTGCTATGTGTACAGTTCTTGGTAAGGACATGCTTACAATTGTTGAGCCTCCTGTTTTTGTAGCTCCAGGTGAAGCTTACAGCCATGGTACCCAGTGGGAGGGTCACGCATTCTTTGAAGGCCCTTCGATTCGTAAAAAGGATGGCTTATATTACTTTATTTATTCATCACAGCTTTTCCACGAGCTATGCTATGCGACAAGTGAGAATCCCAAAGAAGGCTTTACATACAGAGGTGTGCTTGTTTCAAACGGTGACTTAAACATCGATTCATACAAGCCGGCAGACAAGCCTATGTGCTACTGCGCTAATAATCACGGAAGCATGGTTTTGATAAATAACGACTGGTACATTTTCTACCATAGACATACAAATGGAACAAACTATTCAAGACAGGGCTGCTTTGAAAAGCTTACAGAAACAGAAGACGGCTTCTTTAAACAGGCTGAAATCACTTCCTGTGGTTCGGTTAAGCCTTTAGTAGCCAAGGGTGAATATCCTACATATATCGCCTGTCATTTATTCTGCCCACTTGATGTAACCTACATTCCATGGTCAGGCTGGATGGATGATCGCTTCCAAAAAATCACCCAGGAAGGCGGCGACGGCGACGAAAACCTAGGCTACATCGCTAACATGCGTCCCGAAACCTCTGCTGGATTTAAGTACTTTGACTTTAAGGGTGTTAAAAAGATTAAGATTACCACTAAAGGGTATGCAACCGGTGAGATGAAGATAAGCCTTACCTATGATGGCCCTGCTGTTGGATCAGTTCCTATCGGCTATGCTAACGTTTGGAAAAGTGACGAGACAGAAGTTGACATTCCTGACGGAGTAAGCAGCTTATACTTTACCTTCGTAGGAAACGGTCACTTACAGTTTAAGAGCTTTGAATTTATCTGATTATAAAAGGCCAAAGAAAAACGGTAGTAGGTTTTAAACTTACTACCGTTAATTTGTCTATAAGTTATTTACAATACTCTTCAAATACAGCACCAATCTTTTCAATACTGTCCATAGAAAGCTTGGCAACCATTAGAGCTTTACATGCAACCAAAGTTGAAAGCCCCTGTTCTTTTAAAAACTTATCGTCCACAAATGGACTGTCCATTGTATATCCAGTTACTTGTTTAAATGCTGTCAGAAAGTCTAACAGTTCTTTCTGCGATGCACCTGCAACTATAGCCTTTATTTCAAAATCTGCCCTATTCATAAATCTGGCCTCCCTTGTATATAAAATATTTTAGTATTAGCGGATAACTAATTCAAGAAAATAATTGGTTAACAATATGGGGCAAAAGCAAAAAGATTTGTATTTATTGAGTTTACACGATATAATAAATGAGCTATGAAAAAATGGGGAAACTGTTTATGAGTAAAGTATCTAATGAAAAAATCGAAAAGATAGTTGGTAATATTTTAAAGGATTATGACGATGACAGAGTTATCAATCAGATGGAGATGTTTGATAAGCCTGAGTCTGATGCTGTGTGCGACATAGTAGACAAAATGCTTAAGGTTATTTATCCTGGCTTTTTCAAGGATAGAGCTTACAGAATTTACAACAACAAGAGTCATGTAACTGTTCTTTTGGAAGATATCATGTATAACCTAAACAAGCAGGTTGCAGTTGCGCTTAGGCAAAACCCCGATAACCAGGGAAAGCCTGACGAAGAGCTTCGTTCAATGGCCGAGGATATTGTACTATGCTTTTTTGAAAGAATCCCTGTTATTCGTGAATATGTTGACACTGATGTTCACGCAGCTTTTGACGGTGATCCTGCTGCATATAACTTCAATGAGGTTATACTATGTTATCCTGGCTTAAGAGCAATCACGATTTACAGAGTAGCTCATGAATTGCATTTATTAGGAGTTCCTTTAATTCCCAGAATGATGACAGAGTATGCTCATTCTGACACAGGAATCGATATCCATCCAGGAGCTTCTATCGGAAAGTATTTCTTTATGGATCATGGTACAGGTATCGTAATCGGAAGCTCTACCATTATTGGTGAGCATGTAAGAGTATACCAGGGTGTTACTCTTGGTGCTTTATCAACAAAGGCGGGTCAGAAGCTTCGCGGTACTAAGAGACATCCTACCATTGAAGACAACGTAATCATTTACTCAGGTGCTTCCATTTTAGGCGGCGAGACGGTTATAGGAGAGGGTTCTATTATAGGCTCTAATGCATTTATCACCTCGTCTATTTCAGCGGGAGCTAAAGTAAGCATCCGCAATCAGGAGCTTAATATTACAGGCCAAAGTAAAACTTTAGGAACTGAGGGTCTGATAAATGATACTTTGTACTATACAATATAATAATGGAGATTTAGATTATGTATTACGTTCCAGATGGTACTCAGGTTTGCGGCTTTTATGAATGTCCTGAGTGCGATAACAGATTTTTACATATTCAGGTGGCACCTAAAATAGTGTGTCCATATTGTGGCAAGACTCCGGATATGGAGATAGGCCCTGATGAAGAAATGCCTACCGAGGTTGAAACCGCTAAGTTATTAGATGTAATTGAAGGTGAAGAAAACATCGAGAAGATGGATGGACTTTTATCACTTGCCTTTACAGGCGGAGATTACAACTGGTTATAAATAAGTTTTTGGAGGAATAAAATAATGAATTATGATGTTATTATCATCGGGGCAGGCCCCGGTGGTATTTTTTCGGCATACGAGCTCATGACTAAGAAGCCTGAGCTTAAAGTAGGAGTATTTGAGGCAGGCTTTCCTCTTGAAAAGCGTCATTGCCCTATCGATGGAGACAAGGTTAAATCCTGCATTAAATGTCAGACTTGTTCTATTATGAATGGCTTTGGTGGAGCAGGTGCTTTCTCAGACGGTAAGTACAATATCACTAATGATTTTGGTGGTACTTTATATGAATATATCGGCAAGGACAAAGCCATTGAGCTTATGAAGTATGTTGACGAAATCAACATGTCTCACGGCGGCGAGGGCACTAAGATGTACTCTACAGCAGGAACATCTATCAAGAAGCTTTGTATGCAGAATAAGCTTCAGCTTTTAGAAGCTTCAGTTCGTCACTTAGGAACCGATATCAACTACGTAGTACTTGAAAACTTATATGCAGAAATGAAGGATAAGGTAGACTTTCATTTCCATACCCCTGCTACAAACATTGAAGCTTTAGAAGACGGGTATAGAGTTTACTATGGCGATGAATACTCTGATTGTAAGCAGTGTATCGTTTCTGTAGGACGTAGCGGTAGTAAATGGATGGAAGAAGTATGCAAGAAGCTAAATATTGAGACTCTTTCTAACCGTGTAGATATTGGTGTAAGAGTTGAAATACCTTCCGAAATCTTCTCACACCTTACAGATGAATTGTATGAAAGCAAAATTGTATATCGTACTGAAAAGTTTGAAGATGCAGTCAGAACCTTCTGTATGAATCCTAATGGTATTGTGGTAAATGAAAATACTAACGGTATCGTAACAGTTAACGGACATTCATTCGAAGATCCCGCTAAGAAAACAAACAATACAAACTTTGCATTACTTGTTGCTAAGCATTTCTCAGAGCCCTTCAAGGATAGTAACGGCTATGGCGAAAGCATAGCTAAGCTTTCTAATATGCTTGGTGGCGGCGTTATCGTACAGCGTTTTGGCGATCTTGAGAGAGGACGTCGTAGTAATGCTAAGCGTATTGCTGAGGGAACAGTTCAGCCTACACTTGATGCTACTCCTGGCGATTTGAGCCTTGTATTACCTAAGCGTATTTTAGACGGTATCATTGAGATGATTTATGCTCTTGATAAGATTGCACCTGGTACAGCTAATGATGATACATTATTATACGGTGTTGAAGTTAAGTTCTATAATATGGAAGTTAAGCTTGACGAAAATCTAGAGTCAAGTTATAAAGGACTCTATATTATAGGAGATGGTAGCGGTGTAACACACTCTCTTTCGCATGCATCAGCAAGTGGTGTTTATGTTGCCAGACAAATTATCAACAAGGAGTAATGGGACTTATGTTTCACATTTTCTACAATCCAATTGCAGGAAACGGACAGGGGGATTCTAACAGTAAGCAGGTAGAGCGTATACTTAAGGGACAGGACTATAAGCTTCATAACATTTTATTTGTACAAAATATTAAGGCATTTATTACTGAACTTAAGCCCGAGGACACAATCGTTTTACTTGGTGGAGATGGCACATTAAATCGTTTTGCTAATGATGTTGATGGAATTAATATTCCTAATGACATTTTATACTATGCTGGTGGAAGTGGAAATGATTTCGCTAATGATGTTAAATCTGAAATAGATGAAAACGGATTTGTAAAAATCAATAAATATCTGACTAATCTTCCTAAGGTTTCAGTTAAAGGCAAAACCTACCGTTTCATAAATGGCGTAGGATTTGGCATTGACGGATACTGTTGTGAAATGGGTGACAAGGAACGTGGACAGTCTAATAAACCCGTTAACTACACTAAAATTGCTTTAAAGGGCATCCTTTTTGATTATAAAAAAGCTAATGCAACAGTCATAGTAGACGGAGTGGAACATCACTTTGAAAAAATATGGTTAGCTCCTACAATGAATGGCCGACTCTATGGTGGTGGCATGATGATTGCTCCTAATCAGGATCGCCTTAACGATGAAAGAGAGCTATCAGTAGTAATTTTTCATAAGGCAGGAATCATTAGAACACTAACTATGTTTCCTTCGGTTTTTGAGGGTAAGCATACTAAATATACAGAGTGGATTAAAGTACTAAGAGGTCATGATATTATTGTAAAATTTGATAGACCTTCAGCTCTTCAGATTGATGGAGAAACAGTATCTAATGTAACAGAATATCATGCATATTCTTGTAGGGACTAAGAATCCTTTTATAAAGAGGTTATGGAACAAATACAGGAAAGAGTTATTTTAATAGCCATAGACAGACAACAGGGAGAGGATGTAAGCGGATCTCTTGATGAGCTTGATGAGCTATGTCATACCGCGGGCGCTATTTCAGTTGGAAGGATTATTCAGCTTAGAGATTATCCTCATCCGGCCCTTTATCTAGGCTCAGGAAAAATAGATGAATTAAAGGATTTAATCTATGAGACTGGTGCAACCGGTGTTATAGCAGATGATGAGCTTTCACCTTCACAGATGAAAAATCTTGAAAATGAACTGGATGTTAAGGTAATGGACAGAACAGTCCTGATTCTTGATATTTTTGCACAGCGTGCAACATCAGCTGAAGGTAAGATTCAGGTTGAACTAGCCCAGCTTAAATATTCACTTACCAGACTCTCAGGATATGGTAAATCCATGTCAAGACTTGGTGGCGGTATTGGTACAAGAGGTCCTGGTGAAACAAAGCTTGAATCTGATCGTCGAGTTATTAAGAACAGAGTAGTTAAGTTAAATCAGGAGCTTAAGGAAGTAGTAAAGCATAGAGCAGTTACTAGATCAAGGAGAAATCGCAACAATTCCCTGGTTGCTGCAATCGTAGGCTACACAAATGCTGGTAAGTCTACACTTCTTAATAAACTTACTAATTCAGAGGTTTTATCTGAGGACAAGCTTTTTGCAACCCTTGACCCCACAACTCGTGAATTTAAATTGCCATCAGGCTCTAAGATTCTACTCACTGACACAGTAGGCTTTATCAATAAGCTTCCTCACCATCTTGTAGAAGCATTTAAAAGTACACTAGAGGAAGCTAAGTATTCAGACATTATCATCCATGTAGTAGATTCATCAGATAAAGAAGCTGACAGACATATGGAAGTAGTGTACGAGACTCTTCGAAGCCTTGATATTACAAACAAGCCTATCGTAACCTTGTTTAATAAATGTGATAATCCTGAAAGTGATTTTACACTTAAGGACCTACGGGCTGACAAGACATACTTTACTTCAGCCATCACAGGTACAGGCCTTTCAGAGTTTTCTAAGGGACTTGAAGACATACTAAGATCTGATAAACAGTTTTTCGAGGGAATTATTTCTTTTGACAAAGGCTCACTTTTATCTAAAATTAGGGAAAAGGGCGAGATAATAGAAGAAGAGTACACTGAAAACGGCGTTAAAATCAAAGCCTTCGTTCCAAGTGAACTCTTCGGAAAATTATAATCTGTTATAAAAATCTTCGTAAAAATTATCGCCATAGGGCGCTATGAAGAATTTGTTAAGTAAATTCATATTTTGTATTTTAAGCATTTCAGAATTGCCTTTAGCTGCAGTTTCTGAGATGCTTTTTATTATTGCGTGCCAGGTTTCGATATATTCTTCGTAAAGAGGAAGCGCGTCAATTCCTAGCCAGTCCTTAACCTTGACTTCACTTTTCATGGGATACGGACATTCATGAATCTGGATAAAGTAGGCAAAAGAACCATCCTCGTCATAAATACGGCCTAGTGGAAATAATCTACAAAATCCAGGTCTTGCGTCGTGGATACTGCATCTTTCATTAGCTAAAAACACACACTCGCTTCTTTCATTCTTACATAAATATGGAGTAATTACTCCGTCAGTAAGGGTTACATTTATGATTCCTTCATTTAGCATCGCTTCAAAGCTTTTATTTAGCTTTTTAGATAAAAGATTAATGTCAAAAGGATCAAGATGAATAGTATCATCGGTTACTTTGCAACACTCTGAGCAGTTCTTGCAGTCATCTGAGCCCACCCTTACATAATCCTCGCGACTATATTTGTGACCATCTGATATTTCATTAAAATCTACATTTCTTTTCATAATGCTAGTTTAACGTTAAGTTTGGCAAAAGAAAAGTATATTATTTTCAACAATCTGATATAATACCCCTATGGAAAAACTTTGTTTAGGAATTCTTGCGCATGTTGACGCAGGTAAGACAACTTTATCAGAAAGTCTATTATATGAAACAGGTTCTATCCGTAAGATGGGACGAGTAGACAACAAGGATGCCTTTCTCGATACTGACAATATGGAGAAGGAGAGAGGTATTACTATATTTTCTAAGCTAGCTAGATTTAATACTGATAGCTTTGAAATTGTGCTTGTAGATACGCCAGGGCATGTGGACTTTTCAGCAGAAATGGAGCGTACACTTAGCGTGCTTGATGAAGCTGTTCTTATTATCAACGCTTCTGATGGAGTGCAAGGTCATACTAAAACTGTATGGAAGCTTTTAAAATCGCATAATATTCCGACGTTTTTATTTGTAAATAAAATGGATTTACCTGATACAGATAAAGCTTCGATTCTTAAGGAACTTCGAAGTGAACTATCTATGGATATTGTTGATTTTACTAATGATTTGAATCAGGTATACGAAGATATTTCACTTGCTTCTGAGGATTTACTTGAACAGTTTATGGAAACGGGTAATATACCTGATTCTGATATAAAAAGACTTGTAAATCGTAGACATCTGTTCCCATGTTTCTTTGGCTCAGCCCTTAAAAATCAAGGTGTGACAGAGCTTTTAAAGGGCATAAATGATTATTCAACGGCAAGACAGTATCCTAATAATTTCGGAGCTATCTGCTATAAAATATCAAGAGATAAATCAGGAAACAGATTAACTCATTTAAAGATTACTGGTGGCTCTATTAAAGCAAGGGAGCTTTTAGCCAGTGAAAAAATAACCGAAATACGTAGATACTCAGGTGAAAAATATGAGGTATCAGGAGAAGCTTTAGCTGGTGACATTGTTACTGTAACTGGTATTAAAACCTCGACACCCGGAATGGTTTATGGAATACAGACTAAGCTTAAAAATACAGTGTTAGAGCCAGTAGTTACCTACGCGGTAAAATTTAATGATGACTGTGATGTCACAATTATGCATAAAAACCTTCTTGAACTTCAGGAAGAAGAGCCTAGCCTTCAGGTCGAGCATAGAGAGAGCACAAGAGAGCTTTATGTTCATCTAATGGGTGAAGTGCAGACTGAAATTTTAAAGAGGCAGATATTAGATAGATTTGGTGTCGACGTTACCTTTGGAACAGGACGCATTTTATATAAAGAAACCATTTCCGATGTTGTAGAGGGTGTAGGTCATTTCGAGCCGCTTAGGCACTATGCTGAAGTTCATTTAAAACTTGAGCCATTAGAGCTAGGAAGTGGATTACAGTTTGAAAGTGATGTGGACGTTGATATACTAGCTTTAAACTGGCAGCGATTGGTGCTTACGCATCTTGCTGAAAGAGAACACCGTGGCGTATTAACCGGTTCACCAATCACTGATATGAAGATAACCCTGGTTGCAGGTAAAGCTCACCTAAAGCACACTGAAGGTGGCGACTTTAGGCAGGCTACATATCGCGCAATCAGACAGGGACTTATGCAGGCGACCTCTGTTTTATTAGAGCCGTTTTATTTCTATGAGCTTTCTGTACCTGATAGCTCTGTAGGAAAGGCAATGACAGACATAGACAGAATGTGGGGAAATGCTACCGTAACCGAGCAACGAGGTGGCATGTCTACCATCACTGGCACAGCGCCTGTTTCTACTATGAATGGATACTATAAAGAGGTTTTACAGTATACTAAGGGCCTGGGATCTATGAGTGTGAGCCTGGCAGGATATGAACCTTGCCATAACGCCGATGAAGTAATAAATGAACGTCATTACAATCCTGAGGCTGATATTAAAAACACTCCAGACTCAGTATTTTGCTCACACGGAGCAGGCACAGTTGTACCCTGGTACGATGTACCAAAGTTCATGCATTTGCCTTATGTGATTTACGAAACAGACGCAGAAAATAAAGTTTCGGAGACTACGAATTTTAAGCCGGAACGAACTGAAATATTTGTAACTACTGAGGAAATTGATGAAATCATAAACAAGACTGCCTACGCTAATAAGAAAGGAAGGCAAGGCTCGTATAAAGGTATTTCAGAGTCTGTAAGACTTCGTAACAGACTTAATGCTAAACCCTTAGAAAAAGAGGTTTTTTATAAAGGCACTAAGGCTAAAGAAAAGTACATGCTTATAGATGGCTACAATGTTGTTCATGCATGGCCTGAACTTAATGAGCTTGCAAGGCGTGATATAAACGCTGCAGCAGGTAAGCTTATGGATATTGTAAGTAATTATCAGGGTATGAGTGGAATTGAAACGATCCTGGTATTTGATGCATACAAGGTTCCAGGACATCCTACAGAAGTAATCGAGTACGGTAACATAAGCGTAGTCTATACCAAAACTGCTGAAACCGCCGACCGCTATATTGAGCGATATGCTCACGAACATGGCAAAAAGTACGAGATTACCGTAGTAACCTCAGATGGTGTTGAGCAGGTAATTATACGTGGTGAGGGATGCTTCTTGATGTCTTCAAGAGATTTTGAAAAAGACTATGAAACCAGAATGGAAAACTTAAGAAGCAATAACGATTTATGGAGCTTTTAAAAGAGAATGTTATTCTTGCTACGCCAGTACATAGTAAAAGAATTATTTATAAGAATTAGTAATATATTTGGAGATTTATATGGAATTAGGTTTTAAAGAATATAAGAAAAGTGAATTGCTTAAGAATCACCTCAATTTAGGAGGTAGCAATCCTAAAGGCGAAAGAATAGAAGTCACAAGTCTTTATCTTACTAAAAATGGTCGTCCTATCATTCCGATAATGGGAGAGTATCATTTTTCAAGAGCTAATCGTAATGACTGGCACAAAGAGCTTCTTAAGATGAAGGCTGGCGGTATAGGTATTGTAGCAACATACCTTTTCTGGATTCAGCATGAAGAAGTCGAGGGCGAATTTGACTTTAGTGGTGATTTAGATATTAGAGCATTCGTACTTGAGGCGCAAAGTGTAGGGATGGAAGTAGTACTTCGAGTGGGTCCATGGGCTCATGGTGAGGCTAGAAACGGAGGACTTCCTGACTGGATTGTAAATGCTTCTTTTGCTAATAGAACTGATGACCCTAAGTATTTACCTTATGTTGAAAGGTGGTATCAGAAAATATCTGATGAGGTAAAAGGCTTATTTTACAAGGATGGCGGTAACATTATCGCAGTTCAGCTTGATAATGAGTTAGTTGATAATGCTAAGCATCTTGATACCTTAAAAAAGATTGCGATTAAGACAGGACTGATTGCTCCTTTATATACTGTTACTGGATGGAATTCATGCTATGGCGCTGAAATTCCGGTTGATGAAGTGTTACCCTTGTTTGGTGGATACGCTGATGCTCCATGGGCTGAGGGTACAGATCCACTTCCTTTATCACCTCACTATGCGTTTTATGAAACAAGAAATGATTCCGCAATAGGTGTTGATCTTATAAAGGGTAAGGGAGATAACACATGGGAGCTTCCTTATGAAAGATATCCATATGCAACCTGTGAAATTGGTGCTGGAATGCAGTCAACACACCATAGAAGAGTGGTATTATCAGGAAAAGATGTTTTAGGAATGGCTACTACAATGCTAGGCGCTGGCAATAATCTTCCAGGATACTATATGTATCATGGTGGAACCAATAAGATTAACCGCACTACCATGAATGAGACTAAAGCTACAGGATATCCTAATGATTATGCTATTTTAGGATACGATTTTGGAACCTGTCTTTCTGAATATGGCGAGGTAAGAGAGCAGTATAGATTGCTTAACCTACATCACCTTTTCTTAAATGATTTTGGTCATATGCTTGCACCAATGGAACATGTAGGTGCTACTAAATTTGTAGATGAAAACAATTTTGACGACTTAAGATACTGTATGAGAACTGATGGTGAAGGTGGTTTCATCTTTGTAAATAATTACCAAAGACATGCTCATACTAAAGCCTTTAAAAACGTGGTATTTAATACAGGAAAGGTTAAGTTTCCTGAAATCGATATAAAGGAAGACTCAATCTTTATGCTTCCCTTTAATATTTCATTAGGACAGACTATGCTTTCCTATGCGACCGCAGAACTTTTATGTTTTATGCCTGGAAGCTGTACAAACTGCTCAGATGGAGTTAAAGGCTGCGCCAATACGGTTTTCTTTATGGAAATACCTGGAGTTAAGCCTGAATTTAAGTTTGCAGATGGAAATATTATTTCTTTAGACCTTGATAAAGCACATAGAGATAATGTTATTCATTTAAATAATGTAAATATCGTAGTTGTGCCATATGATGATGCTAGATATATGCGTAAGATAGATGGACGATTACTCATAGGAGAAGGTGTCGACGTATATATTGATGGGCAAGATGTTAAATCTATTGAGCCAGGTGCATATACGTATTATGAATGGAATAATGGTTCATTTGAAAAGCATTTTGTAGATGGTGAATTTACTAATGCTAAATGGGAAATTAGTGAGTGCGAGCCCCAATTTACACTTCCTGATTATGCAATCGCAGAGCTTAATCTTGAATCGCCACGTAAGATTACATGGAAGAGCATCAAGGTTGATTCTAAGGATGGATTTGTAGAAATCGATGATAAATATGATGTTATAGAGATTTATGCTGATGGCAAAATGGTAGCCGATTACTATTATGAAGGCAGAACCTACAGGGTTCCTTCGAAACTTTTCTTTGGCCACGAATGCTACCTTGTAATGTCTGAGCTAAAGAATGATATTTACATTGAACCCAATTTTTTATAAAAGTATAATATCTTATTAGCGGATTTAGTGGTAAAATAAATCGCTGAAACAATTAATTTATTTTATAAAGGATTAATCATGTTAGAACTAAAAAACATAAGCTACGAGGTTGATGGTATTAAGATTATCAACAACGTGAATCTAAAAATCGACAAGGGATTTACTGCTATTACAGGACCAAACGGTGGTGGTAAATCTACACTTGCTAAAATTATTGCGGGTATCATTACTCCTACAAGTGGGGAAATTTTCCTTGATGGAGAAAATATTACAGGCAAGAATATTACAGAAAGAGCTTTGTCCGGAATAAGCTTTGCATTCCAGCAGCCTGTAAGATTTAAGGGCTTGACTGTAATGGATTTAATCAGACTTTCTGCAGGACCTAAGACTACAATCAATGAAGCATGTAATATGCTTTCTTCTGTAGGTCTATGCGCAAGAGACTATATTAATCGAGAGGTTAATGCTTCACTTTCAGGTGGTGAGCTTAAGCGTATTGAAATTGCAATGGTAATCGCAAGAGGCACCAAGGTTTCTATTTTTGATGAGCCTGAAGCTGGAATCGATTTGTGGTCATTTAATAACTTAATCAACGTGTTTGAGGATTTACATGACAGGGTTGATGGTTCGATTTTAGTCATTTCTCACCAGGAACGTATTTTAAATACTGCTGATAGAATTGTTGTTATCGCTAATGGCGAGATTACAAAGGACGGAAGTAAGGATGAAATTTATCCTTCGCTGCTTGGAAGTGTTGCAAGCGGAACCTGTTCAGCACTTAGTAAAGGAGGTAAAAATTAATGGATAATATTCAGTTAAACCTTCTTAAGGAAGTAGCAGGACTTCATGAAGTTCCTGAAGGAGCATACAATATTCGTGCAAATGGTAAGCTTGGCGGCCGTAATACAACTGCTAATATCGATATAGTAACCAAGGAAGATAAGCCTGGTATTGATATCATCATTAAGCCTGGCACTAAGAAAGAAAGCGTACACATTCCTGTAGTTATTAGTGAAACAGGACTCAAGGATTTAGTATATAACGACTTTTACATCGGCGAGGATGCGGACGTAACAATCGTTGCAGGCTGTGGTATTCATAACTGCGGTGATCAGGAGTCTGGCCATGATGGAATCCATACCTTCCATTTAGCTAAGAATGCAAGAGTAAAGTACTTTGAAAAGCACTACGGCGAGGGCGAGGGTACTGGTGAAAACATCATGAATCCTACCACAATCGTTCATCTTGCTGAGGGCGCTTATCTTGAAATGGAAACCGCTCAGATTAAGGGTATTGATTCTACAAAGCGTATCACTAAGGGCGATTTAGCTGATAACGCTACACTTATTGTAAAAGAAAAAATCATGACTCATGGCAAGCAGTTTGCTGAGACTGATTTTGAGGTTGATTTAAATGGCGAGGATTCTAGCGCTAACGTTGTTTCACGTTCAGTTGCAAGAGATGTATCCAGACAGTCCTTTAAATCAGATATTCGTGGTAACGCAAGATGTTCAGGACATTCTGAATGCGATGCCATCATCATGGATAATGCTATTGTTAAGGCTGACCCCAGTCTTACAGCTGCTAATATCGATGCTAGCCTTATTCATGAAGCTGCAATCGGTAAGATTGCTGGCGAGCAGCTCATAAAGCTTATGACTTTAGGTCTTACAGAAGCCGAAGCTGAAGAGCAGATTATAAATGGTTTTTTAAAGTAGGGATATAATGAAAACTTATGATAAGGCTTTAGTTAAAGAAACATTGAATATGGCATGGCCTGCTGTTTTTGAGTCATTTTTCATGGCTTTTGTAGGCTTAGTGGATTCATACATGGTAAGTTCACTTGGCAAGAATGCTGTTGCTGCAGTAGGACTTACTTCACAACCTAGATTTGTGGCGCTTTCAGTGTTTTTTGCCTTGAATGTTTCTGTTTCTGCTTTAGTTGCAAGGCGAAAAGGTGAGAATAAAAAGGATGAGGCTAATTCTATATTAGCTTCAGCCTTTTCTTTTGCCATGATACTAGGACTTATAATCAGCTTCCTGTTTACCTTCTATGCAGGCTTTATTATGAAGTTTGCAGGCTCTAATCAGGATACTCATGAAATGTCGGTTCAGTATTTTGAAATTATCATGGGTGGTATGATTTTTAACTGTATTTCTATGTGCATAAACTCTGCTCAGCGCGGGGTTGGAAATACTAAGATTACCATGCGTACTAACGTTACATCTAACCTTGTTAACGTAGTATTCAACTATCTTTTGATAGGCGGTCACTTAGGCTTTCCTGCACTTGGTGTAAGAGGCGCAGCTTATGCAACTGTGCTTGGTACGGTTATTGCAGCAATCATGAGCGTATGCTCACTGTTTAAAAAGGACTGCTTTGTAAGCATTCCATATATTATCGCGCACAAGATTAAGCCGTCGGTTGAAGGCTTTAAATCAATTATTAAGGTCGGCTACAGCGTATTCTTTGAACAGATTTTAATGCGTATAGGCTTTGTTGCTACAGCCATGATGGCGGCTAAAAAGGGTACTTCTCCCATGGCGGCTCACCAGGTAGGTATGAATATTTTGAGCTTAACCTTTGCGTTTGGTGACGGCTTACAGTCTACAGCAGTTGCCTTGATAGGACGCTCTTTAGGCGCAAGAAAACCTGACCTTGCTAAAGAATATGGTAGAATATGTCGTATGCTTGGTGCTATAGTAACTGTGGTACTTACCATTGTTTATTTCTTTGGCGCAAGAACACTTATGAGTGCTTTCTTTGACGAAGAAGATGTTATCGCAATGGGCGTATCGATTATGAGAGTAGTAATCTTTATCGTTATGTTCCAGATAGGACAGGTTATCTATATGGGTGCGCTTAGAGGCGCGGGAGATACAGGCTATACTGCAGTTGCATCTATTATAAGCGTTACAGTAGTAAGAACTATATTCTCATATTTTTGTGGATTTACACTTGGATGGGGAATTGTTGGTATCTGGTTAGGAATCTTAGCAGATCAGGTTTCAAGATTCTTATTTGGATCTATTAGATTTAAACAGGGAAAATGGACTGAAATAAAAATATAAGGCAGGGATGGTATGTTTGGATTAGGGACGATAGTAAACACAGTGGCTATTATTGTAGCTGGCGTACTGGGAAAGTTTTTTGGTAAGCTTCTTAAAAAAGAAACTGCGGCGACTTTACAGTCTACTTGCGGTGTAGCTGTACTTTTTGTAGGTATAGGCGGTGCTCTTGAAGGTATGTTAAAGGTATCTGGCACAGGCGTTAAGGCTGGCATGAGCATGTTTATAGTTATATGCTTACTGCTAGGCGCGATTGTGGGTGAGCTTATCGATTTTGAAGGCTTATTTGAAAAGTTTGGTATCTGGTTAAGACAAAAGACTGGCAATGCCAAGGACGCTCAGTTCGTAGATGCTTTTTTAGTAGCAACCTTTACTGTCTGCATCGGAGCAATGGCAATTGTAGGCGCTATTGAGGATGGCATTAATCATAATTACACTATCTTGTTTACTAAATCAGTTCTTGATTTTATCATCGTATTTGTAATGTCTGGATCAATGGGAAAGGGTGCAACATTCTCATTTATTCCTGTATTTTTGTTTCAGGGACTTTTTACTGTATTATCAAGATTTATCCAGCCTATTATGACTGAACAGGCTACACTTAATCTTTCAATGATAGGTTCTATACTTATTTTCTGCGTAGGAATTAATCTAATCTGGGGCAAGAAGATTAAAGTGGCTAACCTGCTACCAGCACTTATTTTTGCTGTTATCGGCGCATTTTTACCTTTCTTTGATTAACAAACATTTGTTTGCATTATGCCTTGAAATATGTGTTTAAATCAAGTATCCTTATATTAGTAAATATGGGGGTACTTTTTTTATGAAGCTAATTCATACAGCAGATATTCATTTAGATTCTAAGCTTAGCGCTAACCTTTCTTCTGAAAAAGCAAGAGAGCGTAAGCGTGAGCTTCTTAATACCTTTTCCACCATGGTAGCTTATGCATTAAACAATGATATAGATGGCATTATGATATCTGGAGATTTGTTTGATACTGCCCGTATAAGTGCACTGGCACGTAATACAGTTCTTAATCTAATAGTGAATAATCCAGGACTTAAGTTCTTTTACTTAAAAGGAAATCATGACAATGACAACTTCTTAAGTCAGGTAGAGGAGCTGCCTGAAAATCTGTATCTTTTTAATGATTCTTGGCAAGAATATAAGCTTAGTGAAAAGGTATCAATCCACGGAATAGAATTATCTGGTGAAAATTCTAAATCTGCTCAGCTTTCTTTTGCCCCAGATCCTCTTAAGATAAATATAGTTATGCTTCATGGACAGGAATCCCAGGCACTATCAAGGGACAAGGCCGAGGTTATTGATATTAAGCAGTTTAGAAATAAAGGAATCAATTATCTTGCGTTAGGCCACGTTCATTCATACAAGCTTGAAGCCTTAGATGGTGGGGGAGTTTACTGCTACCCTGGATGTTTAGAGGGACGAGGTTTTGATGAAGTTGGGGACCATGGTTTCGTGGTGCTTACAATTGACGAGGAAAGAGGTCTGGTTACACATGAGTTTATCTCATGGGCTAGCAGACATTTATATAATGTTTATGCTGATGTTACAGGGCTTGATAATACTCCTGCAATGTTAGCTGTAGTTAGGGAGGCTTTGGGTAGCTCAGAGGCAACAGGCCGTGACCTTGTGAAGGTTATATTAACTGGCGCTGTTGATGTTGAGTGTGAAAAGGATACTGACTTTATACGTCATACCTTCGAGGATGACTATTATTTTATAAAGGTTTATGACGAAACAACGCTAAAGGTTGATTACGAAGCGTTTATGCTTGATGAATCCTTAAAGGGAGAGTTTGTACGAAGTGTCATGAACTCTGATCTTGATGAGGAAGACAAGGCTGCGATTATACGCTATGGCCTTAGTGCAATAGGAGGTAAGCTTGAAGTATGAAGATAAAATCTATTCATGTTAATAATTTTGGAAAGCTTCATAATGTAGACTTATCCTTCGATTCGAAAGTTAACTCAATTTGCGAGGAAAATGGCTGGGGAAAGAGCACACTGTCAGCCTTTATTCGTGCGATGCTATACGGACTTGAGGGTGATAACAGGCGAGATGAAATAACCTGCGAGAGAAAGCGCTATGCACCATGGCAAGGTGGTGCCTTTGGTGGAAGCATAATTTTCGAGGCTGATGGAAAAGAATATATTGCCACCAGGATTTTCCACGACAAGGCAGTTGACGATGAGTTTGAGCTCAGAGACAAAAGGACAAATTTAATAAGCGAGGATTATTCGTTTAAGCTTGGTGAGGAGCTCTTTAACATTAATTCTGAGTCCTTTATGAAAACTGTGTTTATACGTCAAAATGATGCTAAAAGTGCAGGAACAACCGGCGATATTAATGCTAAGCTTGGTAATATTTCAGATGGAATAGACCTAAATAAATTTTCTGATGCAGATACTCTTTTAAAGGACGTTCTTAACCAGATGAGTCCCAGTCGTAAGACAGGAGAGCTAAACAGGCTTAAGGCAAGAGTCTCTGAGATAAAATCTGAATTACTTGCTACTAACGAGGTGGAGTCTTCTCTTAATGCAATTGACGAACGTATTGCATTAAATGGTGAAAAGCTAGAAGAGTGCAATGGAAAGCTTAGAAAGCTTAATGAAACGAGATCAAGAGTTTCCAAGCTTGGACGTAAACGTGCTGAAAAGGATAAGTATGAAGAACTGATTGCTGAAGTAAACAAAAAGTTTGATGCTTTATCTATACTAAAGAGTGAAGTAGGAGATAAGCTTCCGGATAGATCACTGATTGATGAATGGAAAGCAGCATACGAAGCTTACGAAAAGAACAAAGCTATTATTGATGCTAATTCATTTTCAGAGACTGAAAGTTCAATTTATCATAATTTAGTTACTAAGTTTAGTAACAGGCTACCTGATGAAAACGATATTTCTACCCTTATCGAGGATTCTGCTAAGCTTCAGACCCTTAAACAAAATGCTAACAGAATGCTCCTTACATATGATGAAAAGCAACGCTTTGAAAGATTAAGTGTATTTTATAATCCCGAAGAAGACTATGTAGAAGTCATCAATGAAATTAATTCTAAATGGTCGCTTCGAAATAAGCTTTTGTCAGACTATGAAAGCACAATGTATGACCTTGATGAACTTAGGAATAATCCACCTAATACTACGCGTACTAAGGTAGGATTTGCATCTATGCTTATTGCTTCGATAGCTGTTCTTTTGCTTAGTATAATAGGTGGATTTTTTGTAAATAAGTTTATATTCGTGGCAGCACTACTATCAATAGCTCTTGGAGCTTTCGGGGTGTCATTTAAAAAGCAGGAAAAGAAATTACGCATTCAGCATGCTGATAATGTGGGCGGCCTTGATCAAATGGCAAGAGAACTAGATAGAGAGGTTATAAAGCTTGACAACGAAATCGCTGACTTTTTGCAGGCTCATGGTCGTGTGTATAGAGAAGAAAGTGTTCTTAGAACCTTGTCAGATTTAATCATAGAAGCTTCTGATTACAAGTCTTTATACCGTAAAAACCTCGAAGCGTCTCAAGATAACAGCGCTAGCTTAGCTGATACTTATACCCGCAAGATTAGTAATTATCTTGAAAGCTTTAATATCAATGTAATGGATGAATCCTTCCAATCCGCTTTAGTAGATTTAAGAGCCGAGGCTAGACACTATGTAAGCTTAAAGGCTAAGAGCGATAGCAAAACTAGTGCGATAAATGAGTGTGAGCGTATTATAAGTGACTTAAAAGCTTCGATGCGTGAATATGGCATTGAACCAGGCCTTGATATTAGCGCTAAGCTTAGTGATTTGTACACAAAGCTTGACAACATTGAACTTGCTAAGCGCATTCATGAGGATGCACTTAAGCGAAAAGAAGCCTTTGAAAAGGATATTGATGTTGTAGCTTTACTTACTGAGGAAAATGATGAAGATAACATCTCACTTGAGGAGTTAGATGAACAGACTAGTGCTATTGAAGCCTTAAGGGAAGAGTTAAGAGGTTCAATTGAAACTGATAATCGCCAAAAGGACAATCTTTTAGAGCAGTATGAAGCAAGGCAGGAGCTTTTAGACGAGCTAGACAGTACTGAGGAAAGGATTAAGGCAGGTACTAAAGAATATAAACGTCTCACCCTTACCCAGGAATTCTTAACCAGGGCCAAAGAAAGTCTGACCGCAAGATATATGGAACCATTGCTTTCCGGATTTCATAAGTACTATAAAGTCCTGACTGACAGTGAAGCTTCTGATTATAGGATTGATGCTAATACAAAGGTTACTATTGAAGCCGAGGGTAAACAGCGTGATACTCAGTTGCTAAGCTCTGGTTATCAGGACTTAACTGGATTATGCATGAGACTAGCTATGGCCGATGCAATGTATCCTGATGAAAAGCCCATGCTTATATTAGATGATCCTTTTGTAAATCTTGATGATAGAAAGCTGGATGGTGGCAAAAAGCTATTAGATGTAGTATCTAAAGACTATCAGGTGCTATATTTTACCTGCAGCAAGAGTAGACTTTAAGTTGTCAGTTGTGAATAGTAACATTTTTTTGGCTAAAATTAACAAAAAATTATAGTTGTCATAATAAAAAGAGAATTAATGACGTTATGTTAATCCATAACGTCATTTTTTTATCTTAAGAATTTACAAGATATTGTGTAAAGGTTCACATAATATTTGAACATTTGGTGCCCATGGTGGAAGGCTTGCAAAATCGGCATTTTTACGCTCAATTTCAAATTGAAATTCTTAAAATCCACCCATATAATAGAAAATGCGAATGAAAAATGGTTGACGATAACTACATTGGAGAGAAGGTTATTTGAGGATGCAAAGAGAAATAGACAGTTTTATTAGCTATTTACATAACGTAAAGAGGGTATCAAACAATACTGAAATGTCATATAAGAGAGACTTAAATAAGTTTGCTTTATATATGTCTACGCAGGGCGTGACTGATGTTAGCAAGATTACAGAGACTATGCTTAATTCATATATTCTCTATCTTGAAGACAACAAGTTTTCAGCTGCTACAGTATCGCGTAATATTGCATGCCTTAAGAGCTTCTACCACTTCTTATTCAAGGAGGCAGTAGTTGCTAAAGATATTTCTGAAAACCTTCGTGCTCCTAAAGTTGAAAAGAAAATTCCTGAAATCATGACAACTGATGAAGTAGTAAGACTCCTAGAACAGCCTAAGGGTGGTACAACCAAGGATGTAAGAGACAAGGCTATGCTTGAACTCTTATATGCTACTGGAATTCGTGTATCTGAGCTTATTTCGCTTAAGGTAAGTGATGTAAACCTTCAGATGGGTTATATAGTAGCTCAGGATAGTAGTAAAGAAAGAGTAATACCATTTGGCCACGAAGCTAAGGTAGCTCTTACAAGATATATGGAAGATGCTCGAAATGAGATGCTTTTAGATAAATCTTCTAACATTTTATTTGTAAACTGTTCAGGCGAACCTATGAGCCGTCAGGGCTTTTGGAAGCTTATCAAGTTTTACGCTAAGAAAGCAGGAATTGAGGCCGATATCACTCCTCATACCCTTAGACATTCTTTTGCCGCTCACTTAGTTGAGAACGGAGCTGACTTAAGATCAGTTCAGGAAATGTTAGGACACTCTGATATTTCAACAACTCAAGTTTATGCTAACCTTACACACTCTCGTATCAGAGAAGTGTATGCTAAGGCTCATCCAAGAGGATAATGAAAACAGTATATTTTGACAATGCAGCGACTACACCGATGTTTCCTGAGGTATGTGATGAAATAGACCGAGTTAATCGTGAAATTTACGCTAATCCTTCAGGTGCATATGCATCTGGTGTAAAAGCTAAAGGTATAATTAAAAATGTGCGCAAGACTGTAGGAGATTCGATTGGCGCTAGAGACAGTGAAATATATTTCACATCTGGTGGAACTGAAAGTGACAATCTTGCCATAAAAGGAGTAATGGAAGCTAATGCTTCAAAAGGCAAGCATTTCATTACTACAAACATAGAACATCATGCAGTTTTGAATACTGCTAAATGGTTAGAAAGAAACGGATATAGAGTTACCTATATTCCTGTAGACAAGAATGGGCTAGTCAATCCTAAGGACATTGAAGCTGCTATCTGTCACGACACAGTCTTAGTTTCGGTAATGGCAGTTAACAATGAAATCGGAAGTATTCAGCCTATAAAAGAGATTGGAGCAATTTGTAAAGCTAAGGGTGTGCTGCTTCATACCGATGCAGTACAGGCTTATTTAAAATGTAAAATTAATGTTAATGATTCTAACATTGATTTACTAAGTGCCAGCGCGCACAAGTTTAATGGCCCTAAAGGCGTAGGCTTTTTATACGTAAGAACTGGAGTGAAGATTAGTCCTATACTTCATGGCGGTGAACAGGAGAGAGGATTAAGATCTGGAACTGAAAACGTAAGCGGTATTGCAGGACTAGGAAAGGCCGTTGAAATATCGCTTCAAAATTATACTAGTGACATTAAAAGAGAGTGCGAGATAAGAGATTATCTATTAACTAATATATTAAAGATACAAGGAGTGAGGCTTAACGGTGGCCTTGATGAAAGAATTCCTTCAAACCTCAACTTCACAATTGATGGAGTAGAGGGCGAAACGTTATTAATATCATTAGATATTAAAAATGTTGCTGCTTCTACGGGTTCAGCTTGCGCTGTAAGAGCAACAACTCCCTCACATGTCTTAAAAGCTATCGGCTTAACTGATAGCGAGGCAAGAGGTTCGATAAGATTAAGCTATAGCGGTCAGAACACAATGGAAGAAGCCAGATACCTGGTTGAAGCATTAAGCTCCGCGGTTAGTTATCTTAGGACCATGAAGTTTTAGTTTGTATCATAGGAAGCTGGCTGAAGCCCAAGGGTGCTGGCTGAAGGCATGGGAATGTTGATTGAAACCATGGTAATGTTGGTTGAAGGCATGGGAATGTTGATTGAAGGCATGGGAATGTTGATTGAAGGCATGTGAATGTTGGTTGAAACCATGTGAATGTTGGTTGAAGGCATGGGAATGTTGATTGAAACTATGTGAATGTTGATTGAAACCATGGGAATTTAATATTGATCACCTTTTTAGATCTGCTTGGTACTTTGGGAGGGGTGCTGAGCGGATCTTTTTTTTGTAATCAGGCTATTTGCAGGCTTACAATTTTCCGGCAAGCGCACGGATAATTTTTCGTCAAGAGCGTGCGGGGTATATGCAAGAAAACTGGATGAAATACCGACGTTAAGATGCGTGGTGGGGCATATACAGGAAAAATGGATGAAATACCGACGTTAAGATGCGCGCGGGGCATATGCAAGAAAACTGGATGAAATACCGACGTTAAGATGCGTGGTGGGGCATATGCAAGAAAACTGGATGAAATACCGACGTTAAGAATGCGCGAGGGGCATATGCAAGAAAACTATATAAAAATACCGACGAAAAGCTGTATGCCGTCGGTATTGAAAAAAAGGAAAAGCATATATACCCCAGAAGAAACAATCTGGGGTATATACAAGCAAGACTTACAAGAATACCGATGAACAGCCATGTCATGTCGGTATTATGAAAAGAAAAATCGTATATACCCCAGTAAGCCCATACGTATACCCTTAGAAAGCTCGCGTGGGGTATATACAAGCAAGACATAAAAGAATACCGACGAACAGCCGTATCATGTCGGTATTATGAAAAGAAAAATTGTATATACCCCAGTAAGCCCACACATATACCCTTAGAAAGCTCGCGTGGGGTATATACAAGCAAGACTTGCAAGAATACCGACGAACAGCCATGTCATGTCGGTATTATGAAAAGAAAAATTGTATATACCCCGGTAAGCCCGCACGTATACCCTAAGAAAGCTCGCGCGGGGTATATACAAGCAAGACTTGCAAGAATACCGACGAACAGCCATGTCATGTCGGTATTATGAAAAGAAAAATCGTATATACCCCAGTAAGCCCGCACATATACCCTTAGAAAGCTCGCGTGGGGTATATACAAGCAAGACTTGCAAGAATACCGGCGAACAGACGTATCATGTCGGTATTATGAAAAGAAAAATCGTATATACCCCAGTAAGCCCACACGTATACCCTAAGAAAGCTCGCGTGGGGTATATACAAGAAAACTGGATGAAATACCGACGTTAAGCTGTATGCCGTCGGTATTGAAAAAAAAGAAAAGCATATATACCCCAGAAGAAACAATCTGGGGTATATACAAGCAAGACATAAAAGAATACCGACGAACAGCCGTATCATGTCGGTATTATGAAAAGGAAAATTGTATATACCCCAGTAAGCCCGCACATATACCCTTAGAAAGCTCGCGTGGGGTATATACAAGCAAGACATACAAGAATACCGACGGACAGCCATATCATGTCGGTATTGTGAAAAGAAAAATTGTATATACCCCAGTAAGCCCGCACGTATACCCTAAGAAAGCTCGCGTGGGGTATATACAAGAAAACTGGATGAAATACCGACGTTAAGCTGTATGCCGTCGGTATTGAAAAAAAGAAAAGCATATATACCCCAGAAGAAACAATCTGGGGTATATACAAGCAAGACATAAAAGAATACCGACGAACAGCCATGTCATGTCGGTATTATACGTAAAAAATCACATATATACCCCTGCACCCCCACATCAACTATCAATTCATCAAAAAACTCCCCGCTATCAAAACATGATAACGGGGAGCAAGAAATGTCATTCCTTATTTGTTTTCAAATCTGGCTTTTCACAACCTTACATCTTTTCAAATTCAGCGCTTTTTCAACCTTACATCTTTTCAAATTCAGCGCTTTTCCATCCCTATAGCTTTTCAAAGCTAGCATTTCTACCAGCAAATACAGTGTAGTATTTAAAGCCGGCGGCTTTTAGGATTTCTTCTGCCTTATCAAAGTCTGAAGCTACATGCTTAGCTTCGTGAGCATCAGATCCTACTGTGATGATTTCACCACCTAATTCACGATATCGCTTTAATAAATCGAGACAGGGGTTAGCCTGTGAAAAGCCTTTCTTAAGCTGAGAAGTGTTGATTTCAAGGCCCTTTTCTTTTTCAATAAGTGTTTCTAAGATTTCATCAGTTAGATCAGTATAATCACTAGGAACATAGAGTGATTCGCCACCAGGAATAGTACGAACTACATAATCCATGTGTCCTAATACGTCGAAGTTATTAAATTGTCTTACGTTGTCTCTGATAGCTTTAAAATACTCAGTTACTGCAGCATTTACAGAGCGTCCTTCAAAGTATTGTGGCCAGTAAGTGTCTACCCCATTTACAAAGTGAATTGATCCGATGATAAAATCAAATTCATGAGATTTAGCCGTGATAGCGTTTTCTCTAAATACTGAAGTTTGTAATCCTAACTCAAGACCGAAATTGATTTCAAGCCTGTCAGCGTACTGATCCTTGAGCGAAAGAAGATTATATAGGAAAGAATCTACATTAACCTCCCATGAGTGTTCAGGCCACTCAGGAGTTATAGGTGCACCAATGTCCATGTGCTCTGTAAAACATATATTTTTAAGACCTTTTTGAATAGAAGCTTCAATCATATTCTTCATGGGCTCTTCAGAGTCAAAGCTGTATGAAGAATGCATATGAAAATCACTTAAAATTGCCATGTTGTTTCCTCACTTTCTTGTATAGATGATATCATATAATGAATAAAAATGAAAAAACTAGCAAATAATTATCCAAAAGATAACTGTTTATTAAAAATTCATAGATTTTAGTATTGTATTTTGGAAATAAATACTATAAAATAAATGCGCTGACAAACTTTTGACAATCATTTGAGAAAAGATTAGTCAAAGTTATAATAAACAATAATTTCTAGGAGGAAATTTAAAATGGCAGTAAGAGTAGCAATTAACGGATTTGGCCGTATCGGTCGTCTTGCATTCAGACAGATGTTTGGTGCTGAAGGATACGAAGTTGTAGCAATCAACGACTTAACTTCACCTAAGATGTTAGCACATCTTTTAAAGTATGACTCTTCACAGGGTAACTACGCTAAGAACCACACAGTAGAAGCTGGCGAAGATTCAATCACAGTTGACGGAAAGACACTTAAGATCTACAAGGAGCCAGATGCTAATAACTGTCCTTGGAAAGAACTTAATGTTGACGTAGTTCTTGAATGTTCAGGATTCTATACATCAAAGGATAAAGCACAGGCACACATCAACGCTGGTGCTAAGAAAGTAGTTATTTCAGCTCCTGCTGGTAACGATCTTCCTACAATCGTATACAACGTTAACCACAAGGAATTAAAGCCTACAGATACAATCATTTCTGCAGCTTCTTGTACAACAAACTGTTTAGCACCTATGGCTAAGGCTCTTAACGACCTTGCTGGTATCAAGTCTGGTATCATGAGCACAATTCATGCTTACACAGGTGACCAGATGATCCTTGATGGTCCTCAGAGAAAGGGCGACCTTAGAAGATCACGTGCTGGTGCTATCAACATCGTTCCTAACTCAACAGGTGCTGCTAAGGCTATCGGTCTTGTAATTCCTGAATTAAACGGAAAGCTTATCGGATCTGCTCAGCGTGTTCCTACACCTACAGGTTCAACAACAATCCTTGTAGCTACAGTTGAAAAGTCTGTAACTAAGGAAGAAATCAACGCTGCAATGAAGGCTGCTGCAACAGAATCATTCGGTTACAACGAAGACGAAATCGTTTCAAGCGATATCATCGGATCAACATATGGTTCAATCTTCGATGCAACACAGACAATGGTTGGTGCTGATAACCTTGTACAGGTTGTTTCTTGGTATGACAACGAAAACTCTTATACATCACAGATGGTTCGTACAATTAAGTACTTCGCTGAATTAGCATAAGATTTTTCAGTCTAATTAGACCTGAATTGGGTCCGGTCGGAATGGACCGGACCCATTTTTTATTTCACAAATTTTCTCATGGAGGATAATACAATGTCATTAAACAAGAAGTCAGTTGACGATTTTAATGCTAAGGGAAAAAGAGTTCTTGTTCGTTGCGATTTCAACGTACCCCTTAAGAGTGGCGTAATCACAGATGAAACACGTATAAATGCAGCTCTCCCTACAATCAAGAAGCTCATTAACGATGGTGGAAAGGTTATCCTTTGCTCACATCTTGGAAAAGTTAAAGAAGGCCCTTCTGAAAAGGAATCTTTAGCACCCGTTGCTAAGTCTTTATCAGAAAAGCTTGGAAAAGAAGTTGTATTCGTTTCTGATTACAACGTAACTGGTGATGCAGCTACAAAGGCTGTTGAAGCTATGAAAGAAGGAGATGTTGTATTACTTCAGAATACACGTTTCCGTATGGAAGAAGAAACAAAGCCCGCTAAGGCTGGTACAAAGTTCGCTGAAGAACTTGCAGCTCTTTGCGATGACTATGTATGCGACGCTTTCGGTTCATCACACCGTGCACACGCTTCAGTTTCTGTAGTAACAGAATATGTTCGTGCTAAGGGTGGTAACTGTGCAGTTGGATACTTAATGCAGAAAGAAATTGATTTCCTCGGCAATGCTGTAGAAAATCCTGTTCGTCCTTTCGTTGCTATTTTAGGTGGCGCTAAGGTTGCTGACAAATTAAACGTAATCGATAACCTTCTTGAGAAGGCTGATACACTTATCATCGGTGGTGGTATGGCATTCACATTCTTAAAGGCTCAGGGTTATGAAATCGGTAAGTCATTAGTTGATGACGAAAAGATTGATTACTGTAAGGAAATGATGGCTAAGGCTGAAAAGCTTGGCAAGAAGTTATTACTTCCTATCGATACAACAGTTGCTGCAGGATTCCCTGATCCTATCGACAACGCTGATATCGCTGTAGAAGTTGTTGCTTCTAACGCAATTCCTGCTGACAAGGAAGGTCTTGATATCGGACCTAAGACAGCTGAACTCTTCGCTAACGCTGTTAAGAGCGCTAAGACAGTAGTATGGAATGGACCTATGGGTGTATTCGAAAATCCTGTTCTTGCTAAGGGTACTCTTTCAGTAGCTCAGGCTTTAGCTGATGCAGACGCTACAACAATCATCGGTGGTGGTGATTCAGCAGCTGCTGTTAACCAGATGGGTCTTGGCGATAAGATGAGCCACATCTCAACAGGTGGTGGAGCTTCACTTGAATTCCTTGAAGGCAAGGAACTTCCTGGTGTTTACGCTGCAGATAACAAATAATTTAACTTTTTAGGAGACTAATAAAATGGCAAGAAGACGTATTATTGCTGGTAACTGGAAGATGAACATGACTCCCAGTCAGGCAGTTGAACTTTGTGCAACATTAAAGGATTTAGTTAAGAACGATGCAGTAGACGTAGTTTACTGTGTTCCTGCTATCGACATCGTTCCTGTTGTAGAAGCTGTTAAGGGTACAAACGTACACGTTGGTGCTGAAAACTTCTACATCGAAGACAAGGGTGCATTCACAGGTGAAATCTCAGCTCCCATGTTAAAGGATGCTGGTGTTGAATACATCATCATTGGACACTCTGAAAGAAGAGATATCTTCGGAGAAAACGATATCTTATTAAACGCTAAGGTTAAGAAGGCATTCGCTTCAGGCTTAAAGCCTATCCTTTGCTGTGGTGAGTCTTTAGCTCTTCGTAAGGCTGGCACATACAAGGAATGGATCAAGAGACAGATTACATGGGATCTTGATGGCGTAACAGCTGATCAGGTAAAAGAACTTGTAATCGCATACGAACCTATCTGGGCTATCGGAACAGGTGAAACAGCTACAGCTGACCAGGCTGAAGAAGTTTGCGCTATGATTCGTGAGACAATCGCTGAAATGTATGATGCTCCTACAGCTGAAGCTGTTCGTATCCAGTACGGCGGTTCTATGAACGCATCTAACGCTGCTGAATTATTATCTAAGCCTAACATCGATGGTGGACTTATCGGTGGTGCAGCATTAAAGCCTGATTTCGGCTCTATCGTAAACGCCTAGAATAGACGTTAACCTGTGTCGTCAGTGATTGCTTGCAATCACGAGAGATTGCGTGATTTATCACGCATTGTTGACGCATAGTGCTAAGTTAATCATTTTCGGTGCTCTGGGCTCCAGAGCACCGATTTTTTTACTTCATTAAATGCATGGGAAATGTGGGGGGAACAATGAATAACGATCATTTATCAGGGTTAAAAGAATACAAAAATAGCTTAGATTATACATTAGAAGGACTATACGAAATCCTTAAGAATACAGATGTTTCTTTTGGAAAACCAACAATGGGCAAGATGCAAAACTATCCTGCAATCATATATCCGTTACAGAATAGCCGCTTCGATGTTTATCTATATATACATAAAAACAAGATTATTGTAAGCCGTGCCTTAAAACAGCAGAAGGGCATGGGAAAGGCTATACTTACTGAACTAGCTCTAGGCGTTATCCTAGATGCACATGATGCTGATGATACTCAGCTTGCTGATACTTATGTAGAGGAAATGGATGGAATCATGAAGCAGATTATGGCAGGTAAGACTGTAATAAACTCAGTGGTTGAAAATGCTAGAGACGGAATGTTTCTTGATTTCTACATGCAACAGAAGATTACACTTATAAAAGATAAATATAGTATCTATGATTCTAATGAAACTGAGAAGTATTACGTGAAGGGAAATCTCTTAGGATTATCCTTCGAAATACAGGATGCATTTGGTAGGAAATTATTCGATATTCAGAAAAAGCTTATAGCTCTTACTCCTGAATATACCCTTTTACAAAATGGGCGTGAAATCGGACATATCAAGAAACGTCTCAAGCTTACTAAAGATGAAATAGTAGGAACCATCAATGGTGAAGAACTGTTTATCAAGGGTAATATATCTGGTTATGCATTTACAATTGAACTAAACGGCAAAATAATAGGAAGCGTAAATGCTGCAAGATTAACATTAGGAGATTGCTATAACATCAAGGTACTTGATACTACTAAAACTGACCTTGTAGTTGCAATTGCAATCATATGCGATAATAGCATCAAAAATCAGGATAAAAGTTATTAATGAGACCTAGAACATTAATGTTAACTATAAAATAATCAAAATAAGATAGAATTGTACAAGGATTGGGGAAGTTTTAACCCAGTCCTTTTATTTTGCCTGAATTAATAAACAATTAAGACTTTTCAAATAATTCACAGTATGATACCATCAATTGTGGGTAAAAAACTAGGAGAGGACAATATTATGATATCAATTTCAGAAGTATTGCAAACAGCCAAGGTTGCAGGTGCATCAGATGTACATATTACAGTAGGTATTCCACCTAAAATGCGTGTTAATGGTGAGCTTGTAAGCATGAACTATCCTAAAATGTTACCCGCTGATACATTAGCTGTAGCACAAGAAGTTTTAAACGAAAAGCAGATGGCAATGCTTACTGAAAAAGGTGAGGCTGATTTATCATATTCTATTAGAGACTTAGGCCGTTATCGTGTAAATGCATATCATCAGCGCGGTTCTGTTGCACTTGCGTTCAGATTAGTAGGAACAGTCATTCCTAGTCCTGAACAGCTAGGTATTCCAGAAAGCGTTGTCGAATTATCTAAATGTAAGAGAGGATTAGTACTTGTTACCGGACCTACTGGTTCTGGTAAATCTACAACCCTTGCTACAATCATTAATCAGATTAATCACACAAGAGACGCACATATTATTACACTTGAAGATCCTATCGAGTATCTGCATACTCATGATAAATCTATGGTAAACCAAAGAGAAATTGGTATCGACTCAGGATCATACGCTAATGCTCTTAGAGCAGCTCTTCGTGAAGACCCTGATGTTATCTTAGTAGGAGAAATGCGTGACCTTGAAACTATTTCGGTTGCTATTACAGCCGCTGAAACAGGTCACTTGGTACTTAGTACTTTACATACAATTGGTGCAGCAAGTACGGTTGACCGTGTAATCGACGTATTCCCAGCTCACCAGCAACAACAGATTCGTATACAGCTATCTAACGTAATAGAAGCAGTTATTTCACAGCAGCTCATTCCTACATCAGATGGCAAGGGACGAATTGCTGCATTCGAAGTTATGCATGCTAACCATGCAGTAAGAAACCTTATTCGCGAAGGAAAGTCACATCAGTTAATGAGCGTTATGCAGACTAACCGTAAGCTAGGTATGATTACGATGGATGAGGCTATTACTCAGGCATATTATGCAGGCAAAATCAGCCGAGAAAATGCAATTGAATTTGCTCAGGATGTCGAAGGCATGGAACTGAAGCTTGGATAGGCTAAAAAATACTTAAAAAACAAAAAATGACTAAAAAAACAGACTAAAGTGCTAATAATAGGTTGACGTAATACAAATTATTAATTATTATTTAATTATTAATAAATTATGTAAATCAAATAGGATTTTACTCGGTTATTTATTTTGCCGGTGCAAACTGACAAACAGGGGTATTCGATGTGGGAGTCGAATATTGATTTGATAAAGCTATAAAAAGATTTATCAAATATTGTTATTAGCTTTTTATTGAGAAGTGTTGTGTACATAGGGAATCGAGCTGTCGTACCCATAAGTATGGCTCCTTTTTCGATTTCAAATCGTAAAAAGTCTCAGGGGGATTTTATTATTATGGCATATTTTGGCCAAAAGAAGCTGCGTCTAGGTGAACTCTTAGTTAATGGTAGAGCTATCACAGAGGAGCAGCTGGAAAAAGCTCTAGAAGCTCAGAAAGGATCAGGCCACCGTTTAGGTGAGGTCCTTGTCGATTTGAATATGGTTTCCGAAGAAAAAATCGCTGAAACATTAGCAACCCAGCTAAACTATCAGATGATTGATTTGACTTTGGTAAACGTCCCTTCTGATATTAGTTCGCTAGTATCTTCTCAGGTTTTACGCAAGAACAAAGCATTACCAATTGGATATGCGCCTAATAACATGAACATGCTTCGTGTTGCTATGGCTGACCCTCTTGATCTTGACGCTATTGATGATATTTCAATCATTACTGGCTGTCAGGTTGAGCCCGTAGTATGTACTCCTCAGTCAGTTATGCTCGCTTTAGACAGAGTATATGGTTCAGGAGATATGGACAAAACTCTTGAAGAGTATACCAAGGAAAAGCTTACAAGAGATAATGCTGAAGAAGACAACAATGATGACGTAAATAATTCACCCATCGTTATTTTGGTCAAGGACTTAATTGAAAAGGCAGCAAGAAAGCGTGCTTCCGATATTCATATCGAAGCCCTCGAGCAAAACGTCCGTGTTCGTTTCCGAATTGATGGTGCCTTATATGAACAGGCTAGATACAGCATTCAGTTATTGCCAGCTATCGTAGCCCGTGTAAAAATCATCGGTGGAATGGATATCGGTGAAAAGCGTAAGCCTCAGGATGGTCGTATCACTCAGGTAGTAGACCGAGTTGAATATGATATCCGTGCTTCAATCCTTCCATCAGTTTATGGCGAAAAAATAGTTATGCGACTTGCTGTAAAGAAGTCCTTAACTCGTAATAAATCAGAATTAGGTCTTAAGCCTAATGAAATGAAACAGTTCGACCACATCTTAAGAAATCCTCACGGAATCTTATTAGTAACTGGTCCCACTGGTTCAGGTAAATCAACAACACTGTATACCGCACTTAGTGAATTAAATAAAGAAGATGTAAACATCATCACAGTAGAAGATCCCGTCGAAGCTAACATAGATGGTATCAATCAGGTACAGGTAAATCCTAAGGCAGACCTTACTTTTGCCACCGCATTAAGATCAATCCTGAGACAGGACCCGGATATCATCATGATCGGTGAAATCCGAGACCAGGAAACCGCTGGAATCGCAGTTCAGGCTTCCATCACAGGACACTTGGTAGTATCTACACTTCATACTAACTCAGCCGCAAGTACAATTACCCGTCTCGAAGACATGGGCGTAGAAGATTACTTGATTGCTGACTCGGTTATAGGCGTAATCGCTCAGCGACTGGTACGTAGACTATGTCCTGAGTGTAAGAAAGCACATGTAATCACTGATGATGAGCGTGACATCCTCGATGTACACGACGCAGTACCTCACATGGTTTACGAACCAGTAGGCTGCAAGCACTGTGACAACATGGGTTACAAGGGGCGTATCGGTGTGTACGAAATCATGGAAATGACCCCTGAACTTAAGCTTATCATCGCTAAAGGCGGTAACGCTAACGACATCAAAGAACAGGCTCTTTCAGAAGGCATGCATACCCTTCGTATGAGCGCAGCTGAATATGTTCTTGATGGCATCACATCAGTAAGTGAAATGATGAAGGTATCATTTGATATATAACACAAAGGGGAAAGAACATGGCGTCATATGGGTATGAGGCAATCGATAAGGTAGGCCGCGCGACCAAGGGGTCAATCGAAGCCGATACTATTGAAATAGCAAGAGCTATGATAAAGGCTAAGGATTTAGTCATCATAGATATCAAAGAACAGTCTTTACTAACTAAAGACGTTAACATCAATATAGGTGGCTATCCTAAAGCAAGAGACCTGTCTGTATTTTGTAGTCAGTTCGTAAGTATGCTTAGAGCCGGAGTAGCAATCATCGAAGCATTAAAGCTACTGGAAGAGCAGACTGAATGTGTAAAACTTAAGGAAGCAACTAAGAAAGTAAGAAATGATGTTGAAACAGGTGAAACACTTGCCGATTCAATAGCAAAACATCCAAAAGTATTCCCAGAACTAATGGTAAACTTGGTTCGTTCGGGTGAAGCATCCGGATCGCTTGATACAGCGCTTTCTAGAATGGGACTTCAGTTTGAAAAGACTGCAAGAACTAAGGCTTTGATTAAGAAGGCTATGATATATCCCATAATGGTTGGTATAGTTGCTGTAGCACTTATTGTTATTATGTTGGTTGTCGTAATTCCTAAGTATGAAGTGATGTTTAAAGATCTAGGAACAGACCTCCCTGGCATTACTGTTGCAATGGTAAATGCAAGTAATTTTCTGACGACGTATTGGTTTATTGTTGTTCCAGCAATAATAGGTATAGTGATACTGATAAGAATTTGGAGCAAGACTGATTCTGGAAAACATGTGTTACATAAATTCACACTTAAATTTCCTATCTCTAAAAAGCTTGTTACTAAAAAATCCTCAGCCTTAATGGCAAGAACACTTTCAACTCTTTTAGGTGCAGGTGTTCCATTACTTGAAGCTACTGAGATAGTTTCTACTACAATGGAAAATGTTTATTTTAAAGAAGCGTTGGAAATGGCTCATGAAGAAGTAATGATTGGTCAGCCACTATCTATTCCCCTTGAGGATGCGGGCATATTTCCACCAATGGTATACCATATGGTACGAATCGGAGAAGAGTCTGGTAATGTTGAGGAAATGCTTGATAAATTAGCTGAGTACTACGAAGAAGAAGTAGAGATGGAAGTTCAGTCGATGATGGCTGCCTTAGAACCCATTATCATCATTGTACTTGCTGGAATCGTAGGTACTTTGGTTGCTGCATGTTTTGCACCAATGCTTAAGATGTATAGTGCGTTAGACGGTTTATAAAAGTGATCTTTACATCTCTGTAGGGAGAGATGTTTTGATAAATATATTTTTCATAATAAGGAGAAAAAATATGAAGAAGTTAAATAACAAAGGTTTTTCACTCGTTGAATTAATCATCGTAATTGCCATCATGGTAGTTCTAGTAGGTGTATTAGCACCTCAGTTCATTAAGTATGTTGAATCATCTAGACAGTCAACAGATATTCAGAATGTGGCTGAATTAAGAGCCGCAATTGAGGCATATGTTGCTGATGCAAATCCTGGAGCTACAGAAACAATTACTATTACAGTAGCTTCTAATGTGATTACTATTACAGGTACAGGAACTATTTGTGCTGATGCCACTAAAGGTATTGCTAAATCGTTAGAAAGCATTGGGTTAAGTGCTACAACAACTGCTAAATCAACAGGATGGCCTGATGGTACTTATGCAACGTATAATTGTGGAACATATAAGTGGTCACATGCTGACTCAACTCCTGCTTTATCTGGAGCTAAGAAGACAAATGATAAAGCTCCTAAAAAAGATCTTAATGAGGCATTCAAATAAGTTTGCGTTATGGAAATTGTGTTTTTACTTGCATTTTGTACAGTTTTTCTTTTCGGAATAGTGATAGGTAGTTTTTTAAATGTTCTTATCCAGAGAGTACCATTACATGAAAATTTTATATCGAAGCGTTCTCATTGCATGAACTGCAATACTGAACTTCATTGGTACGAACTAATTCCATTGTTTAGTTGGCTGTTCTTAAGAGGTAAATGCAGAACCTGTAAAACAAAGATATCTATTCAATATCCCATCATAGAGGCGGCTAATGGCCTCCTCTATGTGGTGGTATTTTTAGTAAAGGGGCTCAATGTAGAATCCCTACTCTACTGCCTACTTTGCTCAGCACTATTGGCACTTAGTGTCATAGATTTTAGAACCTATGAGATTCCTGTTGGCTTTAACATCTTTATAGGTATATTAGGAATTGTCAGAGTAGTACTTGATTATCAGAATTGGCTAGATTATGTTATAGGCCTATTCTCTGTTTCAGTATTCTTACTTATTTTATACTTACTGTCAAAGGGCCGCGCTATTGGTGGCGGTGACATTAAGTTAATGGCAGCGACTGGGTTGTTACTTGGTTGGAAACTTAATGTATTTTCTTTTGCCCTAGGTTGTATTTTAGGTGCAATTATTCATGTTATTCGTATGAAAGTATCAGGAGAGGGCAAGCAGCTTGCAATGGGTCCTTACTTGTCTCTTGGTATATTAATATCTCTTTTGGTAGGAGATTACTTTATTAATTGGTACATTTCTTTGTTTTCTAATATTTAATTGATTAGAAGTGTTTAGGGAGAATTATGGCTAAAGTACTTAGTATAGAAGTAGGCGATACGCTTACTAGATTAGTTGAACTTGATTATCGCGATAAGACACCTCGTATTTACCACTGTCTTACAATAACTACTCCTAGTGGAACATATGAGGATGGTTATCTTAGTAATATAGATTTACTTGCAGCTGAAATTAAAAAGGCTGTATCAGGAGCTGGCATAAAGGCTAAGCAGGCCGTATGTACAGTTTCATCTAGCAAAATAGCTAATCGAGAGATTATGCTACCCGCTGTTAAAATGTCTCAGATTCCTGCATTAATTAATGCTAATGCAATGGATTATTTCCCAATCGACTTATCTCAATATGAATTAGGGCATATCTACCTTGAAACAGTAAAGGGTGATGATGGAACACCTAAGCATAGAGCGTTGGTAATGGCTTGTGAAAATAAGCTATTAGATGGTTATAGAGAACTATGTACTAAAGTCGGACTCAAATTGATGAGTGTAGATTACTCTGGTAATTCAATATTCCAGGTAATGAAGCAGGAAGTTAAGGCTGATGAAACCGAAATGGTTATTCGTATTGAAGAACACAATACAATAGCAACGATTATCAAAGGTAACACAATTAAGCTTCAGCGAAATATAACGTATGGCATTGATGGCTGTATTGAAAGCATGATTGCAAATGGCGCATTTCCTGAGAAAACATATGCTGAATGTATAGCCACTCTCTCTGGTGAAAGACGAATAAATCTTGCCATTTCTGATACAACAGAGCTTATTGAAAAGGATGAAGAGTTAAAGCTTTCTGCAAGAGAAAAGATTGCGGTCAAGGAAATGACTGAGGCTTTATCTCCATTAGTGACTAATGTTGAAAGATTAATTGATTTATATAACTCACGTAATCTTGATACTCCTATTAAAAAAGTAGCTATTATCGGACTTGGTGCTGATGTAAGTGGTTTATCTAAGCTTTTTACTAATGAACTAGGCATTAAGACTGTCATAGTTGAAAACATCAAGGGCGTTAACTGGACACAAGCTGTTAGTGCTGGAAGCTCAGGAGAATTCGCAACAGCTATTGGTGCAGCTTATGATCCGGTGGGCTTTATTTCTGAGGAGAGCGCTAAAAAGGAATTAGCCAATGTAAATTATAGAAACTTATCTATTTTATTGGGACTTTTTATCGTGGTTCTGATAGGAGTAATGTGCGCATTAAGCATTATTCCTTATAGAGAAGCTGTTAAGGAAAATGAAGCATTAAAGACTAAAGAAGCATTATATCTTCCTGCTGAAAAGATATATAACGACTTTAATAGTAAACTAGCATTATATGAAGAAATTAAAAAAGCATATAGCTTAACTGAAAGTAATAATGATGGATTACTACTATTCCTAGCTGAACTTGAAAATAAACTTCCTAGCGAAGCGGTGGTTACTTCTTTTGACTCTGATAATACATCATGTAAGATGTCTCTTAGAGTAAGAGATATGGAACAGGCTGCCAAGGTTATCCAGACGGTTCGTGATTTCGAAAGCGTTGAAGACATTTCAATTGGTGCAGTTAGAGAAGAAGAAAAAGAAAAAATTGAAGAACAAAATGAAAAAGTCAAGAAAGCGATTAAAGAGGGCGATATTGAGACCCTTGAGGAACTTGATTCATATTTCGTGTTTGAACTAATATGTAACTATTATTCAAATGGTGCTTCACAGGCTAAATAAAGGGGGACAGTAGTATGAAAAGCGTTGATAGTAAGAAAATAATGTATTATGTCCTCTTAGTAGGTGTTTTGGCTTTAGTTGTGGTATATTTTCTCGTCTATAAGAAATATATCGATATGACAGATTCACTTAGTGCTGAGAACAGAACACTTTCTGATAGAGTAGCAGTATTAAAGGAATATTACGATAATCGTATGATGTACGAAGAATCAATTGAAGCTATGCAGATTGATATCAACAAGAAGCTTGATGAGTTTCCTGCTGATGTTAAGGAAGAAGATATCTTATTATTAGCAGTCAAAAGTACTGAAGATTCGTATATTGCTTATACTGGAGTTAATTTGTCAGATAGAGAACCTATTTATGAAATAGATAGAGGTATTGTGGGACAGGGCAGTATTGAAGGTTTATCTGATACATTAACATTTGTAAAAAGAACGGTCAGCTACGTTAATAATGTTGATTACTTTAATCTAAAACAGGTGATTGGCTTTATTCTTAATAGTCCTAATAAGAAAAATATTAGTGTAGTATCATACAAAGCTAATGAAGATACTACAGAAACTGCTGAAGATTTAGAAAAAGAATCTGAGATAGAAATGCTAGATGGTACTATAAGTGTTCAGTTCTTCTCAGTATTAGGTTCAGGTAAGCCTTATGAAAGACCTGAAATTCCAGAGTATGAAGCCGGATTGTACAACATTTTCGGATTTGACTCAATGACAAAGGTAGATAACGGATTATAAAAGTGAAGCAGATTAAGTTAAATGAGAAAAAACTTAATAATAAAGGCTTTAGTTTGATTGAGGTGTTGGTTGCAATCATCATATTAACGATAGTTTCATTACCTTTACTTACTGCATTTATTCTTAGTACAAGATTTAATACTAAAGCTCGTACAAATCAGCAGGTAACTGCAGCAGCTGAAAGCGTCATGGAAGAGTTCAAAAACACTAATATGATGAACATGATTTGGAAATATATTAGTGATACAAATTGTGATGTTGTAAATGATGCAGACGGTACTCCTCCTGTGGATACCGAGACAGGTCGAGCTAAAACTCTTCGATTTACTAAAAATGATCTTGATTTTGACGGAACAAAATATGATGTTGAAATAATAGCTACTCCTAGAAAACTTTTGGATAGTGATTCTGAAGTATTTAGAAATTTAGCTAAACCGAATATTCTTGATCCTGCCAGGGACTGTGTTATGACACTTTCGCTTACTAATGATGAGAGTGCTTATAATTCATTTAAAGCGCAGATATTAAATCTTATTAATGAAAGCACATACAATATTATAGCAGGTACAACCAACAAACATCATATTTATACTGATTCAGAGCTTCAGATGACTAAGGTTGAAATTACTAGAAATATCACTATTACAGTAAAAGACAACCCGGCTCCTGGGAAAGCGGATGAGAGAATAGTTAATGGAGTAGTTGAATACCAATGTAAGGTTATCAACTATCCTGTATTCAATGTTAATACCGGCGGTATTAGTTACATTAATACGACTTTACCGGTTATAACATACAGTGATGCTTTTGGACCTGAGAAAATATATAAGACCAAAGAATCTCCACTTAATCATACCAATGAATTCTTTGGAAACGTGTATTTGTTCTACTATCCAGGATATGAAAAGGGAAGAATCAGGATAAAGAATGATAATATCATTTTGAACTATTCAACTGCATCTGATTTAAATATCAATATGCATTTGTATAAGCAGGTTGATACATTAAATACAGGTTTATATACGTTGGAACAAACGTACCGTCCAAACGTAACTAAGAATGAGTCAGTTGCAATTGTTGATGGTAGATATACTAAGAAAATTATTTTATATCATAATTACGGAACTAACCTAGCATATGTAAATGACCCTACTAACGTTAATGCTCCTTTAAGTACTTTTTCAGAGCCATCAGCAGATTTGGTAGAAAAGTATCCGATGGCTATGATTCATGAATTAGAAGTAAAAGTTTACGAAGATAATCAGATTGGTGTTAGTGGACCGATATATACCATGAAAGGTTCAATGAATTCATATAATTAAGTGATGAGAGAGAATACTAATAAATTACGAAAAGATAATGAGGGTTCTGCAATAGTAACTGTTTTGGTTATAGTTGCTTTTGTTACCATATTAGCAACAGCTATTTTGTATCTTGCTCTAAATAATTATAAAATGAAAATGACTGAGCGGAAAACAGAAGAGATGTTTTATCAAACAGAAACTACGCTTGAGGAAATCAAAACCGGTCTGGCTTTAGAGCTTGGAAAGGCATGTGAGGAAGCCTACATAGAGATATTACCTATTTATGCTAGTTCAGATGCATCTACTAGACAGGCTATTTTTCTAACTAGAGCGGTAGATAAAATAGAAAAGAATTGGAAGAATAATACAAACTACCTGGCAAGTGATACTGATGCAGAACGCCGTGATAAAATAGCAACCTATCTGAAATCAATTTCAAATGCCAAAATGGGTCTAAATATTGAATTTACAGGGGAATTTGACACATCACATGCGGCTGATGGTTACTATCTGCTTAAAGGGGTTGAAGTAGTATATGTTAAAGATGACTATTACTCAAGAATCACTACAGATTTTATTATTAATTATCCATCAATTTCTTTTGCAGTAGATAATGATACATCAGTTACAGATCCATCTACGCATGAAAGAGAATCACTAAAGTATACAGATTACGTTCACTATATGAACTGGAAAAAGGAATAATGAAAAAAGACAATCGTGGCTTATCATTAATTGAATTAATAGTTACAATTGGCATGCTTGCTGTTTTAGTGGGTGTGGGTGTTATTGGTTTCGGAATGCTTTCACCGCGTGAAGCTAGGAGAACTAGAGATAACATAAAGACTGTGATTGAAAATGCAAGAATGGATTCAATGCTGAAAAATGATTTGAAATTAGTGCTTTGGTCTGATGATACTGGAATTCATTGCAAAGAAACGATACTAGTTCGAGATTATCCGGATCCGTCCAATCCTACTGTGTATAACGATACAGTTAAAGTGATAAAGGAAGAAATAATTGGTAAATCAAATGTTCAAGTAACTCTTGAAAAAGGGGGAGCTTCAGTTGGTTTGGGAAATACTGAAGCTACAGGTGCTGTATTTAAATTTAAAAGAAGTACAGGCGGTTTTGACAATCCTTCCCCTACTGAAGTATTTGACATTACCAAGATAATTGTTACAAAAGGTAGTTCTAGTCCATATACATTACTTCTTCAGAAGTACACTGGCAAAGTTATTGCGGAATAAGATTATGAAATTAATGAGAAGAATGAAACTTTTTAAATTAAATAACAAAGGTTTATCATTAGTTGAGCTTGTATGTGCAATTGGAATACTGGCAATGATAGGCGTGGGTGTTGCGGGCTTTTTGATGGTTTCAACCAGAAGCTTTGCCAGAAATGGTGGCGAAATTAATGTTCAGCAGGAAGCGCAGTACGCTACTGGTATTATCGAAAATATTATTCAGGATTCAACAGAAGCTCCAGTTGCAATCGTAGATGCTTCAGGTGTGACTATTGGTTTTTCGGTAAAAGTTCAGGAAGATCAGTATGATGTTTTCATTGATAGAACAGATAGAGTTTTAAAACTTACATACACTGTAAGCGGCGGAACTCCTGTTACAGAAATAATTGCTACAGATATTAATGACTTTTCATATTCATGTTCTGGAAAGAAAATTGATCTTAACATGAAGTTCGATAAAGGCGATAGACATTATCAGACTAACAATGCAGCTTCTTCGAGAAATGGAGATACATCAACTGTTGGAAGTGATGGTTCTGCCATTATCAGAACTGCTGAAGAAATAGTGCTTGAACCTAATCAGGAATATGACTTTAGTAATCCTTCTATTACTACTGTTATAGGTGTACCTGATCCTACAGTTTCGGTCTCTCTTAGAACCGCTGGCTCTGATACTAATACTCAGATAATTGGCAAGAAACTAAAAATCGGCAAGGATGAAACAAATAGTGAATTGTTAGTAGATATCTCAACTAATGCTAGAAAAGCTGATGGTACAGTAGCAGGAAAGACAACTGTAAAGGTATATATTAGACGAGTAACTGGTATTAGCGTAACTGGACAATTAGTATCAGGAGAAGCACTTAAAGCTAATGCTAAATACAAGGTTACTGCACGACTTACAGGTACTAATCTAGATAAAAAGGTTATGCTTTCATCTGATACTGATTATGAGTTGTATCATCCATATAACTATGACTTTGTTTATAAGTTCTTTGACCAGGGAGCGGAAGTTGATTACCATGATTTTGCTGATATCAATGCTCCGGTAATTCCTGCTATCATTTTGTCAGGTGAAGAAGCTACTCTTGAATTTACTTTAAAAAGAGATATGCCTACTTTTGGTGCGTTTACTGTAACATCAGGAGCACTGCACCCAGATGGGAATAATGGGGATCCAGCTAATACTAAATTCTACAATAAGTCTGGTCAAAATTATGTGGATTCAAGAATTACGGGAATATATAGTATTTCAAATCACATGTACCATTATATTGCTGGTTCTATTGAACGATCTACAGATCAGCAGCAATCTCAGTTTACATATAGAAATAATCTCTTGACATATTATCGAGATAAATCAGGGAATACGAAATCATATGCTTCTGGTATGCTTTGGAGATACCGTTTAGTGATAGGTGAAGATGACGAAACTCATATGAGAATATGTGGGCCATGGTCTGATTGGATGGACAATAATGGTGATAGAGATGATTCTGTTGCCATTAACCTTCGTAAAGAGGCTACAGGCATATTTGAGCCAGCATTAAAATATGAGATTCAGATTAAACTATATATCAAAGAAGTGGGTAAAGACGTAAGAGTGGATGGTTATGTTTGGCCCGAGGCGGATACCCCTACAGCACAGTATTTGATTGAAGATACTATTGAGCCTGTTTCATTATTTATGCAGTGCACAGGAAGCAATTCAACAACTCAATTCACTAGAGAAGTAAAATTTGGATCAGAAGCTGCTCCAATGCAGTTTGATAATATGGTCAATTATACATTAGGCTGGGCTGATTCTAGCTTAGGTAAACAATACGTAGGAATTGATACAAATACTAACATTAATAGTGGACTTACATATGTAATTCAGAAAAAGACTCCTTCTGGTTGGGAAACCAAATTCACACGTGTAAGTGGTGGACAGCCCCTACGAGTTGAATGTAGAGTTGGTACTAACATCGTCGAAGAGAGCGACAAGTATGTATTAAAAGAATCTGGCGTATACCGTATCTTATTAGAAGGCGATCACATCAAAACCTATAGATATGATGCTACTAAGACTAATGTAAACGATCGCTATATCTTACAGGAAAGAAACTTACAGTTCTGGAATGAGGGTACAGGTCAGGGCATTTACTACTTCCAAGTTAATTAAAACAATAATAGAAACGGGAACTTCGGTTCCCGTTTTATTCTACTGTTACATATAACCATGACATCAATAGAAGAGGAACATCATGAACTAAAAGAAACAACCAGGTATAAAATTTTTGATTATTTAAGAATAGAAAGCTACTAAACAGGGGAATTTTTAGTAGCTTTTCTAAAGGGGCGGGGTATGACAATAGAAAGCATCTTATATAATATTTATTCTCTTATGCCAAGTATAGCGTTGCTTGGCTTAATCATTGCGTTTCCAATTAAGAAAAAGAGAAATAAGACTGTTAGCGAAAGCTTATCAAATGCTTCTGATGAAATCTTTAATCTGAATGGAAAGTTCAATCTGTCTCTAATCATAAAAGAAGAATATAAGAAATACATACGTGGCTCACATAAAGTAGAGAGAATATTATCAGGCATTGGAGTTTTAGCATATGCGGGGTTAGTTCTGTTGGTTAATGCTGTTTTTTGGAGCGAAAGATTTTCTTATCTTGGGATAAAAAAATGGCTGGAAATTTCTGGAACAGTAATAGTCACAACTGTAATAACTGTTTTTGTTATGACGGTGATGTATTATTTTATGGGAATAATATTGTTTGTCTCAGATTATACGATGAATACACTTAGGCAGATAAAAGACAAGTCGCTATCTGATTTTGTTACAATAGCTTTTCTAGAAATCGTGATGTCTCTTTCAAATATTTTCTTTGACCTAAAATTAAAGACTTATCTATGGATCAGAATAGTTTTATTTGTAACATATTTTATAAACTATATATTGCTAATGATTGTGATGTTTATGATATTAAAAGATCCTGCTAAGGTCGCAGGAAATATCAGCGACTCTGAAAATAAGGAAAAATCGAAAAAAATATATATCACGACAATAATATTGGAAATGGTAGCAATTGTAACAAACCTATATATGCTAGTGCTGGGGACTTATTGGATTCAATGCTTCAATGCATATAACGGATTATGTGGGATGAAGCATGTGAAACGTGCATTGTTCTATTATACAGTTATATCTTTTACGACAGTGGGGTATGGAGATATAACACCAGTAACGCCCCTAAGTCAGTTTGTATCTATTACCATATCTATAACTAGTGTGGTATGCCTTGGCACTTTTGTTGGAAAAGCTTTTTCATATGCCAAAGAAATGGAGAAGATAAAGCAACAAGAAAGGATTGCTGATGGGAGTAATCTTAATTTGCTGAGCGGCGAAACTTTGAAAACGGGTATAGTAATAACATTTACAGGAAGCCGGGGTGCTGATATTCCGCTATTATATTATTCTGTAAACATTTTTATTGATAAAGGATATGATGTCGAAAGGATAAGCTGCAAATGCCGCAGTGAGAATGAATTTGAGGCATTATATGAAAATGTAAAGAATTATATAGTATCTTTAAATATAACCGACTATGAGGATGTAGTATTTGTAGGCAAAAGCATAGGTACGGTCATTTCTTGCAAGCTAAAAGAAGAATTAGGTATACCTGCAAGACTCATTTTGTATACGCCTGTGGAGGAAACACTTCCGTACATAAGAAATGATAATGACATTATATTTGTTGCTGCAGGAGCTGAGGATAAGCATATGCCTGAAGATAGAATTGTCTCTCTTTGCCAGCAGGAAAATATCCAATATTGGATAGAAAAAGGTGTGGGACACAGCATGGAAATATCAGAAGACCTGCCTGGAAGTATGAGAGTGATTCAAAATGTTATCGGCAAGCTTCAAACTTTGGTATAGGTGGATTTGAATAGATCAAGGGGTGAGTGAATTGTTATACACTGATTTGGATGAAAAATATATTATTGAACGTTTCCCAGAATTAGAGAAGAAAGTCATTGAAGAAGTGGCTTTTTTAGGAGAATTTCTGCCACATGTGATTTGGGGAAATATATTTAACTCATATACAGTTTCATTATTGAAAAGGAAAGATTATGCTACAAATCAGGATTTAAAAAGAATTTTTGAAATGTACGAAGACCTGTCTAGAGATGGCGATGAGGATATTCAAAATATGGTTGAGGTAACTTTGCTAGAGTATCTTTGGGATGAGAAAATTACTTATGACAGGGCGCTAGAGCTAATGGGAAATAATACTAAGAAAATCTGGGATAATATACAATGGCTTAAGGTTCCGTTGAGCTAGAGAGAGCTGCTATTAACGATACGAACACTAAGACAGTGTATTTGCTGATACATAGAAAAATGAAGCCTAACGTGACTTACGAGAGAAGGACTCCAATTGTCCAGCCTGGTTCAAGCCAACATTAATGCTTCTGCCAGAACTATATCATTTATTATGTAAAAAAGCAACATGGATGGTGGTATTTCAGATCCTAGAAATAAAACGCTAATGAAGATGTTTAACATAAAACGGAAGATAATTACATGATGATTCGTGAATATTTGCGTCAGAATGGATTATCAAAAACAAATGATATAGCTGATGCTATAGGGCTAAGTGCTGCACGTACTAGTGAAAATCCACTGGAGTCAGGAAAGAAAATAGAGATGCATATTAATGAAGTTTATCCAATTGCATCACCCGAACAGGTTATGAAGCTTATAGGTAGACCAGTCGGTGTAGCTTCTGAGAGGAAGAAATAAGTCGTTGCCTAGATGAATGTAGCATATTATATGAGAACCCTTACTGTAATTTCGAGGATAGAAAAAGTAGCGATTTGAAAAGTTGAAAAAATGAAACCAAGGTATATGTCACTGGTGTATACAAAGGAATCAGGTAGATTAAGTTAGCATAATGGGCTAAGTTACGGAGCATGACTTATGAATGATTTGCCAAAATCAAAAAGTATAAAAAGAATATTCTTTCTTATAATGCTCTTGTCATGCATTCTTTCTTTTGCTGGATGCGGAGCTACTATAGCAAGTGAAGATGAGACAATAGCAGAAGAATATCCAAGTGATGCATCTATAATTGATTTCCAGGATACTGATTCTTTTGAAAGCGCTGAAGAAGTAAGCAACGATGTGGAGATTCCTACCTCAGTAGAAGTTACTTTACAAGAAGATGAACCTCAGAATGAGAGAGTAGCTAAAAACATATATCACATCAATCAAAATATGATTTCTCAATCTGAAGCTAAGATAATGAGGGATCCATATTCGAATTCTGAGCAATTGGGTGTTTTAGCTGCTAAAGGTGTGATTGAGGTTACCGGAATAACTGACAACGGTTGGTATAGAGTTGACTATGGTGGACGTGAAGCATATGTCCGAGAAAGATTATTATCTGAGATAGAAACTGTAGCCACAAATCACTCAGCGACTACATCGCCATCACAAGCAGATGCTAATGCTGCTGTTGATAATCAGATGACTTCCTCATTTTCAGTTACTTTCATTGATGTAGGTCAAGCTGACGCAGCAATTGTTGAATGCGACGGCCATTACATGCTAGTTGATGGTGGAAATAGTGAGGATTCAAGCTTAATCTATTCGATTCTTAAATCTAACAATATATCTAACCTGGACATCGTAGTAGCTAGTCATGCCCACGAGGACCACGTGGGTGGTATTTCAGGTGCGTTAAATTATGCTACTGCGAATCTAATACTATGCCCCGAATTAACCTATGACACTAAAGCTTTTGAAAGCTTCATCAAATATTCTAACCAAAGCGGTAAAGGAATTACTATACCAAAGGCTGGGGATGAATATTCATTAGGTAGTGCGAAAATATCGATTTTAGGTGTGCTGAGCGCAGATGGAATAAATAACGAATCTATTGTACTAAGAGTAGATTATGGTGAGACATCATTCTTGTTCGCAGGTGATGCTGAAAGAGAAGCGGAGCAAGCAATTCTTGATTCTGGCAAGAATCTTGATGCGACTGTTCTTAAGGTCGCACATCACGGAAGCGATACAAGTACTACATACCCATTCTTAAGAGAAGTAATGCCTGAATATGCTGTTATTTCAGTGGGTAAAGGAAATTCATACGCTCATCCGACTGACAACGTATTAAGCAAGTTAAGAGACGCTGGAGCTATAATACTTAGGACTGATTTGAATGGAAATATATACTTCTATTCGGATGGCAAAAAGGTTTCGTACAGAGTAGATAAAGAAGCATCACCTGAAGAGATGTTAACACCAGGATACACAGTACCATCTAACCAGAGTGATAATTCTAGTTCACCTAATGAAACAAATGATAGTTCGGAAAAAAAAGAAACTAAGACAAGTTATATTTTAAATACAAATACCCATAAATTTCATACACTCAGATGCAGTAGTGTCGATGATATGACTGAAGAACACAAAGAGTATTTTTCTGGCACTAGAGAAGAAGCTATAAATAATGGATATAGTCCCTGTGGCAGATGTAATCCATAGCTGAGAAGCAAAAGCAAAGGAACTTTCAGATGAGATTATCATGTTAGTAAAGAATAACTGGGAACGTATAGCCAAAGAGTATGGCTTATCACGAAGGCAGATAAAAAATATGCGACCAGCGTTCTTGTGTAAAGAATCGAATATATGTTTTGACATAGGCCGCAAGCGGTGCTATTATAATAGTGAAAAAGGTGCTACCGATGACGGTTCGCTTGATAATTAATTGGTTAGGTAACCGCTTAGTTTTCTCAGGACGCGGCGGTTACTTTTTTGTCTTGGAATTACGTCCATGCGTATATCCAAGACCATAAAAAGTTGCACACAGCGCAAGCACTGCGATAAGGTCTGTAATAGTAAGCATAGACAATACCTCCTTTCCATTAGATTCCCATAAGGGTTTCTATGTAATCGGAGCTATTAACTCTCCGCAAAAAGCGAACCGCCATCAACACGTCAGCGTGTGGTAGCACCGAGGGGTTAACCTCAAATTTATTATAGCAAACATATGTTCTTTTGACAATTCTTTATTCTACTGTCTGTAAATAAATTCCTAGATTATAATATTGATGTGAGGCTATGTGCTTTTGCCGCTAGAGAAATTGCACAGGCCAAAGAGGAACTGATGAATATGAAAATGCATGACAATACCTACAACGAACTTCGGAAAAATTCTTTTAAGAAATGGCTTTCGGATATGGAAAAGCATGAAGACATAGAGGTTCGAGGCGGAGTTAAACTTACCAGAGAGTATGTTGAGCATCTTGAGGCGGAAATTGAAAACCTCAAGGAAGAGAACAGACTTAAGAATGAGTACCTTAAGAAGGCGATGAACAAAAAGTAAAAAGACTTCATTAATGAGCCAATGGTATTAAGTTAAGACATCTTAAAGGCATTAACACCTAAAATTCTTGCGTTATTGCAAAAAGGGTTAAAAAGAGATGAAGAATAAAATATTAATTATTGAATTATTAGTAAGTACATTATTTTTAGTAGGATGTGGACAACCCACTGGAAGAAGTAGTTTGATTAATTATGCAAAAAATGAATTTGGCTCAATTGAAGAAAATGTAATTTATAAAACAGCAAGTGATGGAAATGAAATAAAAGTAATTGATAAAGAATATGGATTTGAATATGAAGTTTATTCTTATATGAGTGAAATAAATATTGATGCAACATCTTTTGGTTCTGTTCCATCAAAAGGTAGTGATTTTGAAGATAAATATTTAAAATATTTTCAAAATTCAGAAGATTATATTAAATATAAAGAAAAGTATCATTTTAATA
>JAZUDH010000032.1:0-71736 GCA_045639565.1 Lachnospiraceae bacterium
GCAAACGGTTTAATCGAAGGTGAAGAAGGGCAATACGGTTTATATGTGAAAACAGTAAACGGAATCCTTGCCGATTATGATGTTGACCAAACATATTGGGCATTCTACATCGATGGTGAATACGCTATGTCCGGAGTGGATGCTACAGACATTACTCCCGGAACGGTTTATTCTTTCAAAATTGAAAAATAGTAAGGCAAAGGGGCTGAGTTAATCAGCCCCTTTATTGTATTTCATCACCCATAATAATCAATATTCCACAACACCGGTAATCATTAATGGTTTTCTTCGATGCCACATTTACTTTACGTACCGTCGCTATCAGTTTATCAGGCCATATAATGAAAACGGCGCATACTTCATGCTGGTATATTCTAACTCACCTAATCCAATCTGTTCGGAAATTGCGGACTTGATTAGCTTTTTTGTCAAGTCAGGAACATCTTCCCGCTGCAATGCATCCTGCACATCTACCCAAATCACTTCGCTATTTTCATCTCCATCCGAACGTGGTTCACCTGAAATATATTCCGCCTTAAAAGCAACATACCAATCATGCGTGTTAAAGCGAATACCGATAATGTTTTTGGGTTCAACATTAACTCCTGTCTCTTCAGCATATTCTCTAATAAGTGCAGCCTGTGGTGACTCCCCATATTCAACATATCCGCCGGGTACAATAAGCATTCCTTTCCCACCACCATAAGTATGTCTGGCTAACAGTACCTTTCCGTCTTTTATCACAACCCCTGTAACGCTCTGTCCATAATTTGTATTATTATTTTCCATAACTTATTTTTCCTCACACACCTGGAAGATATAAAATTTTAAATAATATGACTCGTCTGCTGCCCAAAGAATAGGGTGGTCGCAGGCCTGGGTTCTAAATTCAATCTGGCGTAAGCGCTTATGAACTGCCTTGGCAGCCTGCCCGATTACTTCCGTGAACAGCTCCTGTGTCATGAAATGTGAGCAGGAACAGGTTGCCAGATACCCACCGTCTCTTACAAGCTTCATTCCCTTCATGTTGATTTCACGATAGCCTTTTATGGCATTTTTTGTCGCTTCACGCGATTTGGTAAAAGCAGGTGGGTCGAGAATCACCACGTCATAGCTCTCCCCGGCTTCGAACAGTTTGGGAAGTTCATCCAATACATCCGCAGCTCTGAATTTGACTGTATCCGAAAGGTTGTTTCTACGGGCATTTTCTGTTGCCTGGGCAACCGCAAATTCGGAAATATCAAGTCCGGTAACTTCTTTTGCTCCTGCCAGTCCTGCATTAAGAGCAAAAGTCCCCATATGCGTAAAGCAGTCCAAAACCTTCTTATCACGACAGATTCTCTGCATCGCAAGTCGATTATATTTCTGGTCGAGAAAGAATCCCGTTTTCTGCCCGTTCACAACATCCACCATGTAATGAATGTCATTTTCTACTATTTCGACATTGGTATCAAACTCTTCGCCTATGAAGCCCTTATGAGGCTCCATTCCTTCTTTCTTTCGAACAGGCGCATCTGAACGCTCATATACCCCGCGGATTTTGTACCCGTCTTTTTCAAGAATTTCCTTAAGAAACTTCAAAATCATAGGCTTTAACAAATCCATCCCAAGAGCCAGAGATTCTACTACCAAAACATCATCGTACTTATCTACGGTAAGTCCCGGAAGCCAGTCGGCCTCACCAAAAATTACTCTGCAACAATTAAGGTCTTTTTCGGGCATAACGGTCTTTCTGTAATCCCATGCTGCCTGAACTCTCTTATACAAAAACTCTTCTGTAACGGGCTGGTCTGCCTTTCTAGTGAGCATCCTTACACGTATTTTTGAGTTTTGATTAATGAATCCGGCACCCATAGGATACCCGTCGAAATCATGCACCATGACAATATCACCGTTTTTGAAGGTTCCGGTAATACTGTCGATTTCATTATCGTAAACCCACGCTCCGCCGGCCTTTATGGTCCGTCCTTCACCCTTTTTAAGTGTAACAATTACGTTTTTTGTAAGATTTTCCATTTCTTTTCCTCTATGAAATAACTTCCTTATAAGCCCTCAATATTTCCCCTACGCTCCAGGCCTGCGAATAACAGCCACGACTGATATGCGGTGCGTCACCGTCAAATATTTCCGCAATGCCGTTTATGCATCCATCGTCCAAATGCTTTTTCATCGGCAAAAGAAGCGCTTTTGCAGTATCCTTGGCTTCCGTTGAATAACCGTTAACCTTCAAAAATGCACTGATGAAAGCTCCTAACGAAAATGCCCAGACAGTACCCTGATGGTAAGCTTCGTCACGTTCTTTTAACTTGCCAAAATAAACACCATGGTATTCGGGGTCCTCAGGCGAAAGAGACCGAAGTCCGAAATCAGTATAAAGCTTTTCAAGCACAGTGTTAACCACAGCTTTTTCTTTTTCTGCGTCGAGCATGGTAAAAGGTAAAGAAACCGCCCATATCTGGTTACACCTGATATCGGGATTGTCGGATACCGTCCTTGTTTCTTCGCATACCTCATCCACTACGTCAAACAGACACTTTTGCCTTTCATTCCAGAAACGTTTGCAAAAGCTTTCTTTCACCAAATTGGCCAAAGAAGCCGCCGATGCAGCATATTCCTTATCTTCATATTTCGTTGCCAAAGCTTCCATTGTCTTTAAAGCGTTGTACCATAAAGCATTGATTTCAACAGGCTTTCCGTGTCTGGGAGTTATCACCTTCCCGTCAATCCGCACATCCATCCATGTAACCTGATCAAGGTCGCTTCCGGCTTTTACCAAGCCATCCTTATCCATTTCGATTGAAAAATCGGTACCCATGCGATATGCCTGTAAAATAAGCTTAAGTGTGGGATAGATTTCTTCTTTAACAAACTCAAACGCCTCGCTTGTGTTAACATACCTAAGATATTGGTAAACACAATAAAAGAACCAAAGGGAAGCATCTGCCGTATTGTAAATGGGCTCCTGATTGTTATCAGGAAACATATTCGGAAGAAGCCCGTTCTTTTCGTATTTTACAAAAGTTTGAAGAATACTTTTAGCCTCTTCAAAGCGTCTTGTTTCCAGGCATAGTCCGGTAAAAGAAATCATCGTGTCGCGACCCCAGTCGGTAAACCACGGAAGACCTGCCAATATGGTATTTCCATTTGTAGACGCTCTGTAAGCAATAAAATTGTCCGCAGAAACAATGAGGCGCTTTAAAAAATCATCCTCACAAATACTTCCTTCTCCCCAAACCTTTGCTTTCTCCAAAAGTGATTCTGCACGATGCCTTGCCTTTTCAATAATCTCACCGGCATCCTTTGTGTATTCACCCTCGGCACTGGCTATAAAATCAATCACTTTCTTCTGCCCTGCCTGTATTCCTTCCTCAATCCTAAAAGGAACAAAGCCTGTGTCAAAAGAAGACATTCCTGTATCAATTTCCGTCTGCAGCTCAATTTCTTTATCAAAAACATCCGATTTGTCGTTGTTTACAATCGCTCCCGAAGAAAAATAAAAACGTATGGGCTTTTCTTTATTTTTCTTTGAAATCAGGACGATTTCCCTCTCTTTACAAGATACCGAAAATTTCAAATCACTACGTCTGCTGCCGTCATTGTGATTTCTGAAGTTGAAAACGGGAGCCAAAGAAAGAACGCAGTCCTTGCACATATTCTCTACTTCGTAGCGAATTGCAACCGTATTTTTCCCATATTCCATAGCTACGGTTTTCTTTATCAAAACGCCATCTACAAAATAAGTAAATGTCGGAATCACGTCAAAAGAAAAACCTGTCTGAAAGCGAAAACCATCCTCAAAGTGCTTCTTCTTTCTCTGAACCGAGGAAAAAGAAATCGTTTTGTCGTTGAAAACAACCTGCTCGTCGATACGGTTCAACAAAACAAATCTGTCAGTCGGTGCATGAAAAGAAGCAACCAATAATCCGTGATGCTTTCTTGTATTTGCACCGATTATCGAACTTCCCGCATATCCGCCGATTCCGTTTGTAACAACCCATTCTTTTCTGATTGCTTCGGGAAAAGAAGTCATGGACTCTCTTCCGAATTCTGCCTTATAAAGTGAAGTCACTGTCACTCCAATCTCGGGAACATCCCCGCAACTATATTTAAGCTTTCGTTTACCCCGGCAACATCCTTTTGCCTTCTCAACTGCTGCCTGATATATAAAAACAGTATATCATTACGTCTCTTTTACTGCCTACAAAAAACTTGATTAAATAAATATATGTCTATATAATTATTTTTATGTTTTTGGGGAAATACATTGGAAAGAAGCAAAAGTTATGGGTACATTTTATTCTTTAGGAATCGATATTGGTTCCACCACCGTAAAAACTGCAATTCTTGATGCAGAAAATAATCTTTTATTCTCAGATTATGAAAGACATTATGCAAATATCAGAGAAACGCTCTGCTCCTTGCTGAAAAAAGCCTTTGATTCTGTTGGAAACATAACAGTTCATCCCATGATAACCGGTTCCGGCGGACTTACTCTCGCAAACCATTTGGGAGTTCCCTTTATTCAGGAAGTTATCGCTGTATCTTCTTCTCTTCAAGAGCTGACAGAAGGATGTGACGTCGCTATCGAGCTTGGAGGCGAAGATGCAAAGATAATCTATTTTGAGGGTGGAAATGCCGAACAGCGTATGAACGGAATTTGCGCAGGAGGCACCGGTTCCTTTATAGACCAGATGGCCAGCCTCTTACAAACTGATGCTTCCGGCCTTAACGAATATGCTAAATCCTATAAATCTCTATATACTATAGCCGCAAGATGCGGTGTTTTTGCAAAATCCGATATTCAGCCCCTAATCAATGACGGAGCTACAAAAGAAGATCTTTCCGCTTCTATTTTCCAGGCAGTTGTCAACCAGACTATTTCCGGTCTTGCATGCGGTAAACCTATCCGCGGTCGTGTAGCCTTCCTTGGCGGACCCCTCCACTTTTTAAGTGAACTGAAAACAGCCTTTGTCCGTACCCTTAAGCTCGATGATGAACACGTAGTAAAAACCGAAAAATCCCATCTTTTCGCTGCAATGGGCTCTGCCCTTAATGCAAAAGAAGAGGTTTCTTTTTCGATGGAAGAAATGGTTAACAAGCTTTCTTCCAATATAAAAATGGACTTTGAAGTAGCCCGTATGGAGCCTTTGTTTGGAAGTGAAGAAGAATATTCATCTTTTTGCGCTCGCCATGACAAAGCAATCGTTAACAAGGGAAGTCTGTCCGATTACCACGGAAAGTGCTTTTTGGGAATCGACGCAGGCTCTACCACCACAAAAATAGCTGTTGTCAGCGAAGATGGTACCCTTCTTCATTCCTTTTATTCAAACAACAACGGTTCGCCCCTTCAGACTGCTATAGATGCGGTAAAAGAAATCTACCGTATTCTTCCTTCCGACTGTAAAATTGTCCGCTCCTGCTCCACTGGTTACGGTGAGGAACTGATGAAGTCTGCGTTCCTCCTTGATGACGGAGAGGTTGAAACCGTAGCTCATTATTATGCTGCTGCCTTCTTTTTACCCGATGTTGACTGCATTTTGGATATCGGCGGCCAGGATATGAAGTGTATCAAAATCAAAAACGGCACCGTAGACAGTGTTCTTTTAAACGAAGCCTGCTCCTCCGGTTGCGGTTCCTTTATAGAAACCTTTGCAAAATCCCTGAATTATTCCGTTGCCGACTTTGCGAAGTGTGCTCTGTTTGCCAAGCATCCTATCGATTTAGGCACAAGATGCACCGTATTTATGAATTCAAAAGTTAAGCAGGCCCAGAAAGAAGGAGCCGAAGTTTCCGATATTTCGGCAGGTCTTGCTTATTCCGTAATAAAGAATGCCCTGTTTAAGGTAATAAAAGTGTCCGACGCTTCGGCACTTGGTAAAAAAATAGTTGTTCAGGGCGGCACATTCTACAATAATGCTGTTTTGCGAAGCTTTGAAAAAATCGCAGAATGCGAAGTTATCCGCCCGGATATTGCCGGAGTAATGGGAGCCTTCGGCGCAGCACTTATTGCAAGAGAACACTACGAAGAAGGCTACGAAACAAAGCTTTTGTCCTACGAAGATTTGTGTGCATTTTCCTTTGAAACTTCAATGGCAAAGTGTAAAGGGTGCACCAATTCCTGCCGACTTACCATCAATCGCTTCCCCGGCGGAAGACAGTACATTTCCGGTAACCGTTGCGAACGTGGACAGGGACGCCAAAAGACCAACGAAGATATTCCAAACCTCTTTACCTATAAGCTTAAGAGATTTTTCGACTATGAACCTCTTTCAGAAGAAAAGGCCGTAAGAGGTACCGTCGGTATTCCCAGAGTTTTGAATATCTACGAAAACTATCCGTTCTGGCACACCTTCTTCACAGAGCTGGGCTACAGAGTTATTCTTTCTCCCCTTTCCAGCCATAAGCTCTATGAAATGGGTATTGAGTCCATTCCAAGCGAATCTGAATGTTATCCCGCCAAGCTTGCCCACGGACATATAGAATGGCTCATTAAGCAAAATCCGGATTTCATTTTCTATCCGGCTGTATTTTATGAACGAGACGAAATAGAGGGTACCAACAACCACTACAACTGTCCTGTTGTTACTTCCTATTCCGAAAACATAAAGAACAATGTGGAAGCAATTACAAGCAAAAAGGTTGTATTCAGAAATCCTTTCCTTTCGTTTACTTCCAAAAAAACCATTTACCGGGCCCTTTCAAAGGAATTTACCGAAATACCTTCCGTAGAAATAAAGGCTGCTGTTTCCAAGGCTTTCGCCGAGCTTTCAAAAGCTCACCTTGATATGCAAAAAGAAGGCGAAAAAGTCCTTGATTACTTAAAAGAAACCGGTGGAAAAGGAATCGTTCTTGCGGGCCGTCCGTATCACGTAGACCCTGAAATCAATCACGGAATTCCGGAGCTTATAACTTCCTACAGAGTGGCGGTACTTACAGAAGACTCCGTTTCACACCTTGGTACTCCCGAAAGACCGCTTATTGTATCCGACCAGTGGATGTATCACTCAAGACTTTATGCCGCAGCTTCTTTTGTAAAGACGCAAAGTAACCTCGAGCTTGTACAGCTGAACTCCTTCGGATGCGGTCTCGATGCCGTTACCACCGATCAGGTTAACGATATTTTGAGTGGCTCCGACAAAATCTATACCTGCCTAAAGATTGATGAAGTAAACAATCTTGGCGCTGCCCGCATACGTATCCGCTCACTTTTGTCGGCCATAGAAGTACGTGAAAAAAGAAAATATCAAAGAACCCTTCGTTCCAGCGCTATTGATAAACCGGTCTTTTCCGAAGAGATGAAAAAGGAATATACCATTCTTGCTCCTCAAATGTCGCCGATTCACTTTGACCTTTTAGAGCCTGTCTTTAAAAACGCCGGTTACAATTTGGTTGTTCTTTCAAACGATAACAGAAGCTCCATCGACACAGGACTTAAGTACGTTAACAACGACGCCTGCTATCCTTCGCTTTTGGTTGTCGGCCAGATGATGAGTGCTTTGGAATCCGGCAAGTACGATCCGGACAAAACCGCATTGATTATTTCCCAAACCGGCGGCGGATGTCGTGCTACCAACTACATAGGCTTTATCAGAAGAGCCCTAAAGAAAGCCGGTCTGGAACAAATTCCGGTTATTTCCCTTAATTTATCGGGACTTGAACCTCAGCCGGGCTTTAAGCTCACACTTCCTTTGATTACGCGCGGTGTTTATGCGGTTTTCTTTGGAGATATCTTCCAAAAATGCGTATACCGCATGCGTCCTTACGAAGTTCATAAGGGAGATACCGATAAAGTACACCAAAAATGGCTCAACGAATGCATTGCTTTTCTTTCCAAAAAGCACGTAAGCTTCTTTGAATACAAATCAATATGCAGAAAAATGGTGGAAGACTTTGACCGTATAGAAATTACTGACGAAAAGAAGCCTAAGGTTGGGGTCGTCGGAGAAATCCTTGTTAAGTTCTCACCCACAGCCAACAACCACGTGGTTGATTTGCTTGAATCAGAGGGAGCGGAAGCTGTTGTTCCCGACTTAATGGACTTTATGCTCTACTGCTTTAAAAACCAGGAATTCAAAGCAGAAAACCTTGGTACCTCAAAGCGCTCTGCCCTTATTGCAATGCTTGGTATTCGTTTTGTGGAGTTTGCAAGAAGAAGCTATTCAAAAGCCTGCAGAAAGAGTGCTCATTTTACTCCTCCCGCCAACATCGACGAAACAGCGAAAAATGCCAAAAGTATAGTATCTATCGGTAACCAGACCGGTGAAGGATGGTTCTTAACCGGTGAAATGGTAGAGCTGATAAATAATGGTGTGGCAAATATTATCTGCGCACAACCCTTTGGCTGCCTGCCCAACCACGTAGTAGGTAAAGGAGTAATCAAGGCTCTCCGAAAGACGTATCCTGCTGCCAACATTGTGGCAATCGATTACGACCCGGGCGCAAGTGAAGTCAACCAGCTGAACCGAATAAAACTTATGCTGGCAGGTGCACAAAAGAATCTTAAAAACAATAAATAATCCAATTAATCTACAGGTCCCCGAGTGCTTACTTACGGGACCTGTTCTTATGTGCGATAAGGCGTCAAGCGGATATTGTGCTTGCACAAATATCCATTTGATGCCCAACGTACAATCGAGTAGGAGAAGCCTACTCGATTGCGAAAATTTGCGATATTTGCTTTATTTTCAGCATGTTTTCCCTTGACGGACACAATAGAAATACTTATTATATTATTTAGATATTTTTTTAACAATCTTTATTATTTTTCTTTTACGGAGGAAACAAAATGGCTAAATTAAGTGATGCAGCCATCGTAAAGATCAATGAGATTTGTGCCCGCTACAAAGACGAGCCCACTCCATTGATGATGATTTTGAGCGATATCCAAAAAGAATACGGATATATCCCGCTCGAAGTTCAGGAACTTGTATCTCAAAATACAGGTGCCAGCGTGGCTGAAATTTACGGCGTTGTTACTTTCTATTCCTTCTTCTCTTTGAAGCCGAAGGGAAAGTACGTTATCGGTTGCTGTCTCGGAACCGCTTGCTATGTAAAGGGTGCTCAGCAGGTTATCGATAAGTTCAGTGAAATTCTTGGCATTAAGCCCGGCGAAACTACCGAAGACGGAATGTTCACTCTTGACGCACTCAGATGTATCGGTGCGTGCGGTATTGCTCCTGCAGTATCAATTAACGGAAAGGTTTATCCTAAGGTTGCCGTTAATGCAGTTGCCGGAATTATTGACGATCTTCGTGCAGAAGGAGGTACCAAAGAATGATAAAGACTTTTGAAGAGCTGGCTTTGAAACAGCAGGAATGCTCAGCATGCATGGCTGCAAAGTTTAGCGGTACCAACAATAAACGTGCCATTGTTCTTTGCGGTGGTACAGGATGTCTTTCTTCCAACTCTGCTGCCATCAAGGAAAAGTTTGAAGAAGAAATCAAGGCTCGCGGACTTGAAGACAAAGTGACCGTTAACCAGGTTGGTTGTTTTGGCTTCTGTTCTCAGGGACCTTTCGTAAAGATTTATCCCGAAGATACCCTTTATCGTATGGTAAAGATTGAAGATGTGGATGAAATTCTTGAAAAAGACATTATCGGTGGAGAAGTTGTCGAAAGACTTCTTTATGTAGATCCCGTAACCAAAGAAAAGATTGCAAAACAGGAAGATATTACCTTCTACAAAAAGCAGGTTCGTATCGCTTTGCACGGTTGCGGTGTTATCAATCCCGAAGATATAAACGAAGCTTTAGGCGCAGGTGCTTTTGAAGGTCTTGCCAAAGCTCTTAAGATGGACAGACAGGCTGTTATCAATCAGGTACTTGAATCCGGACTTCGCGGACGTGGCGGCGGCGGATTCCCTACCGGTAAGAAGTGGCAGTTTGCTTATGCTCAGCCCGATGGTGAAAAGTATGTAGTATGTAACGGTGATGAAGGTGACCCCGGTGCATTTATGGATCGTTCCATTTTGGAAGGAAATCCTCTTGCAGTAATCGAAGGTATGGTTATCGCAGGTTACGCTATCGGAGCACAGAACGGTTATTTCTATGTACGTGCCGAATATCCTATCGCTGTTAACAGATTAAAAATTGCTATCAAGCAGGCTGAAGAAATCGGCTTACTTGGTGATAATATTCTTGGAACAGACTTTTCTTTCCACTGCCACATCAGACTTGGTGCAGGCGCTTTCGTATGTGGTGAAGAAACAGCCCTCCTTAACTCCATTGAAGGACAAAGAGGTATGCCTCGTCCCCGTCCTCCGTTCCCTGCTGTTAAGGGCTTATGGCAGTGTCCTACAATCGTTAACAACGTTGAATCACTTGCCTGCGTTCCTTACATTATGCGTAACGGTGCTGAAAACTTTAACAAGCTTGGTACTGAAAAGTCCAAAGGAACAAAGGTATTTGCTTTAGGTGGTAAAGTAAACAACGTAGGTCTTGTTGAAGTACCTATGGGTACCACACTCAGAGAGCTTATTTTTGACATCGGTGGCGGTATTCCCAACGGGAAGAAGTTCAAAGCAATCCAGACAGGGGGTCCTTCAGGCGGATGCCTTACCGAAAAAGACCTCGATACTCCTATCGATTTCGACAACCTTGTTGCAAAGGGTTCCATGATGGGTTCCGGCGGAGCTATCGTTATGGATGAAGACAACTGTATGGTTGACGTTGCTAAATTCTATATGGAATTCATCTGCGACGAATCATGCGGTAAATGTTCACCTTGTCGTATCGGTACAAAGAGACTTCTTGAATACCTTACAAAGATTTGTAATGGTCAGGGAACCATGCAGGATCTTAACGATTTACAGGAACTTGCTGATACAATCAAGGTCGGTTCCTTATGTGCTCTCGGTCAGACTGCTGCCAATCCTATTCTTTCTACTCTTGCACAGTTTAGAGAAGAATATGAAGCTCACATCATCGATAAGAAGTGTCCCGCAAAAGTTTGTAAGAACCTTATGCACTATGAGGTAAATCCGGACCTTTGCAAGAAATGTTCACTTTGTGCACGTCAGTGTCCTGTTGGCGCTATCACAGGCGTTGTTGGAAAAGAACCTTTCGTTATTGACCAGAGCAAGTGTATCAAGTGTGGTCTTTGCGAATCATCCTGCCGCTTCAAGGCAATAGAGAAAAAGTAAGGGAGGAAAAGAAAATGGCATTGATTAATATTAAAATCGAAGGAATCCCTTATCAGGTTGAAGACGGACTCACAATTCTCGAAGCTGCAAGACAGTGCGGTTACGAAATTCCTTCATTATGTGCTTTTAACCATGGCGAATGTAACCGTGGTTCATGCCGTGTATGCCTTGTAGAGGCTACCGGTGCAAGAGGCCTTGTTGCTTCCTGCGTATATCCTGTCAACGAAGGTATGGAAATCTCCATTTCTTCACCCAAGGCAGTTGCTGCCCGCCGTACCTCAGTTGAACTTTTACTTTCCAACCACTCCATGCAGTGTCAGCAGTGTGATAAGAACGGCAAATGCGAACTCTTACACGTTGCTCAGCTTGTAGGTGCCCGTGAGAACATGTTCGAAGGAACAAAAACACCTACTACCGTTGATACCTGCAACCCTTCAATCGTTCGAGATACTTCCAAATGTATTCTTTGCGGACGTTGTGTTGCAAGATGTGCAAACGCTCACGGTAACGGAGTTCTTGGATTTGAAAACAGAGGCTTCAAGACAATTGTTGCTCCTGCAGAAAACAGAAACTTCAGTGATTCTCCCTGTATTATGTGCGGTCAGTGCGTAAGCGTATGTCCTACAGGTGCTCTCATGGAGAAATCTGAAATTGATAAAGTCGATGACGCTATGAAAGCCGGCAAGTACGTTGTAGTTCAGACTGCTCCCGCAGTTCGTGCCGCTCTTGGCGAAGAATTCGATATGAAGATCGGTACTCCCGTAACCGGAAAAATGGTTGCTGCATTAAGAAGACTTGGCTTCAAGAAAGTATTTGATACCAACTACGCTGCAGACCTTACCATCATGGAAGAAGCAACCGAATTGCTTGGCCGTATCAAAAACGGCGGAGCTCTTCCCATGATTACTTCCTGCTCACCCGGATGGATTAATTACGCTGAATACTACTACGGAGACCAGCTTGCACACCTTTCCAGCTGCAAGTCCCCTCACGAAATGTTTGGCGCTATTCTTAAATCCTTCTATGCTGAAAAGATTGGTGTAGACCCCAAGGATATGTTTGTTGTTTCCATCATGCCTTGTACTGCAAAGAAGTTTGAAAAGGATCGTGACCAGCTCGTTACAAACGGTCTTAAGGATGTAGATGCTGTACTTACCACCCGTGAACTTGGTCGTCTCATTAAGAGAAGCGGTATCAAATTCACTCAGCTTCCCGATGAAGAATTTGATAACGACATCGTCGGTGATTACACAGGCGCAGGCGTTATCTTCGGTGTAACCGGTGGTGTTATGGAAGCAGCTCTTCGTACCGCTCATTTCGTTCTTACAGGAAAAGAACATGAAGCAGTTAAGTTTGAAGAAGTTCGTGGCTTTGACGGAATCAAGGAAGCTTCCTTTAATCTTGCAGGCCAGACCATCAACGTAGCCGTTGCTCACGGCATGAAGAACGCTAAGGTTCTTATGGACCAGATCAGAGCAGGCGAAAGCAAGTACCAGTTCATTGAAATCATGGGTTGCCCCGGTGGTTGTGTAAACGGTGGCGGACAGCCTTACGTACGTGAGTGCTTCCTTCCCAATGAAGACAACGACATCATGGATACCTACATTGAGAAGCGTGCAAAAGCTCTCTATTCTGAAGATGAAAGACAGACTCTCCGTCAGTCTCACAACAATCCTCAGATCAAGGCTTTGTATGACGAGTTCCTCGGCGAACCCAACTCTCATAAGGCTCACGAGCTCTTACATACTTCTTACGCAGCAAGAGTTCCTTTTAATGATTGATAATTGTTCATAGAAAGAAAAATCCTCCTTACCGTCATGGTAGGGAGGAATTTTTTTGCATTTCTTTTATTCTTTTCTATTACTGCAGTCCCGATTGTTGCAAAAAGCACAGTCCCCGCCGCAGCTCTTTCCTTTTTTCTTATTATTTCTTACTGTTTTTATCGCAAAAAACACAGCAACAATCAAAATAACCGCCAAAATGATTGTTCCCAAATTTAGGCTGAATGTTTCCATCTTAGTCTTTCTCCGCCAAATGCTTTTTTATTGCTTCAAAGGATTCATCACTGATGTCATGCTCTATTTTGCAAGCATCCTTTAAAGCGGTTTCTTTACTGATACCAAGATTCATAAGTAAAGAAGAAATGATATTGTGACGTTCATATATTTTTTCAGCAACCTCATAGCCCTTTTCGGTAAGCGCAATATACCCGTCTTTATCGACCAGAATATATTTATCTTCCTTCAGGTTACCTACAGCGCGGCTTACGGAAGGCTTGGAAAAACCCATTTCTTCTGCAATATCAATTGAGCGTACCACATTATTCCTTCTTTGAAGAATCAATATGGTCTCAAGATACATTTCTCCGGATTCTTTCAAATTCATTTACTCTCCATCCCGCCTTCCTCATTGAAGGCCATCGAACAATGTAATAGAAATCTATACTCTTCCAAGCCTGAATGCTTCTATCATTGCGCTGGTAAGGCTCACATCCTGTGAACGGTCCGGCAAATCCTTTCTTTCCATCCATAAAGCTTCTTCAAGCTCGCCATCATCTCTTTTTATAGTATCATCGCCGTCCAAATCACACACATAACCAAGCAAAAGAGCTCCGGAAATCGGCCAGGGCTGGGAAGCAAAATAAGTAATGTTTTTAACCTTTACACCTACTTCTTCCATCACTTCTCTGGCAACCGCTTCCTCGGGAGTTTCTCCCGATTCAACATATCCTGCCACCAAAGCGTAGTTTCTGTAGATATTGTGACTTGCCTGATATCTTGTAAGAAGGGTTCTCTCGCCATTCCTTATCAAAACGATAACACTTGGTGGGATTTTGGGAAATACCATGTTTCCGCAATCGGAGCAAACCATAGCTCTTTCCTTTTTATCAGGAAACATTTCTTTTCCGCATTTACCGCAAAAACGGTTTTCCGAATAAAACATGTTTATTCTGCAAGCCATCATTACAAAAAAAGAAAGATATTGTGGCTTTTCCCTTCGCAAATTCCACATAGGAACTTCAACAAAGCAATCCGGCAAAAGAAGACTGATATCAAGCCTGTCGGTTTCTTTTAACGTAAATACAGACTTATCATCTATTTTACAAAGAAAACGAAACTCTTCTAAAGGAACTGAAACCATTAAATCCCTAATAAACGGAACCTTGATTTCTTTTCCCTCAATCCAGTCAACCCACACCTTTGTACCCCGGCACAGTACCAAAAAATCATCTTCTTTAGGAAGTTCAAGGGTATATTCTATATGAAATTTGTGAGGCGCTATTTCATGAAGCATTTCTTTTCCTCTTTCCTTTTTTATTGCACTAATTATAATACAAAAGGCCCCTCGGATAAACATCCGAAGGGCCGCAAACTTTTACAAATATTACTACGTCGAGGCTTTTGAAACGAAGTAATCGCGGAAACAGCCGAGTAATAAAGTCTAGTTAAATTAAAACGTGAATACTAGCTAAGAATCTTAATCTTTCCAACAACAGGAAGTTCTTTTGCCTTACCCTTACAAGCATTAACGATACCGATAATAGCAACTACTAAGAATACAAGATCGAGTATTCCGCCGATGAATCCGAACAATCCACGAAGCATAATTCTCTTAAGAATACCAATTGCTGCGTTAACGATAATTTCAGCAAGTGCAAGAACAAGACCCTGGTTAGCATGGAATCTTGCGAACTTTGAATCCTTTGCTGCGAAAATAGGGATAAGAACAAGAATTCCAAAGTATGCCAAAACAGCCATAACTTTATTCTTTTCAATATCATCCTGAGCATAATCAGCTGTTGTATCAGCTGTGTCGTTTAATGCAACGACCTTTTTAGCTAAATCTTCAACTGCTTCTTTAGCATCATCAAGCTTTTCATCTAACTTATCTTCTGCTTTGGGAGCTTCTGCAGCTACCACTTCTGCTCCGCAAAAAGGACAGAACTTTACGCCGTCTTCAATATCGGCACCACACTTAGGACACTTTGCCATAATAAATCTCCTCTCAAAATAAAGCCCCCAAAAAAGGGATATATAGTTAACGAAGTATATTATATCTCTATTTCCCTTGTTTTTCAAATACTTGTTTCTGTATAATTTCGAATACCCGTTTATCATTCTAAATTTCTATCTGCTTGACATATACACGTATTGCAGGCACACTGTATTTATAGGTGGGTGATAAAAATAGCAAAGAGCTGGAAAGCATTAATCCAAATCAGGTAAAAAATGCAACTTTTTACAATTAGAATACTAATAAACAATGATATATCAAGGGAAAAAGGGAAAACATAAATGGAACTAAAAGACGTTGTTTCTCAAGTCTTAAAAAAACAATTGAAGGAAATGAATTTCAAAACCAAAGGTTTTGACTGGTGGAAAGAGATAGACGGCGGATATCTGATGATTCACCTAAAGAAATCTGTTTTCAGCAATAAAGCAAACGGGTTCAATTCCGAATTAATAATGTTTGCTGTTTCAAAAGAAGAACTGACCGGAAAAATCAGTGATATTTGGCTTGGTTATCAACTAGACCACGTAAACCTCACTTCTTTGGTCCCCGAATACGGCTTCTTTACGGAAGGCTTGAACGGAGGATATTTTGACTTTTCCATTGTTGAAAAGAATCCCAAAAACGGAAAAATATATACACCCGAGCAGTGGGAAAATATCGTTACTTCCCTCATAGAAACCTATCTTGTACCCTTCATTGATTCCGCTGATTCCGTAAAATCCTTTGAAACAATAAAAGAAGAACTGAATAAAAAGAAATTTTCTTCGGATGCAAGAATCTATTCTTTCTATTCACTTATTCCGCAAAGCGGAATGTATGAAACAAACAAAGCTAACATGGTAGAAATGATAAAACGTGATAACATTCCCATAGAAGCTCTTCGCGAAAAGATGCCTTTACTAGACAGATTCCTGGATGGCTACCGTGCTTCATTCAGAAACCAATATGAAGAAACCCTTCGCAAATTCACAAATGAAGTAATAGAAGAAGCCGAAAAAGAAAGGTAATTTCTTTTCCGGCTTTTCTTTATCTTGCGTAATACATGGCCTGAGCATTGAACATCTTTGCATAAAGGCCGTTTTCTTTTTTCACAAGGGTTGCATGTGTACCGTATTCGGCCACCACACCCTCCGAGAAAACTGCGATTTTATCGCAGAACTGGCAGGAAGACAATCTATGGGAAATATAAACCGCTGTCTTTCCTCCCACAAGCTCCTCGAACTTTTTGTATATCTCGTACTCTGCTATAGGATCCAACGCCGCCGTAGGCTCGTCAAGAATTACTATCGGTGAATTTTTATATAAAGCACGTCCGATAGCAAGCTTTTGCTGTTCACCTCCGGAAGGTTCGATACCGGTTTTGTCGTAGTGCTTAAAGACATAAGTCTCCGCACCCTTCTCATAGCTCTTTATCTTGTCGGTAAGTCCGATTTTCTCAAATATTTCTTCAAGCTTCCTGTCTGTTTCACCGGCTGTTTCTTCCGACTGATTCAGAGAATCGTTTAGAATAATATTCTCTTTAAAGGTAAAAGCAAAAAGTTTGAAATCCTGGAAAACAGGTGCAAACTCCTGCATATATGAATTGTAATCATATTCCCTTATGTCCGTTCCGTCCATAAGTATTGAACCGGAAGTAGGATCATAAAGTCTGCAAAGAAGCTTTACAAACGTTGTTTTTCCGGCGCCGTTTAATCCTACAATTGAAAGATGCTCTCCGGATTCAATCTTTAAGTTAACACCCTTAAGTACCTTAACATCCGAACCGGGATAAGCAAATTCCACATCCTTAAACTCAAAAACGTGAGGTCCGTGAGTAACCGGCTTTGAACCCTTATGAATTGCCTCGGGGAAATCCATCAGCTTTACATATTCATATGCATAGTTGGTACGCTTAACTATGTTCTGTACGTTGAAAACAAGTGAACGCATATTTCCGTAAAGCTCTCCGCTGGCGGTAAATAACTGAGTAGTAACACCAAGCGTTATTTTCCCGAGTATTGCAAGGGCACCTACATAAATATATGTTCCAAAGTCTCTCACCACATCACAAAAGTCCATAAGAAGTGTAGGTAAAAGCTGTCTGTCAGCCATCTCATACCAGGCATCGGTCATTTGATTGCAGTAATAATCATAGTTATCAAGAAGCATATCCTTTGCTTTGTATAAACGGATATCCTTACCATATCGAAAATCAATTATCTGCCATCCCAGGTAGCTGAACACACGGTTAACCTTCGACATGTTCTTGTACTCTTCCTGCTCCACCTTGTTGTTTTTATTGTTAAGAAGTCCGGTAACAAACAAAACACCAAAAATCAAAACAAGCAACCAGGGTGCACTGATAAGCACGATAGTTGAAATACCCAAAAGAGTAATAACATTCTGGATTACCATAAACAAAGATTCAACTATTCCGTTAAGTCCGCCTGAGTACCAGTCCATTCCGTTTCTGGCAAGTTCAATCTGGTCCAACGCCTTCTTATCTTCGGTTACCTGAAAATCCAGTTCCATAATACGTAAGGAAGCCTGCTCACGGTAGTAAACGTTAAATCGCTCAGCGTAACGCTGTATGAGGTTGTCCATGACGGTATTCACATATCCGAGCCCCATATTTCCTAACATTAGGATGACTGTACAAATCACGATTTTCTCGATATTTCTGTCATTAACCAGCTCATCAACTATCATTGGCAAAAGAATAAGTCCAAAGAAAGGAAGCACGGACTGGGCAATCAATTTAACAAATCGTATTACAAAGTACATCTTGTACTTTTTCCAGGCGCTTGGCAGGAAATACTTATAAACCTTCATGGCAGTGCTCTGTTCCCGCTTCTGCCCTTTAACTCTCTTCTTCTTTTTCCCGGTTTCTTCAACGGAGTCTAAAAAAATGTTATTCTTGTCACTCATTTATTTATGCCTCCTCACCGTTTTCATTATTTTCGTCGCTGTTTTCTTCGTAGTAACGCGCCTGCACCTCAAACATCTTTGCGTATTCGCCGCCTTTTTCCATGAGTGCATCGTGAGTTCCGTACTCTACCAGCCGGCCATCCATAAACATCGCTACATGGTCGCAGAATCTGGTGGAAGAAAGTCTGTGAGAAATATACAAAGCCGACTTTTCTCCGATAAGCGAATCGAAGTTTTTGTAAAGTTCGTACTCCGCAATAGCATCAAGTGCTGCAGTAGGTTCATCAAGAACAATAACCGGTGAGTTCTTATAAAGGGCTCTGGCAAGTGCAAGCTTCTGCTTCTCGCCTCCTGAGAAATCCACACCATCATCATAAATTATCTTAAGAAGCTGGGTGTCCACTCCGTTCGGAAGACTGTCAACCTTGTTCTTCATACCGCTCTTAACAAGTGATTCATACGCGCGTGCATTGTCGGTTTCTTCTTTAGGAAGCATCGAAACATTCTCTGCCAAAGGAAACGCAAAAATCTCCACGTTCTGGAAAACGGGAGCAAACAAAGAAAAATAATCATTCTTGTTGTATTCTTTCACGTTTATTCCATTCAGAAGAATTTCACCTTCGGTGGCAGAATACAGCCTTAAAAGAAGCTTAATGAAGGTGGTCTTTCCGGCACCGTTTAATCCTACAACCGCAAGCTTCTCACCCCAGTCAAAAGTCAATGAAAGGTCCTTAAGAGCGTAATCTTCCGCTCCCTCATATTTATAGAAAACGTTCTTAAACTCAAAAGATATTTCTCCCTTTTCAAATCTCTCCTTAGCTTTTAAGAACTGTTCTGTATTATTATCTATACGCTTTGTTACTAATGCCTGTTTTTCTTTACGGCCCTTCTCGGTACTCTTTTCATTTACTTCTTCGTACAAAGAATAGCCCTTATCGGTCTTTTCAATGCGGTAACCTTCAACGTCGCCTCCGTCAAAATCTATAAAGGTTCTGAAATCGTCCACCTGCATGGAATTTCTTTCTATTCCGCCCAACTGATTAAGGAAACTTGTAAGAGCATTGGAAAAAGCTCCGCAAAGAGAAATATAAAGGGTAAAATTACCGATTGTAAGAGGATCTGTCGGAGCCAAAACAGCCTTAATAAGTACAAAGTACATAAATGCACCCTGTATCATTCCTGTAATCGTGCATACATTCGAATGCTGCCACCACACATGACGACCCTTAATATAAAGCTTGAGCCACACAAGAAATGATTCATGCTGTTTCTCATGAAGCCATTCCTTCATGTTAAAAAGCCTTATATCTTTGGCAAAATCAAAGTCCTGAGTACAGCGTTCCATATAGTTTTGCTGTCTCCAATAAGGCGGCATCTCGTCCCACACATTCTTTTTGTCAAAAAGAATAGCGCGTCTATAGGAGAAGTAGTTGATAATGCAGATAAAAATAAGGGCAAGAATCAGACGCCAGTCCAAAACCATTATCATAGCGAAGCTGACAACCATAGTAACGATAACTCTGGAAAGATTGTCTACATCATGCATCAATCCTTCTACACCTTCATTGTTACCTCCGGTTGACTGAGCCGCCTTCATGGCCATATCAAGGATGTGCGGCTGTTCAAGAGTTTCGTAGTTCATGGAAAGAGCCTTATCGATTCGTTTGTGTATCAGCCTAAAACGAACCTCCACATATCCCGGCCAGTTCCTGTTAAATGTAAATGTATTCGTTACTCTCAAGACAATGTCGGTAATTACTATGATAATAACAACCCTGACAAGTGCATTTAGGCTTTTATCTCCCACCGCCTGCTGTCTTTGCACTATATCAACAACAAACTTTGTAAAGAATCCCCATATATACTGCATACAAGGCTGGGTAATAGAACCGATAACCATATAAAGAACTACAATTCTTTTGTAATTCCATATAGCTCCCATAACATACTTAATATTTTTTAAAATACCATACTTTGTATGGGGTGTTTTCAGCTTACCGTTCTCGTCTTTTTCGCCGTTTAGTACGGTAGCTCCTTCTTTCGGTTTTTTATTTCTGCCTCTCTTTTTAACTTCTTCTGACATTTATTTGCACCTCATGTGTATTTAAAAAGTCACTCATACAAAATATAACATTAATAAATTGAGAAATAAATGAAAACCACATAAAAAAGCAAATTACCGTACATTAATTTGCTGTAAAAGTGAATGATAAATAATTTTTTTAATGATAAAATATTAGAAGAGAAGGAAACTATATATACCCATTAGAAATCAGAATTGAGGGGGATACAATTTATATAGCTTAAGGAACCTTTTTTCAAAACAACTTACAGAAAAATGATTTGTGCCCGGTACAGAATTCCGGGCACTTTTTTCAATTTCTATTTTTCTTTACGAATCTTACAAACCTCATAAATTGCAAAAATCACAAAGAGCAAAACAAAGGGTAACATTCCGATATTTCCACACCATCTTCCGATTGCAAAGGGTAACTCAAAAAGATATGCGCGAATAAATCCAAATCCGGTACGCTCAAACAAACCCTCTGTATAGAAGCAATCATTCAAATGAAAATTTAGTCCTTCTTCCGATAATAAAGCGGGCAAGGTAAATGATACGAAGAATACTGCAGCGATTACAAGATTACTGATTAATGATGTTTTTATTGCTTTCTTTGTTTCTGCTTCTTTATTGATTTCTGTGTTTTTCATTTTATTAATCTTTTCATGTATAACTAAGTACGTGTTTTTGTTTTCTTTATGACTTAAGTATTACATGGAAAGGTCAAAGAACCGACCAACAAACCGTCAAGATAACGTCAAGATTATAAAAAGATTTTCATTTTCGAAGAGCATTTACTTTATAAGTAATTACGATTCCAACAACAGAAGCAACAAGCACAATCGGAGCAAGTCTCACAAAGATAAATTCAAATCCATGCATTATAGTTCCGGCAATTGCTAACTCCGGATTACTATAATCCCACCCCAAATAGGAACTTTGCATTACAACAAGCATAATGTATATGATTACAATAAGGGCACATAATGCGATTAACACCCCGCGAATAGTTTTCACTTTAGTCATGCTTTTCTTTGCCATCTGTAAATTAATCACTTCTAACTTTTCAGCGATTGTCTTTAGGTCATCCTGAGTCGGTTCCACCACCGGTTCTCCGAGCAATACACTAACAGATGTATCCAACTCATCTGCCAAGGAAATCAGCATACAAGAATCCGGAACTGACAAGCCATTCTCCCACTTCGATACGGTTTGCCTTACCACATTCATTTTTATGGCAAGTTCCTCTTGGGATAATCCTTTTGATTTTCTGAGTTTTTTAATGTTTTCACTAAGCATAATATACGCCTCCTTGCTTTTGATGGCACAATTCTATGCTTATGGAACTGTAGCTACAAGCAACGAAAATTAACATCAGCAAAAATAATGTGATGGGACAATATATTTGAACGAATACATTGATATTTATAAAATCAACGCACCTAATCCCATAACTAGCCAAATAGTAAGTGCTAAACCAATCGCTCTCATAATCTGTAATTCTAATATCTTTCTTGCATTAATCGCTTCAAGCTTTTTCCGCTCTTCGGGGTCGTCTGTATGAATTTCTTCGATGCTATTATCTTTGTGAACAAAAGCAAATAATTGAATAGGCAAAATTATGAGCGCCCCAAACTTATTTCCAAATTCTCCATTTCCGACATGAAAAGAAGATGTGTTTCTGAAGGTATACGGAATAAATCTCCATAACAACAATCCTCCGATTATCCCGAGCGCAGAAATAACATATACCATTATTTTCAGTTGAGAATCAGATAATTTTTTCATGGAATACTCCTTTTATTTTTTCTTTTCAAAACATTTTAATTATTATCAAGCCCCAATGTAGTTCATCCACAATCCTACAATCGTATCATTGTTACAAACAAACTTAAGTTTTATTTTCATTTTTTCAAAAATGATTATTTGATAATATATGTCATACATATCATTAGTAACGGTATCCTTTGTGGTTTCTCCAAGTTCTACATAGTCTCCTAAACCTGAAGTCGAATCTTCCCACATTTTTCTAAATGCCTCTTGTGGCATATAATCTTTCATTCTTGTACTAAAGAAAGAATAACGGAAAAAGTTAGAATTTGGCATAAAAAAAATCGGAATGACGCGATTCGAACGCGCGACCTCTTGCTCCCGAAGCAAGCGCTCTACCAAGCTGAGCCACATCCCGAATTTCTGATGAAATCTTGTTAGATTGTAACCCTAGGTCGTGTTGTTTGTCAATTAAAGTGCATTGTTATACTTATCCACATTCTAAATATTTATACAGTTACTTTTCCACTTAAGAATAAATCTTTGTTCTCATCTACCTTTATTGTTAATATTCCGCCAGGTTCCCTAAATGAAAGCTCAACTGGGGCATTATCCTTTTTACTAAAATATGCTCCTGCCGCTGTCGTTCCACTGGCACATGAGCTTTCCCATATAAGCGTTTCTGGATTATTCACATACACTAGAGGTCGTAAATTTTTTCTATTTGAATCCACCAGCATTAATCCCATCCCTGATACTTTAAGCTTATCTGCCCAAAGCTTTATTGCATTCTCGGCCATATATATGGGCATGCTGTCTTCTACTATTACATGTGAGATTCCTACAAAAGAAACAACTGGATATTTATATGTGTGTCCTTCAAAAGAAAAGAGTTCTTCTGAAATTTTAAGTGGTTTAGGCATTTTTACAGTTCCTAAATATTCACTACCTTCTCTCTTAACTTTTACTTCAATAAGCCCACTTGTTCCTATCACTTTTACTAATACAGTTTTTTCCTGGTATTCTTCAAGACCTATCTGCATGCAATAAAGAACAGCTGTTGACATTGTGGCATTTCCACAAAATTCTCCCCCAGCCATCCTAAGAGTAATATCACTTCCTTCTATTCCACCAGAAATAAAGCCAACCTGCTCACAAGTGATCTCTTTACTTAGTATATATTTAGCTACCATAGGCTGATCTTTTACAGAAACTTCAGTAAGAACCAGTCCCGTGATATTTCCTGTTGGATTAAATAATCGATATTCTACATTCATTATTTTTCATAACTCCGCAAAAACTGTTTTGTACGCTCCTGCTTAGGATTTCCAAATACTTCTTCAGGGTCGCCTTCTTCTATAATATACCCTCCATCCATAAATACAACTCTATTACTAACTGCTCTTGCAAATGACATTTCATGAGTGACAATTACCATCGTCATTTTTTCCTCAGCTAAAGCTCTAATAATCTTAAGTACTTCAATGGTAAGTTCTGGATCTAGTGCAGAAGTAGGTTCATCAAAGAATAAAATGTCAGGCTTTAGTGCAAGAGCCCTCGCGATAGCAACTCTTTGCTGCTGTCCTCCGGAAAGCTGGCATGGATAAGCATCTGCTTTGTCCTCAAGACCCATTTTCTTAAGCAATTCTATTGCTTCTTTTCTAACCTCTTCTTTATCTCTTTTTTGAACATGAACAGGTGCGTCCATGATATTTTTTAAAACTGAATAATGAGGGAACAAATTAAATTGCTGGAATACTAAACCAAAATAGCTTTTTACCTTGATAAGTTCCTTTTTAGGTAAATATATTTCTTTTCCTTCATCATCTTTAGCAACATAGGTATCATGATATTTTATAGAACCTTTATCTGCTTTCTCAAGTAAGGTTGCACATCTTAATAAGGTTGATTTACCAGAACCTGAAGAACCAATAATTGTAACAACCTCACCCTTATTTACGGAAAGAGAGATTCCTTTAAGCACATGATTGTCACCAAAAGATTTTTCAATATCTTTTATTTCTAGAACGTTTTCCATGTTAACCTCCCTTTCTAGTTGTAGTAATTAAGCTTCTTTTCAATGTTGCCCATTACAAAGTCTACGATTGCATTAAATACAAAGTAAAATACACCTGCTACAATGAATGGCATGAAGCTTGTCTGCGAATTAGCTATCTGCTTACCTATAGTAAACATTTCCTGATATGAAACAGTAAATGCCATTGAAGTATCCTTTACTAAGGTTACTACTTCGTTAGTGATGCTAGGCATGATTCGTTTAATAACCTGAGGTAAGATGACCTTAAAAAATGTCTGAACCTTAGAATATCCTAATACATCGCATGCTTCATACTGTCCTTTTGGAATGGATTCAATTCCACCTCTGTAGATCTCAGCAAAGTAAGCAGCATAGTTTATTGAAAATGCAATAATAACAGGAATCAGTTTATTTCTTGATACAGAAAAACCAAATAGATAGTAAGGTCCATAGGTTACTGCAAGCAGCTGAAGCATTAAGGGTGTACCCCTTAATATTGAAATAATGAATCTTGTTATACCTGATACTACTTTAAGCTTACTCATTCTAAGTAGTGAGACAACCATACCAAGAGGCATTGCAAATATTATTGTTAGGAAAAATATCGCACAGGTTCTTCCTAAACCTTCGGACATTTTTAAAATCATAGTCATCAATGACATATTATTTACCCCGTTCTTTGGGAAATTACCCAAAACAAAAAAACTATTTAAAACGACATTCCCGGAGCCGTTAAACGTCTCCGGGAAAAATATACTATATTAGGCTATCATTTTATTATCTTAAGAAAACAAGATTTTCAACGATATCAGGATACTTTTCAGCTATCTTAGCGTATGTTCCATCTTTTACTAGATCAGCAACTGCTTTTTCAATTTCAGCACATAAAGCCTTATCACCTGAACGGAATGCAACGCCGTATTCTTCAGCTCCTAAATTCTCATCGATTACTTTATATCCAGCATTTTCTTTTGCATAGCTAACTGCTACAGGATAATCTACAAATACTGCGTCTACTGCACCGCCACCTAATTCTGTGAAGCACTTTAAGAAGCTTTCACATGTTACTACAGAATTAAATGTTGCCGCCATATCTGCAAGATCACTTGAAAGAAGCTCATCGCCAGATGTTCCTAACATAACAGCTACATCTTTTCCAGCTAAATCCTTAGATGAAGCAAATCCTGAATCTTCCTTAACTAATAATACCTGAGTGTTTGAATAGTATGGAGCAGAAAGTGTATATCCAGCTTCTTTCATGCTGTCAAGAACTGTCATACCAGACCAGATACAGTCACATTCATTAGCATCGAGCTGAACTAACTTTTCATCCCAGTTTACTTCAAATACAACAAATTCATAACCGAGCTTTTCGCAAGCTGCTTTACAAATTTCTACGTCAAAACCTGTATATTCTCCATCATCTCCCATATAGCTAAAAGGGGGATATTCTGGGTCGATACCCATTGTAAATTTCTTGCCTGCATCAGCGTTCTTAGATCCACAGGCTACTAATGATAATGCACATACAAGTGCAAGCATTGTCGCTATAAATTTTTTCATACTTAATAATTCCTTTCTTGTGCTAACCAATTATCACTTTAGTATGCTACCATACTAAACTATTTCTGTAAATAGATAAAATAAAAAAAGATGAAACCTGATAATATAATCAAGTTTCATCTTTAATATCTATCTTTCGATTATGTACTTACATATAGGATTTCCTATAGAAGAAAACTTCTCTTCATATTCAGTCATAATGTTATCTTTATTCATCTTCTCATCATTATGAAGATCGTATGTTTTCTCAACCAGCTTCCATCCTGCAGGTTCTAGTTCCTCTAAAGCAAAATCGAACAAACCTTTGTTATCTGTCTTAAATTCAATTGTTCCATCCTTTTTAAGTACCTTATCAAATCTAGCTAGAAATTCCTTAGATGGTAAACGTCTTTTGGCATGTCTGTCTTTAGGCCATGGGTCTGAAAAGTTAAGATATATTTTGTCTACTTCTCCCTCATCAAAAACGTCTGCTATTTCTTTTGCATCCATACAGATAAACTTAAGGTTATTAGGAATTACTTCAAGCTCATCTAATTTCTGAAGTGCTCTTAGTAGTACGCTTGAATATCTTTCTATTCCTATAAAATTGATTTGGGGGTATTTTATGGCATTGTCGATTATAAATCGACCCTTTCCCATACCTATTTCAATATATAAAGGTGCATCGTTTACAAATTCTTTTTTCCAATTTCCCTTATTCTTTTCTGGGTTCTTAATCGCATATTCTGACGCTTCAATTACGTCACCTGCCCCAGGAATATTTCTAAGTCTCATATGCTTCTCCATGTATAAAAATGACCGGTGAAAGATTCACCGGCCATCATTATAACACGAATTTATTATTTTGGCATTTATGCGTTTTCTTTTAACTTAGCTTCCATTTCAGCCTGGACATCATCATGTACTGACAACATAGGCTTTACGTCCTTACCCTTTATGTTTCTATCAACATAGTTTTTGGTAATCTTAATTACTACTGGAGTAAGTGATAATACACCAATTAAGTTTGGAATCATCATTAATCCGTTGAAGGTATCTGAAATATCCCATGCAAGTGATGAAGTCATAACAGCACCAGAAATCATCATAAATACAAAGAATACTCTATAAATTTTAGCTCCTGTAACACCAAATAAGTATTCAACTGCTTTAGAACCATAATGCGACCAGCCTAAAACTGTAGTAAATGCAAATAGTAATACCGCAACTGCTACAAACCATTCACCAGGTTTTCCAAATACATTAGCAAAAGCACTTGCTACTAATGTAGCGTCATTTGTTCCTTCAGCTGCAAGTCCAGTTGCTAGGTCAATCTTTCCAGATGAAAGAACAACAATAGCTGTCATAGTACATACGATTATTGTATCAGCGAATACTTCAAAGATACCCCACATACCCTGCTTTACAGGTTCTACTACGTTAGAGTTAGAATGTACCATTACTGATGAACCAAGACCAGCTTCATTAGAGAAAATACCTCTCTTACAGCCTGCCTTAATTACTTCCTTAACAACGATACCTGTAGCAGCACCACTTACTGCCTTTACTCCAAATGCAAATTTAAAAATTGAAGCAAACATAGGTCCGATTTCACGGAAGTTAATAATCATGATAATTAATGCGCCGATTACATATACAATTGCCATGAAAGGTACTACCTTTTCAGCAAAAGCAGCAATTCTTTGAAGACCACCTAAAATGATGAAGCCTCCGATAACCATAAGTACAAAACCGATAATCCAGTTAACGATTGAAACACCTCCTAATGTAGATGTTTCTACGTTGCTAAAGAATGCTGACTGAATATTAATTGTAATTTTGTTAATCTGACCCATATTACCAATACCAAATGAAGCAAGTATTGCAAATATAGCGAATATAACAGCAAGTATCTTTCCTATCCACTTGCATCCAGGATATGATCCTAATCCATCACGTAAATAATACATAGGACCGCCAGACCATTCTCCTTCTTTATTCTTTCTTCTAAAATAAATGCCTAAGATGTTTTCTGAATAGTTTGTCATCATTCCTAAAAATGCTGCAACCCACATCCAGAATACTGCTCCAGGACCACCAACACATACGGCTGCTGCCACACCGGCTATATTACCAGTACCAATGGTAGCTGCTAAGGCTGTACATAAAGCCTGAAACTGTGAAACTGCTCCTTTTTCCTTGTTAGTTCTTGTATCCTTTTTGAATACAGATACGATGGTATTTACCCACCAATGCTTAATGTGTGAAATTTGGAAACATTTTGTAATCACTGTACAAGTCAAACCTGTTCCCAAGAGTAAAATGATAGCAAACCAGCCCCAAGCGAAGCCGTTTACTTTGTCGTTGACTGACGCAACGTTAGTTAGAAATTGTTCCATATCCCTTTTCTCCTGTCCTTTTGCCTGAGAGATCGGTAAGTTTACCTTACACCTTCGGCTCTCTTTATGAGTCTCTCCAGAATTATGTACTTTAACTATTTAAAGTATAAAATTATATTATTCGTATCCATGTATACTTGTCAACAAAAAAGTTTATCCATTTAAAAATTTTTGTAAATAGTGTATTATTTATAGGTATTTGGAGGTTTGATGAAAAATAAAACAGTGAACACCCAAAACTTAATAAAGAAAACAATGGTTAGTGCTCTTTTAGCATTTTCCTGTTTCGTTCTTCCGTTTAGTACATCCATTTCTTTTGCAGACGAATATACAGATGCAATGGAAGCTAATAAGCAATTACCTATTCAAACTAATGAAATTGAAGGTTGGCCATCAGGTCCTCAAGTTAGTGCTTATTCGGCTATACTAATAGATGCAGATACTGGAGTAATTCTTTACGAAAAAAATTCTCATGAAAGAATGTATCCTGCAAGTACCACTAAACTGCTTACAACTCTTATCGCTATGGAGGATGAAAAATCCAATCTTAATGATTTAGTTCCTTTTTCATATGACGCAGTTATGAGTATTCCAAGAGATGGCTCTAATATGGGTATGGACGCTGGAGAAAAGATGACTTTGGAAGAATGCTTATATGGCGTTTTAGTTGTCTCAGCTAATGAAGTTGCTAATGCAATTGCCGAATACGTAAGTGGTGACATCGATTCTTTTGTTGAACTTATGAATAAGCGGGCTCAGGAATTAGGATGTATTGATTCGCATTTTAACAACCCGCATGGTTATTCTGATCCTGATCACTATACTTCAGCTTATGATCTAGCAATGATAGGAAGAGAGTTTTTTGACAATGAGTTACTCTCTAGAATTTCTAGAACCCCTACATATCACTGGTATCCTACAGATTATCAGCCAGATGATATTATTCTTGGTTCTACGAATTATTTTATGAAGGGACGTAAATACTGTGAGGGGTTAATCGGTTCTAAAACCGGTTTCACAGATGAATCCCGTCAGTGTTTGGTTACAGCATGCCAAAGAAATGGACTCAAGCTTATATGTGTTGTAATGAGTGAAGAAACTCCTTATCAGTATGACGATACACTTACTCTATTAAACTATGGATTTAGTAATTTTGATTTGCTTAGAGTAAGTGATTATGAAACCAGATACACAATCACTAAAGAATCTTTTTTCCATTCTGATTCTGATGTATTTGGTAATTCAGATGACTTTTTAGTCTTAGATGATGTTTCTAAAATTATTGTTCCGAGTACGCTTTCTTTTGCCGACCTTGATTCAACAGTTGATTACAGCGATTCAAAGGATAATGTACTAGCTACAATAAAATATAGCTACAATAACGTTTATCTAGGCTCAGCATCTTTATTATTCGTTACTGATGATGATGACGTTTTTACTTTTGATGAAAACTATATCGAAACTGAAGAAGAGGAAGAAGAACCAACTTTTATTTACATTAATCACATAATATATGGCATTATTTCTATAGCTGTTTTATTTATTGTAATTACATTTTTACATAAAATTTTATCTAATTTCCACTTTGGCGGGGTTTCTTCAAAACGATCAAGCAAAAGAAGAAGACGTAGAAAATCAAAGTATACTGTAGACAAAAAGCGAATGAAGCAAAAGAAGCCCTCACGAAGCTCTAATTACATTGATTTTAAATAGTAAAAGGATTCCATCAGGAATCCTTTTTTTATTTTATATATGAAAGTTCCCATACATCAGCATATGTTCCAAGTGGATCTTCTGATAATATGCACATTAATACAAAACATTCATATGGGTTTTGAACGTACAATTTTCCCATATAACATTTTAATAGTATATTATTTGTAGATTCTAAAAACTCAGTAAATCTTTTATTAGCATTATCATATTCTTCGGCTCTTTGTGAAAATATGAAGAAATTCAATGTAATTAAGTCAAATCTACTTATATCAGATTTTCCTGTTAATACTTCACCTATATGTTGTCTGCTAAATCTTCTTCCTTGAAACTGTTCATTTAATGAAGATGCTTTTGATGGTGTAAGATTTCCATGTCTGTCTACTGGAATTGCAGCGCAGATTATTTTTTCAAAATCACTCTCAGTAATATCATCTTTTGTATATGTCTTATTATCATCCTCTGTTTCATTATATAGTTTAGCAATTAGTTCACGTGATTCATCATACAGCTTCATAAAGCAATCTTTTGTAGTCATGCTTATAAAAGAAGTATTTCCATTTACCTTAAGCCTTGTAAGATAAAGCATTAATGCATATTCATCATTGATTGACTGCATACTGCTTCTAAGACCTATAGTATAATCACTGTAAGCAACATTTATTGTCATATCTTCTATATTGTTATTGCAATATATATCCCATAGTTTTTCATATTTATGAAAACCATATCCATTTTTATAACAATACCAGCATATCACTTCAAACGGATCCTTTGGATTGATTCCGGGTTCTCTTAATGCCTTTGTCAAAAACATATTCACGTCATCAACGCTCATGTTAAGACCAAACCCAAGAATAAATACAACTTTTCTTTTTACAGTTTTTTGGTTAAGCCAGTTTTTAGATAATGCACTTAATTTAGCAGAAGTTATTTCAAAGGACTGAGGAGTACTATTATCCGAAAATGAATATCTTATTATCTGCTGATATGTCTGATCAGTAACCTCATCAAACGGAGTATCAAGTTCAGCTTTTCTGTATATATATCTTTTTAAGTAATCACCAAAAGATATAAACTTTAGTTTTTTTTCTAAAGAATCATATATAAGCTTAGCATCCATATTCTTAAACATGATATCATCTACTGTCTCGTACAATGATTCCCAGGCTACATTTGTGAAATCAAGTTTATCATTTTCCAAATAATCCATTATATATCCACTTTCTATTTATTATTTAAATAAATATCATCACTTTCTAATATTATTTCAATTAGTTCATTAGTATATTTGTCATATACCATTTTAACTTCTCTGTATTCTTTACCTATAGTAGTTATTCTTTCATAGGTTATTTCGTTTTTACCTTTAACATCATTTTCATATATTATTTCTCCAAAATAATTATCTACAAATACAGAATCGCTCATTATTTTTTCCAGTTTTTCGAAAGAACATTCTGATCTATCTTCATACATTATTTCAAAGTCACATACATTTATTAAATCCGCCGCGAAACTATTTTTTCTTATATCTGAAAGTTTTTCTTTGGCCTCTTTATACTCATCAGCTTCCATTAATTGTGCTGCTTCTCTTATGATTTTATCATTTCCTATTAATCCATCATGCTCAGATACATTGTAATAATTCTCACCATTCATGTGTGTTGCTATTCTGTGATGTACTAAATTACCTTCTCTATCATATCTGATTTCATAATATGCCAGTTCACCCTTATAGTAAGAACCAGTTATTGTTACTTCAACTAATGTCCATTTATCGCTATATTCCTTATAGAACATTCTGGTAGTATTTGTTCCTGAAAATGTAACATTAATAAAATCATATGATTCACTTGTCCTATAATCCCAGGATGTCGCGTCAGTTCCTCTTTCACCTGGATTCAAAAAGGTATTTACAAATTCCTCATTTTTTAATAGATGGGCAACAAACTTACCTGCCTTTTCATATTCACCATAATTTATCATATCTTTTGCTATTAGATATAATTCATACTCTGAATAGTCGCCCTTTATAACGTCATAATAAGTAATATCCTTATAATATTCAGAATTTCCTCCTGTTAGTTTATTATATTTTTCTATGGCTTCCTCGACAATCATTCTATTTAAATCATAATCAATTGTCTGGTTTTCTTTAGGCAGATCGACTTCATATTCTGTTTCTTCGATGACTTCTTCCACTATATCTTCGGATAACTCGATATCATCAGTATTTCTATTATTCTTATTTAAAAAATAGAAAACAGTTTCTATTAAGATTAATAGAATTATTGCTATAAAGATAATAATATTATCCTTTTTTCTATTTTTTACTTTTTTAGGCTTTTCCTGTGGAACTTCTATAATGACCTTCTCTTCTTTAGGCTCGTCGCGATGAGTCATAATTTTCATCAACTCATTTTTCATTTCAGAAGGCTTTTTATATCTATTGTCCGGATTAGCGTCACAAGCTTTTAATATTACTTTTGCAACCTTCTCAGAAGCATTGCAGGGTTTTGGTAATTGTTCTCCCTTCAATCTTCTTTCTGTCGCAAGTTTTCTTTCTCCTGGACTAAGTAATTGCTTATCACTTTCAAGAAATGGCATTTTATTTCCATTCATTAATTTATATAAAACTAATCCTAGAGAATATATATCCACTCTTATATCATAATCTGCTGTTCCATTTGCAACTTCTGGAGACATATAGTTCATGGTACCTTTTCTTGAAAGACTCATTGTCATATTCTCAAGATTTCTTGCGATACCAAAATCTCCTAGTTTGAAATCACCAAATGAATTGACCATGATATTTTCAGGCTTTATATCTCTATGAATAATATTTTTCTTCTGGCATGTGTCTAAAACATTACAAATATCAATACCTAGCTTGATTACTTCCTTTTCGGATAACTCCTTATCACATAAAAACTCATTAAGAGGAGTGAGTAATTCCATTCTGATTAAAATATCCCACCCTAGACCCTCTTCTTTAGGAATTACCTTATAGTCCTCGATATTTACAACATTTAAGTTGTCTTTAAGTGACTCCATTAATCTGATTTCAGATACACACTCATCTACAACACTCTTTAAGTACACTCTAGCATCGTCTAAAGTTAATCCTTCATAGAATAATTCATCCACTTCACAATTATCAGATGGAATAGATATAATTTTTATAGCAGAATATGTTTCAATTCCGTAGTCATTTCTTACAGCTTTATATACTTCGCCATAAGCTCCTCTACCTATTCTCTTTTCAATTTTCCATTCTGGCCAAATATTAGTAAGTTCGATCATAATATCCTCACTTTATTCCAATGCTATAAAAATGAAAGTTATATTATCTTTTGCACCTTTATTCAATGCTTCTTGCAAAAGAACATTTGCTACCTTCTCATTATTTTTACAAACAATATCTTCTATTTCTTTTTCTGATAACATATCTGATAATCCATCAGAGCATATCAGATATTTATCATTTTCTTTATATTTTATATTTTTTATTTCTGGTTCTATTAATAGTTCATAAGGTCTTATTCCTATGTATTGATATAATGCTGGCTTAGCTTTTCCATATGCGATATCAACATGATCAACTGATATTTGAGATATAGTGTTTTCGCTAATCCTATATATTTTACTATCACCAAGATTAAGCATCTCTATCTCATTATCTTCAAAAGAAAGTATTGCAGCAGTTGTTCCCATATAATCAATTTCATTATCATCCATATAGTCACACACATTTCTATTTGCAAGCATACAATTATCTTCTAAAGCTTTTTTATTTTCTTTAAAAGTATTTGCAGCTATATAAGAAGCTACTTCTCCTTCTTTCTCACCACCTAAACCATCAAATACTCCAAAAATCTGTTTTTCTTTTGTAAAAACACTGCCTTTTTTTATTTCTATGCTTTCGTGTATTTGTGGCAGTATCTCATTATTTACTATTAAGTTATCCTGATTTTTTTTTCGTCTAAGTCCTATGTTACTTACATAGTAAAAATTTATTTTATGTGCCACTTTTTAATCCTCTTGTGTTAAGTATAGTATTACTTAATTTTATTTTGTAATTCTAATTTTACACAAAAAACTCCGGAAACGTTGTTTCCGGAGTTTAGTTTTTATTCTTCCTCTTCTTCAACAGGTAATGTTACTTCATCATCAAAATAACTATCCTGTTCAGGAATATCTTCTAGTGCTTCATCGATGTTGTCATATTCCTGACTTCCATCTGAAACCTTTTCTCTTACCTTGGCAATTTTAGCAACTATAACTCCTTCTTTCAAGTCAATTAATTTAACTCCAGAAGTTATGCGGCCTATCGATGATATTTCTGACATTCTGATCTGAATAATAATTCCAGTAGAAGTAATCATCATTATTTCATTATCATCTGTAACAGCTTTAACACCTACTACATCACCTGTCTTTTCAGTAATCTTATAGCACTTAACACCCTTACCGCCACGTTTTTGTACCTTGAATTCATCAAGATATGTACGTTTTCCAATACCTTTCTCAGCTACTATCAGTAATGAATCTCCCTGATGATCTAACTGCATTCCTACGATTTCATCCTGATCATCAAGATTCATACCAATTACACCCATTGATGTACGACCAGTATTTCTTACATCTGTTTCTTCAAATCTTATACACATGCCGTACTTAGTTACTAAGAAAATATGTGAATTAGAATCTGTAAGCTTTACTTCAATTAGTTCATCATCATCTCTTAAATTAATTGCAGCAAGTCCATTCTTTCTAACATGAGAGAATTCAATTACTGGAGTCTTCTTTACAATACCCTTCTTTGTAACCATGAATAGATTCTTGTGCTCTTCATATTCTTTTATAGGAATAATAGCACTAATCTTTTCACCTGGATTTAACTGTAAAAGATTAACTATTGCTGTTCCCCTTGCAGTTCTGCTAGCTTCAGGTATTTCATATGCTTTTAATCTATATACTCTACCAAAGCTTGTAAAGAACATTAAATAATGATGGGTAGTTGTCATTAAAAGATCTTCAATATAATCATCCTGTATAGTATTGATTCCCTTGATTCCCTTTCCACCTCTATTCTGAGCTTTAAAGTTATCAACGGTCATTCTTTTAATGTAACCAACATTTGTCATGGCAATAACAGTATTTTCATTAGGAATCATATCTTCGTTTGTAATATCAAACTCGTCAAATCCTATTACACTCTTTCTGTCATCGCCATATTTATCAGAAATAATTGTAATCTCATCTTTGATAACACCAAGCAATAGCTTTTCATCGGCTAAGATAGCCTTCAATCTTGATATAAGCTTTACTAATTCTTCGTGTTCATTTTGGAGTTTTTCACGTTCCAAACCTGTTAACGCACGAAGTCTCATATCAACTATTGCCTGAGCTTGCACTTCAGAAAGCTTAAATCTTTCGTTTAATTTTTCTTTTGCCTCCTGAGTATTAGCACTATGTCTGATAATATTAATTACTTCATCGATATTATCAAGAGCAATTAATAAGCCTTGTAAGATGTGATCTCTTTCCTCGGCTTTATTTAATTCGAATTTAGTTCTACGAGTTACTACTTCCTCCTGATGTTTAAGATAATACTTTAACATATCAAGAAGACTCATTACCTTTGGTTCATTATTAACTAAAGCTAACATGATAATACCGAAGGTATCCTGTAACTGTGTATGCTTATATAATTTATTAAGAATAATATTAGGATTAACATCTCTTCTAAGCTCAATGACTACTCTCATACCTTCACGGCTGGATTCATCACGAAGATCTGTAATGCCATCTATCTTCTTTTCTTTTACTAATTCTGCGATTTTGGTAATTAATTTAGCTTTATTTACCAGATATGGAAGCTCAGTAACGATAATACGATTTTTACCATTAGCCATTGTCTCAATATCTGTTACAGCACGAACGTATACTTTGCCACGTCCAGTTCTATATGCTTCTTCAGCACCTCTTGTTCCTAAAATGATACCACCAGTAGGAAAATCTGGAGCCTTTACAATATCAAGAATTTCTTCAATATTTGTATCTCTATCTTCGTTAATCTTGTTATCAATAAGCTTAATAACTGCATTATTCACTTCTCGTAAATTATGAGGAGGAATATTTGTAGCCATACCTACTGCAATACCAGTAGTACCATTAACTAAAAGGTTAGGATATCTTGAAGGAAGAACAACAGGTTCCTTTTCTGTATCATCAAAGTTAGGAATGAAATCTACTGTATCTTTATTAAGATCAGCAAGTAATTCCATAGATATCTTTGACAATCTAGCTTCGGTATATCGCATTGCAGCAGCACCATCGCCATCCATTGAACCAAAGTTTCCATGGCCATCAATAAGAGGATATCTCATTGACCAATCCTGTGCCATGTTTACTAAAGAACCATAAATCGAGCTATCACCATGAGGATGATATTTACCCATTGTATCACCAACAATACGGGCACTCTTTCTGTGTGGCTTGTCAGGACCGTTATTTAGTTCAACCATTGAATAAAGAACACGTCTTTGTACTGGTTTTAAGCCATCTCTTACATCAGGTAATGCTCTTGCAGCAATAACGCTCATCGCATAATCGATGTAAAAGGTTTCCATTTTTTCTTTAAGGTCAACTTCTTCGATTTTATCTGTTCCGCCGACTTTATCAAAAATCTGATCGTCCATTTTTTTGTCCTTTTGTTTATTAGTTTATATCAAGATTTTTTACAAACTGTGCATTTTCTTCGATGAATTCACGTCTAGGCTCAACCTTATCACCCATTAACGTAGTAAATGTTAAATCAAGCTCTGATTGAGTTTCTTCATCCATACATACCTTTAATAAAATTCTGTTTTCAGGATCCATTGTTGTTTCCCATAACTGGTCTGCATCCATTTCACCTAAACCTTTATAACGCTGAATTTTATTATTCTGATCTCTTCCTACTTCACTTAATAATCTTTCTAATTCATCATCGCTATAAGCATACCAAACCTTATTATTTCTCTTAAGCTGATATAGAGGTGGTTTAGCTAAATAAACATGTCCTTCTTTAATAAGTCCAGGCATGAATCTAAACAAGAATGTAAGTAATAGAGTACTAATATGAGCACCATCTACATCGGCATCAGTCATAAGTATTATCTTATGATAACGAAGTTTTGAAATATCAAAGTCATCATGTATACCTGTTCCGAATGCAGTAATCATTGATTTAATTTCTGCATTAGCATAAACCTGATCAAGTCTTGCTTTCTCTACGTTTAAGATTTTACCTCTAAGAGGTAAGATTGCCTGAGTATTTCTATTTCTTGCTGATTTAGCACTTCCACCAGCGGAATCTCCTTCGACTATATAGATTTCGCAATTTTCAGGGTTTCTATCTGAACAGTCTGCTAATTTACCAGGAAGTGAACCTATATCTAATGCTGTTTTTCTACGAGTTAATTCTTTTGCTTTTCTTGCTGCTTCTCTTGCTCTTTGTGCAATAATTGATTTATCACAAATCTTTTTAGCAACATCAGGATTTTGTTCAAGGAAATATGTAAGCTTTTCACTTACAATACTATCAACAGCTCCTCTTGCTTCGGAATTACCAAGTTTTTGTTTTGTCTGTCCTTCAAACTGAGGATCTTCGATTTTTACAGAAATAATAGCAGTTAAACCTTCTCTTATATCTTCACCAGAAAGGTTTTGCTCATTATCCTTTAAAAGCTTTCCTGCTCTTGCATAATCATTAAATGTTTTAGTAATAGCATTTCTAAATCCCTGTAAATGTGTACCACCTTCAGGTGTATTAATGTTATTAACAAAACTAAATACACTTTCGTTATATGAGTCATTATGCTGGAAAGCTACTTCAACATAGACTCCATTTTTTGTTCCTTCAAAATAAAGAACATCATTGTATATTGCTTCTTTACTTTTATTTAGGTATGTTACATATTCTTTAATTCCACCTTCATAACAGAATTCAACATACTTATTTCTTTCTTTTGACTTATCTGATTCAGAAACAGTAGCAAATGTTTCAGGCTTTTCATCATCATCCTTACCAAGAGTAGCTTCTTTAGCTTCTTCGATCATACTATCAGTAATTTCAGCCTTGGCATTTTCATCGTTTCTATCATCTCTTAAGCTAATTTTTAATCCTTTTGTAAGGAATGCCATTTCACGTAAGCGTAATTTGATGATATCAAAATCAAATATTGTTGTTTCTGTAAATATTAATTTATCAGGCAAGAATGTAACTTCTGTACCAGTCTGTTCTTCAGGACAAGTACCAACTTCTTTTAATGAATAGCATGTCTTACCTCTTTCATAACGCTGTTTATATACTTTTCCACCCTGTCTAATTATAACTTCAAGCCATTCTGAAAGAGCATTAACAACTGAAGCACCTACTCCATGAAGTCCACCAGATACCTTGTATCCTCCACCACCAAACTTTCCACCTGCATGAAGAATTGTAAATACTACTTCTACAGCTGGAATTCCAGCTTTATGATTTATTCCTACAGGTATTCCTCGTCCATTATCAATAACTGTAATTGAATTATCAGGATTAATAATAACCTGAATTTCAGTACAGTATCCTGCTAATGCTTCATCAACAGAGTTATCTACTATTTCGTAGATTAAGTGATGAAGTCCTCTACTTGCTGTTGTACCAATATACATACCAGGTCTTTTTCTAACAGCTTCAAGTCCTTCTAGAATCTGTATTTGATCGGCACCGTATTCGTTTGTAACTTCAGTGTTACTCATAATACCTCCTAAAGAATCTTATGATTCTAATATAGTTCCGTTACTTACTTTTATAACTTTATTTATACTAAAATTATTATTTACAAAATCATCTAAACCAGTACATGTAATGATTGTCTGAATATCACCAATTGTGTTTAATAAATAATTTTGTCTATTTGAATCTAATTCTGATAGAACATCGTCAAGCAAAAGAACAGGAATATGACCTGTAATTTTCTTTACTATTTCTATTTCTGACAATTTTAATGATAATGCAGCTGTTCTTTGTTGTCCCTGAGAACCAAATTTTCTAATATCTATATCATTTACGACAAATGAAAAATCATCTCTATGAGGACCAACTCCTGTCTGCTTATATTTAATATCTTTATCACGAGATTTAGCTAATTCTTTTTCAAAGTTATCCACATTAACATCAGGTTCATAGCTAATTATCAACTTTTCTTTACCATTTGTGAGTTTACTGTGGACTTCTCCAATTATTTCATTTAAATCTTCTATAAATTTTTTACGCTTTTCAATAATAGGAATACCATAAGATATTAGCTGTTGATCCCATATATTTAAGGTATCTAATAAATCTTTGTTATTATAAGAGTCTTTAATTAATTTGTTTCTTTGATCAACAATCTTATTATATTTTGATAAATTATATAGATATATACCATCAAGCTGGCATAATTCCATATCTATAAATCTTCTTCTTTCAGATGGTCCGTCTTTTATTATTCCCAAATCTTCAGGAGAAAATAATACAACATTTAATACACCCAAAAGTTCAGTTGCTTTTTTTATTTTACTTCCGTTTATTGCAACAACCTTAGATTTATCTTTTCTTAGAAGCATATCTATCTTGTATTCATCAGAATTTTTATCAAGATACATTGTTATATGAGCTTCATTTTCATTAAAACCTATTATTTCTTTATCTCTTGTACCTTTATGAGATTTAGTAGTTGCACACATAAAAATAGATTCAAGCACATTTGTTTTTCCCTGAGCATTATCTCCATATAAAACATTTGTGCCTTTATCAAAATAAACGGTTGCATTTTTATAATTTCTATATCCGTCTAATTGAACCGATTTTATATACATTTATATACCAATCTATTTTTCTATTTTTATTTTTTGATTATCAAATTCAACGATATCTCCGTCATATAATTTACGGCCTCTTCTTACTTCTACTTCACCGTTAACTAAAACGTTTCCATCTTGAATTTCAAATTTTGCATCAACACCACTTTCAACATAACCTGCTGCTTTAAGTGCCTGTCCTAATTTGATAAAATCTTCTCTTAATTTAATAACTTCCATTAAAAAACCTTCTATCTAATAAAATTAACAGGAAGAATAAAATAAATGTAATTATCACCTTCGTCTCTTATAATACAAGGACTCTTCGCATTTAACATATACATATCTATTTCTTCTTCATCTAAAACTTTTAAAACATCAAGGAAGAACTTAGGTCTAAAAGCTATTTCTAAATCTTTACCAGATTTTGTAGCATTAACATCTTCTTCCATTTTTCCTACCATTGTTTTTATTGATATATTTATTTTTTCGTCTGTCACAGCTAAAACAATAGGTTTACTTTCGCCTTCTCTTAATAAAAGAGTACCTCTATCTATACTCTCATATAAATCCTTTTTATTTACACTTATTTTTGTTTCATAATCTGTATTTAACATCTGCTCATAGTTAAAGTAGTTTCCTTCAACTAATCTTGAAACAATTGTAGTATTTTCTAATTCAAAAAGAACATGATTCTTCTCAAAATAAATAATTACATCCTTATTAGCATCTCCTGATACTATTCTTGATATTTCATTAAGTGTTTTTCCAGGAATCATTACTTTTATATCAGGATATGAATTTTTTAAATTAATTTTTCTATATCCGATTCTATATCCATCTAAAGCAACAACCTTTAATACATCATTACTAATCTGGAACAATTCAGAACACATCATTTGATTAGCATTATTGTCTGCTAAACAGAAAATAGTTTGTCTTATTATTTCTCTTAATGACAATTCACTTATAACAACACTATCAGTTTTAGAAATTTTTGGTAAAGCAGTAAAGTCTTCTCCATCTTTTCCAATTAAATTAAAAATTGCTTTTTCACATTTTATATTTGTAACAAACTTTTCATCTGATTCTAACTCTACTTCATTATCAGGAAGTTTTCTTACTATTTCAGAAAAGAATTTAGCATCTAAAGCAATTTTACCTTCTTCAACTATAGTTCCTTCAATAATAGTTTCAATACCTAATTCAGTATCATTACCAGTTAAGGTAATAACTCCTTTTTCAGCTTTAATTAAAATACACTGTAAGATTGACATTGATGTTTTACTAGGAACAGCTTTAGATACTATATTAACTCCATTTAATAGATTAGCTTTAGAACATACAATTCTCATGTGTATAACTCCCTTCGCTTGTTTTGAAAATTTCTTTATATATTATTATTTTATATATTTAATAGTAATAATAATAGGGGATGTGAATTTGTGGAAAATGCATTCAAACCCTTATTTTTAAAGATTTTTTTAATTTAATAACTATGTGATTTTTGTTTGAATTAGTGTTTATAAATACCGACTTTTCCACATATCAGTTTTTCTTATTTTAATTTAAAAAATGTTATAAACATCAATTAACAATTAATCCACATCTTAATGTTATTAATTTGGTGAAATCTTATTTGTTATTATTTCTATTTTTGTAGCTAAATCATTATTCTTTAATATGTCATCAGCTATTTTATCTCTACCATGCATTATAGTAGTATGATCTCTGCCTCCTAAATCATCACCTATTTCGTTTAGTGATGAATCAGTTAATTTACAGCATAAATACATTATAATTTGTCTAGGTAAAGCAATTTCAGCATTTTTCTTTTTAGATAAAATAAGTTCAGGCTTTATACCAAAATGCTCGGATACAACTTCTATAATATAGGAAGGAGTTATCTTTATTGGTTTATCAGGATATATAACATCTCTTAATGCTTCTTCAGCGGAAGCTAATGTAAGCTCAACATTATTAAGCTTTGCAAAAGCAATAATTTTGTTAAAAGCTCCCTCAAGTTCTCTAATATTACTTTTAATATTAGTTGCTATATATTCAATGATAGATTTATCAATTTCTTTATCATACATTTCAGCATTCTTCATTAAGATAGCCATTCTTGTTTCATAGTCTGGCTGCTGAATATCTGTGATTAGTCCCCATTCAAATCGTGATCTAAATCTTTCTTCTAATGTTTCCATTTTTTTAGGAGGTTTATCTGAAGAAATAATAATTTGTTTTCCAGCTGAGTGAAGAGCGTTAAATGTATGAAAGAATTCTTCCTGAGTTGCATCTTTTCCTATTATAAATTGAACGTCGTCAACCATTAATACATCGACACTTCTATATTTTTCTCTTACTTTAGTTATAGCAGTTGCATTACCACTTCTTACAGATTCAATTACTTCATTAACAAATGTTTCTGATGTTACATATAAAACCTTCATTGAAGGATTTTGTTCTAATATAAAATGACCTATAGCATGCATTAGGTGTGTTTTTCCTAAACCTGCTCCTCCATATATATAAAGAGGGTTATAAACTGTTCCAGGTGATTCTGCTACAGCCAAAGAAGCTGCATGAGCCATTTTATTATTTCCACCTACAACAAATGTATCAAATTTATATTTTGAATTTAAATTTGCATTTTCTGAATTGATGTTATATACGTTTTTTTCTACATTTATAGCATTATCTTTACTATCTATATCTTTTTCAAGTTTAAATACTATTTCATAGTCATGATTAAACATTTCAGAAATAACAATCTTAAAATAGGTGTTAAATTTTGTATTGATATAATTGAAATGCTGAGAGTTATCTGAAGAAATAGCGATAGTGATAATATCACCTTCAACACCTTTAAATTTTAAAGGCATAATCCAGGTATTAAATGAAACGTTGGAAATATCGTATTCTTTGCGGACGGTTTCTTTAATTAAGTCCCATTTTTCACTTATTTCCGACATTATTTACCTCCAATGTGACTACATAATTTCTCTATATAAATGATAATATAAGTAAGAAAATAATTCAACGAATATATTTATCCACATTTTCCACATATAATTAATCACATTTTGTGGATAACTTTTAATAATATTATTTGTGTTATTTTTATTATGTTTATCTTTGTGGATAACTTTTTCCTATTTACTAACCTTTAATGTCTTGAAAATAAAGGATTTTTTCCATTTATTATTTTTTAATTAACAAGTTTTCCACAAGATATCCACAATTAGTGGACAACATTATGTTAATCTTAAATATACACATTGAGTATTTTTAAATGAATAATCAACATGTTGTGTTTACTTTTTTAGTGTTAACATTATATAGTTTTTTCAAAATTTAATTTTTTGAATTAGGCTATTTTCCTTGACGTAAGGCACTTTTTTTAATATAATCGAACTGCTATTTTCCTAGGAAAATTAATTTACCTTATTATATATATTAAGGTTTTTGAAAGTAAGTAAGGAGGTGTTTGTTCCATGAAGATGACATTTCAGCCTAAGAAAAGATCACATTCTAAGGTTCACGGATTTAGAGCTCGTATGAGTACTCCCGGAGGAAGAAAGGTTTTAGCTTCCAGAAGAGCTAAGGGAAGAAAGAAATTATCAGCTTAGGCCGCATTTATGTGGCCTTTTTTTCTATTCATTAATTTATTTATAAAATATTAATTGATATGAATTTTACAGAGTCATTAAAAAGTAACAGAGATTTTAAATATGTATATGATAATGGAAAGTCATATGCTAATAGATTTTTAGTAATGTATGTTTTGGAAAATAGTAAGGATTATAATAGATTAGGAATTTCTGTTAGTAAAAAAGTTGGAAACAGTGTCGTTAGACACCATATTACACGTTTAATACGTGAAAGTTATCGATTACACGAAGCTGTATTTAATAGTGGTTTAGATATCGTAGTCGTCGCAAGAGTAAATGCTAAAAATGCTTCATATAAAGAAGTGGAGAGTGCATTATTACATTTGGGAAAGCTTCAGTCTGTTATAAGCAGAGAAAACTCATGAAAAGAATATTATTATTTATTATTAGATTATACAGAAAATATTTATCTCCTATGAAAACAACAAAGTGTCCATATTGTCCTACATGTTCTACTTATGGAATGCAGGCTATTGAAAAGTATGGTGCGATTAAGGGAGGCGCTATGGCAACATGGCGTGTTTTGCGTTGCAATCCTTTTTCTAAGGGTGGGTATGATCCAGTTCCATAATATTCTCTTCATATTTATAAGGAGGATATACCATGCAGTACTTAGTTCTTACTCAGTATAGTGGTAAAATTTTGGGACCAATTGCTAAATATATTTTAGGACCTATTTTAAATGGTATTTTTATATTTTTAGACTGGTTACCAGGTAAAAATTCTGCAAACGTTGGTGTTGCAATTTTCTTATTTACAATTGTTATTTATATTTTACTTTTGCCATTAACTATTAAGCAGCAGAAGTATTCTAAACTTCAGGCTAAAATGCAGCCTGAAATTCAAGCTATTCAGAATAAGTATAAAAACAAAAAAGATCAGGATTCACAGATGGCAATGAATCAGGAGATTCAGGCTGTATATCAAAGCTATGGAGTTTCACCTTCAGGTAGCTGTGTGCAGTTACTAATCCAGATGCCTATTCTTTTTGCTTTATATCGTGTTATTTATGCAATACCTGCTTATGTTCCAATGATTAAAAATTCCTTTACAGGTTTGGTTAATCAGTTGATTAATAAAGAAGGCGCTTCTGAATTTATTCAAAGTTTTTCTTCTTCAGGAATGTTTAGAAAGCAGTTTGAAAATGATTTATTTACATCAGGAAATTTAGAATATGTTTCTAATACTTATATTGATGTACTTAATAGAGCAACAAATGCAGAATGGTTATCTATTTCTGAAAAATTTCCTGATTTGTCTTCTGTAGTAGATTCTACAATGACTCAGATTAATTCGTTTAATAACTTTTTAGGTTTGAATGTTGGTTATTCACCTAGTGAAACAATTCGAATTGCTTGGTCTGGAGATCATAAGCAAATTTTAATTATTATTGGTGCTATCTTAATTCCTGTTTTATCTGCAGTTACTCAGTGGATTAATACTAAGCTAATTCCACAGCAGAATACTAATTCTGGAGACGAAAAGGCTAATCAGATGGCTCAGTCAATGAAAGCTATGAATACATTTATGCCTATTTTTTCAGCTGTTATGTGTTTTACACTTCCAATTGGTTTAGGTCTTTACTGGATTGCTGGTTCTGTAGTACGTTCTATTCAGCAGGTTGTAATAAATAAGCATATTGATAAAATTGATTTTGATGAAGTTATTAAGAAAAATGTTGAAAAAAGAAATGCTAGATTAAAGAAAGCTGGTATTGATCCTAATAAATTATCTCAGAATGCTTCTTTATCTACAAAGGCAATGAAGAGCACTATTTCTGAAGCAGCTTCTACTAAGACTTCTAATGGCAATACAAATACTGCTTCTAATTCTTCTGCTAAACCTGGCTCAATAGCAGCTAAGGCTAATATGGTTAAACAATATAATGAAAGAAATAATAAATAGGAGTGCTAAAAATGGAATACTTAGAATTTACCGCCAAGACTGTTGATGATGCTATTACTGAAGCATGTCAGAAATTATCTATTACTAGTGATAAATTAGATTATGTTGTAGTAGAAGAGGGTTCTACTGGATTTTTAGGACTCAAATCAAAACCTGCTATTATTAAAGCTAAGGTTAAAGATTCATTAGAAGATAAAGTTAAAGCATTTTTAGATGATGTTTTTGAAGCAATGCAACTTGATGCTAATGTCAAGATTAATTATTCTCAGGATTCTCGCAATATGGATATTGATATTGAAGGAGATGACATGGGTATATTAATTGGAAAAAGAGGTCAGACTCTTGATTCATTACAGTATCTTGCTTCTTTGGTTGCTAATAAGGAAGCTGATGAATATATTCGTGTTAAGGTTGATACAGAAAATTATCGTGAAAGAAGAAAAGAAACTCTTGAAAATTTAGCTAAAAATATGGCATTTAAAGTTAAGAGAACAAAGAGATCTGTTTCTTTAGAGCCTATGAATCCTTATGAAAGAAGAGTTATTCACTCTGCTTTACAGGATGACAAATTTGTAACAACTCATAGTGAAGGTGAAGAACCTTTTAGACATGTTGTAGTTACATTAAAGAAATAATTATTGGGGGTGTCTAAAGCATCAGCTAAAGACACCCTTTTTGTGTTTTTTATTAAGGTGTATAAATAATGGAATTTGATACAATTGCTGCTATTTCTACTGCATTAAATGAGGGTGGAATTGGTATTATTCGTATTAGCGGTATTAATGCTATTTTAGTTGCTAATAAGATCTATAGAAATAAAGATGGCAAGCAAAATTTATGTAGTTTTAAATCTCATACTATTCATTATGGCTTTATTGTTAATAATGAGGAAATTATTGATGAAGTTATGATATCAATAATGAAAGCTCCTCATTCTTTTACATGTGAAGATGTAGTTGAGATTAACTGTCATGGTGGTATTCTTATTTTAAAAAGAATTATTGATATTGTTTTATCTAATGGTGCAAGACTTGCTGAACCAGGTGAATTTACGAAAAGAGCTTTTTTAAATGGAAGAATAGATTTATCTAAAGCTGAAGCAGTTATGGATTTAATTTCTTCTAAAAGTAATGCTGCATTAAAAAATTCTGTTAAGCATCTTGAAGGAAAGTTATATGAATTAATAAAGGAAATTCGTAATGAAACAATTTATGAAATTGCTTTTATTGAATCTGCTTTAGATGATCCAGAGCATATTAGTTTAGATGGTTACCCTGACAAACTTAGAGATAAAATATCTATCTTATTTACTAAAGTAAAAAAGTTATATGATAGTAGTACACGAGGAAAGTTTATTAAAGAAGGTATCAATACTGTTATTTTAGGAAAACCAAACGTAGGAAAATCTTCTTTATTAAATGCTTTATCAGGTTATGATCGTGCTATTGTCACTGATATTGCAGGTACAACAAGAGATATTATTGAAGAGCATATAGTTCTTAATAATATTTCACTTAATCTTATTGATACAGCTGGAATAAGATTAACAGATGATACTGTAGAAAATATTGGTGTTGAGAGAGCTAAAAAATATGCTCTTGATGCTGATTTAGTTTTGTTTTTAATTGATTCATCTATTCCTTTATCTAAAGAAGATGACGATATTATTGAATTAATTAAAGATAAGAAGGTTATAGTTTTACTTAATAAAACAGATTTAGATCAAGTTGTAAAAATTGAAGATGTTTCTAATAGGTTTTCTAATGAATGTGTTATATTGGAGATATCAGCTAAAAATTATGATGGTTTAAATAATCTTGAAGATACCATTTCTAATATGTTTGTATCTGGTAATCTTTCAAGTGATGATGAGCTTTATATTACAAATTTGAGACAGTCACAGGAATTAAAGAGTGTTTTAGATAGTTTTAATCTTGTTATAGAGTCTTTAGACAATGGAATGCCAGAAGATTTTTATTCTATTGATTTAATGAATGCCTATACTTCATTAGGAAGAATTATAGGTGAAGATATTGATGATGATTTAGTAACTGAAATATTTACTAAGTTTTGTATGGGTAAATAGTAATGAATGATATTTATAAGAATGAATGGAAAGAATATGTTGATGTATGTGTTGTAGGAGCAGGTCATGCTGGATGTGAAGCTGCTTTAGCTTCTGCACGTTTAGGATTAAATACTGTGATATTTACTGTTAGTATTGATAGTATTGCTTTTATGCCATGCAATCCTAATATTGGTGGTTCATCAAAAGGTCATCTTGTTAGAGAGATAGATGCTCTTGGTGGAGAGATGGGTAAAAACATTGATAAAACATTTATTCAATCTAAAATGCTTAATATATCAAAGGGTCCTGCCGTTCATTCATTAAGAGCTCAGGCTGATAAATCTGATTATTCTCGTAGTATGAGACATGTTCTTGAAAATCAGGATAACCTTACTGTTAAGCAGGCCGAAATCTGTGATCTTATTGTCGAAGACAATAAGGTAAAAGGTGTTATTACAAATACAGGTACCACATATTTTTGCAAAGCTGTAGTTTTATGTACTGGTACATATTTAAAAGCTAGATGTTTATGTGGTGAATCAATTACATATACGGGTCCTACTGGTTTACAGGCTGCTAATCATCTTTCTCAGTCACTTAAAAATAATGGAGTTAGACTTAGAAGATTTAAGACAGGTACTCCTGCAAGAATGGATAAAAGAAGTATTGATTTTTCTAAGATGGAAGAGCAGTTTGGTGATGAAAGAATTGTTCCATTTTCTTTTTCTACTGATCCAGATTCTATTCAGAAAGAACAGGTTAGTTGTTGGTTAACTTATACTAATGAAGAAACTCATAAGATTATAAGAGCTAATCTTGACCGTTCACCTATTTATGCAGGTATTATTGAGGGAACTGGACCTAGATACTGTCCTTCAATTGAAGATAAGGTTGTTAAGTTTGCTGATAAAGAAAGACACCAGGTTTTTATTGAGCCAGAAGGTTTATACACTAATGAAATGTATGTAGGTGGTATGTCTTCTTCTTTACCAGAAGATGTGCAGCTCAAAATGTATAGAACCGTTCCAGGTTTGGAAAATTGTAAAATAGTACGCAACGCGTATGCTATTGAATATGATTGTTTAGATAATGGTCAGCTTCTTCCTAGTCTAGAGATAAAGACTATTCATGGTCTTTTCTGTGGCGGTCAGTTTAATGGAAGTTCTGGCTATGAAGAGGCTGCTGCTCAGGGACTTATAGCTGGATTAAATGCTGCTTTGCAAGTTTTAGGAAAAGACCCGCTTATTCTTGATAGGTCTGAAGCGTATATTGGTGTTCTTATTGATGATTTAGTTACTAAGGATAATAGAGAACCATATCGTATGATGACTTCTAGAGCTGAATATAGATTATTACTTAGACAGGATAATGCGGATTTACGATTACGTAAATTCGGTCATGATGTTGGTTTAGTAAGTGATATTGATTATAAGAAGACATTAGATAAAGAAAAGATGATTAAGGATGAAGTTGAAAGACTTAAATCTGTTCATGTTGGTGGTAGTAAAAATGTTCAGGAGTTTTTAGAGGCTCATAATAGTTCAACATTAAAAACTGCTGCATCAATTGCAGAATTACTTTGTCGTCCTGAATTATCCTATGAAGATTTATATGTACTTGATCCTGATAGACCTTCTTTACCTAATGATGTAATCGAGCAGGTTTGCATTCAAATAAAATATGAGGGATATATTGAGAGACAGGAGCATCAGGTTAAACAGTTTAAAAAGATGGAAAGTCGTCATATTCCTGATGATATTAATTATGATGATGTTTCAAGTCTTAGGTTAGAAGCAAGACAAAAGCTTAAAGAATTTAGACCTTTATCTGTTGGACAGGCTTCAAGATTATCTGGGGTTTCTCCTGCAGATATTTCAGTTCTTTTGGTTTACTTAGAACAGTTTATTCATAAGAAGTAAGGAGGTTTTATGGATAATAATAAAGCTAAGTACCTTAGTGATGTTTTATCTGAATCTAATATTATTCTTTCCGATATTCAGATTGAACAATTTTTAGATTATTACGATTTATTAATTGAATGGAATGAAAAGATTAATCTCACTTCTATTGTAGAATTTGAAGATGTTTGCATCAAACATTTTCTAGATTGTCTTTCTATTATTAATGCTTTTAATTCTTTAGAAGATTTGTATTCTTATTTCAATGGAAAGTCTTTAGTTGATGTTGGTACTGGTGCTGGTTTTCCAGGTATTCCTTTAAAGATATTTTTACCTGAATTATCGGTTACACTAATAGATTCTTTGGATAAGCGTATTAAATTTTTGAATGAAGTGATTGATAAATTATCATTGGATAAAATTATTGCTTATCATGGAAGAGTAGAAGATTTTGCTATTAACCCTTCCTTTAGAGAAAAATATGATTATGCAACTGCAAGAGCTGTAGCTAATCTTCCTGTTTTATGTGAGTATTGTCTTCCTTTTGTTAAAGTGGGTGGAGCATTTATATCATATAAATCTGAAAAGGCTGAAGCTGAGTTAGCCTTAAGCAATAATGCTCTTTCCATTCTTGGTGGTACATTTGATAGGGATGTTTCTTTTAATCTAAATAATACAGACAATAGTCGTACTATTCTTTTTATTAATAAGACTTCATCTACTCCTGACAAGTATCCTAGAAAAGCTGGTAAACCAGTAAAAAAACCTTTGTAATGTTTCACGTGAAATAAAGAGAGATATGTATGACTGATAATATAGTTAATGATGTGTTACTTGATCTTAAAAAAAGTTTTCTCGAAGAAAAGTCAGATATACAGAATCGTGTTGTTGAGATTGAAACTGAGATTAGAGAATGTAATGATTATATAGAATCTCTTAATAAAAAGGATGATTGTGATTACAATTTATTTTCTCCTAGATCAACTTCACGAATATATAAAGATCAAGTTTACGAAAAAAAACTTCGTATTGAAGAACTTGAAGAAGAACTAAAAAGTGTATATAAGAGATTAAGTTTTATAACTAAAAAGGTTGATTCACTTAATAGTATTAAAGCAAGTCAAATTTCTTTAAATACTAAACCAGATGATAAAGATAATAGTAAGATGATGTTTTTAAGACTTCAGGAAGATGATAGACAACGTATTGCTGCTGATCTTCATGATTCTGTTTTACAAAATTTGACTTTGCTTATGCACAATCTAGAACTTGCAGGAAAATATATTGATCTTGATTCTGTACATGCTAAGTTAGAATTGGAAAGTAATCGTAAATTAATTAAGTCTACTATTGAAGATATAAGGTCCACTATATTTGATTTGCGTCCTATGCAATTTGATGACTTCGGTTTTAAGAAGACGATTGAGAATCATTTAGAGACATATAAATCTAGAACTTCTATCAATATTGAATATAAGATTGATTATGTTGATGAGTTAGATAATATTATATTATTAACACTTTTTAGAGTTATTCAGGAATTAGTAAATAACTCAATCAAACATTCTAAGGCAAATACTATTTTTGTTCAAATTATGGATGAAGGAAATAAGGTTTTTCTTGAAGTATTTGATGATGGAATAGGTGTTAGTGGAGATTTTTTGAATAAAGAAAATCATTTTGGTTTAAAGATTTTGAAAGAACGTGTTAATATGGTTAATGGAAGTATTTATTATCCACAGGTTGATGTTGGATTTAAAACTGTCATTGAAATACCTTATTAGGTATTAGGGAACTTTCGGAGGTTATTGTGAGTATAAATCTATTATTAGTTGATGATCATGTAATGTTACGTGAAGGCATCAAACATTTACTTGAATTTGATGAAAACTTTAAGGTATTAGATCAGGCTTCAACTGGAGCTGAGTGTCGTGAAAAAATATCTAATCCTGATATTGATGTTGTGATACTTGATATTAATTTACCAGATATTACAGGTACTAAGCTTCTTAAAGAAATCAAGCAGAAACGTCGTGGTTTAAAAGTTTTGATGTTGACTGTTCATAATGAAATGGAATATCTTCTTGAATCACTAGATGCAGGATGTGATGGATATATATTAAAGGATTCTGATTCATCTGAATTACACGATGCAATTAAAGCCGTTTATGCTGGCGAAAAGTATATTCAGCCAGATTTAGTTCCATCTTTAAATGCAAGATTATTAAAGAGAGAATCTGATTCCGATAAGTCTAAGGATATGACGAAACGTGAAAAACAGATACTTATTAGCATTGCTCAGGGTAAGTCTAATAAGGATATTGCTGATTCTTTTGATATAAGTGAACGTACTGTTAAGAATCATATTACCAGTTTATTTAAGAAAATTGGTGTTACTGATCGTACTCAGGCGGCTGTTTTTGCTATTAGGAATAATTTTATTTCATTATAATATGTTTCACGTGAAACATTATTTCTATGAAAACGATTAAACGCTAAATATTGTTTCACGTGAAACATTAATAACCCAATATATTGGGGAATAAGTCCGTGAAACATATATTAAAAGTGGACGTGAAACATTCAAAATAGCAATAATTATGATAGAATATGGGTCTTATTGATGATATAATCAATAAATCTAAATAAAGGAATAGGTATTTATGGGAAAAGTAATAGCTATATGTAATCAAAAGGGTGGAGTTGGAAAAACAACAACATCTATCAATCTTTCAGCAGCTCTTGCAGAAAAAGGAAAGAGAGTTCTTGTCATAGATGCAGATCCACAGGGAAATACTACAAGTGGTTTTGGTATTGAAAAAAACGAATTAGAAAATTCAATTTATGAATTACTTTTAGGTGAATGTTCAGTTCAAGATTGTATTGTTAAAGACGTAGTTCCAGGAGTATCTGTTTTACCATCAAATGTTAATTTGGCAGCAGTAGAAGTTGAACTTATAGACTCTGAAAAGAGAGAATACATATTAAAAAAAGAAATTGACTGGATAAAGGATGATTATGATTATATCATGATCGATTGTCCTCCTTCGTTAAGTATGTTAACTGTCAACGCTATGACTACAGCTGATTCGGTACTTGTTCCTATTCAGTGTGAATATTACGCATTGGAAGGATTAAGTCAGTTGATTTATACAGTAAATCTAGTAAAGGAAAGACTTAATCCGGAACTTGAAATGGAAGGTGTTGTGTTTACAATGTATGACGCAAGAACAAATCTTTCGTTACAAGTTGTTGAAAATGTAAAGAGTGTATTAAATCAAAAGATTTTTGATACTGTAATTCCTAGAAACGTTAGACTTGCTGAGGCACCAAGTTTTGGAATGCCTATCAGTAAATATGATCCTAAGTCAGCTGGTGCAGAGAGCTATTCAAAGTTAGCTGATGAAGTAATCAACAACAGGAGGTAAAAAAATGGCAGCTCCCAGAGGATTAGGAAAAGGTCTTGATGCAATGATACCTAAGTCATTACAGGAAGACAAAGTAGTAGAACATGAAGTAAAGAAAAATAAAGATGGTTCTAAAGAGACAATAGTAAATATAACTATGGTGGAACCAAATAGAGACCAGCCTCGTAAAAACTTTAATGAAGATGCATTAGAGGAGTTAGCAGAGTCAATTAAACAGTATGGTTTATTACAACCTATCTTAGTTCAGGATAGGAAGACATATTATGAGATAATTGCCGGTGAAAGAAGATGGCGCGCAGCTAGAAAAGCAGGACTCAAAGAAGTACCAGTTATCATCAGAAATTATACTGAACAGGAAATAGTTGAAATAGCTCTAATAGAAAATATTCAGAGAGAGGATTTAAATCCTATTGAAGAAGCTCAAGCTTATAAAAAATTATTAACTGAGTTCAATCTTAAACAAGATGAAGTTGCAGAAAGAGTATCTAAGAGTAGATCAACAGTAACAAACTCTATGAGACTTCTTAAGTTATGCGATGAAGTTCAACAGATGGTTATTGAAGATATGATTTCAACAGGCCATGCGAGAGCACTACTTGCTGTTGAGAATCCAACAGAACAATATGTACTTGCACAGAGAATATTTGATGAAAAATTATCAGTTCGTGATGTAGAAAAGATAGTGAAAAATTTGGGTAAGCCTGCAAAGGAAAAGCCTCCTGTTAATAAGGAACTCGATATGTTCTATCAGGATATAGCTGAGAAGTTAAAGCAGAATCTTGGAACAAAAGTTCAGATTAGCGGAAAGGGCGATGGAACAGGAAAGATTGAGATAGAGTTTTATTCTAATGACGATCTAGACAGACTTATTGCAAATATAAAGGGCTAATATAAGATATGGAAAGCAATTTTTTAAATAAACTTGGAATGTCTGGATGGGACATGGGATTAGTACTATTCATATTGGCTATAATGATATTTATTTTGTTGGTCGGATGTATAGTATTAATAATTGAGTTATGTAAACTTAAAAAGAGATATAATAGGTTTTCAGCAGGACGAGATGCTAAAAGTATGGAGAAGGAAATTGGCAGTCTTTTTGTTGAAAATGTCGCATTAAGAGAAATGACTGATAAGAATCGTAAGGATATAAGACATATATCTAGAAAGCTAGAATCATCTTATCAGAAGATTGGACTTATCAAATATGATGCTTTTCCTCAGATGGGAGGAAAGTTAAGCTTTTCTTTATGTATGTTAAATGAAAAAGACGATGGATTTATTTTAAATTCAGTTCATGGTAGCGATGGATGCTATACTTATCTAAAGGAAATCGTGAGTGGTACATGTAACCTAACACTAGGTGTTGAAGAAGAAAAAGCATTAAAAACCGCTATGCACGAAATAGAAAAGCAGTAAAAATCTAATTAGTAATTTAGGGGAGATTACTGATGAAATTATGCAAAGTAAGTGATATTGTAGGTAATGAGAAACTAGCCAGACCTATAATGACCAACAATTATCAGGAATTGCTTGCTACTGGAACAGTACTCAAAAAGGAGTACGTTCAAAAGATACTTCAGTTAGGAATAACTGAGGTATATATCCAGGATGAAAAGCTATCTCCTGAACAGGTAGAAATTCTAAGAGATGAAGTAAAAGACGAATTTAAAGTTAAAGTTAAATCTGTAATGGAGAGACATATTTACTCTAACAATTCAGATCTCGAAGAATTAAGTAAAACAGCGGATGGGATTATAACTAATATCTTATCTAGAGATGAAGTAATAGAACAGATATATGATTTCAGAGAAAGAAGCGCTGATGTATACGAACATTCAATCAGTGTATGTTCTTTGGCTGTGCTAGTTGCAATTAAATTAAAACTGAATAGAGATATTATTCATGATTTAGGCGTTGCGTGTATTTTTCATGATATTGGATTAAGATATATCGATTTTGAATATACTAATATAAATATCGACGAATTACCTGAAGCTAAAAAATCAGAATATAGAAAACATCCTGCAAATGCGTATGCTTCAATGGCTAAGGAAAACTGGATAAGTAACAGAAGTAAGATGATGATTTTATCACATCATGAAAGAATGGATGGAAGCGGATATCCTCTTCATATTACTAATATTGCTCCTGAAACACAAATATTGCAGGTATGTGATGCATTTGATGAAATGATTTGTGGTATCGGATGTACGAGAGCTAGAGTGTATGAGGCAGTAGAGTTCTTGAAAGTAACCAAGAACATCCTGTTTTCAGAAAAGATTGTAAATACATTATTAGATTTTACAGCCGTATATCCTGTTGGAACTGTTGTAGTATTAGATACTAAGGAAATTGCAGTTGTAGTTAGACAAAATAAACAGTTCCCTGAAAGACCAGTACTTAATATAATTCGAGACCAAAATGGTAATGCTCTCTCAGAAAGTTTGGAATGTGATCTTCTAGAGAGCAAAAATAAGGTAATAGAAAAAGTGTTACACTAAAGGAGTAAAACTATGATAGATATTAAGTTTTTAAGAGAAAATCCTGAAGCAGTAAAAGAAAATATTCGTAAGAAATTTCAGGATTCAAAGCTTCCTCTTGTAGACGAAGTAATTGCACTTGATGAAGAGAGAAGAAAAGTGCAGCAGGAGGCTGATTCACTTAAAGCAGAAAAGAACAAGATTTCAAAAGAAATCGGTGCTTTAATGGCTCAGGGAAAGAAAGCGGAAGCAGAAGAAGCAAAAGCAAAAGTAGGCGAGGATAGCAAAAAACTTGCTGAACTTGAGGAAAAACAGAAAGAGCTTGAAGAAAAGCAGACAAAGATTATGATGGTAATTCCTAACATTATTGATCCTTCTGTTCCCATTGGTAAAGATGATTCTGAAAATGTAGAAGTTACAAAATATGGTGAACCTTACACACCTGATTTTGAAATTCCTTATCATACAGAAATTATGGAAAGATTAAATGGTATTGACCTTGACGGAGCTAGAAAGGTAGCAGGAAATGGTTTCTACTATCTAATGGGTGACATTGCAAGACTTCATTCAGCTGTAATTGCATATGCAAGAGACTTTATGATTGATAGAGGATTTACATATTGTATTCCTCCTTTCATGATTCGTTCCAATGTTGTTACTGGTGTTATGAGCTTTGCTGAGATGGATGCCATGATGTACAAAATTGAAGGTGAAGACCTTTACTTAATTGGTACTAGTGAGCATTCAATGATTGGTAAGTTTATTGATACAATAACTCCTGAAAGCGAACTTCCTAAGACATTAACAAGCTACTCTCCTTGCTTTAGAAAAGAAAAGGGAGCACACGGAATAGAAGAACGAGGTGTATATAGAATTCACCAGTTTGAAAAGCAGGAAATGATTGTAGTATGTAAGCCTGAAGATTCTGCAATGTGGTTTGATAAATTATGGCAGAACACAGTAGATTTATTTAGATCAATGGAAATTCCTGTACGTACTCTTGAGTGCTGCTCAGGTGATTTAGCAGATCTTAAAGTTAAGTCATTTGACGTTGAAGCATGGTCTCCTAGACAGCAGAAGTATTTCGAAGTTGGATCATGTTCTAACCTTGGAGACGCTCAGGCAAGAAGATTAAAGATTAGAGTAAAGGGCGAAAACGGAAATTATTTCGCTCACACACTTAACAATACAGTAGTTGCTCCTCCTAGAATGTTAATTGCATTCTTAGAGAATCATTTACAGGCAGATGGATCAATTACAATTCCTGAAGTATTACGTCCTTATATGGGTGGCAAGGAAGTTCTTAAATAATAAATGCAACTAGGAGGATATACCTTTGCATAAGTTTTTACGCGCTATAGGATTCTCAGGGGTCAAGAAGCGTGAGCAGTTACAATTATTAATAGCTAAAACAATAAAGGATGCCTCTGAAAAAAGTTTTACTACTTATGATGATGATGCCCTTCTCGCCGAATACAATTTAGAGTTCGGCGAGAATATGGGACTTACAGTTTGTGGTGAGATGGATGATGAAGACAGATTTATGTTTGAATATGTCTTTCCTTTTATGAAAGCCTCAAATATAAGTACGGTAGAGCGTGCATTAATTGAAAGGCACGCAGACAAGGTTTCTTATGCTGGAGTAGTAGATGATAATAAGATAGGAATTTCAATCATTTTTTATCTTAGAAATCGAATGGATTATATTAAGCAGACATATAAAGACGGAGAAAATCCAAAAGGCACTACTATATCATTGTCGGGTCTATCAACAAGTGGAACAATAGTGATGCCCATTGCTAAAGATATCAAGGCAACAAAAAAATCTGCTGTATCAGATAAGAAACGTAAAAAATTAATAGAGGAAGCAAGAAACGGAAATGAAGAAGCAATAGAATCATTAACACTGGATGATTTAGATGTTTATTCAGCACTTTCTCAGAAAATAAAAAAAGCAGATATATATACATTAGTGGATACCTTTTTTATGCCATATGGTGTAGAATGTGATATGTATTCTGTTATGGGAGAAATTACAAGATTAAATTTAGTAGTAAATCCTATTACAAAAGAAGAAGTTTATCAGATGACATTACTAATAAATGAGATTTCGGTAGATATTTGTATTAATAAGCAAGATTTGTTTGGAGAGCCTATGGTAGGTAGACGATTTAAAGGTACTATCTGGTTACAGGGTTATCTAAACTATCCTATATAATAAGTGCTCTCATAGTTAAATGGATATAACAGGCCCCTCCTAAGGGTCAGTTGCAGGTTCGATTCCTGCTGGGAGCATTAAAAAAAGCCTCAACAATTTGTTGAGGCTTTTAATATATTTTAGAAATGTAATTTAAGATTCTTATTATCGCTTATTAATGTAACATTAGCAACCTTAGCTGAAGTTGTAACATATACATCGTTACCTGTACGTTTAGCAGAAATAACAATCTTTTCTTTGGCATCCTGTCCATAAACAGAGGTTTCAATAGAGGAACCATCTTTTATTTCATAAATGAATACTGAAGGATCAACCTCGTAATCATAATCAGGTCTATCATCATGACTACCTAAAACAATGATTGAGTTTTCTTTTACATAAAGAGGAATTTCTTCATAACCAACAGTTTCTTTATACCACTTGCCACCTGACTTTACTTCATTAGTAAAGAAGTTTGTCCAAGTTCCTTCTGGTAAATAGAATTCACCAATGCATTTGTCATTAAAGATTGGAGCAACAAGCAAATTATCACCTAACATATACTGTTTATCTAGAGTATGAACATTTTTATCTTCAATAAATTCTAAAACCATACTACGCATTGTTGGAATACCAAGTGTAGAGGCCTGAATTGCAGTTTTATATAAATAGGGCATAAGTTTTGCCTTTAGCTTAGTAAATGTTCTAACTACACCAACAGCTTCTTCGTCATATGCCCAGGGAACTCTGTAAGAGCTTGAACCATGCAATCTTGAATGAGATGAAAGTAAACCAAAAGCGCACCATCTCTTATATACGTCAGGAGTAGAAGTAGCTTCAAATCCACCGATATCATGACTCCAATATCCAAAACCTGACATTAAAAGAGATAAACCGCCACGTAAGCTTTCTTCCATTGATTCATAATCAGACCAGCAGTCACCACCCCAGTGAACAGGGAACTTCTGACCGCCTACTGTTGCACTTCTTGCAAAGAGACAAGCATCATCCTTACCACGTTTTCTCTGTAAAAGCTCATAAACACACTTATTATATAAGTATGTATAGTAATTATGCATTTTCTTAGGATCAGAGCCATCATAGTAAACAACATCAGTAGGAATTCTTTCGCCAAAGTCTGTCTTGAAGCAATCAACACCCATATCGAGTAATACTTCAAGCTTATCCTGGAACCATTTAAAAGCAGCAGGATTTGTAAAATCAACGAGTCCCATTCCGGCCTGCCACATATCCCACTGCCAAACATCACCATTAGGACGTTTAACAAGATATCCTTTTTCCATACCCTCTTTAAATAAAGGAGATTCCTGACCAATATAAGAGTTAATCCATACACAGATATTTAAGCCTTTAGCCTTAATACGCTTAAGCATTCCTTCTGGATCAGGGAATACTCTATCATCCCATATAAAGCTTGACCAATGGAATTCTTTCATCCAATAACAGTCAAAGTGGAAAACTCTAAGTGGAATATCTCTATCTAACATTCCATCAACAAAACTCATAACAGTTTTTTCATCGTAGTTTGTAGTAAATGAAGTTGAAAGCCATAAACCAAAGGTCCAGGTAGGAGGAAGAGATGGCTTACCGGTTAAATCAGTATATCTCATCAAAACGTCCTTCATAGAGGGACCATTAATTACAAAGTAATCAAGTTCGTTACCTTCTACAGAAAAACCAACCTTAGTTACTAGCTCACTTCCTACTTCAAAAGAAACTTTTTCCGGATGGTTAACAAGAACGCCGTATCCTTTATTTGTAATGTAGAAAGGAATATTTTTATAAGAGATCTGAGTATTAGTACCACCGTCTTCATTCCAGATTTCTACATTCTGACCATTTTTTGTAAAGGCAGTGAATCTTTCACCTAAACCATATACAAGCTCGCCAACGGAAAGACCTAAGCTTTGAGTCATATAAGTATTCTTGGTATCACCATCGAGGTCGTAGTAATAGCCATGCCAGTCTTCTTTAACACAGGCAAGATCATTACCTTTAGTGAGAATTTCACCGTCTCTCTTATATACAAGCGAGAAAGGATTTTTTGTAACTTCAAGAGTTAATCCACCGCTTGTTAAGATGAACTTATCTTCTAAATCTTCTATATTAAGAATAGAAGCATCAGTAACATTAAGTTCAAAATCAGGACCCTTATGAGTAACTCCTAAATGATGCTTAGTTTTTACTCTGATAATATCCTTAGCAGGAGATGAAATGGTAATAGTTAAATTGATTCCTTCAAGAACATCTCCTCTTGTTCTAATAGGAATAGTTGGAGCACAAATTGTTAAAGTGTTATCTTTAACCTCATAAAAATGAACTTCCTTGGGCGAAAAGAGCTCAAATCCCTTTTCCTTGACCCAACAACCTTTGTGAAATTGCATAGTTGCATTCTCCTTATGTATTATTAATTGTCCGGCCTAATAAAACTTTATTAATTGACAAGTATAAAAAATGTCCACATAATTATAGCATATTGGAATCTTGAAAGGAACGATTCATGAACTATATTGTTTTAGATTTGGAATGGAATCAATCGAGCACAGTTCCAGGAACAAATCCAGAGGTACCTTTTGAAATAATTGAGATTGGTGCTGTAAAACTAAATGAAGATAGGGTCATGATTGATGAATTTAGTGCATTAATCAAACCTCAGATATATAAGACCATGCATTACATGACTTCAAAGCTTGTTCATATTAAAATGGCTGAGCTTAAAAATGAGCATCCTTTTGATGCTGTCATGAGTAACTTCCTTGATTGGTGTGGTGAGGATTATATGTTCTGCACCTGGGGACCCTTAGATATAACAGAACTTCAACGTAATATGAAATATTACGGAATAAAGCCATTTATGGATGGTCCTTTGATGTTTTATGATGTTCAGAAGCTTTTTGCTATAGAATATGATGAGGCCAAAGAAAGAAAAGCGCTTGAAAACGCAGTCGATATATTAGAAATACAAAAAGATATCCCTTTTCATAGAGCTTTTAGTGACGCTTACTATACAGCTAAGGTTTTTTCTAAAATAAAGAAAGAAGCAACACTAAAATATCATTCTTATGACACATTTATTCCGCCAAAAGATAAGCAGCATGAGATACACGAAGTCTTTGCGGACTATATAAAATATATATCTAGAACTTTTTCATCTAGAGAAACTATGATGACAGATAAGGAAGTAAAGAATATTAATTGTTATCTGTGTGATAAGACATCAAGGAAAATAGTAAAATTATTTGCACCCACAGGAAAGTATTTTTTAGCAGTTGCACAGTGTAGCGAACATGGATATATAAAAACAAAAATAAGGGTCAGAAAGGCAGAAAACGGAAGAGCATTTGCAGTAAAAACGCAAAAAGTAATTTCAGATGAAGATGCTATATTAATAGAGAATAGGTACAAGAAGGCCAAAGAAGATAAGCATATGAAAGCTGCGAAATCTAAAGTTAAATAAAAATTATCTTGAAAACGCAGTATTTTGTGTTACAATTTCTACTTGTGAATGGGGGAACAAATAACGTTATTTTTCACAAGATGGAGTGAATATGGAATCATTCGCTATTTTAAGAGATCTTGCATATATTGTAATCTTTGCTAAGTTTTTCGGTATAGTTGCAAGAAAATTACGAGCTCCTCAGGTAGTAGGAGAAATTATTGCTGGATTGTTAATAGGACCCAGCGTGTTAGGTCTAGTAAACCTAAACGACTTCTTAAGTCAGATGGCTGAAATAGGTGTTATCTTACTTATGTTCAGTGCTGGACTTGAAACCAATTTAAGAGATTTATTAAAAACCGGATTTAAAGCAACACTTATTGCATGTGCGGGTGTATTTATTCCTCTTATAAGTGGAACATTATTGTATTTTGCATTTTATGGACCGGCAGAGGTTGGATCAGATAAATTCTTTTCAGCTATTTTCATAGGAGTTATATTAACAGCCACAAGTGTTAGTATCACTGTACAGGCACTTCGTGAAATGGGCAAGCTTAAAGGAATGATAGGAACTACTATTTTAAGTGCAGCAATTAGCGATGATGTTATCGGTATTATTGTATTAACAGTAGTAGTAGGATTGAAGGATGCATCAACTAAGGCTAGTAAGGTTGCAATTGATACAGTTTTATTCTTTGCATTCTCTATAGTAGTAGGCTTTATTATCTACAAGATTTTTAAGCTTGTTGATGGTAGATATCCTCGAACAAGACGTATTCCCATTATGGGACTTGCATTATGTCTTGCTATGGCATATGTAGCTGAGAAGTATTTTGGCATTGCAGATATTACTGGAGCATATGTAGCTGGTATTATTTTATGTAACATTCGAGATTCTGAATATATAGCTGAAAAAATGGATATTAACTCATACATGTTATTTGGTCCTATATTCTTTGCAAGTATTGGACTAAAGACAGATATAAGTGATATCAATTTATCTATTTTAGTTTTTGCGGTTGCATTTGTAGCTGTTGGATTAATAAGCAAGATTATCGGATGTGGATTAGTTGCTAAATGTTGTAAGTTTAGCTGGGCTGATTCATTAAAGATTGGTGTAGGTATGATGACAAGAGGAGAGGTAGCACTCATTATTTCTCAGAAGGGCTTGTCACTTGGATTAGTAGAACCTGTATATTTTACAGCAGTTATTTTGTTAATCATTGTATCTTCAATTACAACACCTATTATTTTGCAGTTATTATATAAGAAAATGCCACCTAAAGAAGAGATGGTTGCTTAAAAGTAAATGTTTAGGGCGGGCCGATATCGACCCGCTCTTTTAGTATATATACGATTTGAAAGGAATAAAGATGAGTATATTAAATGTTGAGAACCTGACACATGGATTTGGGGATCGAGCTATTTTTGAAAATGTGTCGTTCAGATTACTAAAAGGAGAGCATATAGGATTAATCGGAGCTAATGGAGAAGGAAAGTCTACCTTTATGAATATAATCACCGGAAAGCTTCAGCCTGACGAAGGTAAAATTGAATGGGCTAAAAATGTCAGAGTAGGCTATCTTGACCAGCATACTGTCCTTGAAAAAGGAATGACAATGGAAGCAGTGTTAAAATCTGCTTTTGACTTTTTATATGAGTGGGAAACCAGAATGAATGAAATCTGCGATAAAATGGGTGAGGCAGATGAAAAACAGCTTGAAGAATACATGGAAGAATTAGGAACCATCCAGGAATTACTTGACCAGCATGATTTTTATATGATTGACTCTAAGGTCGAGGAAGTTGCCAGAGCACTGGGATTACTGGACTTAGGACTCGATAAGGATGTTACTGAATTAAGCGGTGGTCAAAGAACAAAAGTATTAATGGCTAAGCTTTTATTACAAAAGCCAGATATTCTATTACTCGATGAGCCTACAAACTACTTAGATAAAGAACATATCGACTGGCTTAAAAGATATTTAAATGAATATGAAAACGCATTTATCCTTATTTCTCATGATGTTCCATTTTTAAATAGCGTAGTAAACCTTATATATCATATGGATAATCGTGAACTAAACAGATATGTCGGCGACTATGATAAGTTCATGGAAGTATATGAGATGAAGAAATCTCAGCTTGAAGCAGCATACAATAGGCAGCAGAAAGAAATAGCAGATTTAAAGGACTTTGTAGCAAGAAACAAAGCAAGAGTATCAACTAGAAACATGGCGATGTCTAGACAGAAGAAGCTTGATAAGATGGATATTATCGAACTTGCTGCTGAAAAACCTAAGCCAGAATTTAACTTTAAAGAAGCTAGAACTCCAGGAAGATATATATTTGAAACTAAAGATTTGGTTATAGGATACGATGACCCATTGTCTAAGCCATTAAATATTCAGATGGAAAGAGGACAAAAGATTGTTATTACTGGAGCAAATGGTATAGGAAAGACCACTTTACTAAAAAGTATTTTAGGAATAATCAAACCAGTTTCAGGCTCTGTATCTTTAGGAGATTACTTAAGCATAGGGTACTTTGAACAGGAAATGGATCAAAATATTTCGACAACATGTATGGAAGAAATTTGGAATGAATTTCCTGGATACTCTCAGTATGAAGTACGTAGCGCGCTTGCAAAGTGTGGTCTTACTACTAAGCATATAGAATCTCTTGTTAAAGTTCTGAGCGGTGGTGAGCAAGCTAAGGTACGTTTATGCAAGCTTATCAATCGTGAAAGCAATATTTTAGTATTAGACGAGCCCACCAACCACTTGGATGTGGATGCAAAAGAAGAACTAAAAAGAGCTCTGAAGGCCTATAAAGGTAGCATACTAATGGTATGCCATGAACCTGAATTTTATGACGGTCTTGCAACCGATGTATGGAACGCAGGCGATTGGACAACAAAGCTCTTATAATATTATTCAATTATGATGCAGCCTATATCTTTTGTTGATTCTCCAGCTTTAATATAACCGTTAAAATCAGCATTAGATAAATATAAAACATTACCATTTACCGTGTAGTTAGCACACCAGCCCTGGGATAATTCGATGTTATTGTCAAAAGAAACATCACCACTCCATGAATCTATATCGTAGGAATTAGTGTTTGTAACAGTAACATTATACTGAGTAAAGGATTTTCCATCACTTTCCCATGAGCTAACCGAAACCAAAGAAATATTTACAGGACCGCTTTGATTACTAACAGTTTTCGAAGCGGTATTTTCATTTTGTGGATGGTAATCAGGAGTACTATCGGTTTGAGGTGGCATAGCAGTCTCTTCAAAAGAAATATTTGAAGAATCATAAACACTTTTTCCAGTAAGCATTTTAAAAACCCATTTTCCAGACGAAGACAAATCATTTTCTGAAAAGCCATATTTTTTGTTGCAAGAAGAACTAAAAATAGCGCTGGTTTCGCTCTTATTAGAAATATTCCATGCACAAGAGCTAATAGAGTATTCATCTAACAAAGCCATCCACTTTAAAGCTTCAGATTCATTAATCGCACCGCTACCTGAGGCATCGCATATGCCGTATTCAGTGACAAAAATGGGAAGACCTGACTTAATAGCGCTTTCCATTGTTTTTCTAAGGCCATCTTTATGTGTGTCTGCATAGAAATGAAGAGCGTACATAATATTATCGTATTCACTAATAGGATTATTAGCAGCCTTATCAACTTCTTGAGACCATGTAGGTGTTCCTACTATTATGATTGCATTAGGTGAATGTGATCTTATTACAGGAATAACTTCGAGGGCGTATGACTTTATGTCGCTCCAGGATGTACCTCCATTTGGTTCATTACAGATCTCATAGATTACATGAGTGTTATCCTTGTACTTTTCAGAAACATAATCAAAAAAGTTAATTGCTTCATTTTTATTTTTATTAGGATTTCCATCAGAAAGAATATGCCAGTCTATGATTACATACATATCTAAATCAGTAGCATATGTCACTCCATTATCAATAAGACTAAGAAGATTATTCTTATCTCCACCACTACAATATCCACCATATTCCTCAGAGTACATTGCTAATCGAATAATATTAGCATTCCAGGTTTCTTTAAACTCTTTGAATAGATTTTTATTTACATAGTCAGGAAACCAGGCTAGTCCATGAGTACTTAGTCCCTTTAACTGAACAATTTCACCATTTGAATTAACAAGATTTGCGCCTGAAACTGAGAGAGCACCGCTAGCTATGCCTTTAGTAATTTCTTTTTTAGGAGTATATGATATCTTAGTTGAAGTCGTAGGCTTATTATTAGTCTGTGGTTCTATTTTAGCTATAGTAGGAGCTGTTTCCTTTTCATCTTCGATAGGCAAGGTTTCATCCTCTTTAGCTTCTAATTCCTCGACTGAAACTGATATAGATTTGGTAGCTTCCTGCTCAGTAGATGAGGCTTGAACCACTTGTTCTTTGGCCTCAGCCGAAACTGAAATGACGCTATTATTCTCAGGTTCTTCGTGAGTTTTATTTTTAACTAGCAGATTCACAAGGATAATAACAGATACAATTAAGAAAACTAGAAATATGCTTGCGACAATAAAGTCTTTTTTCTTCATTATTATAAATCCCCCTATTAGTAAGAATATCATCTGTCAATTAATTGAAAAAGAAAAAGAAAGAGATTTGTGAGGCAAATTGTGCTATGATTAACACAACGAACTTATGTGAGGTACATTATGCGTAATATAAATGTAAGTGAAGTAACGGATGCTGTACGTGATTTATGTATAGAAGCTAATCACTATCTTGCTCCAGACATGAAAAAAGCTCTTAGCGAAGCAGTAATTAATGAAGAAGCGGAGTTAGGAAAGCAGATTTTAAAACAGCTAGAAGACAATCTAAAAATAGCTGAAGAGGATATGATTCCTATTTGCCAGGATACAGGAATGGCGGTAGTTTTTATAAACATCGGACAGGACGTACATTTTGAAGGTGGAAACCTTGAGGATGCGATTAACGAGGGCGTACGAAGAGGATATGTAGATGGATTTTTGAGAAAATCCGTTGTAAGCGATCCTATAGAAAGAATAAATACAAAGGATAATACACCAGCTGTAATACACTATAATATTGTTCCTGGCGATAAAGTTGATATCACACTAGCTCCTAAGGGATTTGGAAGCGAAAACATGAGTAGGGTATTTATGCTTAAGCCAGCCGACGGAATAGAAGGCGTTAAGGCAGCAGTATTAACCGCTGTTAAGGATGCAGGTCCGAATGCCTGTCCTCCTATGGTAGTTGGTGTTGGTATAGGTGGTACATTCGAAAAATGCGCTATTTTAGCTAAGAAAGCCTTAACAAGACCTGCGGGAGAGCACTCAGATATTCCTTATGTTAGGGAGCTTGAAGAAGAGTTATTAGAAAAGATTAATAAAACTGGAATAGGCCCAGGAGGCTTAGGTGGAACGGTCACTGCTTTTGCAGTAAATGTTTTAACTTATCCTACTCACATCGCTGGATTACCTGTTGCAGTAAATATATGCTGCCATGTTAATAGACATGTGCATGCGACTATTTAGGAGGTCATATGGAAAAGAAGATTAGTTTACCTCTTAAAAAAGAAGTAGCAAGTGAATTAAGAGCTGGAGATTACGTTTATTTATCTGGAATCATTTATACAGCTAGAGATGCTGCTCACAAAAGAATGGATGAAACTTTAAATAACGAAGAAGCCCTTCCCATAGATGTAAATGGTAATATTATCTACTATATGGGTCCTAGCCCTGCAAGAGAAGGACGTCCAATCGGATCAGCTGGTCCTACAACAGCAAGTCGTATGGATAAATATGCTCCCAGACTTTTAGACATGGGACTAATTGGTATGATAGGAAAGGGACGTCGCACCCAGGCGGTATCAGATGCAATCGTTAGAAATGGCGCCGTATACTTTGCCGCAGTAGGAGGCGCAGGTGCATTACTCTCTAAGGCAATTAAATCATCTAAAGTCATTGCATATGATGATTTAGGAACCGAAGCAATTCGAGAATTATATGTAGAGGATTTCCCTGTTATCGTAGTAATCGATTCTCAAGGAAATAATCTTTATGATATAGCCAAAGAAAAGTACTGTAAGGAGTAATCTTAAATGAGAATAGCACTTATGGTTATAAGACTCATTTACATGGTACCAACATATATATTTGGTAGCTGGTATATGGGTAAGCATTGTAGCAAGGAAAAGACCTTTGCCTTTATAAAGCGTTCAGTAAGAACAATGAACAAAAAGGGACGAGTAAAGGTAGAGACATATGGAGTCGAGAATCTTCCAAAAGAAGATGGTTTTGTCATATTCCCTAATCATCAAGGTATGTTTGATATAATGGCCTTTCTTGATTCGTGCCCTAGACCTTTTTCTTTTGTATTTAAAAAAGAAGTAAAAGACATCATTTTGCTAAAGCAGATAATAAATGCACTTAACTCTATCGCAATAGATCGATCTGATTTAAGACAGTCTATGAGAGTCATTCAGGAGATGACAAAAAGAGTTAGCGAAGGAGAAAACTTCATTATCTTTGCTGAGGGAACCAGAAGCAAAAAGGGAAATGAAACTCTTCCTATGAAGGGTGGAAGCTTTAAGAGTGCTGTAAAGGCACAGGCCCCCATTGTACCATGTGCATTGATAGATAGTTTTAAACCCTTTGATCAAAAGAACTGTAAAAAGGTAACAGTAAAGGTTATATATTTAAAGCCTTTGTATTATGAAGACTATAAAGACATGACCACAATACAAATCGCAGAACTTGTAAGAGAAAAGATAGATAAAGCAATACTAGAAAATACATAATCCTATGTGTTGACAAACTAAATTAGCTTAGCTATAATAACACTTGCGTCGTATGACGTAGAACTTCATAATTGGTAGAGGAGTTCGGCATTTGGAGAAATACTCAAGAGGCCGAAGAGGCGCCCCTGCTAAGGGTGTAGGTCGGGCAACCGGCGCGAGGGTTCAAATCCCTCTTTCTCCGTTTAGCAACTAGAAAAGATTGGCAGATGCCAATCTTTTTTTTATAATATTATTAAACAAAATGTAGGAAGATTATTTTGTAAAGCATTTTGAAACGAAAAATTTTTGAGGGAATGTATAAAATTTTGGGTGTTAATAAGGGGAGAAAAAATGCTAATTGTGATTTCATGCTTTCTGACTATATTTTTTGAAGCAGTAATTGACTGGATATATTTTAATAGTCTTTTTCAAAAGAAAAGAAGAAATTCTATTCTAGAATATGCGATCCTATATATTGTTCTATTTGCGCTTACATTCTATCACTCTGCGGTGGTAAACATCGTTTCGTTCTTTTTAATTAATTTTATATATTTGGGATACCAATACAGGATAAAATTAATTTCCTGCTTTTTTTATTCTTTAACAGTAACTGTAACAATGGGTGTTACGGAGATTATTTCTTTACAAATGGTTCCTAAGTTGATTCTAAATTTATATGAAACTCATGATGCTATTTCTTTGATCACAGTTGTCATTGTAGGAAAGCTTTTTTATTATCTCATTTTAAAAGTGACAGAAATAATAATAAAATCGCATAGAGGAAATGACTATTCATTGAAAGAGGCGATTCCATTGTGTTTTATACCTATATGTTCACTAATAATAGTAATGGGGTTAATCAGGATATCTTATGACGTTGAGTTAAATATCAGATACTCCTATCTATTAGTAGCTTGCGAAATATTTATCTTACTTATAAATCTAATGGTTAGTTTTTTCTATGAAGTTTCTAGAGAAAGAAATAGCGAAATGATTTTACTAGAACTTCAGCTTCAGAAAGAAAAGTATGATAATGAGTATTATCAATTAATGCTTAGACAAGAGGAAGATAAGAGTATTTTAATTCATGATATAAAAAAGCATTTATACGCCATTTCTTCGTATATTGAAAGCAATGAAGAAAATGCAGCACAAAAATATATTGATAGTATATTATATTCAAACGAACTTCAAACATCAAAAAAGAATAGTGATAATGATTTAGCAAACTCAATTATTAGTAGATACGAAGCGTTGTGTAAAGATAATGGGATAAGGTTTGAAGTAGATATTAGAAAAAACGCTCTCTTTTCTTTAGCTGATAATGAAATAACTTCGTTGCTATGCAACCTTTATGATAATGCATATTACGCTGCGAGTAGGTGTGATAACCCATACATTGCATTAAGCATCAAGCAAAAAGAAAATAGCAGTTTCACCGTAATATCTCTTATAAATTCAAGTAATAACGAAGCGAGACATGCTAAAAAGGAAAAATCACGAAAGCATGGATATGGCTTAAAAAGTATAGACAAAATAGCACAAAACCATGGGGGTTATATGAATGCATATTATGATGAAGAAGAAAGAGAATATCATACAGTCGTGATCATATCTGATGGCAACAATGCATGAGGGGGAGAGAATGAATATTGTAATATGCGATGATGACGATATTGCTAGAAATGAGATAGCAGGATTAGTAACTAGAGTCTTGAAAAAAAAAGGATATAAAGAGTATGAAATTTTTCAATATGATTCAGGAGATAGATTGCTAAAAACAAAAATAAGGATAGACTTTTTGTTTTTAGATATTGAGATGCCTGGAACAAAGGGGATAGATGTTGGAAAAATCATAAAAAAGAATTGTCCTAATTCATATATTTTTATTGTGACATCGTTTTCTGAGTACCTAGATGATGCGATGGATTTTCATGTATTTAGATATGTTTTCAAGCCGATTGATAAAGTAAGATTTGAAAGAAATTTTATCGAAGCAATAAACCAATTTATTCTTGTTTCAAAACAGGTTGTGATTGAAACCAAAAAAGCAATATATAATATTGAGACAAGTGAAATAATCTCAGTAGAGCAATACAAGCATCAGATAGTGGTTAACACCATCCGAGGTAGATATGAAAGCACTAGTAGCTTTGAAAAATTAAAGAATGAATTGCCAGAGAATTGCTTTTTTCAGACACATCGTAGTTATATTGTAAACATGAATTATGTGTCGACAATATGTCGTGATCACGTATTACTATATAAAGATAGTATCTCGGCATATTTGACAAGAAGGAAATATACAACATTTAAAAACAGATTCATATTATTTATAGAGAAAAATAATTGAAAAAGACCAAAAGAAAAGAAAAAATGTCGTTTCAAGCTACTAATCTTTACATCATTACTTATTCGCTTACTATATTAAGTGTCAATTGCATATATAGAGAGGTGAGATTATGAGAAATGTATATGAAGAGAAGATATCAAAAAAGATTGGAAAGATTATTACTCTTTTTATTCTATTTTCACCCATTTTAGGATGCGGGACACCCAAGACTAGTGATGAGGCAGATAAGTCTAGAGAAACTATATATATTCAATCAATAGGGTCAAGTCCCTTTTATTTAAAAGATACAATTTTAAGATATGAGATGACACATAAGGATGTTCATTTTGAAATACTTGATGATATTGATTATTTTGATAATGTCGCAAAGAACAAAGTATTTAATGACATCTCGCGCGGAAAGGGACCTGACATCTTGTCTGCGGATAGGGAGAATCTGGCTACTTTGGCTGAAAAAGGATGTTTGATGGATTTATCAGATACAATTTCCGAAGAAGAATTTAATCTTTTGAATAGTTTTTTCGAATACGGATCCTTAGATGGTAAGTTATATTTAACATCACATTCGATGAATTATACAATGCTAACAACCTTATCAGAGAATATAGATGAAGATAATTGGACTATTTCTGGCTTTATAGATGCGATTGAAGAGAAAGAAAAAAGCGGACATCCATATGAATGGGTAATAGTACGTGCGACTGATCCAGCAGAGACAGAAGATTTATTTGATGTATTCATGAGATGTATAGATGCATCGAATTTCATAGATTGGGAGAAAAAAACGTGTCATTTTGATAGTCCATTATTTATTAAGGTGTTGAATATTAGTAAAAAATATAACGAAAAAGCATCAAAAAATCCAATATCTGAACATGAATTAGAAAAACAGATCGAATTGTTAAGAGAAGGAAAGGTGTTTGCGCTGTATAATTCAGTTTCATCATTAAACAAATATAGTGAAACAAATAGAATTATCGGAAATGATGCTAAATTCATAGGGTACCCTAGTGATAAAGATAACGGTATGCGAATAGTTTATGCTGTAAGTCTAGGAATAAATCAAAAGTCAAATCATAAGGATGCTATTATCGATTTTATCAAATACTTCTATTCGTACGAAAATAGTTGTGAGTTATGGAATGAAGTTAGAACAGATATATATGAGGATAGAATAGAATTTGATGAAATGTCCAACAAGTATGTTATCAAAAAACATGATAATGAAGGTCGATTGGGGACTACCGAAATGGTAGTAAAAGAAAATGGAGAAGACTATTCGGATGAATATTATCAATACCTGGAAAGATTTGTAGTAGCTGATTTTGGCAAAGATAGAGCTACGAATATAATTAAGGATATAATATATGAAGAAGCAGAAAGCTATTTTAACGGAGCGAAGAGTGCTGAGGAGGTAGCAAAACTGATTCAGTCGAGAATCAGCATTTTACTTTCAGAGTAGTATGTCATTATTTATGCTTGAATCGAAATTAAAATATGTAGAAAAGTAAGTTATATCTGGGGTAGGAATACCCCAGATATGTATGTATTATGAGACAATTTAAAAGATACCGTTCTTTATGCTTTATATAAAGTAATATTTCAACAAAGAAGGGCATACGAGTTATCATAATCAATAGCCATATTTAGTATATATAATATAGAAAAAACACATCATTTTGGCGTAAAAAAATAAATGAAAAAGAAATTAAATTAGTTGTTGACAAGAGCTATAGAAACGTGATAGATTAAGTCTACCGCGTTGAGCGGGGAGCTTTTTAATCAAGAAAATCACTTGAAAAAAGTTAAAAAAGCACTTGACTAAATGAGTACTAAGTGATAACATATCACTGTTGCGTCGCTGAGACACAACGAAATGAACATTGACAATCAAACAACAATGCAACCCTGAAAATCTTTGAGATATTCAGAAGTGAGAGAGAACTCACTATAAAGAAACTACCCAAGAAAAACAGTAAACGGGAAAGATTAGCTAGAGTTAATCTTGACAGTTT